>WAOK01000059.1 GCA_015521325.1 Desulfurococcales archaeon | reverse complement strand
TATATAATCAATAACGCTATTTGTATATGGGGAGTATTTAGTGACTTATTATAGGGGAAGTTATGTTACCCGAGTATTAGACTGTCTGCGGAAGGCGTTGAGAAGCGCGTCTCCCGAGACGACGAGTGAATGTGTTGATATCATAATTTCGGCAGCTAACAGACGATCCCATGACGGGTACTCTCTAGTAGGGCCGACCACTATCCATGCATACAGACGCTTGCACGAGATTATTGCCTCATCTCTGGACAGATGCGTTACTATGTCCGGGGATATTAGCCACGATATTAATCATCTGTTACTCAGCTTAGCCAGAGCAAAGGTCATGGTAAAGTATCAAGAATCTAGGGGTCAGATATCAAGTAGTATCGCTAACTTCCTAATGACGCTGATAGAGGGGATTGAGAGCAAAGTGAAGAAGGACCGTAGAAAAGACGTTATTAAGCGTCTCTGTAGTCAGGGTAGGCTGTTGCTTGATTCCATGGCTGTTCTAGTTTATAATTTCGGTAGGAAGAGGTGATTAGTGTGGATTCCGAACCAATCTCAAGGAAGCTCCTTGGGATCATTGAGATTGATCTCGTGTTTGAGAACATTTCCGGTCTCCTGATAAGGATGCCTATACATGCCCAGACATTCAGGATAGGCGGCGCTGATCAGTACCCCATGGTAACAATTAGGAAATATTATATCGAAAGCAGTGAAGGGGGCGAGAAAAAAGGGAAGGAAGAAATAGAGAAGGAGGTTCCGCTCATACCTGGATCCAGCATAAAGGGTAGGATGAGAGGGCTCTTGGAGTTAGCCCTAGGCAAAAAGCTGTTCTCAACTGATAATAAGATATGGCAACATGTTAGAAGCATCCGGGCAATGGCCAGTGATATTGACGAATTCTTTAAGGACATTGAGGATAGGTGCGAGATCGACGACCTATTTGGGTGGGCAGCTGCTAACTTGAGTCAAATAGCTGAAAAACTCGGGAATAATATGGAGGAAGCGCTCAAATACTTTAGGAAGCTAGCACCTACAAGATTGCTTGTTGATGACTTCACACCGACCGAAGAGTTCATTTCTCAAAACTTAGATGAGTTCGAGAGCATAGCAGACTTCATTGAGGAGAAGAGCGAAAACAGGATTGATAGGGTTACATCAGCCGCTGACCCGAGGCAGATAGCTAGGATAAGGCCCGGCATCGAGTTCGGAGGCAAGATGAAGGTCCTAGTATTTGATATAGATAAGGATCACATCAAGAAATACTTAAGCACCTTAGCCCTCGGGCTAAAGCTTCTGGAGGACACATACATAGGGGCTAGCGGGAGCAGGGGCTATGGAAGAATAAGGTTCAAGAAGATAGGGATTAAGCTACATAAGGTTAGCAAGGGCAAGGAGGCAGTTGGTCTGGAATCAATAGAGCTGGGTACTTACAATAGAGTCGATGACCTCACTGATGAAGCAATTACTGAGCTAGCGGATAAGATCATTAAAGAGCTATTCGGGTCACCAGACTGAGCCAGAATGTGGTGAACTATGCCGACTAAGGTAATGGTACTGAGGTTCCTGTCACCTTACCACGTAGGGTGGAGAACGCCCTCGCCGCTAATAGACCACACAACAGTCCTAAGGGCTCTGGCTAGCCTATCTTACTCACTAGGCATCCCGGGACTTGCCAAAGCGATCTCTAATGGAGAGGTGAGGGCATCATCTATACTGCCAGCAGGCAGGCAAGGCGGGGTGGTGAGGCTCCTTGTACCCTTCCCCTTCATTCCTGTGCTGACGAAGAAAATCGGGGTGGGCCACACATATATGCCGCTCGAAGAGATACCGGCGCTTCTCTCAGCCATAAATGATTGCGTTGGAAGCGGCGGAGTTCCGTACATCAGGTCACAGGGAGATGATGTATGGCTGTTCTGTGATGGCCAAAGAGTGGCGGCTATACATAGACCGGGCCTCAAAGATAAGAAAGGAGCGGGCGTCGTGACCCTATCTGATAAGATGTCGGTGTTTGATGAGGTTACGAAAATAGTTGCGGTACGGCATTACAGGAATAGAATTGACAGAGTCACGGGGTCGGCTGATGTTTACCAATTAAGGGGATATTTCATGAAGGGCGCTGCGTGGATCGCTGTACAAGGGGAGAAAAGCGAGCTAGCTACTATAGCAGAGTTGCTTAAGATACTGGGCGAGCTAGGGATAGGTGCTTACAGAAGCCGGGGGTGGGGGCGGTTCGAGCTAGTTGAAGACGCTACCATACACCAAGAAGACCTCAACACCCTAGAGAATCGCTGTAGTTCATGTGGAGTGTTAGCTTATCTGCTGGGGTCTTACCCGATTGATAAGGCAAGCAATACTGTTGAGTTAAGCCTTTGTAGGCTGGCTTTCTTTGAAGGAAAGGCGGGCCCGACCTACGCAGAGTATGATCTACCGGTGATGAGAGTAGCTAGAACCGGCTGCATCGTAAAAATGAGGAGAAAACCCTGCGCAAGAACTATAAAGGTGCCTCTACCGCATACTCCCGGCGTCAAACTCGATGAACCATTCATTGTCTTCAACCCAATCACAATTACTCAAAAATGCACCTAAGGTGACTAGATATGAATACTCCAACGAATATCTTCCATGAGAGAGTAATCGCCAGAGTAACGCCGCTGACCCCTACCCACGTTTGGTCTGGCAAGGAATCTGTGATCAGGCTGGACACCTTCGCCTTACCTGGCGGAAAAATCTGTGTTATTGATTATGAGTCCCTGGACCCAAGCATTATCAAGAAAATCGTCAGCAAAGGCACACCTGATCTCAGCGTGGTAGAATCCATGCTGAAGGATCCACGGCAACAAGCAAGAATATGCCGCAGGATAGTGGAGTCCTCGGTAAACCTCCAGGGTGATATAAAGAGAATAATGCTCTCTAACCCAGAAATAATACCGGCTTCATCGCTTAAAGGATACATAAGAACAGCAATAATGTTCAACAAGCTCATGGCGCTACCGGACGATAAGTTCAAGAAATATGTGAACTCCGGTATAAACCTATATACGGAGCCAAAGAACGCCGCTATAGGTTTAGAGGGGCTAGTCTTTAGGGCACCCCGGAGCGGGAGGGCAGGCGGCTTCATAGACATCATGCAAGAAGTGCTTATCTCACCACCAAGACGCTCTGAAGACACCAAACTAAGGATAGTCGAGTTCGGTGTATACGAGAAGATAGGAAGGAACCTAACAAAGATAGCCTCATCAGTAGTTGAGGCCCTCGTTTCGGGCACACTCACTTTCGACATCTCAATAACCTCGGTCCCGCGGGCCATAGCACCGCGTCACTACGACAGAATAGTTGAGAGACTCAGTGAGATCTACGGCATCAGCATAACTGACTCCCTCAAGATGTTCGGGTGCAAGGTCCTTGAGGACGAGCTGGATCGGGTAAGAGATGTGGACGAGCTAAGCCACTACGCGAGCCTCCTAATTGCGTGGAAGAGAAAATACTGCGATAACGGAAGTAACTGCACAATTGGAAGGATAGGGTACATGACCGGCCACCAAGCAAAGACGGTGCTGCTCCTTATCAAAGAGAGGTGGCCTGACAAGTACAAAGAAATCTTGAGCTACATGAGAGAAAAGACAGGTAAAGTATGGGACTCACTTACCCTCAAACTAACCAAATCACCTAAGGGCTTAATCGGTACGGGGTGGTGCGAGATATGCCTGTCAAAATAGATCCCTCCTCAATAGCCTTCTACGCCCTCCTCCACGACGTAGGTAAGCCCATTAAGAGGCTCATCCGTCGAGCAATGAGTTGCGATGGCAAGCAAGCGCGGACCTCTTTCAAGGAAGTTGAGAGGATCGTGAGATTACTTGAATCGGCTTATGGTAAGTGCCTCGATTGCAGGGAATTAACACGCATAGGGCACGATGAACTATCACGCATATTAATAGAGAAGCTCATCAATCTCTCCCCACCAAAGGATGTGAGGAACCGTATAGAGGAACTTATCAAGAGAGCCGACATCATGTCGGCAGCGGAACGAGGCTTCGAGGAGAAGTATCCTTTGCTCAAGGATCGCCTCAGCGATCTAGAGAAGAGAATAAACGATGGAGTAGGCCTCACTCAAAGGTGTGGCTTAGTCTATAGCCACCACACCGCTCCTCTCCTATCTCCGCTATGGATCATCAAGAGATCGGGTTACCAATCAGGGACAGGAAGTGACCTGGCCTGCGGTGGTGCATGGGATGCAGAGAGAGGTCTTGAGAACGTGAGGAAGCTGTTCGAGGAGATTATGTCATACCTAGGTAAGGGAGACATTGATAACGCATTCAATAAAATATCGGAGCTAATCAAGGAACTTAGCGAAGAGAAGCTGTGGATCCCAGTGAGGGAGGTGACACCGAATCTCCTCGTAGGCGATCTTCGGGCAATGACCCTCTGCGAGGCAATGCAGAAGAGCTCATATAGCGGCATAGTGAGGCTAATCCTTAATCACCTAACGAACGCATCTAAGTGGTACACAATTAACTCAGCCACAAGAATACCGAGGGGGCTCACGGACACGGTACTTAATGTGATGAAGGCCGCCACACTCCTAGTGCCCTCAGCCGTCTACGGAGCCATAGTACCGGACATAAGCCTGTACTCCCACAGCAAACTAGTGGCGGCCTACTCCTCAGCAATGGCGGCAAGCGGAGATGATGAGAAGATAGCCCTACTCTCGATAGACGCGAACAACATACAGGCCTTCATATACTCATCGACTAAGGCGGCCGCCGCATCCAGGCTAATGAGGGGCAGGAGCTTCATAGTAGAGATAGCACTGGAATCGCTTGCGAGATACGCCTTAGAATTGATGGGTGGCCTGACAGAGGCTAACGTAATCATATCTGAGGGAGGCTCATTAGTTCTTGTCGTCCCATGCGTCCCGGACCTTAAAGAAAGACTGGACTTGCTGAGAGATGTAGCGGCTGAACTAAGCAAGGAATTAGGGGGTGTGCTTGATTTCACGATTGCTGTTTCTGAATGCTTCAGCGACGACATAAGGTCCTTCCTCTCATCGGCAGCAAGTAGCGGAGGCTACGCCTACATAGCCCAAACACTGAGACAGAGGCTAGCAACCGAAAAACTCTCGAAGATACCGGCCAAGGCACCGTCGACTGGGGGCGTGATCAATTACATACCTGAGGCATATGATGCCTTAACAAAGGAACCAATACTAAAGAATAATAAAAAACTATTCGTTGACAAAAATAACCTCAGTTACATAACGCAGATAGCGGTTGACAAGCTCGCCGAGGGAGATGTAATAAGCTTCGCGACGAACCTAAGCCTCGTGGCCGGCACCTCACTAAGGAATGCCATCGCAGTGATCTCTTTATATGCTTACAAAGACAGAGAGAAGCGTGTAAGACCCGATAAAGAATCTATAGAGGAACTCATTGACATCCTAAGGGAAAAACTTTCCGAAAAAGGGAAAAGCACGTCTGAAGCCCTTTATTACATCCCCGTCATAGCAACAAACGTGAAACTGAGCACCTCACTAATCCCCCTGGAATCCGCAGGCGCGCTGCACATAATAATATCAAGCGTAACCCCGGCACCCCGGAACGTTTTCTCGGAAGAGGAGGCCCCCTTATGGGGTATTCTCGGAACCGTGCTCGAGCACGTGGCCGATGCTACGAGAGAAGTCCTCAGCGAGGATGCAGGTAATCGCCATATACTCGTCAGAGTCAGCTTAATTAATAACACGGAAAGCTTCGTACCTGATCCCAAAACAAATAAGGAGCTCGAAAAAGTCAGCAAGAAAGTAGGGGGCACCATCGATATTGGGTTCGGGTTTCGATGGCTTAACACCTACCACCCGGTGGAGGTCAATGAGTCCGATGGGGGAATTAGTCATCTGAGCCTTGACCGCTACGGCGTGATCGCCCTGAGCAAGATAGACCTAGACATGTTCGGGGACGTGATGACAGTACTCACTTCCGTGTCTCCATCAAGGGCCTCTACGGCCTCCGACCTAGCCAACACCGTCGTTTCAGGCGCTGTATACGCCATCGCAAGTAAGTATGCGATAGAGCTGGATAAGGTTGGCAGAAACTTTGACGCAATACCCCTCTATGGTGGAGGAGACGATATCACAATATATGGTAGCGTGGGCGCCGTATCGTTCATGACCGCAGAAGTTCTTAAGAAGATAGCTGACGTACTTCAACCAGTGACAGCGTCGGCAAGCATCATAATTGATGATTCCCACACACCAATCCTTGACATATACTCGGACGCTATAGAAAGGCTAGAGGACGCCAAGAAAGTCCGCTCAGCCGTAGCAATGGCTACGAACGAACCCAGATCCGTGAGGGTGAGTTGTTGGGACGGTCAGGTAATAGAAAAGATAATTAACGTAATACCTGTGACCGTGTTCAACGCGTGGAGAGACGCGGCTGTCGACTGGCCTTTCGAGGTATTAAAGGAATTACTGTGCCCATTAACGATTAGCAACAATTTAGCGAATCTCGAAGATCATAAGAATATACTCCAAAAGCTTTCCTTCATTGGATACATGGCGCAAGACTACTTGAAAAGTGCAGGCATGAACCCGATGAAAAAAGCGAGAGTGTCTGTGGCATATGCTTATCTATGGGCAAGATACGGTGGACAAGGTAGTGCGTCCAGCCTAGCGGCATTAAAGAAATCGCTTGAGGGTATAAGCTCTAAGATGGTGCTTCCCATTCCATCTAACGTGGACGCAGCAGTAAATACTCTGTCATCGTCCAAGCCCATCATTGATATCCTGCTACTAGCACTGAGGAGACCTGAGACAGCATACCCGTCATCCAAGATTAAGAAGAAATAAAACCTACATTAGCAGGAGCCGGAAACAAGCCCTTTTTCGCCACACTACACGCATAATAAAAATTAATGGAAAGAGGCAAGGGCTAGAATTTTACAGCTACTGATTAAGCAATGCTAGTAAATTAGTGCAAGCAAGTAATGGTAAGAGAAAAGAGATACAAGAAACGAACTCCTAAAGTCGGTCAGGTCTTCATTAAGTGTTAAAGAAGCACTAAGTGTTTTATGAGGCACTCATACACCAACAAGTCCCACAGATCAGCAACTCAAGGGGAGACGCTAACAGGCATCATTGCTTTTGCTCGCAGAGAGAACAAATTATTTTCTTTCAAAGGGACAAGTATCACTGGTATGCCCGCGACAGCCGGGTGAGGCCGCCGGGTGCGGGCGATGATCCCGGCCCCGCTCGGGCTCACGTGCCCTGCGCTGTCTTTATTACTTGCCTAGCCCTCCACGGTGTTATGATTATTATTCCCTTATCTCTTAGCCTAGCTATTCCCTCGGCAAGCCTCTCCTGCTCCTCCCACTGCC
>WAOK01000058.1 GCA_015521325.1 Desulfurococcales archaeon | reverse complement strand
ACTTGATACAGAAGGGGTTGGTGCGGCGGCCGGGATTTGAACCCGGGATTACCGGCTCGGGAGGCCGGCGTCCTAGACCAGGCTAGACGACCGCCGCCAATAAGCTTGTTGAGGTGCGGGGTTTTAAGGTTTAGACGTCTTAACGGCCTTTATTATTCTCTTGGCCTTCTCTGGGTTGCGCTCTATTATCGTCCCCGTAACAACGGCGTCGGCACCGGCCTCAGCAACTTCTCTCGCTGTCTCCGGCTCCCTTATACCTCCACCAACTATTAGGAATGTGTCGGGGCTCACGAGCTTAGATAATTTGATGTGCTCTGGGGGGACGTTCCTCGGTGCACCCGAGCCCGCCTCTAGGTAAGCGAACCTCATGCCGAGGTAGTTCGCGGCCAGTACGTGTGCAGCGGTTAGGTCAGGTTTCTCGTAGGGTATTGGTCTCGCCCTACCGATGAACCCGGCAGCGCCGCCATAGCCCACTATTATGTATGCAGTAGGCAGGGGCTCTATGCCGTACCTCCTAATTACTGGTGCAGCAATCACATGAGCGCCTATTATGAAGTATGGGTCGTCGCTGTTGAGCAGTGACATAAAGAGTATGGCGTCGGCGTACCTGGAGACGCCGCTCACGTTCCCAGGGAAGAGGATGACGGGCAGACCCACCGCCTTAAGCGTCTTTATAACATCATCGACGAGGCCCTCCGAAACGCCTACGGAGCCTCCCACGAGGAATACGTCGGTGCCCGCTCCCTTTAGTTCCTCAGCTAGTCGCAGGAGCTGCTCGCTTGACTCAACCTTCTCGGGGTCTATGAGTGACATGTGGATCTTTTGACCGGACTCCTTCATAGAGAGGAGGTACTCGGCTACTCTCCCCATTAACTCACTCACCCTCTCCCTCGCCCTCCTCAGTAACCATGGGCTGGAACTCGACCTCTATGGTTCCCTCCTCGTATGCGTCGATGAACTTGGCATAAACGTCGACTGGCTCATATATGGGAGGTAGGTCCTCCATGTAAGCCCTGAGCCCGCACTCGGGATTAGTGCACCTTATCTCTGCCCTCTTCTTCGTGTAGCCCTCTTCGTCCACGTACTCCTTCATAGTTATGTGGAGCGTGTTATGACCGCATGCCGGGCACCTGAAGACCTTCGGCAGAGGCCGCACGCGCCTCACTATAGGCCTCCTATACCTCTTCCTAGACCTCCTACCCATTCGCAGCACCTACTATGAGTAGGGGATTCAGAAATTAATCAATACTCACCTTATCCACGCCCGAGGTAGCCCTACGCAGGAGTATGGAGTCACCTGTCTCGAGTACCTCGATAAGCACGGCGACAGCATCCTCAAGCCCGAGCCCCAGTTCCTTAACCCTGCCCTGCCTAATGGCCTCGTCAACAAGTGCTAGGTGATAGCATGCGCCCCTGCTCCTCCGCATCAAGACATTTATCTCGAACTCCTTGCACGAGCAGTAGAGGCCGGGGAGCACGACATAGTAACCCCTCCTCCCCCTGACGACGTAGTACGTTAGGTTGTCGGAAGAGATCTTAAACACGGGCCGTGTTCTGGCGAGAGCGCTCAGGTTCTCTGTGTAAGTGTGTTTGAGTTTCTCTACCCACTCGGCGACGAGTCTTCTGTGCTCATCGATCATTACACCAACCTCAAGTCGATGTTTATACCGTACTCTTTCTCTATGCGCTTCAGCCTCCTCCTGAGCCTCTTAACTGACCTCACGTCCTCCTTCGGCACGGTAATGTAGACGTTCATGCCCTCAATCCTTATCTCAGCCGTCGGCACTATGGCGTAGAGCACCTTCTTGAGCTTGGTCTCCAGCCACGAAACACCTAGCCCACTCACCCTCACAACGACTGTCTGCTCACCAAACGTGTATATCTCGTACTCGAGCCTGCCCGTGAGGAAGTCCCTGACCTCAACAACCGGGCGAGCGAGCTCCGCCTCCCTCAGGCCGGTGGGTAATTTAACGGTTATCGCTACCTCATACACCTTCTTGACTGCGCCCTCGTCGATGAAGATCACTGTATCTATTATTGAGGGTATGACACCCAAGTCAACCCTCCTGAGGAACCTCTGCACTGCGTCAATGGGTGCGGTGGCGTGCACGACCCCTATCATGCCTATCCCGGCGAGTCTTAGGTCTATGTAGAGCCTGAAATCGGAGTCAGTCCTCATCTCGTCGAAGACTGTGTAGTCGGGCCTGCTGAGGAGGAGTATGTCGTGTAGTTCGTCGGGGTCGGCGTATACCTTGGAGTACTGAGTTATCTCGGGCGGGAGCCTCATGTCCCTCGGCGACTCGATGGTCTTAACGATCTTCCCTTTCCTCATATAGTACTCGGCCAGTGCCTGGGCGAACGTGGTCTTCCCCATTCCCGGCGCGCCCGCGATGAGTATTCCCTCGGCCTTCGACTCAAGCCTCTTCATGAGCTTCTCCGGGAGCCTGTAATCCTCTAGCGAGGGCTTCGCCAGAGGCCTCACAGCAGTTATCTCCCATCCATCGCTCATTGGGGGCCTCGTTATTACGACCCTGTAGTCACCGAACTGAACTATTGTTGAGCCGGGCCTGTCAACTTCAACCACGGCGTCCGGTGTGTTCCTAGCAGCCTCTATCACCTCCTCAGCGATCATCTCCACCTCCTCCCTGGTGAGGGGCTCGTCACTGATGGGCTCCAGGTACCAGTGCCCGGGCCACCCTTTCTTAGCCATTGGCGGGGCCCCCTCCTTGAGGTGGACGCTCATTGTCCTCTCGTCAAAGTATTTCTCGAGGAGAGAAAGCCTCGTGACGGAGGGTCTCTCGAAGAGCACCCTAACACCCATGGACTCAGCAGCGAGCCTCTGGATCTTTGATGAGGTCACGAGCACCGCGCTCATCTCGTACGCGTAGTTACGGAGCTCAGAGTCTATGTTCTCCGGCACCCCCCTAACAGGTAAGTCACCAACCACGAACTCAACGCCCCTGGCGTCGCAGAACTCCCTCAGGAGCTTCAGCTCCTCAAGCCCAACGTAACCTATGCTCCTCCCACGGTTGGCTAGGGCCTCAAACCACGCTATCAGCTGCTTAGGCACGACAATGCGCCCGGATATACGCCCGTCTACGACTAACCTTCTCATCACACCGTTCAGTATAGCGCTCGTATCCGGCACGTACACCTCCACGTCGGCCAGCCTTATAGACACTCCCTATCCCTCCGCCAAATTGGTACAGACCTTAATGACTGTTCTCAACTTATAGGTTAGAGAGTCAAACATCATGTTAACAGTTAACCTCTAGGATCTCTTCTAGGTCGCTCTTATGCCCAGTCAAGGTTGTAGCTGATGAGGTAGTTAACCCGCTCGAGGAGTTAAGAGAGCAGGAGGGGTTGTGGGGCCGCCGCCGGGACTTGAACCCGGGACCTCGGGGTCCACAGCCCCGCGCGCTACCGAACTGCGCTACGGCGGCCGCCTGGGCGCTGGGTGCTAGGAGCCCGTTAGTTAGTGGGTGATGGGGTAATTAAAGATAGGGTT
>WAOK01000057.1 GCA_015521325.1 Desulfurococcales archaeon | reverse complement strand
AGAAGACATACGGCGCGATCTCCGGAACCCTCTCCGCAGGTGTGAAGGCGAAGACGCTGAGGGCGAATATGAAGAGCCATATCGAGGTATTCACTACCGTGTTGACGTAGCCCGTCTTCAGCCTCCACATGCGGAGCACGTGCATCCACACAATGATGAGGAACTTCCTCACAGCTAACATATCACACCGCCCCCGATTTCTTCACTGCTCTCTCGATCCCCCTGATGAAGATCGCTGCCGCCCCGTTATAGCCCAGCGCAAGGGCCGTGAGGGAGCCCGCCGCCACGAGGAAGGGGGCGGCCTCGGGCGTGGTGAATGAGGCCGCGAACTTCGCCGCCTGCACGACGTAGGTCACCGGTATGGCCTTCGCCAGGGCCTGAAGGACTGGGGGAAGTATGGCTACGGGGTAGAAGACGCCCGAGACCAGGGTCATGAGCGGGGTGAGGAAGGAGGCGATGTTCTCGTCGGTCTTGACGATCAGTGTCGCCGAGGCTATGACGACTGAGAGGCCTACGAGGGGGAGCATGCCGAGGTATACGAAAAGGAGTATGAGCCCTATCCTGGCCGCCCCCATCAGGCCCTCTATAATGACTGCCCCAGGAAGGGCTGCGAGCAGGCCTGACATCGAGCCCATGAACGCTTCAGGCAGGGGGAGGAGGAGCAGGAGGAGTGGGTAGCTCGCGGGTGTGAGGAGCAGGTATGGGAGGGTGCCGACCCACCTAGCGTAGACGACGAAGTTAGCGACACTATCCACTATTATTAATGAGGACATCACGACCCCGGAGGCTGCTATCATGTACACGACCGGGTTCGCTACGCCGACGTTCTGGGAGAACGTCTCGAGGGAGCCGAAGGCGGTGCCTATGAGGAGCATGCCGCCCGCTAGCAGGTAGGGCCAGATGAACATCATGAAGAACATCCAGCGGTTGTTCTTCAGCCACATGAGTGTCGAGAAGAAGCCAGCGCGGAGGATATCAGCTAGCGACGGCCTCAACGCCCCCACCCCCGGTCAGGGCTATGAAGACGTCCTCGAGGGTCGGCTCCTGAACCCTCACCTGCCTCACCCTGCCCCCGACGACTGCCAGCGCCTCCGTGACCCTCTCCAGCGCCTTCTCCTCCTCTTCAGGCCTTATTACGAGCCTAACCCTCAGCCCTTCTTGAGTGGGCTCAACCGATACCTCTGCCGTCCCCAGGGCCTTCTGCACGATCGACCTCACATCCACGTCTGGCGGGGCCCTCACCAGGAACTCCATCCCGAGCCTCCCAGCTATCCTGGCCTTCAGCTCCGCCGGCGTTCCGACAGCGACTATGACGCCCTTGTTAATTATGGCTACCCTATCACACATCAAGTCAGCTTCGAACATGTTGTGTGTCGTTATCAGCACAGTCTTCCCCTCCTCCCTGGCTAGCCTAACCAGGAGGGATCTGATGGTCCTTGCTGAGTGCGGGTCTAGGCCGAGGGTGGGCTCGTCGAGTATGAGGAGGGGTGGGTCGTGGAGCATTGCCCTCGCTAGCGCTAGCCTGGCCTTCATGCCGAGGGAGTACTCTTCGAAGAGCTTGTGCTCCCCTCCCAGCTCCCTCAGGCCGGTGAGCTCTAGCACCCTATCTATTCTCTCCTCTAATTCCTTGCCTCTCAACCCTCTCAGTATGCCGAAGTACTTCAGGTTCTCCCTACCGGTGAGTTTCCAGAAGAAACCCCTCTCAACGGAGAGCGTCACTCCCATGACCTCCCTAGCCCTGACTGGGTCACGTATGACATCTATCCCCAGCACCTCGACATGGCCCGAATCCGGCAGGAGGAGGGTCGTTATGATCTTTATTGTCGTAGTCTTGCCGGCCCCGTTAGGGCCGAGGAGGCCGAAGACCTCGCCCTTCCTCACCTCGAAGGTAACTCCCCTAAGTGCCCTCACCGGTACCTTCCTCCTCTTTATGAAGCCCCTCCGTTCGGCGGTGTAGTACGTCTTCACCAGATCCCTCACAGAGATCGCTGCCATCCCCCGCACCGAGTTCTTTGCCCTGGCGAATACTTAACTTTTTGATGATTAAGGGCCTCAGTCATTATCCGCCGCAACTGGCTCCGGTATCTCCTTCTCGATCGGTGGTGTGGGTGGTGCCTCGATAATTTTCCTCTTCCATGAACCGCTCAGTATCCAAGCCATGGCCATCGCCCCAGCCACTATGTTCCCGAGGCTCATAGCTAGCCACACACCGGTCGTGCCCATCCCGAGCACGAGCGCGAGGTAGAAGGAGAGGAGCACCCTAATACCCCATAACCTAACTATGCCAGCGATCATCATGAAGAGAGAGTGGCCCGAGCCCCTCGCAACGGCCATACCTATGAAGAAGAGGGCCAAGTAAGGGAGGGACGGAGAGAATAGGGTCACGAAGTTCGTTGTCTCAGCAATCACTGCCGGGTCTTTCGTGAAGAACCTGACGAGGAATTCCCCGAAGAGCATCAGGACAGCCGTGCCCGCCGTGGTGCCCAGGAGTATTATGGCGGTAACCTTCCTAACGATCTCCTCTGCCCTGTCGTAGAGCTCCGCCCCCAGGTTCTGCCCGACCATTATGGCTATAGCGTCCCTGAACCCCCAGATAAACGCTGTGACTAAGTCGACGACGGTTATGGCTAGGCCGTAGGCCGCCACCGCGACCGTGCCGAGCCTGTATACAATCGCCATGAGAAAGTTGAAGCCGAGGGCCGAAGAGGACATGTTGGCCGCGAGCGGTAGCCCGACCTTAAGGAGTCTCTTGAGCCACGGGACATCGAATACGAGATCCCTCGGCCTTATCTTTATGGAGCGGAAACCTCTGAAGAGGAGGGCCGCGCCGACGAGCGAGGGTACGGCCCTGGCGGAGACCGTTGCCACGGCAGCGCCAAGCACCTCGAGCCTGGGGAACCCGAACCACCCGAAGATTAGGATGGGGTCTAGGATCATGTTCGTGATCGACGCTATGACGCCGAGGATCATGGGCGTCACCGTGTCGCCTACGCCAGACATCGCTAGGTAGAAGACCATGCCCAAGATCGTGAAGATGAAGCCCGCAAATATGACCCGGATGTAGGTCACCGCCAGGGGATAGATCTCCTCGGGTATCCCCATGAACGCGAGTATGGCCGGTGTCGTGAGTATGCCCAGAGCCGAGACCCCCAGGGAGAAGGTGAGGGCGAAGCCCATGAGCTTGCCAGCGTTCTTGTTTGCCTCCTCCCAGTTCCCTGCGCCGACGTGCTGGGATATGAACGCCATGCCCGCTGAGATTAGCCCGATCCCGAATGAGTTGAAGAAGAATATGAGAGGCCATACACCCCTTACGGCAGCGAAGAACTTCGTGCCGAGCATGTTGAGCCAGAACGCATCGACTATGTTGTAGGATATGTTGACGATGTTCTGTATCATGAAGGGGGCGGCCAGCACTAAAGCCATCTTAATGATCGGCCCACGCAGTATGAACTCCCTCCTCTTCCTCGGGTCGAAGCCCAGCACCATCTTCCATGCCTAAGTCCGTGTTTCGATCCGATACATAAAGATTCTTCGAATGAGATCAGATTAATTTACTAACGTAACCGATCAGATCGGTGGAAACATGCCCTCACTCAAGGGCAAGGACATAATCTCGGCCCTAGAACTAACGAGGGAGGAGGTCGAGCACCTCTACAAGGTCGCGGACGAGCTGAAGCAGGCCTTCGAGGCATTCGGTTCCCTCGACATAGCGAGGAACAAGGTCATGATAACGGCGTTCTTCGAGCCCAGCACCAGGACGAAGATAAGCTTCCAGATGGCTATGGCGAGACTCGGGGGAACGGTGGTTGATTTCCTAGCCAGTGTCTCCTCCCTAGCTAAGGGGGAGACCGACTACGACACTATAAGGATACTCGACGGCTACGACCCTGACATCATAGTCATAAGACAGAAGAAGCCAGGGTTCCCCGCCGAGGTGGCCCCCTGGGTCAAGGCCCCCATAATAAACGCTGGAGACGGCTATAACGAGCACCCCACCCAGGCACTCCTCGACGTCTACACAATAAGCAGGGAGCTAGGGAAGGTGGACGGGGTCCACATAGCCATCATGGGCGACCTCAAATACGGGAGGACGCCCTCATCACTCAGCTACCTCCTCAGCAAGTTCAACGACATCACTATCTACTACGTCGCACCGGAGCCGCTCCAGATAAGGGAGGAGGTCATCAAGAACGTTGAGGGGAAGGTCAGGTACGAGTTACTCAACGACATCAGGGAGCTGAGAGGTAAGCCGGTTGATGTCATATACGTCACCAGGCTCCAGAAGGAGAGGCTGCCTGACCCAAGCATGTACGAGAGCCTCAAGGGCTCCTACAGAATCGACGCAGCACTCCTTAAGGAGCTCTTCGGCGACAACATACCGATCATAATGCATCCACTCCCGAGGACCTGGGAACTGGACACCAGTGTTGACCCACTCCCGCAGGCGAAGTACTTCCAGCAGGCGAAGAACGGGCTGTACGTTAGGGCTGCCCTCATAAAGGAGATCCTCGGTCTCTGATCCCAGCTATTTTTGTTCGGAACCCGTATCTTAAGGGATCGGTGCTTGCGCTCGAGCACGTTCCGCAAGATCCTCATACCCGCCTCATACACAGCAATAGCCATGGCGTCATTCCTCGACAGCACGACACCGCCCCTCCACCCGTGCTGAGGGCTGTTCTCGCGGGGGTAGGGGCTGCTCTCTTTGTTTTGAGCGCCGCCATGGCTTGGAGGATCCACTCAATGTTCCCTAAGAGGCACGAGAAGCCAGAGGACTTCCCGAGACTACTTAAGGATGAGCCGTACAGATACTGCAGGCACCCATTCTATCTGTCGCTTATCCTGAATCAGGCATCTATACCCATGATAGCGCACAGCGCTGTTGGGGCGGTGCTCTTTCTTGCCACTCTCCCAGCGTGGTACTACCTGATCAAGCTTGAGGAAGCAGAACTCGTGAGCTACTGGGGTGAGGAGTACTTAGCCTATATGAGGGAAGTTCCCGCGCTGATACCCCTACCGAGGAGGGCCTCAGACAAGGCTGAACACGTCACCGATTAGTTCATGCCCGCTCATCATCGGCTTGATTCCCGCCCAAGCTTTAATCGCAAGATTTAAATATCTGAGGAGGAATACCTCGATCCTCCGAGGTGGTGAGGGCTGAAGGCAGGACTCGTGGCCGTGGCCGCGGTGACCGTGTTGCTGGCTCTAATGCCCGTGTGGGTGCCGGTACTCGATACTGTGATGGCTCCGCAGACAGAGACGGGGGTGCCTGTTGAGGTTGGTGAAGGTGTTCAGGTTCTGATACCTTCGGCTGTGTCCTGTCAGGGCTCTGATAGGTTGGAGGTCTACCCGGGTGCTGTACTGGCTGAGCCCGGTTCCGTGGTTAACGTGACGATTAAGGTGTTCTTCAAGCATGCACAGCCCTGTCCCTACAACGACTGGAGCGTCTCATATGAAGCATCAGGGGATATAGAGGTCGTCGGTGACGATGGCGGGAAGCTCGCTGACGCGAAGACCTACGTGAGGGAGTTATCGGTTAGGGTGGACGGGAACGGCACCCTGACAGTGGTCTACGACTACGGCACCTGCCCAGAGGGTGATAAGGAGGTCGTGACCGTTGACTTCTACGTCGGTTCCGCACCAGGCGGGCTCACGCCAGTGACGACCACCCCGGCGCTGACGGAGACATCGACCGAGGAGAGCGAGGTCTACGTTAACGTTAGCGGGTCAGTGGTCAGTGTGGACCCCTACGGTGGGACACTAATAATCGATGACAAGATCATCTACTTCCGCGGAGAGTTCTACGACCCCTCAACCGGGGCCTACCTCGAGAAGGAGCAGGTCCTCGCCTCACTCTCCCCGGGTGATTACGTTACGGTGGTGTGTAAGGTGACGGGGGCCGGGAAGTACATGGCAGAGAAGGTCGTCCTCTCGAATGGTACCGTATTAACTAAGGGGTGATCCGGATGGGTAAGGGGTCTAAGGCAAGACCTAAGAGGAGGGTCCCCGCCGTTACCCTAGCTAGGATGGCGGTATCTTTCGGCATGCTGGTGACGGCAGTGCTGGTCATATTCACTGGCATAGTGATGTATCTCTCGACGACCCAGTACCTCTACAGGCTCGTGGTGTGGTTCCCCGCCGATAAGGCGGATATGTTACATACTTACGCTGGCTTCGTGATGGCGGGGCTGAGCGTGGCACACCTCTACCTGAATTGGAACTCTGTGAAGTCATACGTCCGGATACTGAAGCAACTTATTTGATGATGTTGAGCAGGTACGAGCACGATCGTGGCCGATGCGTTGGGCTGGGCCTAAGCAACTTTTAATTGGGTAATATTAACTCTGGATATTAAGTTCATTCCCTATCTAGTAGAGCGAGGAGTTGGGTCTTGGCAAGGCCCAGGCACGTTGTTGGTTATGATGAGCCCGGGCGGAGGGCGATCCTCCTCGGCAACGAGGCCGCTGCTAGGGGAGCGATAGAGGCCGGTGTGCAGGTGGTTGCTGGGTACCCAGGCACGCCGTCATCGGAGGTAATTGAGACCCTGTCACTGGTAGCTAAGGACTTCGGCATGCATGTGGAGTGGTCAATCAACGAGACAGTGGCGTTCAACGTAGCCTCCGGCGCCGCGATCGTTGGGGCCAGGTCTATGGCGACGATGAAGAACGCCGGCACGAACTGGGTAATGGACATGTTCGCCACCCTCGTCTACACCGGTGTCAGGGGCGGTTTCGTGATCTACTCTGCCGACGACCCGGAGGCGTTCTACTCCAGCACCGAGCAGGACACCAGGCACTTGGCCAAAGCCGTCGGCACCCTCATCCTGGAGCCCATGGACCAGCAGGAGAACAAGGACCTAGTGAAGGTCGGGTTCGACTACAGCGAGAAGTTCGAGATGCCCGTATTCGTCAGGACTGTCACGAGGATAAATCACTCGAGCGGCGACGTCGAGTTCGGCCCGATAAGGAAGGAGAGGAACAAGGTAGCTTTCGACAGACACTGGAAGCTCCCGTGGCGCTGGAACGTCTACGGCCCGTTCAAGTACAAGGGCAAGGCGGGCCCGACGGCGAAGCACGCTTGGCAGCTGGAGCAGCTCGAGAAGATCAAGGAGTTCGTTAATGAGGTCCCGTTCAACAAGCTCATACCCGGCGAGACCAAGCTCGGCATAGTCGCTTCGGGCATCGGGTACGCCTACCTCAGCGACGCCCTGAGGAAGCTCGGCGCCGTAGGTAAGCCGTGGATACTCAAGCTAGCGACTCCGTACCCGCTTCCGGAGAAGCTTCTCAGCGAGTTCCTCGAGAACGTCGAGAAGGTGTTCGT
>WAOK01000056.1 GCA_015521325.1 Desulfurococcales archaeon | reverse complement strand
GGTCTCCCTCCCCTCCCTCAGGTCGACGGTCCGCACCTCCCTCCTAATCGTTGATGTCGGCTTGAACGCGACCCGGAGGATTAGGGGCATCCCGTTGCTTATCCCCCCGTTCACGCCCCCCATGTTGTTGGAGGCGGCCACCACCTCACCGTCCCTAATGACCCATGGGTCGACTGCTTCACTGCCACGCATCCCGGCCAGCCTGAACCCCTCCCCGAACTCCACCCCTTTGGCACCGGGGATCGAGATGAGGGCCTTGGCCAAGTCGCTGTCGAGGCCGTCCATGGGCGGCTCCCCGAGACCTACCGGCAGGTTGAAGGCTACGGCGGCGACAACGCCCCCGAGGCTGTCGCCCTCGCTCATAGCCTTACGCAGTTCCTTCTCCATCTCCCTGGCCGCTGAGGGATCCGGGCACCTGACGGGGCTCGAGTATATCCTCTCCCGGAACTCCTCACTATCGATAGGATCGACTTCGGCACTCACGTTGCCTATTCTGGTCACGTAGGCATAGACGCGTATGCCGAAAAGGCTGAGGAAGCGCTTCGCCACCGCACCGGCGGCGACGACTCCTGCGGTGAGCCTGCCGGAGTTGTGGCCCCCTCCCCTGTAGTCGTTGAATCCCCAGTACTTGATCCTGGCCGCGTAGTCCGCGTGGCCTGGGCGGGGCCTGTCCCTTATCTCTTCATAGAAACTGGAGTCAACGTCCCTATTCCTGACGAATATGAGTATGGGCCCGCCCGTCGTCCTACCCCTGAAGACCCCGGCCAAGATCTCTGGCCTGTCCCTCTCCCGCCTGGGCGATGTGAGCGGGACCCCGGGCCTGCGCCTCGCCAGCTCCTCCGCGACGTATTCCTCGCTTAGGGGGATCCCGGGCGGGCACCCCTCTATTAGGGCGCCCACACCCTTACCGTGGCTCTCCCCGAACACGGAAACCCTGAACAGCCTACCGATCACTCAGGCAGCACCTCCGCCCTCACACCAAGCGCCCTTAGGTGGTCGAGGAATGAGGGGTAGGAATCACTTACTCTCTCAAAACCAGCTATCTCGACCGGGCCGTCTGCAGCGGAGGCCGTGACGGCCAGCATCATAGCTATCCTGTGGTCCCTGTGCGACCAGGCCCTCCCGCCGGCGACGCCTCCCCCCTCGATGACTATGCTGTCGGCGGATGCCCGAGCCCTGACACCCACCCTCCTAAGGGCCTCGGTCACGGAGACTAACCTGTTGGATTCCTTGAACGCGAGGTGCCTCAGCCCCCTCATCACCGTGACCCCCCTAGCGTGGGCCGCGGCCGCCGCCAGCGCGGGCACTAGGTCGGGTGAGTCGCTCAGGTCGAGCTCCGCACCCTCAAGCGGGTCGCCCCTCCCCACCTCCACGTAGTCCTCACCAACCCGGACCTCGGCCCCCATGGCTCTCAGGGCTTGAGTGACCACCTTATCTGGGTGCCTGTCACCGCGCCTGAGCCCGCGCACCCTAACCCTCCCGGCGATAGCGCCCAGCGCCAGCATGAAGGACGCTGAGGACCAGTCGGCGGGCACCCTGTACGCAGTGCCCCTATACCCGGTGCTTGCTGGGCGGAAGGAGCTATAGCCCTCCCTAATGAACCTGGCCCCGAAGGCCCCCAGCACGTCGAGGGTCACGTCGATGTACGGCCTCGAGACGGGCCTGCCGGATGTCACGACGGAGACGTCGGCGATTGGGGCTATGAGTAGCAGAGCCGATACGAACTGGGAGCTCGTGCCCGCATCTATGGCGGCGGTTCCGGGCCTGATGGGCCCCTTGATGATGATCGGTGGGTAGCCCCCCCTCGACACCGCTTTGGCGCCGAGCGAGGTCAGCGTAGCTAGGAGGGGGTGCATGGGCCTCCTCATGAGGGTTACGTCGCCGTAGATAAGTACGGGCTCGCCGGTGAGGCTAGCGACCGCGGTCGCGAACCTGAGCGTAGTCCCCGACCCGCCGCAGCCTATCTTAGCCGGCGCCGCCGGCTCCCCGCAAACACCTCCTATCTCAAGAGACCCGTCACCTAAGGCGATCTGGGCACCGAAGGCCTCCGCAGCCCTTATGCTCGCCTCCGTATCACCCGAGTACAGGGGGTTCACTATGACCGACTTACCGCAGGCTAGGAGAGCGGCGAAGACGGCCCTGTGCGTGTGGCTCTTCGACGGAGGGGCCTTGACCTCGCCCTCCACGGGCTCCTTCGACGGGTAGACCCTAATGATCACGGCAACCACCCAGGACCTTAGTTACTAGGGTGCGCTCACGCCCCCACGCATCGGTTACCTCCCCGGGGTCTCGCGTTAGGGCAAAGACGGCCGGGCCCTTACCGCTGACCCCAGCCGCCTCAACCGACGGCAGCGCGAGGGCGGCTGAGACGAGCTCGGATGCTTCCCTGTCCCAGCCGGTGGCGGCTAGGGTGGCGACCCCGTTGAGGGTCGCTGCATCGAGCCACTCGCCCTCAAGCGCCAGCCTCACCGCGCGCTCGTACACCCACCTAAACCTCTGGAAGGCCTCCGGATCCACCGTGTTAATCGGTCTCCCCGCCCGAGGCACGCGTATGACCGCGTAGAGATCCCCGTCGACGAAGAACCTCCTCAGGACCCTCATACC
>WAOK01000055.1 GCA_015521325.1 Desulfurococcales archaeon | reverse complement strand
TTTTAACATATACCCGTAGTTAGTCGCCCCTGACGGTCTCTAGGTACCTTCTGGCAGCGTCTCTTAGGGCGTCGGCGGAGCTCATGCTCGGTTCCCAGCCAGTCAGTTCCACGGCCTTGCTTATGTCGAGGAGCATGAACTTAACATCCCCCTTCCAGCCCCTCCCATCCGGGGTAGCTGGTCTGTACACGTACTCGACATCCCTAAGGCCCATCACCTCGACCACTATGTCCGCGATCTCCCTCACGGTGACCCAGTCCCTGTTCCCGAGGTTAAATATCTCGTACTCCTTCCCCGACCTCAGGAGGTACTCCCTACACCTCTCCATCCCGGCTATCAGGTCGTTGACATGTATGTAGGACTTCCTCTGCGTGCCGTCACCAAGTATCTCGAGCCTTCTAGGGTTCTTGAGGAGCTTGTGAATGAAGTCAACGATAACGCCATGAGTCTGCTTCGGCCCCACGACGTTAGCGAACCTCAGTATGAGTGAGCGGAGCCCGTAAACCTTCGCCCATGTCTTCACGAGGTCCTCGGCAGCGAGCTTCGCCCCGCCATACACCGATATAGGCTCCTTGGGCTCATAGTCCTCCGGCGTTGGGAAGACATCGGCGTCACCGTAGACCGTGGAGGAGCTGGCGAAGACAAAGGAACCTACCCCGGCCTTCCTGGATGCCTCTAGCACGTTGAACGTGACTAAGACATTATCGCGGAAGTGCCTGCCCGGCTCCACTATAGATGTCTTCACCTCGGGGTTAGCGGCCAGGTGGTAGACGACGTCAGCGCGCTCGAATCCCTTGACCCAGTCCCCGGGCTCGGCTAGGTCGGCCCTTATAAACTCGGCCTCACCGGACTCCACGTAATCCCTTATGAACTCGTACCTCCCGGAACTCAGATTATCGATTATAACTACCTCATGCCCTCTCCTAACCAAGTACTCCACAAGGTTGGCGCCTATGAAACCCGCCCCACCAGTTACTACGGCCCTCAACGCCTCTCCCTCTTCCCCCTCCTCACCCGAAGGTTCACGAGAGGGGTCGCCATAACTGAGGCAACGTGGAGCATGTTGTCTAGGGTCGCCTCCTTAGAGTCCTTGAACTTCACGAGCAGCTGATGCCTCTTCAGGGTTATGTCAAGCCTCTCACTCAGCTCCTCAGTCAGCTGATCTATCAAGTCCACAAAGCTAACCTTAGTTGTCTTAAGACAGATCCTTAGGGTGTGCCCTAGCTCCGTTTCCTGGATCAGCATCGCGAAGCCGTCATGGTTGCAGACCTTCATTAGTATGTCGTAGGAGATCGGGCGGAGGAGGTCGAAGTTCCGGGCTATGAAATCATCGAACTCTCTCGAGATAACTATGACTTTTGCGTTCCCGAAGCTCACGTACTTTTTCTCAGCGAGTAACTTCTTCGCCAGCTCTATGGCCTTGTCGTACTTCTTCGCTTCAGCAACTATCTCCGGCGTGGGCTTAACGGAACCCGTATTGATTATGTTCATGGCGTAGCGGTACATGAGCTCCCTGAAGGCCCTGTTCACGTAATTCATCTTGTAGGCCCTGTACAGCACCTTACCAGACTTACTGAGGTCCGATACCCTCCCCTCCTTAAGCGCCTTAATGTCATTGAGAACCTGCTCCGGCACCCTCACATCGGTGCCGAGGGCCGTGCTTGCGTACATGAGCACTACCTCCGTCGTCGTTGTAACGCCCTCAGCCTTCATCACGGTCTCCATGCTGCTGTCTTTGCCGTAGTACGTGACGAAGCCAAGCCTCTTCTCAGGTAGTGTGTAGGCAGCGTATGAGTCCAGGAACTTCGCCCCATCCCTGTGGCTGAAGCCTACGGCGTAACCGCCCGTGACCACCAACCTCCTAATCTCGGACGGGGTCGGGAACTCGAGGAATATGGAATATCCTCGGTTAGTTAAGGCCTTAGAGAGGACAGCGGCGGCGAAGACCTCGTCCCATCCCCATCCCGGATATATTGTTGTCCCAGGCATCAGCCGACACACCCCTCACATTCACTTTACTCCTTTCCCGAGCGTCGCTCAATGCTATGGCCTAGCACGCAATATATACGCTTATGGTCACTAGATCGCTATCTAATAACGGGATCATAACTATCGAATTCCTTTTTAGGAACTCCTCATGTAGGACTGGAGGGTGGTCCTTACATGAGTGAGCTGGTCACGCTCATGATAGCTGCGGGCGCAGGTGCCCTAGCGATCATATACGCCCTAGCCCTCTCATGGTACATAATGAGGGCGCCGAAGGGAGAGGGCAGGATGGTCGAGATACACGAGTACATCAAGGAGGGCGCCAGCGCCTACCTGAAGAAGCAGTACACTGTCATCCTCTCAATAGCGGCGGTTTTAGCGATCGTGGTCGGTGTGCTCATATCGCCTAGGATGGCCCTCAGCTACGTCCTCGGCGCGCTGTCCTCTATAACGGCCGGCTATGTCGGGATGTGGATAGCCGTCAACTCTAACGTAAGGACAACCTACGCCGCCAAGGAGTACGGCATAAGCAAGGCACTGAGGATAGCGTTCAACGGAGGCCTAGTAATGGGGCTCATGGTCGTCGGCGTCGGCACCCTCTTGCTGACACTCCAGTTCGTCTTCTACGGCCTAACACCCGATGCCGTGAGAGACATCATCGGCTACAGCTTCGGCGCATCGACTGTGGCCCTCTTCGCCAGGGTCGGTGGAGGCATATACACTAAGGCCGCTGACATAGGCGCTGACCTCGTCGGCAAGGTTGAGGAGGGCATACCGGAAGACGACCCAAGGAACCCCGGCGTCATCGCAGACAACGTGGGCGACAATGTCGGCGACGTGGCAGGGATGGGTGCCGACCTCTTCGAGTCCTATGTCGGTGCCATAGTCTCGTCCATGGTAGTAGCGGCGACTTCCATATACGCGGGGCTCCAGAGCACTGACCCAGCAGCGTGGCTAAACTGGGCAATGCTCCCACTAGCGATTGCTGCCGCAGGGATTATCGCATCCATACTATCGTCATTCTTCGTTAGGGTTAAGGAGGGCGGTGACCCGTCGAAGCCACTCACGCTCACCACCATAATAGCGTCGGTCTTCATAGCGGCCATAGCGTACCCGCTCTCAACCCATTTGCTAGGTCAGGCAGCCGGCCTAAGGGCCTGGTTAGTGGTTGTTGCAGGCCTGATAGCCGGTATCTTGGTTGGTCTCACCAGTGACTACTTCACCAACAAGGACAAGCCCCCAGTGAGGAAGGTCGCTGAGATGTCCCAGATGGGCCCAGCCCTGACGATCCTCTCCGGCATGTCCTACGGGTTCCTCAGCGTCGTCATACCGGCCGTAGGCATAGCGATAGCCGAGCTCATATCGTTCTACCTCCTCGCCACCGCGGGTCTCGCAGGGAGCACGTTCTGGTACGGCATCTACGGAGTAGCGCTGGCGGCGGTCGGCATGCTTAGCCTCACCGGTGTCGTGGTCTCGGCCGACGCCTATGGCCCCATAACCGATAACGCTGCAGGCATTGCTGAGCAGGCAGGGCTGGGTGAGGAGGTTAGGGCGATAACGGACAAACTGGACTCGGCAGGCAACACAATGAAGTCCGTGTCGAAGGGCTTCGCAATAGGTTCGGCAGCTCTAACAGCACTGGCCTTCCTAGCGGCCTATTCCAGCAACATAGCCAGCGTCACCGGCTTCAGCCTGGAGCAGATAAAGCAGCTCCTCTCGATACTCGACCCCAAGGTGATCTCCGGCGCCCTCATAGGGATAGCGCTGCCCTCAGCCTTCATAACCCTCGTCATTATGGCGGTCAGTGACGCCGCCTTCGTCCTCATCGAGGAGATAAGGAGGCAGTTCAGGGAGAAGCCGGGCATACTCGAGTTCAAGGAGAAGCCCGACTACGGCAAGGCAGTCGCTATCGTGACGACCTACGCCATCAGGCGCCTAATAACCCCGGGCATCATGGCGATAGCTGCCCCACTAATAGTTGGGTTCGTGCTAGGCCCGTACGCACTAGCGGGCACACTACTGGCAGCAATAACATCAGGCCTCCTCCTCGGCCTGTTCCAGGGCAACGTCGGCAATACATGGGATAACGCGAAGAAGCACATAGAGGAAGGACACTTCGGCGGCAAGGGCAGCGAGGCACATAAGGCTGCAGTGATAGGCGACACCGTCGGCGACCCGCTAAAGGACGCCTCCGGCCCGTCACTCAATATACTGATAAAGCTGATGTCAGTGATATCTCTAGTATTCTCTATTGTGATAGTGCAGTATAACCTACTGGCTTACTTGGGACTTGAATAAAAATATCGTGCTGTTTTTAGAGGAAGAATTAAATAACAGGGTTCCATCGAAAAGTTCACTCCTTCTTCTGAATACTGCTCAGCAACTCTGATAGCTGCTTATGATGTTCTACCTCGTTCTTGGCAAGTATTCCGAAAATGTCCCTAACTAGTGGGTGGAGGTTCTCATCCTTAGCAAGTGATTCGTAGAATCGGCTCATGTCTTTCTCGATGATTAGATGATTTATTATGGCGTTCTTAAGAAACTCGATATCTTCTTGAGCTTTCTCCTGCTTGGAGCGGAGTAGGGCGTCTAGTCCTATGGATTCTATTCTCTCGTATGCACGAAGTATGGCTTTCACTATCTCATAATGAAATAGTGTTTCTACTAGAATTGAGGCAATAATCGAAGCTGTCGACGATGTCTTGATCTTTTTTAGCGTGTATAGGTAGTCATTGAGTCCCTTCTCTTCAACGAAGCCTGCATCCCTTATCCAGTCCTTAGAATACCTAACCAAACTGATTTCCCTTCTTACATCACGACCATAGCTCATGAATACCAACCAGTATTATCGGCGTTAAAGATAAGATAAGTTTTCTCAATGGATAACGCTCTCATGCTTACTGCTTTAAGATTGGAGAGCGAGGTCGTGATGGTGGTGGCAGTGTTATACATAGTAAAGGAGGCGGGAGAGATACCACTTAAATCGGCCAGGACTAGGCCGAGGTTTGAAAGACGCCTCATGTTGGCGATAAGGGAGGCGCTGAGGCGGAATGGGTTAGAGGGAAGAATAGATATATCTCAAGGCGTGCTCTTCGTAGAGGCACCTGAACCTGCTAGGGAAGTGCTCAAGAAGGTATTCGGAGTGCACAGCGTTTGTGAAGCTATATCACATAGGTTCAGCAACATAGATGACATAGCGACAAGGGCTAAGGAGATCTACTCAAATATCGTAAGAGAAAAGAAATTCGCTGTCCGGGTAAAGAGGGCCGGAAAACATAGTTTCACATCCATGGACGTCGCTAGAGCTGTTGGCTCGGCCCTTCTACCTTACTCGGCTGGGGTGAACCTAACGAATCCGGAGGTAGTGGTGAGGATAGAAATAAGGGGTGATATGGCTTTCTACATAATTAACTGCGTTAAAGGGCCTGGGGGACTCCCCGTGGGAACCGGTGGGAAAGGGTTAGCGCTCTTTTCGGGAGGCTTCGATTCAACAGCGTCTTCGTGGTTAGCGGCTAAGAGGGGGGTTGAAGTGGATTTTCTCCATCTGTACCTCGGGTCAATCGAGAACAGCTTAAGGGCAGTAAGGATAGCTCGCCGCCTTGGGAGGGAGTGGTTCTCGCCCCATAACCCTCGGATTATGCTAGTTGATGCCACACCGCTGACAGCGTGGATAAAACTATTCGTTAGACAGGATCTGAGGCAGGTTGTACTAAGAGTTCTTATGCATGAGGTTGCGCAATCAACTGCGGCAAGGTACGGCTACGACGCAGTGATAACCGGAGAGGCACTCGGTCAGGCGTCCTCGCAGACTCTCCTTAACCTGAGGGTTGTGGACACATTAGTGAGGAATCGTCGCGCCTTAGTTGTCAGACCGGTTCTGTGTTTTGACAAGGAAGAAGTGGTTGAGCTGATCCGAGCCATAGGTCTGTATGAAGAGGTAGAGAAAGTAAAGGAGGTTTGCAGAATATCGGAAGGCCCTCAAGCCACGAGAGCGAAGGCATCACAGGTAGCGGTGGAGCTGGGCAAGATACCTGATAGTATCGTGAAGGGTGCTGTGGAGAAGGCGGTTTTTATAGACCCTCCTCTAGACACATCTAAAGTGAAAGAGGTGCTCGAATCCTTCGACCGGGATGTGGTCATCGACAAGATAGGAAAAGACATGATCCCGGTCGATGCTAGGGGGAGGAGGGAGTTCATGGAATGGCATCTGCCGGGCGCGATACACATTGAAGATGTGATCAGGGGTGAGCCCCCTAAGGAACCGCTCGTGGTCTACTGCTGGCACGGCACACTAAGCAAGGGGATCGCCAAAGCCTTAAGGATGCTTGGAATAGAGGCATTCGCTCTCTCGAAGCCCTTGAGTGAGCTTAGGCTAGAGCATGGAGCGGGTAAGGGTCGGTAACGCGGCCTCCTCATCACCCCTCAGGTGTCCCAGCCAACTCCCCACCAATCAAGGGAGCACGACCAATCCAATATCCTTAGCCCCGGAACTTCCTTCTAGTAATTAGGTCAACAAGAATGATAGGGAGGAGGACAGCGGAAGCGGCTAGGGACACGCCTACAGGGTATCCCTCATCAGCTACCATGAAAGACCACACAGCCGCGTAGCCCAGGCCTGCCGCCAGCGACAACGCCGCAGTCACACTCCTTAACTCCAGCGCAGTATATACGTAAGTGAAGAACCCGATGCCCAGCCCCACCCTCACAACACCCCCAGGAACCCATGCAGGAGCGAGCCTAGGGTTGAGCAGAGCCGAGAGAAGTTTATGGGGCGGCGCACCAAGCACGGCCAGGCTCTCGAGCACCGCCAAGAGATGGTAAGGCAGAAGAAGCAGAAGGGTCCTCACGACTAAGTCGGAACCGCGGAAAACGGCGAGGGCAGCGAGAGAGATCGCTGCAGCGACAGGTAACGAGAGCGATAGCAGGTCAAGCCCGAACACGGAGGACGCCACTACCCCCGCGGTAACCGCCAGTACCACATACGCAAGCCCCTTATCCTTGCTAGAGGCCAGAAGCGCTGCGATGGCGAGAAGCAACCCTAAGACTGCACCCGCCGCAACACCCGCTGGAGGGAGCAGGGGCATGAGGGCTAGTGAAGGTGCCAGCAACGCGAGGGACTCTACCAACCGCGGGCCGTATGTCCTACTCCAGGAAAGCACCCCCTACCGCCCCCATAGCCATGTATGACGCAACAGCCCCATAGACCAGGGTATCCGGGCCATGGAGAGCTACCTCAGCCCCTCCCTCCCTAAGCGCCCTCACGAGCATCGCGACCCTCCTCCTTTCCTCCTCGACGAAGGGCTCTAGGGCGCTAAGATACTCTCCAGCAGCTACCTCAGCGTACTTCGGGAGGTACGGCATCACGAACACCGCCCGAACCCCCAACCCCCTCAGCGACATCGCCATCTTCTTAGCCCTGCTGGGGACGATGGAGTCCAGGAGGGAGATAACAAGAACTAGAGAACCTCTCTTAACGAATCTCCCCACCACATCCGGCAGAGATCCCGTGCTAATGAACGTCTCCGGTGAGGGCCCAACCTTTTCCAGGTGCTTGAGCCCAAAGATGATCCTCTCGAACCTCCTCGTAGGCGGGATAGCTAGCGCCGGTACCCCCGTCAGGTAGAGACCCACGGGATCGCCCTTCTTCATCGCCGTCGTCACCACAGCGCCAGCGGCGTCAACCATATCGTCGATAATTCTCCTACCCTCAGCGTACCCAGCCCTCGTCATGGGGCCTGGGTCAAGGACGACGAACACCTCGAACATCGACTCAGCGAGTACCTCCCTGACTATGGGCATCCTCCTCGGGTTCCTAGCAGTGACCCCCCAGTGAATTAGCCTGACGTCGTCACCCGGCACGTACTCCCTTAATGCGAAGAATTCCGCGCCCGCACCCTTAACCCTTACAGTGTGAGCCCCCGGCGAGGGGTACCTTATCTTAGTGACCGGTGCGGTCACCTCCAAAGCATAGAATGTCGGCACGGCATCGATGTACACGTGGGTCACCGGAGGCGTTATGAAGTCGACCCTCAGGAGGTCGTTAGGGGAGGGCATGCTCATCTTCACGGGCCCAACAAGGTGCGATCCCCTGTAGAGGGCCCTAATCACGTACTCCAGCTCAACCCAGTCCCCCCTCGCCACCGCCTCCGATTTACCGACAACCTTGAGGCTGGGCGGGATAGTGTCCTCAAGAACTAGCCTCCCTCTCGGTGAGGCCCCGCGAGCCGACCCAACCACCCTCATCACTGCCTCACTACCGAGTACGATTCGCTCCGGAACCCTGACCCTCTCGATGAACGAGCCACTCTTCTTCACCCTAATCGAAACGGAGAGCACGTAGATGGCGTCTAGGAGCAGGACGAACGCCAGAGCTGATGACATAGTGATGTACTCGTACCTTAGGGTGAGGGCCCCCAGTAACGCTATGGCTATGGACGCGGCGGCGAGAACGACCCCGCGCCTAGTGAGGATTATGCGGACGGAGACAACAGGTACCCTTAAGTGCTCACCTCGGTACTGGGACTGCTTCGACGACACTCCTTAGCACCCTCATCACCGTCTTGTAAGTCCAGAGGGGCTCCCTCGAGTAGGAACCGACTATCACCTCAGGCCTCAGTATTATTCTGTGGTTCATTACGTCGAAGAAGACGTCCCTCACATCGTCTGGTATGACGTAGTCCCTCCCCTCCGCCACAGCGGCCCTCGCCCTCGCGGCGTAGAGTATGTGCACGGCAGCCCTCGTTGAGCCACCCAGCAGTATCGAGGAGTTCTCTCTGGTCTCCCTAACGAGCCTGACGATGTACCTCAGCACAGGCTCCTCAGCCTTGACCCCCTCAATAACCCTCTTTAGCTGCATCACCTCAGCAGCCCCCACGACCTTCCTAACCTCCAGCGACTCCCCGTGCACGAGCTTCTTCCTCAGGACCTCGACCTCTTCTTCCTCGCTGGGGTAGGTGGCGAGCACCCTGAACAGGAACCTATCAACCTCCGCCTCCGGGAGTGGGTACACTCCCTCAGACTCCACAGGGTTCTCGGTAGCTATGACCATGAACGGCTCCGGCAACTTCCTCGTGACACCGGCCACCGTGACCTGCCCCTCCTGCATCGCCTCGAGGAGCGCTGCCTGCGTCCTCGGCGGCGTTCTGTTTATCTCGTCAGCAAGGAGGATGTTCGTGAATACGGGGCCCGGCCTGAACTCGAAATCCAGGGTGCGCTGGTTGAAGACCATCACGCCGACTATATCGGAGGGGAGGAGGTCGGGCGTGAGCTGAACTCTCTTGAAGTTGAGGCCCAGGGTCCCCGCGAAAGCCCGGGCCAGGTAGGTCTTCGCCGTGCCCGGGACGCCCTCTATGAGGACGTGCCCGCCGATGAGGAGGGCCTCGTATAGTCTCTCCAGGAGCTTCTCCCTACCGACTATGTACCCCTCGACTTCCGCCCTAATCTCTTCAAAAACCTCCCTAACCCTCGCCACGTCCGCACTCAAGGCTAACGACCTTCGCCAGGTATAGGAACCCCGCGGCCTCTTTAAGGGCTTCACGGAGCTTGGGTGGTGCCCGCCCATAAACCCTTAGGAAAGCCCTTGCCGCCGCAGCTCCCTTCGTAGGTCCGCACTTAGCTATGAGTAGCACAATAACCGCCAGCTTCCTAAACCGCCCAACATCCAGCAGCCCCTTCTTAGAGATGAGCTTGATGCCTGTGAGCCCCTCCACAGCACGCACGAAATCCATGCCGGCCCTTCGCCAAGCAACCACTGGATTACTCATGGCGGAGGCCAGGTCCTCTCCCCACGTGATCGGTATGTGGGTATATGGCATGAGGGGCCTCGGTTTCACCCAGCAGCACCTATTCGTGATCAGGTCCCCGAACGCGTAGATGCCTATGAGAGACACGGCAATGGATACGTACCAGACCAGCTCAGATACCTGGTCACTTAGAAGCAAGCCTGAGCACCTCCTCAGCAGCCATGACCTCATCCTCGTCCGTCTCCCTAGAAGCGAACCTGAGCTTCTCATACCCCATAACGGCTGTCCTTACCCTATCACCCAACTCAAGTAACTTAGAGGCGTGATGCATGATCTCTCTATGAGTCAAGATGTCTGGGTCTTTCCCAAGAACCTCCGACACCTTGATAGAGAGGAGGCGGACAACCCTCACGAAGATGTTGTCCTCATCCGCTAATGTTGCGGTCACCCCTGCCGTACCCCTCGGCAACCTCCTACGCCGCCTTACCGTAACAACCCTGCCCTTACCCCTCGCATAGAGGGCGTAGTAAGCGAGCGCTAGGACAACGGGAGCAGCGACAGCGAAGGCGAGAGCAATACCGGATTTCGGTGTCTCTGCCGTCTCAGGGTTAACGCCGGGGTTGAGGACGTTCCCTATAGCGTCGCCTAATCCTGCGAACGGGTTTGGTAATGACGGGCTCTGAGGGTTCTCCGGTATGGTAGGAGACGAGCTATTAGATCCGACCCCCAAGAGTGAGCCGCCGCTGCCGGAGCTTGTGGGAATCCCGCCGGTCTCGTTGCCTGCCCCGACTATGCTCAGGTTGATCGGTGCTAGGGGCATGCCGGGCTGTTTCGTGATTAGGGCGAGTGGCGGGCCCCAGGCTATCGATGAGATGATGAAGGACGCTATCACCACAGCGGCGAAGGCGAGGGCCCTCAAGACCTACTCCATGATCGGTGAGGTATCGAGTATAGTAAGTTTTCCAGCGCTAGAACAGGGGTATCCCTGCCTTCTCGCTGAAGTTCATTACGGTTATCGACACGACCCTACCGTTCTTTATCCTCACTATTATGTCGTCATCAACCATCACCGATTCATCAGCGTCCTCGATGTCTGTGCCGAAGTTTATGTAGAGTATGTCCGTCTGCTTATCGTACTCGAGCCAGATGTTGTGGATGTCACCGATCTTGAGCTCCTCACGGGGCTCCTCACTCACTCTCGCCACCCCCCGATAATTCGGTGCCTCCCTTATCAGCCTCTCCCACAACCAGGACATCGACCCTGGCGTGCTTCACGACCTCATGGGCGACGGAGCCTAGGAGGGCGGCGCCCCTCGCCCCAGAACTCCCCACAACGATCAGGTTAGCCCCGACGCTCTCGGAGTACCTCAGTATTTCCTCTGCCGGGTTACCCATCACGACCTCGACGAAAGCCCTTGCCCCATGCCGCCCCCTGACCTCTTCAGCCACTTTCTCAAGGGCTTTCCTAGCGGCATCGGCTAGAGGGGCTACGTCGAGGAGTTCCGGCGCCATCATTGGCCCAAGTATCACTGTAGGGGGCGGGACAACCGCTATTATGTGGAGGTCTGCCCCGAGTGATGACGCTAACTCAGCAGCCCTCATCACGGCCTTGAGGCTTGCCTCGCTCCCGTCGAAGCCAGCCACAATTACTCTGTAGGGGGGTGTCGAGTTCTTTTTCTCCTGCACGTAGTCACCCACGTAATGATTGATGTAGGAGGTTAAGAGGTCATTCACACTCGTTTAAACTTGATCGTTATAACCCTCTCTCAATATTTTCAGCGGGGATAGGATGATAGCTAAATCAAAGTATGGGATATGCGAGGAGAACTGCATGGAAATTTGCGAGCCCAAGAAGGGCATCGAATATAGTGCGTGCGTGAGTGAGTGCGTAAAAACCTGTATAGCGTCCTCAGATCACTGAGACTCGGTGGTGCCGAGCTCCCAGCTACTCAAGTATTTTCTCTGCTTCTCCGTAAGCTCGTCTATCCTTATCCCCATCGACTCTAGCTTCAGTCTCGCTATCGAGGCATCTATCTCCTGCGGGAGGCGGTATACCCTCGCCTCTAGGGCGTCCCTGTTCTGGGCTATGTACCTGGCGGCGTAGGCCTGGTTAGCGAAGGACATATCCATCACCTCGCTCGGGTGCCCCTCAGCAGCTACTAGGTTCACGAGCCTCCCCTCACCTATAAGGTATAGGCGCTTACCGTTCGGCAGCGTGTACTCCTCAAGATTCTCCCTAACCTTCCTCTTCGCCACAGCTATCTCCTCGAGGTCCTTGACGCTGACCTCCACGTTGAAGTGGCCTGCATTCGCCAGTATCGCGCCGTCCTTCATGAGCATCATGTGCTCCTTAGTTATGACGTCGGTGTTCCCTGTCGCCGTGACGAATATGTCCCCTACCTTAGCCGCCTCTCTCATGGGCATCACGTCGAAGCCGTCCATTACGGCCTCGAGGGCGCGGATCGGATCCACCTCGGTCACGATTACCCTGGCACCCATCCCTCTCGCCCTCATTGCTATTCCTCTACCGACCCATCCGTACCCGGCCACGACGAAGACCTTACCAGCTATGAGGGTGTTCGTTGCCCTGAGTATGCCGTCAATGGTTGACTGACCTGTGCCGTACCTGTTATCGAACATGAACTTTGTGAGGGAGTCGTTCACAGCTATTACAGGGTAGAGGAGCCTCCCCTCCCGCTCGAGGGCCCTCAGCCTAATAACGCCCGTAGTTGTCTCCTCGGTACCGCCCCACACCTCCTTACCGGCCTCGACCGCCTTGCTGTGTAGGTACGCGTGCAGGTCGGCACCGTCATCTATCACTATATTCGGCCTAGCATTAGCCACTTGAGCAATGCACCACTCATATTCCTCAGGCGTCTGCCCCCTCCAAGCAAACACGTTTATCCCGTCTTCAGCAAGCGCCGCGGCGACGTCGTCCTGTGTTGAGAGCGGGTTACTGCCCGCCAGCCATACCTCTGCACCGCCAGCAGCGAGTGTCCTCACGAGAGCAGCTGTCTCTTTAGTAACGTGAAGAACGGCCCCAATCCTGATTCCTTCGAATGGTTTGCTTTCCTTAAACTCTTCACGTATCCTCATGAGGACGGGCATGTTCCTCTCAGCCCACTCTATCTGTGACCTACCTCGCTCGGCGAGTGCGGGATCCTTGATCTTGTAAGGCATTTTACTCGCCCGACTGTGGTGAGTTTCCACAAATTTTAAGGGGATTGTTTGACACAATCGAAGTAACAACATGACAAGAAGTGACAGTCTTTTAAGCTTCCCCGTACTACATATATGTACGGGTGAGCAAGGATGGTCGTAGGCTTCTGTGTAAAGTGCAGGAAGAAGGTTGAGCTGAAGGACCCGCAGGAGGTCACCCTCAAGAACGGCAGAAAAGCCATTAAGGGTAAGTGTCCGTACTGTGGCACCACGGTCTACGTCTTCGTGAGCTCTAAGGGCTCTAGAAAGAGGAAGAAGTGAGGCACTAACCTAACCTTACCCACTCGCTTTTTACCTCAAAATACTCACTTCATTCGGTGAGCGCAACCACCGACTCTGACTTCTCCCTAGGGTGATGAGGCCCAGCGTTGGCGACTATTCTTTTACCCTCCTGGGAGTAACTCATGGGTTACGATGAATGAATAGGTTACTCACCCTCGCCATAGAGGCAGCGATCCTCATAGCGATAATCGGGTACTTCATTTATGTGGAGACGGGCTTCACGTTCTGGATACAGGACTACATATCCGACGAGACCTGGTATGTTCCCTCAGCGAGGAACATACTTATTAAGATCTTCGGCGTCCAGCCCAAGGCGATCCATGATGGTATGGTTAGGGTGACGCTAGAGCTCGTCACCCCGGCAAACCAGCAGGACTACTACACGAAGGTAGGGGAGGTCAAGAAGGCTATCGAGTCTCTCGGAGGGAGGATCGTTAAGTCCACAGATTACTACACGTACAGCACAGACGGAAACTATCTCCCCGCTGTGTGTGCGGACGTGCCTCCTGAATCCCTTAATGCCTTGAGCGAGATCCCCGATGTTAAGCAGTACGCTGTCGGAGAGTGCTACCCGAGGGCGAAAGGGATCCTTGACTACATGAACTACGAGCACCCACCCCTAGCTAAGTACCTCATAGCCTTAGTCCTTGCCACAGTGGGGGACACGTACTCGACATGGAGGCTGGCCCCTCTCGCCGCTGGTGTGGCCATACTGGTTATGTCATACATATACATGAGGAAGATTGTCGGGGGCTACGTCGGCATATTCCTGGGTGCTGCCTTGGCATTCGTGATCTCCCTCGACAACCTCTTCCGTGTGATGTCGGGTGTGGCAATGCTCGACATATTCACTTCCGCCTTCACGTACGCGGCACTCCTTGCAACAGCCCTGGGCTCCACCCTCTGGGCCTCTATCGCCACAGGCCTCGCCTTCAACACCAAGTTCAGTGGGGCATTCATAGCCCTGCCGGGGATCGTGCAGAGGATAAGGGATGGTGAGAAGCCAGGGATAGCTATCCTTGAGTTCATCTATATCCCGGTCATCATGCTCTTCCTCGTAGCGGTACCGATAATCAGCTACCTAGGCTTCATGGGGTGGTGGAGCAACTCCGTCGAAGGCGCCATAAGATGGCACCTCAGCATAAAGACCTCAGGCGGAGGTCCACCAGTGTCGACGCCGTGGGACTGGCTCATAGGGAGGAACGCCTTCGTGCTCTACTACAACACCGCCCCTTCGGGCGAGCCTTACCCGTACCTCGTAGCGGTCGGTAACCCTTACCTATACCTAGCCACCGCGGCGCTATCTGTGTTCGTTCTGCCGGTTCTTGGTAGGCTAGCCGATAGGGGCGCCTCAGTACTAGCGGCGTGGGGTACGTGGCTCATGTATGTTCTGATATGGTTCCTCGGGTCGAAGACACAGTACAGCTTCTACATGGTGCAGGTGACGCCTCTCCTCTACACAGCCCTGGTAGTGATAATATTCTACCTCTTCTTCGACCCTACCAACATCAAGGCAACGGTTAGGGCGTGGGCTTCCCTACTCTCCAAGCTGGCGGCATGGCTTAGGGGTGAAGCTAGGCTGAGGGTGATGATAGAGCCTGTTGTTTCGGGTGAGGAGACCGGTAAGCAGGTTGAGGAGAAGGGCGAGAGCGAGAGTAAGGCATGACAAGCTTATAATCACACAATTACGGTCTTGGTTGGGTGGAGATCGGTGACTAAGAAGTATGTCTACCTATTCGAGGAGGCGGACTGGAGGAATAAGAAGCTCCTCGGCGGTAAGGGCGCTTCCCTAGCCCAGATGACGCAGCTCGGCCTCCCAGTGCCTCCAGGCTTCACGATAACCACGGAGGCGTGCAGGGACTTCTACGGTCCGAGGAAGGCCGAGATGGACAAGCTCGTGAAGGAGCTGGAGCGGAACCCACCGCCCGAGATAAGGGATAAGATAATCAGGCAGATATGGGATATAATCAACTCCCTAGACCTTCCCGAGGGCCTGCTCGATCAGGTAAGGGAGGCGATGCACAAGATAGAGGAGAAGTCCGGCAAGAAGTTCGGGTCTCCCGAGAACCCGCTGCTGGTCTCCGTCAGGTCCGGCGCAGCGGTCTCGATGCCCGGAATGATGGACACAGTCCTCAACCTCGGCCTCAACGATGAGGTCACCCCCGGGCTGGCCAAGCTGGCTAACAATGAGTGGTTCGCTTACGACGCATACAGGAGATTCCTCCAGATGTTCGGCAAGATCGTGCTGGAGATACCTGAGGAGCTCTTCGACAAGAAGTTCGAGGAGTTTGACGAGGCCTTTAGGAAGGAGGCCAGCGAGAAGTTCGCCGCCGAGATAGAGGCTGTTAAGGCGAAGTACCCGAAGTACAGCCTCAGGCTCGACGCCCAGCCGCCTAGGGAGGTCGCTCCCAAGACCTGGGAGCTCGCCGTCAAGTACCTGAAGCAGCTCGTTGAGGAGTTCAAGAAGATAATCAAGGAGAACTGGGGCGAGTTCCCGCAGGATCCGTGGAAGCAGCTCGAGCTGGCGATAAGGGCGGTCTTCAGGTCCTGGATGAACCCGAGGGCCATATACTACAGAATAGCCAACAACATCACTCCCGATATAGCGGACTGCACCGCCGTGAACGTCGTGATGATGGTATTCGGCAACATGGGCTGGGACTCCGGCACCGGCGTCTACTTCACAAGGGACCCCGCTACCGGCGAGAACAAGCCCTACGGCGAGTTCCTGCCGAACGCCCAGGGCGAGGACGTCGTCGCGGGCATAAGGACCCCGCTGCACCTCGACGAGCTAAAGAAGATGATGCCCGAGGTCTACGACCAGCTAATAGAGGCTGGCAAGAAGCTCGAGAGGCTAAACAAGGACGTAATGGACATAGAGTTCACGATCGAGAGGGGCAAGCTGTACTTCCTCCAGAACAGGGCCGCGAAGATGACGCCCGTAGCGAGGGTCAGGACAGCGGTCGACATGGCTAAGGAGGGCATACTGACGAGGGAGGAGGCAGTGCTGAAGGTAAAGCCCGACGTGGTGCTCAAGCTCCTCTACCCGAGGATCGACCCGAAGGCCAAGGCAGAGCCCATAGCTAAGGGCCTCCCAGCATCACCCGGCGCCGTCAGCGGCCAGGTAGTGTTCCACCCAGACGACGCGGTTGCTTGGGCGAGGAAGGGCAAGAAGGTCATACTGGTCAGGGTGGAGACCAAGCCCGACGACGTGCACGGCTTCTATGCAGCGGTCGGCATACTGACCGCCCGCGGCGGCATGACCTCCCACGCAGCAGTTGTGGCCAGGGGCATCGGTAAGCCCGCTGTCGTCGGTGCTGAGATGATAAAGATCGACTACGAGAAGAAGGAGTTCCGCGTCGGCGACATCATAGTCAAAGAGGGTGACTGGATAACCATCGACGGCAACACGGGCAACGTCTACCTCGGCAAGGTGCCCACAATCGAGCCCGAGCTCATACCGGAGCTACAGGAGCTCCTCTCCTGGGCCGACGAGTTCAGGAGGCTCGGTGTGAGGGCCAACGCCGACGTGCCGGAGGACGCCGAGATAGCCAGGAAGTTCGGCGCTGAGGGCATCGGACTCCTGAGGATCGAGAGGATGTTCAGGAAGCCGGAGAGGCTAGAGGCCCTCCGGAGGGTGATCCTCTCCGAGACCACCGAGGAGAGAGAGGAGAACATGAAGAAGCTGGCCGAGATGATCAAGCCGGACTTCAAGGAGATGCTGAAGATAATGGACGGACTGCCGGTCGTCATAAGGCTTATCGACCCACCGCTCCACGAGTTCCTGCCAGCCCCCGAGGAGTTACTGAAAGAGCTGTACGAGGCCAAGGTCGCCTACCATACCCTCAGAAGCAGTGAGGCAGCGAAGGACATGGCGGCAGACCTGATCAAGGAACTGGAGGAGAAGATCGAGAGGCTCGAGTGGCTCTATAAGAGGGTAGTCGCCCTCAAGGAGCACAACCCGATGATGGGCCACCGCGGTGTGAGAGTCGGCGTGACCTACCCAGAGATCTACAAGTACCTAGCTAAGGCCATGATCGAGGCAGCCGTCGAGCTCTTCGAGGAGGGCAAGAACCCGGTGCTTGAGATAATGATACCGCAGGTCAGCGAGGTCGCTGAGATAGTGTACGTCAAGCAGAACGCCATCGAGCCAGCGCTGGAGGAGGTCGCTAAGGAGAGGGGCTACACACTAACCAAGGACAGTGAGAGGCCCGCCACCTACTACTTCGTCAAGGACGGGAAGTCACTCCGCATACTCGTCGGCACCATGATAGAGACCGTTAGGGCCGCGCTGACGGCGGATGAGATTGCGAAGGAGACGGCGTTCTTCAGCTTCGGCACCAACGACCTAACGCAGGCGACCTTCAGCTTCAGCAGGGACGACGTCGAGAACAAGTTCATGCCTCAGTACCTCGAGCTAGGCATCCTCCCAGCCAACCCGTTCCAGACCATAGACGTGAAGGGCGTGGCCAAGCTAGTGGCGATGGCGACGAAGGCAGGGAAGGAGAGCAACAAGTACCTAGAGGTCGGCATCTGCGGCGAGCACGGCGGTGACCCAGCGTCGATAGAGGTCTTCCACAAGGCAGGCCTAGACTACGTCAGCGCTTCCCCGTTCAGGATAGTGGTGGCGAGGCTCGCAGCAGCCCACGCCGCCCTAAAGGACAAGAAGTGATTTTTAGTAGAGAACCACTGAGGGCACACCTTTTTTCCGTCCCTCTCTCCACTTCTTAGGTGTCATCATGGATGTTGAGGAGAAGCTAGCCATTGTCCTCCGCGACGTCGAGGAGGTTATCACAGTTGAGGAGCTGAGGAGGGTCCTAGAGACAGGCGGCGTCGGGTACCTGGGCTTTGAACCATCCGGCGTGTTCCACATAGGTTGGTTCGTCTGGGCACTCAAGTTCAAGGACCTCGTGGACGCCGGCATAAGGATGAAGCTCCTCGCCGCCACCTGGCACGCATGGGTGAACGACAAGCTCGGCGGGGACATGAGGAAGATCCACGCAGCCGCCAAGCACGTGGCCCTCGTACTCAACGCCCTAGGCCTCGAGGGGAGGTACGAACTCGTCTACGCCGAGGACCTCGTGAAGGACAGCGACTATTGGGCAACGTTGCTTAAGGTAGCAAAGTCCGTGACCCTCGCCAGGGTGAAGAGGGCGCTCACCATAATGGGTAGGAGGGCAGATGAGGCTGAGTCGGACTTCTCTAAGCTGATCTACCCCCTGATGCAGGTCACCGACATAATCTACATGGACCTCGACGTAGCCCTAGGCGGGATGGATCAGAGGAGAGCCCATGTCCTTCAGAGAGAGGTGGCGGAGAAGCTCGGGGCTAAGAAGGCCGTGGCGATCCACACACCCCTCATACCGTCCCTCAAAGGCCCCGGCAGGATGGACTTCGGCGGCGTGGCGAAGGACGAGGTACTGGCCGAGGTAAAGATGAGTAAGTCAAAGCCGGAGACGGCCATATTCGTGATAGACTCCGACGACGAGATAAGGGCCAAGATAAGGAAGGCGTTCTGCCCCGCAAGGGTTGTCGAGAACAACCCGGTGCTGGCCATAGCCAAGCACATAATATTCCGCGGAACCGAGAAGGAGTTCATCGTGAGGAGGCCCAAGAAATACGGCGGGGACGTCACCTACGCCAGATACGAGGAGCTGGAGAAGGACTTCGTGGAGGGCAGGCTCCACCCCCTCGACCTGAAGAAGGCAGTGGCCGAGTACCTAATCGAGATGATAAGCCCGGTGAGGGAGAGGATACTCAGCGACCCAGAAGCGAGCGCCGTAGTCAAGGAGATAATGGGTTCCGAGACGAGGTGATTTTGAGGGTCCAGGGGTAACCCACCCCACTTCACTATCCCCGCTGCGGGGGCTTCAGTGGGGCTTGCCGATTATAAGCGCTTTGGGGCCCTAATTACTTTACTCACTTAACTTTCTTTCCTCCCCTCCTGGGGAGGTTGAGGAAGACCTCCGGCGACTCGAGCTCCTCAACACGTGCCTTCAGATCCTCTATCTCCTTGAGGAGTGTCGTGAGCAGCGTCTCGGTGACGTGTATTTTGCCCTCCAGGAACGTCATCCTGGACTCGTACTCCTCCAGCCTCTTCTTAATAGCCTCAGGTACCCCGCCATTCTCCCTAATCTTTTCTCGATGGAGCCCCTCCCTTATGAACATCTTAATAACATCTGTGATCTGCACGCCCATGCTGCTAGCTAGCTTCCTGAGCTCGCTGTACACGGACTCCGGCAGCGATATATGCACTGTCGGTATAAGCGTCACCTCTATGTATTAGTATTTCAAGAGGAAGATATAAGATTGTCCTTAATTATGTACTCGTATTAAAGGAGGAAGACTAGAAGAGAAGTAATGAATGCTCTAGGAATTAGAGCCCTAGAGACTATGAACAGTCTCCTAAGGTATCACTCCGGTTTAGTTAGTGGTGTGTATTACCTTGAAGATAGTGACGTTCAAGGCGAGTGAGGACTTAATAAGGGAGATGGACAGGGTGGCGGCCGAGCTAGGGGTCACCAGGTCACACCTGATAAGGATGGCTGTACAGCGCTTCATGAGAGAATACAGGGAGCAGGAGGAGCCCTATATCAGGAGTACAGGAAGAGATAGGGTAATAGTTAAGACAGTGTATATTCCGTGAAAATCACTTTCTCGGGGCTTCGAGCACGACCACCTTAGTGCCTTCCCACCCTATCTCAGAGGTATCGAATCTGTTGCTCCCAACCCTCACTACCTCGTGCTCACCCTCTATGACCCTAAGGAACTCGTCGAGAGGCTTGAGAGGGAGGTTAACGCCCGGCACCCAGTAGTGCATCGGTATGAAGGCCTTCGGCTTTAGGGTCCTCAGCACTTCGGCGGCCTCCTTAGGCCCTATCGTGAACGTGCCCCCTACTGGCGCCATTACCACGTCGACCTTGCCTATCGCCCTCACATGTTCCTCCCTGAGCGTGTGGCCGAGATCGCCCACGTGCAGGATCCTCACCCCGTCGACCTCCACGACATACATGACGACCTTACCCCTCATCCTGCCCCCATACGGGTCGTGGTATGCCTCAATCCCCCTAGCCCTGTGCTTGCCTAGGACAACGAACTCGCCCTTCCTCATTATGTGCTTCTCCCCGCCAGGCTTGAGGACTACCTCAACCGCGTTATGGTCGAAGTGATTATGTGTGACGAGGACGGCGTCCGCCCTCGCCTCAGGCCTTGGGAGCCCTATACTGCCCCCGTCGTGTGGGTCGATGACTATGCTCCTGCCCTCGGAATCAATTACCTCGAAGCAGGCGTGGCCGTGAAAAACTATAATCGGCAAGATGAACCCCGTGAATGGATACGGGCTCACAGCATATACGCGTTACGGGGTGGTGCCAGTGTCGGGTGCGAAGTCTGTGCCATGGGTGCCGACGAGGGACGACCTAATACCGTACGTGATGACCCTCGCCAAGGTGAGGGAGGGTGACGTGTTCTACGAGCTGGGCTGCGGGGACGGAAAGGTCGCTGTTGAAGCGGCCAAGCGCGGTGCCAGGGCCGTGTGCATAGAGATATCGGGCTCCCTAGTAAAGAAGGCCGAGGAGAGGGCGAGGCGTGAGGGCGTGCTCGATAGGGTGATCCTCATAAATGACGACTTCTTCAACGTACCACTTAACGATGCTACTATTGTGTACATGTACCTACTCACCCATGTCAACAGGGAGCTCGAGCCTAAGCTATCCTCCGAATTAAGGCCGGGTACGAGGGTCGTGACACTGGATTTCAGGATACCTGACTGGTGCCCAGTGCACGTGGTGAGGATAAGAGAGGGGCTGAGGGAGTACTCACTCTACCTCTACATCGTCGGCGTATCGGATAAGTGCGTAATCAGCCGCTGAAGGACACATCTATCCTTGCCTCCACGGTCCCCGGGCACCCGTTAAGCTCGATCCCCACAAACACATAGCCCTCGCCGGATAGGAGCGTTACTGCTGTGACGTTACTCACGCTGTATACCCCGTCACGGAGGAATGTGCCCCTCCACAGCACGACCCTCTCAGCGATCCTTGGATATGTGCCGAAGTTCGCGTAGTCCACATTATCGAGGTATTGGAGGTAGGTTGGCATAGTGACAAAGTGGTATGGGAGGCTTGAGCCCGGAATGACATAGGCTATGAGAGATACGTTAACGAAATCTCTCTCATAGGCGGGGGCAGCATCTCGGACTATCGCAGCATTAATCGCTAGCTTGATTCGTGTCGAGGAGCTCGCCACATAACGGAATACCTTAGCGCCGATTATGCCGACCTGATAGTACCTAACAGAGTTGCATGCGCTGAACCTTGCTAGGGCGGTGCTTGAGTTGATGAGCGTCACGTTAGTGGCGAAGATCGTTGAGGAGGGTGCGAGCTCGGCTGTCTCACCTTGCCACATATATGTCGTCCCCTTAGACTCTGGCGTATACGTGTACATCGCTACCGGACCTAGTTCCTGGAAAGCAACATACTTACTCACACTCATCAACATGAAGTACCAAGCCCCAACGTCACCTATCCCGACATCTTCTCTGGGCTCCGATGGTAGTGCCTTGATTACCTTCCCGCCCTCGAAGATCACCCATACATCTCTATACCCGGGGACGAGGTTCGTTATCCGCGTCCACTCACTTCCAACAATGGTGCTCGACCGTAGAACGATAACTGTTCCGTTACTTAAGCGCTCGATAACGGCCGAAACCCTTGTCACGGGGCCCTCCGAGATAGCCTCAACATAGCCCCCAGAGATCCTCGCCTTAACAGGGGTAGATATTGCCCTTGCCTCTGCTAGCGCCTCCCTGATCTCGATACCGGCCCTACCGAGAGAGGACTGGAGAGAGTGTGTGAGGGTTACGGTGAAGCTTATGAGGAGTAGGAGCATGAGAAGGACACCTAAGATCGTTGAGACACCCCTCAAGCTTCGTCACCCCACGATCGTGACCGGCACGGCGTTGCCGCCCTCGTCGATTATTGTGTAGGAAGTGCAGGGCTGCTCAATAACCACGCCGTATCCCGGATCGACCTCCTCACTCAACACGTCTCCGTCGCTGCATACAACATTAATTATGTGCCCGACCTCGTCATCGTTTATCACAACTATGTCGCCGCTGTCCCTAACCACTATGGCATAGAGAAATGAATCAGTATTTGGAACTTCTACATCAAGGTTCCCGACAGTCCTCATTAGAGGAAGTATCGCTGCACCTATGCTCGTCACTATTAAGGCCATGACCAATTCCGCGTACAGGCTCTCGAAGCCCTTCCTCATATTTATCCCCGCAATCATCCCCCATATTTATAGGGTTACCTAGCCAGCCGCTAAGGGGAGTCTTTTGAGGGCGCCGATGCTTAGGGAGGTGCTAAGGAGGCTCGAGAAGGCCTACGGCTGGCCCCCAAACGCCGAGGAATTCACGGCCATGCTCGCCAAGGCGAAGGGCCTGGGTCCGCTGGGCACACTCATAGCGATCGTCTTGACGCAGAACACGAATGATAAGAACGCCAACGTCGCGCTTGAGAGACTCTACGAGATTAGTGATGGGTTATCGAGGAAGAAGCTACTGGCTATGTCGATCGAGGAGATAGCTAACGCAATAAGGGTCTCCGGAATGCAGCGACAGAAAGCGAGAACAATTAAGGCAATCGTTCAGGGATTCGACGAAACGACACTCATGAGTGAGGACCCAGAGACTCTCGCAAAGAAGCTCCTCAGCACTCCCGGAATAGGGCCAAAGACAGCCGACGTATTCCTCTTAATGGTGAGGGGCTACCCAACATTCCCAATAGATACGCATTGTAGGCGCGTCCTCACAAGGCTAGGCTTCATCAGGCGAGGAGAAAAGTATGAAGCAATCAGAGAGGCGGTGATCAAGGAACTGGGGAGAGACAGGGAGGCGCTCCTGAAACTCCACACCCTATTAATAACCCATGGCAGAAGGATCTGTACTGCCAGGAAACCGAGGTGTGGTGAGTGCCCACTCTCGGACATCTGCCCCAAAGTAGGCGTTGATGAGGGCTAGATAGCCTGAGCCGTGATGACGGTTTCGGGTTCTGAGCCCCAAAATATTACTATCTCACCCAACCCACGGTCTTATAACGTTAGACCGCTCGCTTACCTAAACCGGTGCGGTGGGATGCGCTGGGATAAGGCGATGTACTACGGGGCAAAGTTCTTCTTCATATCGACGGTCTTTACGGTCATTGGTGCACTGTTTGTGCTGTCGTCAGCCTCCATAAGCATGAGCATTGATGCCGCCACCGGAAGGCTAGTCATTAACTTCGGTGGACTGAGGGGGCTTGGGGCAGCGACACTCCTAGTGATGGGCGTCGGTGTCGCGGTCGTCGGTAACGTGGGTGCTTTCCTAAAGATCTTCTCTGAGGCTGTTAAGGAGGAGGTCAATGGGCGCTCACTTTGGTGAGCGCCTCTTCTTAAGGACGAAGGTATACGCCGTCACACCCACAGCGGCTACAGCAAGACCTAAGGCAACGTATGGGAGCCACTCAGTAAGGCCCCCGCTACCCGCGGGCATGAAGAGCTTATCCGCTATATTTGTTCCCGTGAGCTCGACTGATATCACCGTTGTTATGGTCCCGGTCTCGTTCCCGACAGTTCCTTGCTTGCTGGATTTGCTCATCCCCATTATCAGGAGGCCGGTGCCGCACTCGTAGTACGCGCTGAAGTCACTGATCATTACCTGCTGTACGCTGGCGTATGAGTCGCCCAAGCTCAGCTGGAAGCACGTCCCCCCGGGCTCGTGGAGTATTGGAACAAGGGTGAGGGATGAGAGACTGTAGAGCTGGGAGTCCTTGACGGCGACGTCGAAGTTTCTCAGCATGAAGGAGAGGAGGTAGTCGGATATGTTCTGGGCGAACCACACATGAAGGATCGCCAGGAGCACTACATCGTTACTGCTGGTCACTATGGATGCCTCACCTATCCTGGTGCCCGTGAAGCGTATGTGCGTCGAGTTATACTCCTTCAGGTCATATCTCATCGTGTAGGTAAGTCCTATCGTGCCGTAAGAGCCCTTCGAGGTATTGACCTGAATAATGAACGTGTAATTATACACGGCCCATAAGTCCCCTCCGGCATACCCTATCAGGTCCCTAACGCCCTCAGCACCAGCAGGGACAACGGATACAGCAGTTAACGCTGCCAGAACCAAAGCGAGAGTAACCTTCCTCAAGACACGCACCTGACACCACTGCGAGGAGACCTTAATATCTGGTTGGCTCCCTCCGCCGGTAGATCAGATGGATCTCCTCACCGCACTCGCACAGGAAGTAATTCGCAAGTGTCAGCCCCAGCCACTCTTCCTTCTCACCGAATCCCTCTCCCTCCACGGCGGTCCTCGCACCTGCCCCACCTATGATGAAGGGAGAGATCGTCACCCTGAACTCGTCGACGAGTCCCTCACGCACGAGCGACCATATGAGGTCACCGCCACCCTCAACCAGCACGGACCTGATCCCTAGCCTAGCGAGGGCAGACAGTATCTCTGAACCACTCAGCCTCGGCCCTTTCCCAGCCACGACAACCTCAACCCCTCTCCTCCTCAGCTCCTCAGCCTTCCCCTCATCACCTGCTTCGGAGGTCAGCACAATCGTCCTCGCTTCACCATCGTTGAACAGCCTGGCCGTGAGGGGGGAGCGGAGGCGCCCATCAACAACGACGCGGGCAGGGTTCCTCCCACGGACATACCTAACCGTGAGGCGGGGGTCATCAGCTATGACCGTTCCAGCACCAACCATGACGGCGTCGAGGGATGCGCGGAGTCTGTGAAGCCTTCTCAGGTCGTAGGGGCAGCTTAGGCGGGAGTCGCCGGTCCTCGAAGCGATCTTACCGTCCACGGAGGACGTCACGTAGACCAGCACATAGGGCCTCTGGTAGCTCACAGTACTCGAGCCTCCCATCAATCACCACTGCCATAACGTGTTCCGGGCCCCCGTTTTTAATGAGTGAGAGCAGGGGGTTACGGGACCATCTAGCCCCGACTCCCTCAGCACTCACGAGCATGAATGAGGCCGTGGAGCCAACGGCGAAGGGCTCCAGCCCGGCAAGTGTCGAGGGCCCTATGAGGGCCTTAAGCACTGGCTCAGGAGACGAAACCCCCTTACTCCGCAGGATAAGGTGGAGTGCCTCAGCCTCCCTCCAAACATCCGGCTTAACCCACCCAGCATTATCTGTGCCGATCCCTAACTCCACACCTGACCGCAGGGCCTCATACGCCGGCGGCTCTCCGCCAAGGAACCACCTGTTAGCCCTGGGGCACAGTACCAGAAGGGAGCCCCTCGACGCTATCGTACTCAAGTCATCCTCGCTGAGGTACGTGCCATGCACGAGCACGTCGGCACCGCCAGCGCCCAAGAGCCTCTCTAGGTCCCCGGCCTCCCTTGTCTCAGGTACCTCAGCCAGGTGGGACGCTGTCATGAGCCCCCTTGCCTTGGCTAGTGAGAGGATCGATCGGAGGACGTCTTCGGGGAAGTAGTGCGGCGACGACACCGCCACACCATCGGCGCAGGCCAGCGCCTCCTCAACCTCCTCCACAGCCCTCTCGTCATGGTGTGTGGGCATCGTGAGCACGATGTGGTGCTTATGTCTTCTCCTGCAGTCTATCCTGGTACCCCTCACCCCGAACTCCCTAAACTCGATGATAGCCCCGACCCCCTGCCTGATTAGGTATCTCCGAACAGTCTCTATGCCCTCCCTTACCGTATCATCTGGTGCTCTCCGAAGAAGGACGTACTTGACCCCGTAGGGCTCGCCAACGAGGGAGTCTATGTCCAGATCCCATCCTGCCTGCTGAATGACCCAGTCCATTATGTGGATGTGCGCGTTAGCGAAAAGAGGCAGTGCTATTAGCCCACGAAGATCTAGCCCATAACTGCCCTTACCGACGGACTCAAGTACACCATCACGTATACTAAGGGATACACCCTCCTCGAAACCCAGCTCAGGCCAGAGTACAGCGGCACTTACCCGGATCGCGGGGCTCAATAGGAGAACCCCGGCCTAAGGAGCACTATGTCCACCATCGTGGCCAGGCCGGCAGGGACATCGTCTATGGCGGCAGCGACCGACACGACAACCGCGGCTGTCCCGTAGTCGCCCGGCGTGCCAGTGCTTCTCCAGACTACCTCACCGCCCTCACCGACGACACGTATGACCTCCCCCTCGGACACGCCTGCCTTCGCCACGAAGCGTATGTTGACGAACTCCCTACCCTTATACACAGCCCTAGCACCGCCTTCCACACCAGCGCACTTACCGCCCGAGTCTATCACGTTCTGCCACTCACTAACCTCGTCAGGAACCACCCCAAGGAAGCGGCTGATCAGGTGGGCGGACTCGGCGAACCCGACGTGACCACTTATCCTCCCCTCCCTAAGGGCCCTCTCCGCCTCCTCCGTCGTCAGCCCTATCCCGACCTTCTTCTGGAACGACTCCCTCCTCCTAAGCGGGTCCACGTACCTCACGGCATCAACCCTCTTCACAGGGCCCACGCTCGCGGACAGCACAGCCACGAGTGTGTCGAGGAGGAACCCCGGGTTTATCCCCGTACCTATAACGGTCACGCCAGCGTCTAGCGCGGCGTCACCGATCCTCTTAGCTATTTCCGGGTACCTGTGCCATGGCCAGGCCAGGGTCTCGCAAGTGGAGACGACCGACGCCCCCCTCCTCACGGCCTCCATTATCTGGGGTTCGGCCTTATCCAGCCACGATGTGGTGGCGTGGAAGACCACCTCGGAGCCATCGAGTGCTGAGGGATCCTTGCTCACTCTCACACCAACGTCGCCGACGCCGGCCAAGGAACCGGCGTCCCTCCCTACCATGGACTCATCTATGTCTATGACTGCGACAGGTTCCCAGCCCCTCTTAAGCGCTACCCGTAAAATCAGCCTCCCGATAGGCCCGAAGCCGTACACGCTGAACCTCAAGGATCTCCCGTAATGAGCTAGGGCCAAATCATTAAACCCTTACCGAACCAAACCCCTCGGGGGATGTGGACGCACGAGCGGTGTGAGCCTTGGCCGTGATCGGTAGCAAACCGGCCGAACCCCTCCTCACCCACGACTACGTCGAGGACGTTGAGGGGAGGCTGTACGTGATTGTGGGTGACGAGCACCCTCCGAACGCTTACTTCGCCTTCCTCAAGTATGTCCCAACGAACGAGAGAACACCATGGTCGAGGAAGGGCACCTACTACGCGAGAGTGATAAGGGTGTATGGAGCCAGGAACGTCTTCCCTGCTTCAGAGAGGGCGGGGATCCTGCGCTATGACCCGGTATTGGGTGCTAAGGTACCTGTCCTGGGGAAGGAGCGGATAGCGAGGATCTACTACGGCAGGGGCAGGCTGTACGAGATATTGAGGGAGGCTTCCGACGAGCTCGAGGAGGCGGTCTGCGACGTCGTTGATGCCTTATCCAGGGTCTGCGGCATAGGGCCTGGTAGTGTGGGGGTGACGGGGTCGATCCTGCCCGGCATCCACAGCCTCGAGGTGTCGGACATCGACGTAGTTGTCTACGGGTGCAGGGACTCCATCCTTCTCGCCGAATGTGTGGGCGACGCCTTCCCGGCCCAGCCCCCGAGGGCGCTTGAGCGCCGTGTCGTTAAGGAGGCGTCACTGTATGGGCTGAGCTCCAGCGATGTCTTGAGTGTGATGCCGCCTTACAAGGCTAGGTTGCTGAGGGGGAGGGAGCTGAACTTCGTCATGGCTAGGGACAGGCCGAGGAGGTACGGGAGGAGGGTCCTCACACCGGTGGGTGTGTTTGAGGGTGTTCTCGAGGTAGAGCCCGGCTCGTGTGAGGCGCTCATGTACCCTGGTGAGGCGAGGGTCTCTAGGAGAGTTGAGGTCGGCGGGTGCAGGGTTGTTTCGGTGATCACTTACGAGAACTTCTTCACCTACGCCCTCTACCTTGGCGGTAGATTAAGGGTGAGCGGTATCCTCGAGAGGGTGGACGGCGGCGATGAGTGTGTTGTTGTCGTTGGGTCGAGGGAAAACCCGGGCTACGTTATTCGGGCTTAGGCCCTCCGGACTTCTTCAGCATCGGGAACGGTATGACCTCCTTGATGCTGTCGGCCCCCAGCACTATCATCGCGAGCCTGTCGATACCTATCCCTATCCCGCCCGTGGGCGGCATCCCGAACTGGAGCGCCTCAACGAAGTCCCAGTCGAACGGGTGGGCCTCCTCGTCACCCCTCTTCCTCCTCTCCTCCTCAGCTCTGAAGTACTCCTCCTGGAGGACGGGGTCGTTGAGCTCGGTGTAGGCATTAGCGAGCTCCACACCGCCTATATATAGCTCGAACCTCTCCGCGTACCTCGGGTCTTCCCTATGGGGCTTCGTCAGCGGTGATGCCGACGCCGGGTAGTCTATGACGAACGTCGGCTGTATGAGGTGTTCCCTCCCAACGAGCTTGTCGAAGAGCTTCATGAGAGCCTTGCCCCTCTCGTACCCGCCCTTCAGGGTTATGTGGTTCTCCCTAAGCTTCTCCTTGATTAGGTCATCGCTCGCCTCGTCCGGATCTATCCCGGCGTACTCCCTTAGCGCGTCGGCGAAGCGGAGCCTCCTATAGGGTGGGGAGAGGTCTATCTCGTTCCCCCTGAACACTGTCTTCGTAGTGCCGTTCACTGCCTTGGCGACGGTGCTTATGAGGTCCTCCGCGAGCCTCATCATGTCGTTGTAGTCCGCGTACGCCTCGTAGGCCTCCATCATCGTGAACTCCGGGTTATGCATAGCGTCTATGTCCTCATTCCTGAAGTTCTTCCCTATCTCGAAGACCTTGTTATAGCCCGCGACTATGAGGCGCTTGAGGTAGAGCTCAAGCGATATCCTCAGGTACCAGTCCTCGTCCAGCGCATTTATGTGCGTAACGAATGGGGTGGCCTCGGCCCCTCCGTATACCGGCTGAAGGATGGGTGTCTCGACCTCGACGAAGCCCCTCCCCCACATGAACTTCCTTATCTCCTGCACCAGCAGGAAGCGCTTGAGGAGCATCTCCCTTACCTGCGGGGTCATCATGATGTCGAGGTACCTCTTCCTGTACCTGACCTCCGGGTCGAGGAGCCTGTGCCCCCACTTGACCGGCGGTGACCTGAGGGCCTTCGTTATTAGTGCGTAGTCCTCGACCCTAACCGTCAGCTCACCCTTCTTAGTAAGTATGACCTCGCCGAACACGTTGATGAAGTCCCCCATGTCGACGTACTTGAGGAACCACTCGTAGCGTTCCTTCCCAAGCCCCTTCTTCGTTATCATGAGCTGTATCCTCGCGCCATCGTCTATGAGGTCGATGAACGTGAGGCCGCCGTGCCTCCTTATCGCAGCCACCCTCCCTGCCACGCCCAGCTTCACACCTAGCTGAGGCCTTGCCAGTATCTCCTTGACGGGCGTGGGCCTGAACCTGACGTTGTGTGGGTAGGGGTTTATGCCCTCCCTTATCAGCTCCTCCCTGATAGCCTTCCTCATGCTTACCTCGTCTGATGACAATCCGCGACCCTAAGCCTGTGCTGGGTAAAGGCTTTAAATTATTGAGTGATCCTCAGGCCCCTGCCTTCTTAAAAATCACCCTAACTACGCCCCTCCTAACATCTACGGCTACTGGCTCCTCAACAACCTCGGTCGGCAGGGTTATCTCCTCACGGAACTCCGTGAACACTACCTCACCTCCCCTACCGCTCCAGTCGCTGAAGACTGTCTCCTTCCTAAGCTTAGCGCTTATGGAGACCCTCCTCCCGCTGGCCCTCACCTCTATGCTCGCTTCGTCAGCGCTGGGTAGGTCAATGAGGATCTCTAGCCTATCGCCGAGGTCCCTAATGCTGTATAGGGGCCTTAGCCAGCCCTTGTGAGACCAGCTCGGGGCAGACACCAGCACCACCCCCTCATATGTGGAGGGGCGGCGCGTACTCGTACTCCTTCCTCATCTGTTCCAGGTTCTTCATCACCGACTTCATAGCGTCCCTAGCCCTAAGCCTTATCACCTCGGCCTTCTCAAGGAGCTCCTTAACGTCTATCTCGACCCCTATGACCTTCCCAATCACTTGGAGGTTCCTCGCAGACGCCTCTGGGTCGGGGAACTCCAGGAATGACTCGGTGGCAACCATTAGTGTGCTTATCCTTGCCCTCACGGCCTCCTTGAGGAGGAGGGCGTAGGGTCCTACGAGGAACCCGTTCTCGAACCTCTGGGCTCCAGAGCCCTTCGCTGCCTCGTCAGCATCCTTCGTTGTTGGTATGTAGTAGGTGCGTAGGCTCTCTATCTCGAATCTGTGCGGCACGGCCAGTCCTGTCATCAGTATGAGGTGCTCGCTTCCCTTCCTCTCGACGTAATCTATGAGGGCCCTTGAGAAGCCGTACATGGCTTGGGGCGGGAGGGCTATCTCGCTGTATATGAGGAGGATGTTGTTTTTAGCGAAGATCCTTATTGGTAGCCTGATCTCTCCTTTAGAAACAATTGTTACCGGGGGGAGGAGCGGTGAGTCAGCGCCGCCGACTTCCTCCATATCCAGAACCTTGATCATGTGGCTCGCCCCTATAACGCCTACGAGGCCGGCGTCGGGGAGGGCGACGATGGCGTATCCTGGGTGTGTGAGCCTGTAGGGTGAGTACTCGACGAACCTGAATTCTCCTATATACTCTTCCCTGAAGAACACGCTACCACCGAGGAAGGTTACTATCGAAGCAAATATAGCTAGGCCGGCTCTACAAAGATCTTCATCGCCACGCCCCGCCCTATACCTATTGTGACGCCCCGGAACGATATGACTATAGGGCCTACATCGTTTCGGATCACTTCCACAATTGTTCCCGGAGTCAGGCCCATCTGAAAGAGCCTGTTGACTAGGTGGGAGCCTCCCCTAATAGTCACTACCCTTACTCTTGTTCCCGGAGGCACCTGCGCCAGCGGTATCATCCTTGCCCAACACCTCTACAACAAGTGATTTGCATACGTCTAAATTAATTGCGATCTCCCGCCCTCCACAAACGAGCCTAGCTCCGCGCTTCCACTTATCAATGAGTCTCACCTCATCACCTCTCCAGCAGCCGTGCTCGTTGAGCACCGACATTACGTGCCTGAGCTCGCCGAGTATCCTTACGATCCTGGCTTTGGTGCCGGGCACTAGATCGCAGAGCCTCGGCGTGGTCGGTACCTCAGCGTCGGTTATGGGGTTGCCGTGCGGGCATGTCTCTGGTTTCCCGATGAATTCGTAGATAGCGTTCACGACCTCGTCCGGTATGTGCTCGAGCCTGTGGGCGAGTATGTGGGACTTGTATGGGTCGAAGCCGAGGCGGTGGAGGAACGCCTCAAGGATCCTGTGTTTCTTGAGAATTTTTTCAGCCAGCTCCCTCCCCTTGGTGGTCAGCTTAGTGCCTCTGTATTTCTCTGTGGTGGCCAGTCCCTCCTTAACGAGCCACCACACGATCTTGGTCACTGTCGCCGGCCTGACCCCCATCTCCCTTGCTATGGCGGATGTCCGGGCTATCCCGAATACCTCCTCCAGCCTGTAGATGGTGATTATGTAGTCCTCCATTGGCTCGCTCAGCTCGTTCCTCAAAATAACGCACCTGATAAGGGATCACTTTTTGGAGAAAAATTCCTTAACCGCCCTGATCACGGCCTCTACCTCCTCATCGGTTAGGAGCGGGTGCATCGGTAGCGACAGCACGTGCCTCGATGCGGCCTCGGCGACAGGACAGCACCCTGGCCTGGAGTACTCGGCGAGTGCCTGCTGTAGGTGGAGTGGCTTCGGGTAATGGACAGCGGCCTGTATCCCCTTGCTCCTAAGGTACTCGGCTAGCTTGTCCCTGTCCTCCTCCCTCTCCACCCACACGGTGTAGAGGTGGTAGACATGCCTTGCCCAAGGAGCCTCTGAGGGCGTGCGCAGAGCATCGATTAGGGAGAGCTCCTCATCGTACCTCCTCGCTATCTCCCTCCTCCTGTCATTCATCCTGTCGAGCTTCCTCAGCTGCGCGAGACCTATCGCCGCTTGTATGTTCGTTATCCTAAAGTTCCACCCTATCGTTACGTGGTTGTACCTCCCTACCTGCCCGTGGTTCCTAAGGAGTTCCACCCTCTCAGCAACCTCGTCGTTGTCTGTGAGCACGGCTCCTCCCTCGCCCATGGTCATGTTCTTCGTCGCGTAGAAGCTGAAGGCCGAGACGTCTCCAAGTGACCCTACTTTCTTCCCGTGGTACTCAGCCCCATGCGCCTGCGCGCAGTCCTCTATCACGTACGCGCCTGCCTCCCTGGCTATGCCCGCGAGCTCGTCGAACCGGGCGGGGTGCCCGTACAAGTGCACAACAATGACGGCCTTCGTCCTCTCGCTGATTACCTTCTCTAAGGATGAGGGATCCATCCCGTAGGTGGTGAGCTCGATGTCCGCGAACACGGGCCTAGCTCCTGTAGCCACAACCATTGAGGCGGTGGCGAAGAAGGTGAAGTCCGGCACAACCACTTCATCACCGGGTCCGATGCCGAGGGCTTTTAGGGCGGCATATATGGCTATGGTTCCGTTAACCACGGCCAGGGCGTGCTTGACCCCGATGTATTTAGCGAACTCTCTCTCGAATTCCTTCGCCACCGGGCCGTACGCTAGGTAACCGCTCCTTAGAACCTCGGTAACGGCCTTAACCTCCTCGTCTCCTATGCTGGGTGAGCTTATCTTAATCAAGACCAGCTACCCTCTCACAGGGGCGGATGAGGCTAAAGCCGTTTCTCAAATCATTACTTACCTAAACACCTCGACCTCCGAGCAAGACACGGCATCACATAACCTCGTCAGGTACTCCTTAAACGAGGTCAGCGCCTTAAGTAACGACCCAAGATCCATGCCTGGAGCCCCATAAGCGACTGCGATCACCTCATGAGTATATTCATTAACCGCTGCTGAGGCCGAGTCCCTGTAGGGGTATAAGTGAAGGATCTTGCCTTCAGAGTCAGTAAGAACGATCTCCCTGCCACCTAGCACCCTCTCCCTCCCGGAGAAATCCCGAAAAACCTCGCCTTTCCTAGCAAACCTCAGCGTCAGTGGCGGCCTGACCCTCGAAGCGTCAAACACGCTGATGACCACGAGGGTGGTCATAGAGGCGGCATTACACGCGTCGACGGCGGGGACTATCGATCTAACACCCTTCCCTCGGAGGACTCTCCTGGCAAGGGCCTCGCTCGAGGGCCTGACCTTCGTCGGGTCTATCCCTAGCCTCCACATAATGTTCCTGTACGCCCTCACGTTCCTGTGATTTCTCAGCTCAGCCAAGGTGAGGGCCCCTTTAACGGTCTCTGCCGCCTCCCTCAACACGTCTTTTCCGTTCTCGGTGCACGCTTTCCAAGAGCATCTGATCAGCGAGGCAGCTATGCCCAGCTTTCGTATGGTCGGCGCTATTTCAATGACCCCCATGCCTCTCGACCCATGCTTAGGGGTTGCGGTCATGAATTATTTCTGTTTACTCAGTTAACGCCGTTAAAGGAAACCTTTATGTGTTATGGTTGACCATGTAGAGCAGGTGACGGACGTGAGTCTGAAATTCAGGCTTCTCAAACCCATGAAGCTGGACAGGGAGTATGATGTGGTGATAGTGGGTGCTGGCCCGGCAGGGCTGACTGCAGCCCTCTATTCCGCTAGGTTCATGCTCAAAACGCTTGTCATAGCCGACGACGTCGGCGGCACCCTCAATGACGCCGGTGAAGTAGATGACTACCCGGGTATACCCTCGATTCAAGGCCCGGATCTCGCCAAGAAATTCGAGAGCCATGTGGTCAAGTACAAAGTACCTATACTGAGGGACACCGTCGTCGACATCAGGAGAAACGGGGGCGGCGCATTCAAGGTGATAACTAAGAAGGGGAAGGAGTTCGTTGCACAGGCGGTTATACTCGCGGTAGGGAGCAAGAGGAGGAAACTGGGGGTCCCTGGGGAGGACAGGCTGAGCGGCAGGGGAGTCACGTACTGCGCTCCCTGTGACGCACCAATGTTCAGGGGGAAGGTGGTGGCTGTCGTAGGGGGAGGTAACTCCGCCCTCCAAGCGGCGGTGCTCCTCTCATCCTACGCCAACAAGGTCTACCTAATACACAGGAGGGATAAGTTCAGGGCGTTCCCGGTGTACGTCAAGCTCGTGACGCAGGACCCGAAGATCGAGCTGGTGCTGAATCACGTTGTCGCGGAGATAGGTGGTGAGGAGAAGGTTGAGTGGGTGAGGGTGAGGAACGTCAAGACCGGAGAGGAGAAGATGATCGAACTCGATGGCGTGGTCATAGAGATAGGGTCGGAGCCCCCGAGGGAGTTCTTCCAGAAAATAGGGATCGAGATCGACGAGAAGGGCCACGCCTTAGTAGATAAGGAGATGAGGACCAGCATCGAAGGTATCTACGCCGCCGGGGACTGCGCTGCTGGGCCGTGCAAGAAGAAGTTCGATCAGGTGGTCACAGCAGCCGCTGAGGGCGCGATAGCGGCCCTCTCAGCATACGAATACATAATGAGGAAAAAGAGCGGTGAGGTAGAGACCCCCACCTTCGACTAATGCCTTCCCGAACACACACGCATGCCAGGTAATTCCGTAACCGATCCATCGGCCCTGCTCACGAGGACTGTGTCAGCCATCCTGATGAAGAGACCGTGCTCAATTACTCCGGGCACAGAGGATATGGCGTAGGCAGCTTCCTCGGGTGTCATGCCCTCACCGATCACTGCATCAACCAGGACGCCGCCAACGTCACTCACAACAGGTCCCTTCTTCCTCTCTGCCTGCCTAGGGGAGGCATCGAAACCAAGCTCCCTCAGCCTCCTAAGCACGAAGCGCAGTGCCTTCGGAAGCACATCGACGGGCACAGCCACACCGGCACCGACCTCGTCAATAACTTTTCTGTGATCGACCACGATGATTGCCTTCCTAGACGAGCTCATCACTATTTTTTCGGTCGTGAGGGCCCCACCGCCCCCCTTCACGATTACGGTGCCTGACTTATCCACTAGGTCAGCTGAGTCCACGTATACGTCGACGTACTCAACGCTTCCGGGGTCGGCGACGGCGTACCCGAGGCCCGCGAGGCGTAACATCGTGTCTATTGATGAGGGCACGAGCGTCTTTCCCCTCAGCACCCCGGCTCTGTGGGCCTCCTCGATGAAGAGCGCTGTCGTGGAGCCCGTGCCCACACCTATTACTTCGGGGCTCTCCTCCCTAACTATCTCTATGGCCCTCCTCACAGCAGCGAGCCTAGCTCTCCTCACGCCCTCATCTGGCGTCATGACGCATCACCTAAGGATCTTCTCGATCGCCTCTAATGCCTTAGTGACCTCCATTGGGAGCAGTATCTTCGTTGACGGGGATGACGCTATCTCCTTAAGCACCTCGAAGTACTGGAGCGTCATGGCGTTCGGCGAGAGCCTCATAGCGGCCTCATTGATCAGCTCGAGCGCCTTCGCCCGGCCCTCGGCCTCAAGGATGGCTGCTTTCCTGTCTCCCTCAGCCCTCTTTATCCTGGACTCCATGTATCCCTCCGCCTCCAGTATCGCCGCCTGCTTCTTGCCCTCCGCCTCGAGGATCATGGCCCTCTTATTCCTCTCCGCCGCCATCTGCTTGATCATCGCCTCCTGCACGTCGGCCGGTGGCTTGATCTCCTTTATCTCCACCGACGTGACCTTAATACCCCACCTGTCCGTCACCTCGTCGAGCTTCGCCCTCAGTGTGTTGTTTATGTACTCCCTCTTCGCCAGCACCTCATCAAGCACCAGGTCACCGACTATCGCCCTCAAGGTCGTCACCGCTATGCCGACGGAGGCGGTGACGTAGTTCTGCACTGAGGTCACCGCGAGGGCCGGGTCGAATACCTTGAGGTAGATGAGGAGGTCGATCTCGACGGGGGCGTTGTCCTTCGTGATGCACGTCTGCGGCGGGACGTCAATGACGGCCTCCCTCAGGTCAACATAGACCCCCCTGTCGATGAGGGGAACTAGGAAGACTATGCCCGGGCCCTTAACACCTATCATTCGGCCGAGCCTGAAGATGACGAGCCTCTTGTACTCGGGCACTATCTTGATGTGTGTCGCCACCAAAGCCGCTATGAATAGCACGAAGATAGCTAGTATGGTCGCTGAGACAGGGTCTACCGAAGCAACCACCCTTTAAGTAAGGCCTTGCAGAGGCTTAAGATTTGGGCTCCCTAGCCCTCCTAACGTAGAGAATGAGTCCGTCGACCCGAACGACCTCCACCTCCTCTCCAGGCCCTATATCCTCCTCAACCGAGTAGGCGGTCCAGTCCTCCTTAGCAACGTGCACCACCCCCGCTCTCGACCTACTTAGCGGGGTCTTCGCCACACCTCTCTTACCTATAAGGGCCTCGCTCGTCGTGAGCCTCTTAAGCCTCCTTATCTTGCCCGCCTCATAGACGATGTAGCCCATGAAGGCCCCGAGCATCGAGAGCCCGACAAGCAGGGCTACCTGGGCCCCCGATCTGGTCTCAGGTGGCTGGCTCGCGAGCGCCCACCCAACAGCTACGGCGGTGAGCACGGCTCCAGACACCCCGAACACACCGAATCCCGGGGTGAAGACCTCGGCAGCGAGGAGGGCTGCCCCGGCGGCCAGTAGCGCTATTATGGCGAGGGGTGCAGGGATCACGTACATGCCATAGAGGCCCAGGATAAGGAGGACGAAACCGACGACGGCATAGCCTTGAAACCCTGTCTGGAATACCTCCGCCAGTATCATGAAGAACCCGAGGTTAATCATTAAGGCGCTCACAGCGGGCGTGGTGATTACGGAGAGGATGTCCTCGATGACGCCCCGCCTCAAGGTAACGTAGTCACTCACCCCTATCTGGGTGAGTACCTGCTGTAGGGTCTCAGCTGGCTCAGCGAAACCCACACTAACGGCCTCATCATATGTTAGGACCTTATTCTCTGTCACGAACGACCTCGCTATCTGCACGAGCTCCTTATTCCCTCCGAACGCTTCCTCAGCGAGTGAGGCGAACCTTGACTCGACATACCTCACTACCTTCTCATCGGCAGGCCTGGGCTCGGCAGCGCCTATGACGGAGCCCTCACCCATGAATATTCTCCCGCACCCTAAGGCGATGAGGGCCCCGGCGGAGACCGCCTTACCACCAGGCGGGATCCATCCAGCGCACTCAAGCCCTGACGACTTAAGCGTCTCAACGATCCTGTCAGCGGACACGAGGTAGCCACCGTACGTGTTTATCTCTAGAATAAGGGCCCACCCACGAGCGGATGCCTCCTCAACACCCCTCGACACGAGGTGTTCGGCGCCAGCATCTATTGGGCCATCAATAACTACGACGACGGCGCCTCCTCCGTATTCAGCTGACTTGGTGATGGCCGCAGCAGACAGAACGGCAAGAACGATGATAAGGACAATTATCGCTCTCAATGATGCGCCCCGCCTACTCTCTTCATCGGCCGTTAATTCTTTTGTCAGAACCGGTGGAGGCTCATCACTGATCAGTCCGTGCAATTAACATCATCGTCAAAGCCACCCTTTTCTCCGGAAGTAAATTATTTGCGCGGCGGCTATTGCAAGCATTCCTGTCAGGACTACTGGGTATGCCCACGGGACGTATAGCTCCGGCATGTAGCGGAAGTTCATCCCGTATATGCTCGCTATGAGGGTGAGGGGCAGGAATATTGAGGAGATAACGGTGAGCCTCGTGACAACCCTGTTAGTCTTCTCGCCAACGACGGTGTAGTACAGCATGAACAGATCCATGAACCTGTCGAGGGTGGTCGAGACCATCCCCTCGAAGTACGTCGGGCCGCTCGAGAGCACCGTGCCAAGGCCGAGGAAGCCCTCGGCCCTCACAGCGAAGAATATGAGGTCGTGGACCGCCCTGTGGAGGTTCCTCAGCCTGTGGTATATCTTCGTGAAGTCGTCCCTTCCCTTCTCACCCTTCATGAGCTTCGGCACGGTGTTCTCTACCAAGGCATCTATCTCTGCCAGCTCATCATGGTAAACGGATTGGATACCGTTCACGAAGACGGCCACGAACTCCTTAAGGGAGGAAGGCCTCACCCTCCTCGCCTCCTCGAGAACCTGCTGAACGACCTCCTCAACCCTCTCGCCGTACGTGACGAGGGTGCCCGCTGCCCTATCGATCTCTGCCACGAACCTCCTCAGCCTACCCCCGGAGAATACCCTGAAGAACACCCTCAGGACGTCGCCACTAGCCTCTGCCCTGGCACCCCTGACCTTACCCACGTCCTCCGGGAGTGAGGGGACGTGTTTCCAGAGACAACCAATGCCACCCGACTCGGGCCTGAACTCATAGCACGCGGTACCTTCATCATCACGCAATAAGGAGGCACCGATTAAATCGGGCTTGCCAGATGATAAGTGCAGAGGGGCGAGGGATTGGGGAGCAAGCGAACTGTTTACCTCCGCAGGCACCTGATGGTGAGGGGAGAGTACGCCAGGCTACTGCTTAGAGGGGAGAAGAGGGCTACGATAAGGCTGGGTAAGGTGGTGCCGAGGTACGATGAGGTCATCATACACAGCTGGGGAAGACCGATAGCTAAGGCGAAGATCGTGAGGGTTTACTACAAGAAGGTGAGGGAGTTAAGTGATAAGGAAGCCAGGCTAGACGGCTTCATGTCGAGGGAGGAACTCCTTAGGGAGCTCAAGAGGGTCTACGGGGACATAAGCGACGATGATCTAGTCACCATAATAGAGCTAGAGGTCACCCAGCGATTCGACGAACTCGTGTCCGAGGATCCCTACTATGGCCTGAAGCCGCAGGACATAGCTAGGTTGGCCCTCAGGTACTTGAGGGACGAGCTGACCGCTGAGGAGAGGTCCCTCCTAGATAGGTTGGCGAGGGGGAAATCAATAAGGCAGGTAGCCCTAGAGACGGCTGGCTCGCCCACTAATAGGCGCGTGATTAGGCGTGTCCTTAGGAGGGCGCTCTCGCTTCTCGTGAAGAAGGGCGTCATCCGCCCCCCAGACGATGCCTGAGGAACTCCCTCAGCACAGACTCATCGGTGCCCTCCCTCACGGCCCCGTCGTTCATGAGGAGCCAGAGCTCCCAAGACCTCAGCGAGGGACATATGTAGCACCCGACCCTGTAAAAGCCCGACTCGTAGAGCGGGCTCACCAGGAGACCCCTTGAACGCGCGTAGAGCTGGGTCATGCCCGTGCTCCACAACCTTATCGGGTAAGCCCTCACAGCACCTGACACACGCTCAACAAACGGCTTCATGACCCTACCCCTAGACTCAGCGTCCCTGTCCCCGAGCAGCACCAGAGACGCCCCAACCTTCTTAATTGCGGTCTCAAGCGCAGCTGTCTTGACCTCAGTGCACCACCTCCTCTCATGAGTGGGGAACCCCCTCGATGAGAGCAGTGCCCTAACAGGGGCATCAACAACGACGAACTCTGTACCGAGCATAGACGCGAGTGCCTCCGCCGCCTCCCTGTTCTGAGAGAAGTCGAC
>WAOK01000054.1 GCA_015521325.1 Desulfurococcales archaeon | reverse complement strand
GCGCTGAGGAAGCCTTTGGGCGAGGTGATTAGGGAGGCGCTGAAGAGGCTTGAGTATAGGGGCTATGACTCAGTTGGCTTCGCTGTAGTTGATGAGTTCGGGAGGCTCTTCGTGAGGAAGTCTAAGGGGAAGATCGATGACGTGCAGGCAAAGCTCGCTTTCAGTGAGTTCGACGGTGTGTCGGGAGTGGGCCATACTAGGTGGGCTACTCACGGGCCCCCGTCTGATGTGAACGCTCACCCGCACACTGACTGCTCTGGGAGGGTGGCCGTTGCCCATAACGGAATAATAGAGAACCACGCCTCGATTAGGGAGTGGCTCGAGGGGAGGGGCCACAGGTTCGTGTCCGAGACCGATACGGAGGTCATACCACACCTCATGGAGGAGTTCAAGAGAGGGGGCAGGGCCCCCTACGAGGCCTTCAAGGCCGCTGTCGCCAGGCTGAGGGGGGCGTTCGCGATCGTTGCCATTGACGCGGACGCGCCCGGCCGCGTCTTCTTTGCCAGGAACACGTCCCCCCTAGTACTGGGGCTGGGCTCAGGCGCTAACTTCGTCGCGAGCGACATACCGGCCTTCCTCCCCTACACGAACAGGGTGATGGTGCTAAGGGATTGGGAGGTCGGGTACATCACCCCGGATGAGGTAGTTGTTGAGGAGCTCAGGCCGGCCGAGGACGGTTTCGAGTCCCGCGCTGTCCCCCTGAGGATGAAGGTCATTGAGTGGACCCCGCAGATGGCTATGAAGGGCGGGTACCCGCACTACATGATCAAGGAGATACACGAGCAGCCCCAGGCCATAGCCGCTACCCTGGCGGGCTTACCGGATCAGGTCGGCGCCGTCGCGGAGGCCCTGAGGCACGCCGACAAGGTCGTGCTGATAGGGGCCGGGACATCATACCACGCCTCCTTCCTCGGCGCCCTAGCCCTAACAAACATCGCGGGGTTGCTGGCAGTACCCGTGATAGCGTCGGAGGCGAAGTGGTACCTGAGGGGTGTTGGCGAGGGCGACGTCGTCATAGCTGTCAGCCAGTCCGGGGAGACCATAGACACCCTCCTCGCCGTTAGGGAGGCTAGGGAGAGAGGCGCGCTGACGGTGGCTGTGAGCAACGTCGTAGACTCGGCCATACCCAGGGAGTCCGACATGAGCATCTACACCAGGGCAGGGCCGGAGATAGGTGTGGCCGCCACCAAGACCTTCACGGCCCAGGTGGTCACGCTCGCCTACCTCGCAGCCAGGGTAGGGGGTGAGGCAAGGGTCATCGAGGCCCTTAAGGAGCTCCCGGAGCTGGCTGAGGCCGTCATCATCGAGTCCGAGCCACTGGCTAGGGAACTAGCTAAGGTGATGGCTGAGAAGAGGTCGGCGTTCTACCTAGGGAGGGGGCCGGCCTACCCGGTCGCCATGGAGGGGGCGCTCAAGCTCAAGGAGGTCTCCTACCTCCACGCCGAGGCCTACCCCGCCGGTGAGTCGAAGCACGGCCCGATAGCGCTGGTGGAGGAGGGGTTCCCGGTAGTGTTCACAGCCCTGAGCAGGGACGACGGGGAGCCCCTAGTGAGCAACGTTGAGGAGATGGCGGCGAGGGGGGCGTGGAGAATAGCCGTCGCCCCCAAGACCCTCGAGGACGTGCTCGCCAGGGCGGACGTGAGGTTCCCGATGCCGCCAACGTCGCCGTGGGCAGCGGCCCCCCTCTACGTCATACCGCACCAGCTCCTAGCGTACTACACAGCGGTGTTCAGGGGGTACGACCCGGACAAGCCGAGGAACCTAGCGAAGACCGTGACCGTTGTTTGAGGTGGTTGTGTTGAGGAGGGCAGTCATACTCGCGGGAGGGCCCGGGAAGGAGCTCGCCCACATAACCAGGGGCAGGCCGAAGACCCTGCTAAAGGTCGTCGGGAAACCCATAATCGAGAGGGTCGCCGAGGCCCTCTACAGGGCTGGGTTCCGTGAGGCCGTCATAATCACAGACAAGCCGAGGGAGTTCGACGACGTAACTGTGAGGCTCGGGAGGTGGATGGAGCTCGAGGTGAGGCAGCACGGGGAGGGCGGTGTTAGGGCGGCCCTCATGGAAGCCGCCCCGTACCTCAGGAGGGGCTACATGCTCGTCTACGGCGACACACTCATGCCCCCCGAGGCCTACGACACGGTGGCGAGGTCTTACGAGACGTGGGGCACGCCCGTCCTCATGGTCGTGCCCGAGGCCGACGTGACCGAGTTCGGGGCCGTGAGGGTCGGGAGAGGCTACGTGGTAGAGTCCTTTGACACCGCCCCCACGAAGCCCCCGCCGGGCACGTACGCGTTCGGAGGTGTTGCATACCTAAGCGAGGAACTCGCTGAGGCCCTGGCTGAGGAAGGCGATATCGGAAAGGCTGTCACAGAGTACGTGAAGGGCGGCGGGACAGTGAGGACAGCGCTGTGGTCCGGCTGGTGGGTGGACATAGGGCACCCAATAAACCTGCTGGAGGCCCAGTACTACGTGCTTAGGGAGGTTCATGACTCGAGGATCTCTTCGAGCGCCGAGATAGCGCCTACGGCGGTGATAGAGGGCCCGGTCATAATCGAGGACGGGGTCTTCATAGACCACTACGCAGTCATCAAGGGCCCCGCCTACGTAGGGACGGGCGCCACGATCGGTGCGCACTCACTCATCAGGCGCTACACGGGGGTAGGGGCTGGGGCAGTCTTCGGTGCATATGCTGAGGCTGTGTGGAGCATCATCGGAGAGAGGGCCACAATAGGTAAGGGCGCCTTCCTCGGGCACTCAGTAGTGGGGGACGGCGCGGTCGTCGAGGCCAATGTGGTGACGAGGACATACGTCCCGGACCCGGAGGCGGCGGGGATAAGGGCAATAGCTGAGCACAGGCGGAGGAGGACATACTACAAGGTCGGGGCCTCAGTGGGCTCCGGCTGCAGGGTAAGGGCGGGTGAGGTGCTTGACCCAGGGACGAGGATCGAGTGCTGAGGACCCGCTCACGAGGTTCCGCCGATCCTCCACGGCAGTAGCTAGGGTAGTTCTGGAGAGAATAAGGAGGAAAGCGCCCGCGCTAGGTAACGTGCGCATAATGGACTTCTGCGGCACCCACGAATGGACGATAACGCACTACGGCATAAGATCCCTCATGCCCGAGAACATAGAGCTCGTGGCAGGGCCGGGGTGCCCGGTGTGCGTCACACCCGCCTACTACGTTAACGAGGCCATACGCCTCGCCCTCGACGGTGTAAGGGTGTACACGTTCGGCGACGCCTACAAGCTCCCCGGCAGGGCCGGCACCGTGCCCAGAACCCTCGAGGCCGCCGCGGCGGAGGGGGGTGACGTAGCCGTTGTTTACTCCTTCCTCGACGCTGTTAGGAGGGCTAGGGCTGAGGGGAAGGAGTCGGTGTTCTTCGCGGTCGGTTTCGAGACCACCATGCCCTCCACAGCGTCGCCGATAGCGGCTGGCGCCCTCCCGCCTAACCTTAGGGTTCTCTCAGCGCACAGGTACACCCCGCCGATCGTTGTGCATCTCCTCGAGAGGGTTGAGGGGGCGAGGATGGACGGCGTCATCGCGCCTGGGCACGTATCGGCGGTGATAGGTTCCGAGGCCTGGCGCTTTCTCCCGAGGGACTACGGTATCCCGACGGTTGTGGCGGGGTTCGAGGCGGTTGACGTTCTGATCGCTATCGACGCAATACTCGAGATGCTGGTGAGGCGGAGGCCGGCCCTCATAAACGAGTACAGGAGGGTTGTGAGGCCCGAGGGTAACCCGGCCGCTAAGAGGGTTATGGAGGAGGTCTTCGAGCCGTTCGACGCCTACTGGAGGGGGATCGGTGTGGTGCCCTCATCAGGTGCGAGGCTGAGAGAGGCTTACGCCGCCCACGACGCGGCGAGGGAGTACGGAATCAAGGACCCCCCTGACGACGTGGAGGGCGAGATACTCCCTGGGTGCAGGTGCCATGAGGTCGTGCTCGGGATGGCTAAGCCCACCGACTGCCCGCTCTTCATGAAGGCATGCACCCCCGACACCCCATACGGGCCGTGCATGGTTAGCATGGAGGGCACCTGCCGCATATGGAGCCTTAACCTCGCCCAGGTAGGGCAACTCCTCAGGCGCGGGTGAGAGGAAGGGTTTTTCGTTCCGCCGAACGACTTACCCGGTGCCCCGGCTTGGGAGGTGAAGGACTGAGCAAGGCATACGAGATAGCGGACTGGGGAGATAACCCCCGGAGTGAGAGGGGTAGGAAGAGGTACGAGGAAGCCATCAGTACGTTCAGGTCGCTCATGAGGCACGACTGGCTCAAAGCACTCCCGCACAAGGTGAGGGTACTCGATGTCGGCGCAGGCAGGGGGATAGGCGGGGTAGCGCTGGCGAAGGTACTGAGAGAGGGCGGGAGAGGCGTCGAGCTCCTGATGATCGACCTGAGGGAGGACGCCCTAAGGGACGCGGTAAAGTTCGCCAGCGAAGAGGGCGTTGAGGCGGAGGTGATGGTGCACGACGCGTTAAGGGCGCACGAACTCGGTCGATTCGACGTTATCCTCATGTACGGGGCGATACTCGCTCACTTCGATGAGTGGTCGTTCATCAGGCTCCTCTCATCCGCCGCCGAGGCACTCAAGGGTGAGGGGGTCGTGATCATTGAGGAACTCGACAGGGTGGATCACGTCTTCCGCGTAGGGTTCAAGGACATGCTCATGGAGAGGAGGGACCCGAGGAACCCGTCCCTCTCGTACCACCTGAGATACGACCCCGCCAGGGGGACGTACACAAGGGTCCTGCTCAGGCTGAAGGACATGGTGGCTGTGGAGGTCGGTGTCAACTTCCGGAGCATAGCCCACATAGCTTCGGTCCTCTGGGCCTTCGTGAGCGACGTAGACATCATCAGCAAGGGTGAGGGCTTCTACCTGGTCCTCGGTAGGGGGCCTAGGAGGGGGCCCTCGCCAGCTGAGCTCGCCCGTGACCCCAGGGCCCTGGGCGACAAGCATTTTAGACTCTAGAGTATATACTCTAGGGTATTATGCTCTTGAGTATATTCATTGACAGAGGTGAGGAGTTAGCGTGGCTTGACAAGTTATGGGATACCGGTAAGGCAGAGCTGATCATAATTTACGGGAGAAGGAGAATCGGTAAGACCGCCCTCGTCGTCGAGTGGATGCGGAGGAGGAAGCCCAGGACGATCTACTTCGTCGCGGAGGAGGAGTCCGAGAAATCCATGCTCGAGAGGCTGAGCAGGGTCATGGCTGAGGAGCTGGGTGATGAGTTGCTGGCTGAGAGACCTTTCACTACCTGGAGGCAGGTGCTCACCTACCTAGCGAGGGAGGCTGAGAGAGACAGGCTTGGCCTGATAATCGATGAGTTCCAGTACGCAGTATCAGCCACCCCGGGACTACCCTCAACTATTCAGGCGATCTGGGACCACAGACTCAGCAAAACCAGGGCCTTCCTCCTCCTCATGGGGAGCGCCGTATCATTCACTGAAGGCCTCATGGGGGG
>WAOK01000053.1 GCA_015521325.1 Desulfurococcales archaeon | reverse complement strand
TAGCTCTAGAGATCCTTAAGAGTCATAGAGCCTCGCAATTCCTTCTTTGTGGATTCACACGCTTAGGAGGGAGGTGTTTCGAGAGGGCCTAGAAATACTCGCAATTCCTTCTTTGTGGATTCCGTTAACTTATATATCAGGTCTTTCATTTAAGGTTTGTGTTCTGTTTTCATTGTTCTCTTACTCAGTTCCGAAGCGTGAAAACTGGAATAAAACATTGGAACCTCGAATCGCTCAAGATCACCACGCCTGTTACTTCCAAAACATACGTGTTATTTAGAAATTGTGTTTGTTGTTATGTTGTTATTTGTGTGTTTGCTTGTTTTGTGGGTGTGTTTGGTGTCTTACTTCCTTGTTGTTGATCAGGGTACTACTGGGACTAGGGCTACTGTTTATGACTTCGCTGGGCGTGTTCTTGGGAGGGCTTACAGGAAGCACGCTCAAATAACGCCTAGGCCTGGGTGGGTTGAGCATGACCCTGCCGAGATCTGGGGGAATACCGTTGCCGTTATGAGGGAGGCGGTGGAGAGGGCGGGTATCGGGGCTGGCGAGCTTGCTGGTGTCGGTGTAACCAATCAGAGGGAGACGACGGTTGTCTGGGAGAGGGGGTCTGGTAGGCCGGTCTATAACGCTATTGTGTGGCAGGATACGAGGACAGCTGCTGAGTGCTCTAGGCTGAGGGAGGAGGGGTTGGAGGACTCGCTCATCAGGCCGAGGACGGGCCTGTTCGCCCACACCTACTTCAGCGCTACCAAGCTTGCTTGGATACTTAGGAACGTGCCGGGGGTGGGCGAGAGGGCTAGGGGAGGGGAGCTGCTCTTCGGCACCATCGATACGTGGGTCGTTTGGAACATGACGAGGGGGTCTGAGTCCGTCACGCCTGAGAAGGGCGGGGCACACGTGACTGACGCCACGAACGCTTCGAGGACTATGCTGATGAGGCTTGACAGGCTTGAGTGGGATCCGGAGCTCCTCGAGGTCTTCGGGATCCCGGAGGAGGTCCTGCCGGAGATCTACCCGAGCACCTGCCCCGGCGGGTACGGGGTCATGAGGAGGGACATACTCGGTGCGGAGGTCCCCGTCCTGGCGATGGTGGGTGACCAGCAGGCGGCCCTCATAGGGCAGGCGGGTGTCTCGAGAGGGGACATAAAGGTGACGTACGGCACGGGGGCCTTCCTCCTAATGAATACCGGTGAGGAGCTGAGGCTCTCAGGGCACAGGCTCCTCACCACAGTCGCGTACTCTATAAGGAAAGGACACGCAGCCTACGCCCTCGAGGGGAGCATCGCCTACGCGGGGGCCTTAATAGACTGGCTGAGGGAGGGGCTAGGCATAATAGAGAGGCCCGAGGACATGTCGAGGGCCTGCGAGGTCGGGGACGCCGGCGGGGTATACTTCGTCCCAGCCCTCAGCGGGCTCTTCGCACCCTACTGGGACCCGGGGGCGAGGGGCCTCATAATAGGGTTAACGAAGTACACGAGGGCCGAGCACATCATTAGGGCGGCCGCGGAGGGGATAGCTTTTAGGGTTAGGGACGTGGTCGAGGCGATGGCCAAGGACACCGGCATATGGCCTGAGGAGGTGAGGGTGGATGGAGGGGTCTCGAGGAACGACTGCCTAATGCAGATACAGGCCGACTTACTCGGGTCTAGGGTGGTGAGGCCTGTGGATAAGGAGACGACCTCCCTCGGCGCATTCATCCTCGCAGCGATCGCCGCCGGGGCCTTGAGCGACTTATCTGACGCTACCAGGGTGTGGAGGCCTGAGAAGGCCTTCGAACCATCCCGGGCCAGGGAGGAGGCGAAGAAGATATACTCAGACTGGTTAATGGCTGTGGAGAGGGCGTCTAGCTGGGTAAGGTAGGGAGTGAAAAACGTTTCTCGGCCCTATTCCTCACCCACCTCCGCCCTTATCCTTGCATAATCCCTCGGGTAGTACTTCGCCAGGAAGGCCCAGGCAACTAGGCTCACGAGCCATAAGGATGTTATGTAGGTCGCGGCGATCATCATAGCCTGAGTCTCCTGAACCCCTCCCCTCATCAGCTCCGCCACCATCAGCCCGTACAGCATAGGGCCTGTTGCCCAGCCAAGGCTGTTGAGGATGTTGTATATCGAGAATACCGTGCCCCTGTGCTCTGGCTTAACGCAGTCACTGATGACCGTGCTTATGTTGGGGTATGCGAAGGTGGTGAACATCATGCCGGCTGCGGCGAGCAGTGCGGGCGGCAGGAGGGCTGGGAGGGACTCGTTGCCGTACGGGTACGGGTAGGTAAGCATCGCGATCATCGCAGCGTACCCGACCACTATCCCCGCCATACTCACGTAGACCCTGCCAACAGGTCCCTTCGAGTTCCTCAGCTTATCGCTTATGATCCCGCCTATTATGTGGCCGAACGCTATGCTTATCGTCGCTATCATTATGACGAGCGTCGCTAACCACTTGCTGAGGCCCCACCTAGTCATTATGTACTCGACGGAGAAGAGGGCCAGCATACCCCACGGTATCGTCCACGCAACTATCTGGAGCATCACTATGAGGACACTGGGCGTTAGGGCCTCCTTAAGCGCCCCTATCAGGCTGTATTCCCCGACCCTCATCTCCTTGTCCGCGTACCCTATCGTTATGCCGGAGCTCAGGACGTAGACCAGCACAGCGAACACAATGACGGGCAGGCCGGTCGCCAAGTACGCTGACCTCCAGTATAGCAGTATACCGCCAAGGAGGAGACCAATAACCATCCCGAACACCGTTGAGGCGTAGTAGATGGCGTAGCCGAAGCCCCTGCTCCCACTCGGCACCACGTCAGCCACGAAGGCATAGACCACCGGCCCTATGCCCATGAGGGCCACGCCAAAAACCGTCATCACGCCGATCAGGTAGAGGTAGGTGTTGCTGAACGATATCGCCACCAGCGAGATACCCATTATGAGGCCCAGCAACAAGATCAGCTTTCTCCTCCCTATGTAGTCGCCCAGCACTCCCCACAGGAACGTCAGTGCTAGGCCGGCGTAGCCCGGCACGGTCTTTAATAGCCCGGCGTAGAACCTCCACTCCTCCTCAGTACCCGGTATGAGGCCCTCCTTGTGCAGGGTGTCGATTATTGGGGCCAGCAGGTAGTTCCCTGCGAAGTAGAACAGAACCATTATCGCGAGGACTATGAGAACAACGATCGGGTCCGCCTTCAAGGCCATCACCCCATATGCTTCCTAAGGAATGAAATTATTCTTTCCTCATACTCCCTCGGCCTGTCCTCAACAGTCCTCACGTGGGCCGAGCCAGTTACCCAGAGCTCTATGTTCGGGTTCTTCCTCCTCGCCGCCTCGTAGAACTCCCTTATTTCGTTGACCGTGACGAGGTCGTCCTTTTCCCCGGCTATTAGGAGCATCGGTGCCTTGACCCTGTCAGCGTACCTCATCATGTTGAGCTCTTCCGGCCTTATCCCGGCCTTGCTGGACGTGAACCTCACTATTAGCGGGTAAGCGAGCCTCAGCAAAGCCCCTAGGACACCCTTGACCCTCCTCACCCAGCGCTTACCGGACCTCATTATGTCGATGTAGGGCGAGTCAGCGACGGCGGCGTCGAGGAGGCCTGGCTCGGAGGCGAGCATTATGGTCACTGCCCCGCCCATCGAGTACCCGATGGCGCCGACTTTCTTCACCTTGTCCGGCTTCTCCCTCTTCAGCCACTCGATCACGGCCTTCATGTCGGCAGCCTCCCTCTTGCCGAGGGTAGTGCGGTCCCCGCCTGACTCACCATGCGCTCTTAGGTCGAACGCCGCGACGTTGTACCCGTTCCTCGCAAGTATGTCGATGACGGGCTTCATGTAGGTCTCGTCCCACCTGCTGGATGTGTAGCCGTGTATGGCAAGAACCGTCTTGTCCGAGCCCTTGTCGATGAACCAACCCCTCAACCTCACGCCGTCGGGGGTGACCACCTCCACGTCCTCGTAGTCGTGGCCGAGGTCCTTAGGGGTCCACGAGCCCTTGGCCCTCGGCGGGGACACCATCTTGTTTGATGCCGCGGCAGCGACCGCGACGATCACGGCCGTGAAGCCGACGACTATGCCAATAGCGGCCGCTAGGGCGGTGGTCAAGAAGTCCATGAGGGGTGCACCATAGAGAACGTTAGGTTAGGGAATAAATGAATTACAATTCGGTGATCGGTGATAGCGCAGCGAGACAACACCTCGAGGAAAGGGAAAGGGTTTTTGTGCCTCCATGACTAGCTGGTGGTGGTCGCTCTGTCACCCCTAGTTATCGGGCATAGGGGCTACCCGAGGAAGTACCCCGAGAACACCGTGGCGTCGTTCCTCGGCGCTCTAGTCCACGGTGCTGCTGGCGTGGAGCTCGATGTTAGGCTCTCTGGCGATGGGGAGGTCGTAGTCATTCATGACCCCGACACGTGCAGGGTCTCGAGGAAGTGCATTAAGGTAGGTGAGGTTGGGCTCGACGTACTCCGCTCCCTTTCCCTCGGCATGGGACAGGTCGTGCCCCTCCTCAGCGACGCCCTGAAGGCCTTGCCGGAGGGTGTGCCGGTCTTCGTGGAGGTGAAGGAAGTCGAGGCCGCTGTCCCGGCCTACGAGGTGGTTAAGTCAATGAATAGGTTGGGGGACGTGACCTTCATCAGCTTCCACCCGGAGGCGCTGGGCAAGATAAGGGGTGTTGATGAGTCGGCGAGCCTCGGCTTCCTCATAGGGTCGCTCGAGGCGGCCGAGCAGGTGCCGAGTCTCGCCTCCGAGCTCCGCCTGTACGCTGTCCTCCCACCGATCCAGGGGATGGACGTACTCGGCAGGGAGGAGTTCATAAACGAGTTGAGAGCGCTCAAAGCAGCTGGGGCCTTCGTGGCTGTGTGGACCGTCAACGACGCGGGTAGGGCCGAGCTAATTGCCCCGTTCGTTGACGCAATAATAACGGATGAGGTCGAGGAGATGGTTAAGCGGTTCGGCAGCCTATCTGCCGACCGAGGCAGTCCTGTGGGGTAGTACGTGCCTATACACTATCAGGAGGACGACCGCCATCGCTAGGGACGCCGCAGACGCGAGAACCAGGTCAGTGTACGACCCAATTATTACGGCCGCAATTATCTCCCTGATCGCCACCACGAAACCGACCTCGGCAAGCGCGACGAGGTACATCTCCGGCTTCCTCCTCCCGACGATGACGCTCCTCGTTATCTCCATGAACACTATGAGGAAGAAGACGTCGTTAGTAGCTATCTGGAGGTGCTCCATCCCCGCCGTGTCGATGCTGTACCATATGTCCAGGAGGTCCTTCCCCACGATAACGATCGCGAACCCAACAAGAACGATTATCAGTATGATTATCGCGAAGTCCACGAAGAGCATGAGCCCCCTCCCCAGCCTCAGCAACACATCGTTAAGCCTCATCACATGCCCCGAGAAATAGTCATCGACCACACAATAACGATACGCCTCACCCCACTACTCATGCGTGGAGGAGTATGCGGGCGCCTATGATTATTATCCTAGCCTTTAGGTGATAGTGTTTCTGCGGGGTCGGAGCGCCTATCAATAGAAACAATCCCTGGGTGAGGACAACACATATGAGTGTTTCCGCAGGCAATAACTTACTCTTCCAAGTCTCCGCGATGCCCCTATCATAGCAACCTAATTCCTCTACACCACCGTCTCTGTACCGGTATATGCTGATGACAGGCTGAAGTCTTCTAACCCCACACCCAACCAAACTTCGGGCAATGCCGTGGGCAGGCCTTACTGGTAACGAACTAGAGTATGGACCACGACTCCTAGCCGTTAGGTGAGGGTGGCGGATTGATTGCGGGGGGCATGAATAACTCCATGATATTGGGGTCATGGTTAATGAACATTCTACGCCTCTATGGCCTCATAAATAGGAGCGGTAACCATGAGCGCAGGGTTGGATAGACACTTTTGCTTGTTCTCGTTACTGTGCTATTATTCGATCTATTGAGGTTTTGGGATATGGGTATGATTGACTTCCTCTAATTAATTATTCTTTATGCCCTCATCAGCTAATTCAATTCCGGAGGTGGCGAGAATGATCAGGATGTACAGGCTGAGCAGGCTAGTTCTGAAGGAGAGGATAGATGTACTGACGTTCATCGTGGGCTTCGCTATCGGTGCAGGGATCTTGGGGCTCCCCGTTAGGTTCGGGGAGTCGGGGACCGGGTTCCTACCCAGCGCCGCCATGCTCGTGATAGCCCTGTTCTTCCAGATAGTGACCGCCGTCTACATCGTCGAGGGCCTTGACACGCTAGGCCCGTCTGAGTACCCAGAGCTCATGAGGAGGGGCCTCGGTAGGTGGGCTGAGCTACTCTCCTACGCGACCTGCGCCCTCTACCTCGTCGGCGCGATGACGGCTTACGTGGTGTTCGGGGGTGAGGCAATATATACGCTCAGTAGGTCTGTCGTGGGCGTTGTTCCCGGAATGATCATTTACTGGGTCATAGCGGTCGCCATCGTGCTTGGTGGGGCCAGGGCCATCGCGAGGGCTGAGGAGGTCATGGTGGCCCTCATCATCACTCTCCTAGCTATCAATGTCCTCATGTGCCTCTCGACCCCCTACGTGAGCCCCGCGAACCTTGCCTGGGGAGACTGGAGCAAGATGTTCAGCGTCTTCGGCGTCGTCCTCTTCGCATACGCGATACACTCGGCCATACCTACGGCGTACCGCTCGTTCGGCATAGACCAGAGGTACGAGAGGCTCATAGCGGCCGGGCTCGGGATATCGGCTGCCGTCTACATCGTATGGTCAGCAGCGTACATGTCTATCCTGGAGCCGAGTGACTACACGAGAACCTTCGTAGGCGCCCTCACCGGTAAGGTCTACCACGGCCTCGAGGGGCTCCCGGCACCCATAGCCGTGGCGGAGCTGGGGAAGCTGAGGGTCGCGGCGCTCCTAGGCTACATATTCGGGTTTTTCACAACGCTCACATCGTTCATAGCGGCCGCCCACGCACTCACCCAGATAAACCTGGAGATGATGGGGGCAGGCAGGGCCAGTCATCACACAGCCGTACTGATCCTCACCAGCGCAGCCCCTCTCGCACTAGCTATCAGCAGGATAGGGAACTTCATCCAGTGGCTGAGCTTCGCAGGCTCTCTAGGGGCCGGGATATTCACGGGCATACTCCCCACACTGCTCGCTATAACCCTAAGGATAAAGAAGCCTAAGGGGTTCACGCCCCTAATGCCGGGCGGGCTACCCCTGGCTACCATAACGCTAGGCTTCTACGCGTACGGGATCGCCTGGTTCCTCTTCCACGGATGAGGCCCCACACAAAAAATGAAGAAGCGATTCACCACGCGGTGAGTGATTAAGCACGAGTAGGGGTGGCGGGGATGAGGTGCTACCCGGTGCACGATATACCCGCAGATGTTCTCGACTACCCTAGGGGATCCCGTGAGAGGGCCTCAGCGATAGCTAGTGCCCTGGAGGAAGCGGGTGTTAGGGAGGTCTGCCTTGAGGGCCCCACGACGATCCCTGGTGGGTACCGCGTGCTCGGGAGGGGGCACGCCGCCGTAGTCTTCCTCGCCGTTCTGGGCGACGGCAGGCGCGTCGCCGTCAAGGTGAGGAGGGCTGACTCCAAGAGGGACTCCTTGATGCTTGAGTGCGGGGCCTTGAGGGCTGCGTGGCCGGTTGCTCCGAGGGTGTACCGGTGTACTGATGAGTTCATCGTTATGGATCTCGTTGAGGGGGCTCCGGTGGCTGAGGTAGCTAGGTCTGTCAGGGGGTGCGGGGAGGCCATCGCCCTAGCCGCTAAGGTCGCTGAGGCGGCTAGGTGGCTTGATAGGGTGGGGGTATGTCATGAGGAGCTGAGCGACCTCAGGGGGCACGCCTTCATTGAGGGGGGAGCGATCAAGTTCATTGATTTTGAGTCAGCGTCGATGAGGTACTGCTGCGTTGTCTGCAAGGTTCTCTCGTGGGTCCTTCACCGCTCTCCCTTGCTTAAGGCATGCCCCGGGCTTGTGTCGGTTGAGGGCGCTGTTAGGGAGGCCTTAAGGGCCTATAAGAGGCGCCCGGGTAGGGAGGAGTTCCTCGCCGTTATACGTGTGCTGGCGTGGGCTATTAACGGGTGATCTATTAGGAACTTAATGCTTAAGTAACCTAGCAACTCATTATTATTGAGGTGCCACCTTCTTGACCAGGGCAGGCAATGGCTTAGGGAGGGCTCTCTCCATAATCCTGATCCTGGCGATAGCGGTCTCGGCACTAGCCATGATGCACCCCGTTAACACGGTTGCCCAGGCCAGTGGAGCGCTGGTGCTGCGGGGGGCGACGCCCGTGCCTGAGGGCGACGCGACGAACCCGGAGGACCTCACACTGATCAACGAGTACTTGGCGGTGACGATAGCTGTCGGCTCTGTCTCTTATACACAT
>WAOK01000052.1 GCA_015521325.1 Desulfurococcales archaeon | reverse complement strand
GTTACTAAGGGGGGTTAGTAATGCCCTACTTTGACCCAGAGCCCAAGAGGAGAAGGGAGGACTTCTATGACATGGAGGAGGAGCTCGAGGGCTTCGTGAAGGCGGTTGAGAGGGATAAGCTGATTGTAGTGAAGGGGCTGAGGAGGTATGGTAAGACGTCCCTCATTCTCACGGGCCTTAACTCCGTGGGCGCTAGGTATGTTTTGATTGACTGCAGGCTTCTTCCAGAGGGGTTCATAACGATTAAGGACTTTGCCTCCCTGATAGAGGCTGAGTTGAGCAGGAGGTCGTGGGCAGCTAATCTGCTGCGCCGCATTGATAGCGTGTCGTTCGCCGGGGTGAGGGTGAGGTTCCGTAATTACGATTTGACAACCGTTGCCGAGATCCTTGCCAGGATAGGGGACGCCGTCATCGTTATTGATGAGGCACAGGAGCTGAGGAGGAGTAGGCACAGATTCGATTCGTTGATAGCGCACCTATACGACTACTCAGACGCGAGGATAGTGGTTTCAGGTTCCCAGATAGGGATGCTGCACCGCTTCCTCAGGGTAGACGATCCGGACGCCCCTCTCTACGGGAGGCCATACACTGAGATTAAGCTAAGGAAGCTTGACGATCGACAGGCAAGGGATTTCCTCATCCGCGGGTTCAGGCAGGAAGGGGTGTCTGCCAGTATCGATGTGGTGGATGACGCTGAGAGGGCGTTTGGCGGCGTCATAGGGTGGCTCACCTACTTCGGGTACATGTACAGCAGGGTAGGGAAGAGATCCGTAAAGGAAGTCCTCGATATAGCTTCCTCCTTAGCTCTTCAGGAATTAGAGCACGCGCTCAGTCTCTACTCACTCGCTCGACGGAGGTATGTTGAGGTTCTCAAGACTATAGCCACTCTCGGTGAGGCGGGTTGGTCTGAGATCAAGAGGTCTGTTGAGGCGAGGCTCGGCCGCATACCTGATACCGCGCTCGCCAACATACTGAGGAATCTCGTAGACCTTTCTATAGTCTTAAGGAGAGGGAGGAGGTACGTTATAGCTGATAATGTACTTGCCTACGCAATCAGGCATAAGCTCAGGTAATACCCGATTTCCTCAGCTGTATGGTCTCTATAAAGGCCTCTATCCACAGCGGTGCCACTAGGAACACGCCAAAGAGCACCGTGCTTAGCGGGGGCCTAGCCATAGCAGCATAAGCCGCTAGGAGGGTCGTGGCGTAGGCTGCGTATATGAGTATCCTCGGGTACACCCTCCCAGCTATGATAACCTTTCCCAAGAGTTCCGGGGGAGGGTCCCTCAGTATCTCGTACTTGCCGTCCTCCCTCCTCTTAGCCAGTCCCTCCTTAACTAAGCGGTTGAGGACCCTCTGCGCTTTCCCAGGGCTGCTGAGGCCTAGGAGCCGCTGGGCCTGCCTCACACCAACCGGGCCACTCACCTGCCTCAGCCTTATGTAGTACTTGAGGAGATCCTTCTCCATGGTCAGTACCTCCTCATGAGGGCGCCGGTGATCGCTGCAGCTATGAGGGCTAGTATGAGGGCGATCCCGAGGTACGTCAGGTCTTTATCTGTCTCCGGCGGCCTCACTGTTGCACCCCCGACCACCGTGGTCCCTGTCCCCGTTACCCCTGTGTTTGTTGGGTACGATGCCGTTGTTGGCTTCGTTGTCGCTGTGTGTGTTGTGGCCGAAGGCGCCGTGTTAGTTGTTGTCGTCGTCTGGGTCAGGACTGTCGTGGTTATTGTGCAGTATGGGTGTAGGACGCCGAGGTATGTTGTGCAGGGCCATATGCTGATCTCCTCAGCTATTGTGAGGGGGTTCGGGGGGACGTAGTCGCTGGTCAGGCGTTTCTCGCCGGACTGGGTCAGTTCCGCCGTCTGGTTTAGCGAGCTGAGTGTATAAACGGCCGCGTAAACGTCCTCGCTACTCAGTCCTCCCGCGTCGAGGATCCCCAGCTTCATTAGGTAGGTTGCCTCCGCCCCCAGCACGTTCTTGGCTGTGCTCAGACCGGTCGGCTCAATTATTGTCGGCGACCAAGATGGCTCGTAGTTTATGCCGAGTAAGTGCTTCATGAGCGCATTTACGGCATCGCTTGCTTCGCGGCCTGGGTTATTGGTTAGGAATAATATCTTTGACCAAGGCATAGACCCCTCGGAGAACGAAGAGAATATCTTGGCCTCTACGAAGCCTCCCGTGATGTTCTTCCCCATGACCACCCTCACCTCAGTTATCTCCACGCAGGAAGGCGGTGCGCCGCCCGGGGTCACTGTGGTGCACCTCTCGTATGTCCTGTTCTCTAACTCGAGAATATCCCACCCCGCAGCGGAGGCCGCCTCACGAACCGCTGTACCATTAATTAGTGCGAAGTCGCACTGTATAGCGCCCCCACAGGGTGAATCCCGCCAGAGCAGGTCCTCGACCTTCGGGATGTAGTGGAGGGATACGACCGCGGCCCCTCCGTCATTGTATGCCTCAATCACTAGGAAGGGGCTGTAGAGAGATCGGTATATGAGGTAATCCCTCCCGCCACTGCGGAAGACGTATGTGAACACGCTGAGGTTCGCTGAAGTAATCAGGTCCTCGGCCAGCGAGGTATTTACGTAGCCTCCCTCGATCTTCAACGCCACGAACCACTTCTCCACGTACTCCTCGCCCCTCGCGGAGGCGGAGGCGTGGTCGTTGCTGAGGCCCGGGAGGAAAGACAGCACGAGGATGACCGCAACGACGACGGCGAAGACGTAGCTCCTACCCATGCATTCACCCCGAGGGG
>WAOK01000001.1 GCA_015521325.1 Desulfurococcales archaeon | reverse complement strand
GACACAGCCTTCTCTGGTAGGGTCAGAGTCCTAGAGAAGCTCGGCTCGCCGGTTATTGGGTCGTAGTAGACGTAGAGCTCGCCAGGGACTATCTCGAAGGTGGCTGTGGCGTTCTCACCGTCCGGGTTCTCGGCCCTGATGAGGTGGGTTCCGCCGGCCAGGAAGAGATCCGGCTTACCGTCGCCGTCGGTGTCAGCGATACCGAGGTCTGCAGTGCCGATGATCTTGGTGAAGCTGCCGTCAGCGTTTGTGGTGGCCGTGGTGTACCAGACCACGCCGGAGGCCTCGTCAGCACCAGCGTAGAAGTAGATAGTGACGGTGGCAGAGGCGCCAAAGCCCACACCGGTTATGGTCAGCTGGTCGAAGTTGGTGATTGTCACCGGGGTGACAGATATCTTCGGCTTTACCTCGACGTTGACCTCATATATGCCGGAGTCCTCCCACTGGAGGTACTCGTCAGTTATACCGACAGGCTTGATCGTCAGGGTGTAATAAGTCGGTGGGGCGAGCCTCGGGATCTCGGGTACCGTGAAGGTTGTGGCGAAGGAGCCGTCCGTCCTCGGGTAGATCGACTGGGAGTACACAGTGCCGGACGGTCCCTCGATCTTGAGCTCTAGTGGGTAAGTGCCCTTATAGCTAACGCCTGTTATTGTTACTGCGTCGCCGGGTGTTACGGCTACGATCCCAGCCGAGGACGGTATCAGGATTCCGTTAACGTATATCTGGAAGCTGCCGACTATTGTCTGCGCCTGTGTCGCTATTGGCACTACTAGCTGTAGAGCTAGGAGCGTGAAGGCTATTGCGGGTAATATCTTCTTCACATTCATACCTGTTACACCCTCATGAAAGGGAATATGCGGTTACCTTTTAAATAGCTTTGGGGAAGTCGGCGTTCGACACCTGTCGTTCGCATGACCCCGATAGCACAACTAATATCTATTAAGTCGCTCTCCGTATTACTATCTCGAACTAGTTCAAGGCAGTGCCTCTGGCGGCGAAACCGGGCGAAGAACTCCCTCAACGAGCGTATAGCACCGATCCATCAGATCTAAGATTCTCTGATCATGGGTAACGATGATCACCGTCGTGCCGAAGTCCCTACTAATTCTTTTTAGAACCTCTGCTACACGCATAGCGTTCTTGTAATCAAGGTTTGCGGTTGGTTCGTCCGCGAGGAGTACGGACGGCGTAGTTACAAGAGCCCTCGCTATGGCTACCCTCTGTTTTTCGCCGCCCGAGAGGTACCTGATCCTAACTTTTTCTTTCCCTCGCATCCCCACGTAGCTAAGTGCCTCGACAACCCTCTCCTTCCGGACTTCTTTCCTGACACCGCCAATGAGGAGGGGTATCTCAACATTTTCTTGCACCGTGAAATCCTCTACTAGGCCGTAGTCCTGCGGAATGTACGATATCACGTTGTTCCTAAGGAGTGAGAGTCCTGCCTCATCTAACGTGCCGAGGTCGTAACCCGAGACTATCACTTTGCCAGTGTCGGGTCTCTCTAAGCCCGCAATGATGCGTAGAAGCGTTGTCTTGCCAGCTCCAGATGGGCCATGTATACCGATTATTTCACCTCGGTAGAATTCAGCAGTTACATTTCTTAGAATTATGAACTTTTTCATACCTACAAGATATGCCTTTGACACGCCGCGAAGTATAACCACTACATCACCTACCATTACACGCCACCACGCGTCCCGCTACCCTTTATCTCCGCGACGCCAACAAGTAGGGAGATAGTAACAGAGGACACAGGATAGAGAAATATAAGCACAGGCTCCCGTAACATCTCTGCGGTACCCGCTACTGAGGTTATGGCTGACAGGAACAACGAATCAATAAATAGCACTAACCAGGACCTATCCCTTCGGAAACCGCACAGAGTTAACGCTATCACTAACTGTGCATATATGCGAGAGTCGGCCAAAATAGCCGAGGATGTAGCTAGAGCAGCTAGAACTATAGAATAGGGTACGAAGGACTCAGTTGTTAGTGGAGCAATGAGGGCGAGGGCTAAGGCGCTAGCTAGAGCAATTTTTATTCCATTTCCCCTTACCGGGATCTTCAGGGCGAGTGAGAGTAGCCCAGCCTCCAAAGCTCGATCACCGACCTAATTCTTGATAGCGCTAATGACCTAACGCTTTTCGTCAGTGATGCCGAGATCTCTTCGATGCTCCAGTCGTTTGCCCAGACCTCAACCCTGCAGGAGGTCTCGTCCACGGAACTTATGAGTACTTCGATATCCACACCTATTCCCCATGTTTCCGAGAAGATAGATTTTGATCTCACAAACGCTTTATCGTCATCTCTTTTTATGGTCAGTTCCTCAACAATGAAGAACTCCGTTCTCTTTATTGCTGTAATCATATCCTCAAGGAATGCGTTGATTACACACCCATCTATTCTTGCAGAAAGATAGTCTTCCTTAGCCCTATCGGTACCGACGAAACCCGTTGTTCTTGGTATGTGTGCTAATGTCGTTAACACAAACGCCCCCACGAGTATAAGGTGGCCCACGCTAGTGGACAACCCAATTATTATCGCTACTCCGGAGTACACAGTTATCGCTATTATTGAGCACAGCATGACCACGACGTAGTAGATAATTGCTCCTCCCCATGAGGGGAACCCGCTAATCATGAGCTTATTAGCTACCTCCTCTACTCTGGGAGTCATTGAGCGAGCAGCGCTAGACACAACCACGGCCATTGCTATCGAGAGAAAAACTGCCAGCATCACCTCTTTCAGCGAAGATACTGGCTTAGACGTAATTATGATGGTCCCTTTCTCACTAACTGCCCATACCTCGGAGACCAGGTTCTCTAGCAACTTCCTTACATAAGAAGGGGGTACGTGATCGCGTATGAGTACGACGTTCGCCACAGGCTCTTCGTAACCTAGCAGGCGGGAAGCGTCTTTCAGGGATGCGACGATAACGCTTGTAAGGGGAGGGAATACAGGTCTGTTCCCGATGAATGCCTCAATGGGTAACACGGGCAAAGCGCTATCGGCATACAGATATCTCCTAAGTTTGTCCTCATCGACGCAAACAAACGGCGGGTCGGGCGAGTCGTGCGTCTCGCAGCTAATTAGGTATACGCCATCACAGCAGTCATCAACGCCTACGACCACAAGTTTAGGTATGCGCACACCCTCCACACGTATGGGCTTATCGACGACTTTGACGAGATAAACGCCCTCGAGCGCATACATGCCGGTAGTGTTCGTAACCAGGGACTCGATAGTACTTAATACTTCATTGAGAGAGACAACGTTCACCAGCTTGATTACTGTTAGGTTACTCTCGACCTTAATGAACGGTACAGCAAAGGCGCTTTGGGATCTGCTCTCATCACTGAGGACCGCCATACCTGCTAGGGATACTGCCAAGGTCAGCACTATGATAAGCGCAGATGGAGTTAGCAAGAGCTTTCTGAGTATCGAAACCATTAACTCAAGCTTTGCACCCACGGAGCGATCAATCCTTGAGAAACCAGTAACATCCTTTTCCTTCTCCTTAATACCGCTAATTACGAGAACTATGAATGCGGTCGATGTTACCGCTATTGTTAGTACCATGATCGCTGTAGCAACCTCCATCACACAACACCCAGGGCACTCATGAATGTCAGGATCATTATGCCGGCACCAGCCCCTGCGAGGGCGATCGATGCGTAAGCCAATAGGGCCTCATAGACGTCTGTCCCCATTCTGTAAGCAATAAACTTCACCAGCGCAGCCGCAGCGAACAGTATTCCCATATCAGGTGTTAAGGTGGTACCTAGGAGGAAAGCGAATGTAGAGAGTCCTGCTAGTGACTTGAGGTACCGGGTAAGTGCTAGAACGATGAAGAAGGTGATAGCACCTGTTACGACTGCAGGCAACACAATGCTACCCTCACCGCCCGAATAGAGTGATGACATCCAAGCTACTATGGGTATCCAGCGAGATAAGTTCAGTCTTGAAGAGGATATACCGTAGGTGCTTAATAGGACATGCCCATATAGCAGGGTCAAGGGCGCGAACATCATAACTGACAGGCCTAGGAGCCCCACAGCCTGTCGTTTAGGCGCACCAACTTTCTCAGAGGCTTTTATTACGTTCATACCTGTACCAGCCATGAATTGAGGCATTGGCACACCGGTATAGGGGTCGGCGAGGACGTAAGGCATCGCCCCTCTAGCTCCGGACACCAGTATCGTCGCTGTGCCAAGGGGAAGCAATGCCTGTGACGCCGTGCCTGTATCTCCAACCATCCTCATTGTGACTATGGACAAAAGAAAAGACACGAAAAATATTACCGGTACAAACACGGGCGAGAAGTAACTGTTCTGGACTATTAGTACGGATGCTAGGATTATGGTTAGTAACTGTATAGTGAGAGCGACAAAGAAAGAGAGCCTTGTCTCCCTAGTCTTTGTTATAAATCTTAGCGATGAGAGAAAGGCACCTCTATAGCTCAAGAAATAGAACGCTGTAATCACTATAACATAACCTATGATAAAGGAACTCGTGATAGGTGCCGCAGAGGATACTATGTCGTAGACGCCCATGCCTGGGAAGGCAGCGAAAAAACCTGCGAAAGCCATTACGGGGAGAACCACCGAGAACATGCTGATACTCCCTAGGGCGACACCGGCCGTTACTGACAGTGGGAGCATCAGTGCTAGGAGGAAAACAAGTACATCGGAGCCTACCGCAAACGTCATCCCAGGCACTATTCCCTGTAGAGAAGGAGTTATGTCGAGAAGCGGAAACCCTAGTACACCGAGGAGTAGTTCGGTTAGCAACCCAGTAGCGAAGACAAGGATCACCTCCTTTGAGGAAACCGCTCTGCTAATGAATATAGAGAGTGATGCCGCCACACCAAGGGGGTAGCGCAGCCTCTCTTTCGATATGAAATGGTCGCTGAATGCGTAAGCGAGAAGGACACCACTTAGAGAGGATGCTGTGGCGAAGATGTAGAAAAGAAAGTGCATAGGCGTCAGTGAACCGATGTAGTACAGCCACTGAGGCAGCCCAATGGTCTCTGGATCTACCATTGCTGCTAACATCGTGTAAGTTATGTACATCCCGGATGTTATCGTAGTAGAGAGTGACGAACCGACAGCTACGAGCGATGCAAGTAACTGTTCGCCGGGCGGTGGAACGGACTTCATAAGCAGCCTGTAAACGACCATGACGAGGACTGGGGTTATCACGAGGGATAATTCTGCCGTCGTGTAACCTGTTACGGCATAGCCGTATGTATCAACGAAACCCATAACAACGCCTATTATTATCCCGACAACTACTGCCCTCTTCAGCCTCGGCATGCGATCCCCGCCTTTCTTAGTTGTTCCGAGGCGAGGTTTATCACGTTGTTAGCCGCCAGCCTTAACTGCTCTGACCCCAGCCTTACTGCCAGTAATGCGTTCTCTTTGAGCCTGTCATAGAGCTTACAAAGAGCCTCACTACTCGATATATTTGCTAGTGCCTCGACCTTTGTGTAGTAAATCAGTGCCTCTATTAGCGCTGCATTAGCTCTCGAGTACGCCTGTCTACAGTTCCTTAAGCTGGGTAGATCTGTGTGATCTATTACTTCTGCCATCACAGTGGATGGGTCTTCGTCATCAACATTTGATACGCGTGCCAGGAGTATGGGGTACCTACACCTAGTTATGGGTGATGGTATAGGCCATCCCGGCACAGTCTCGTAACTCATTACCCCAAAGAGAGAATCATAGTAGTCCATGGCGTCCATTGAGAGCGTCAGGACTAGCCATCGGTTTCCGAGAACTATGTTCTTAAACGTCTTTGTTCCCCTATATATCCTAAAAATAATCTCGCTTGATCCAGCTCTATCGACGCCCATTGGAGCCGTATTCGGCAATCCTGCGGCGTCGATCGTTGTGAGCAGTACCTCAATATGTCCCCACCTAAATATCTCGTCAAGCATTGCGTCAGTTCTCATACTCATTATTTCCACTAAGAGCTATACATTACCCAATATTTTAGGGATATGGGGATGTTGACCGGCATGGAAATGATGAGAATGCAATACTTAGTCGGCAGGGTATTAGCGGATTTGGGGTTCTCGCCCGAGAATGACTACTGGGCTGCCCAGGTTGCCGAATTAGCGGCTGCTAGGTTCGATGTGCACGGTGCGCTTGAAGGGATGGGGAGACTTATGAGGGGGAGGAACGCCTTGGTTGTTGGTGCAGGACCCACCTGTAGGAGGTGCTCCACCCTTCGTGGGGACGTGGTCGTGGCCGCTGATGGAGCAGCTCTATGTTGTTTGAACTCGGGTGTTAAACCCGACATTGTTGTGACCGACCTCGACGGTATTGATGTCCCCGGCATTGCTCTCCTAGATAATCTGGGTAGTTACTTCGTTGTTCACGCCCATGGAGATAATGTGGACAAATTTGTTAGCGCTATTCCTTATCTGCCGCGGGACAGAACAGTGTTTAGTGCTCAAGTCCCGCATCTCACGCGTGTCATTTGCTGCATAGGCTTTACAGACGGGGACAGGGCCGCTGGTTTAGCGCATCTTCTCGGCGCGTCTAGGATAGTCCTCGTAGGGTTTGACTTTGGTGATGTTATAGGGCCTTACTCCAAGACCCGATCCAGGAGCGGTTCTTTCGCCACACCAATGAAGATAAGAAAGCTTAATTGGGCAAGGTACTTACTTCGGGAGCTGAGCTACGGGGGTGCGGTGATCGATGCGTTCAGTGACTGTTAGGGCGGGCATGCGGCTTCACCTCGGCTTCTACAGGTTCAGTGACCCACCCTTCGAGTACGGAGGCTTAGGGTTAGCTATTGAAGAACCATCGCTGTCAGTAACTCTCGCTGAGGAAGGGAAAAGTGAATTGTCGGGCTGGGTGGCTGACATCGCCTCACGTGTTCTAAGAGAGGTTGGGATAGGAGGTAACGTCCATGTTGATGTTGAGGGCTTTCTTAGCAGGCACGTTGGACTAGGGACGACCACCAGACTAATTCTCTCCCTCCTTAAGGCCGCGTACCTCATGAAAGGAGAGGCTGTGGATCTCCCTGCTATGGCATGGAGACTCGGCAGGGGCAGAGTGAGCGGCGTTGGTGTATGGACCTTCATCTACGGTGGCATGGTTGTTGACAGCGGCAGGACTCAAGGTATTGAGCGGGTTCCTCCCCCTGTGTCACACACGTATCTCCCCTCGACTTGGAGGGCTGTAGTCGCTCTGCCAGTTATTGAAGGCTATTCGGTATCCGAGGCAAGCGAGGAGCCAGTTATGAGGAAACCCCTTAAGCACCCAAAACAAGACGTTCTTTACTCAGCAGTCACTAGGCTATTGTCAGCTGCTCATTTAGGGTTGTTCAACGAATTCGTTATGTCTGTTGAGAAGATCCAAGAGCTTACGGGTGAGTATTTCAGTAGATGGCAGGGAAGTATCTACTGCTGTGAGCAGTCAAGAGTACTGGCCGAAAGAATGAGGGAACTAGGTCTACATGGCGTAGGGCAATCAAGCTGGGGGCCCACGGTATACGGATTCGCTTCAACTGATAAGGTAGCTAAAAATGCTACCACTGGGCTAATAGGTTTCATGGAAGAGGTAGGTATCCGAGGATACGTATGGATGACGAGGATCGCTAGGAACGGTCACATAGCCAAAGTGCTTAGCAGGTAATATAAGACGAACGAGAGAGTAACGGACATACCAATGAGTATTAGGTAGTAGGTTATCACACTTCTTTCTGTTAACGGCCTTGATAGCAAAAATAACTGAACAAGGGTTACGGGGGATCTTATATTTCTTGAAGGAAACAGTAAGCCGCCCTTAACCACTACGGGTCGCTCGATCCTTTCCTTTTGTTTTAAACCGCGAATTGACGCGAGAATACTGAACCCATTTATGATTAGAGGAGATAGCATCATGACTATCAAGTATTCCCTCCGAGCTAAGATCGCTGCTGACACAATCAATGCTCCGATCATATGTGAGCCAGAGTTGCCATTGAAAGCCTTAGCTGGGTAGAAGTTAAAGGGTAAGTAAGTAGCGAGAGCCGCCAGTGATGATATAAGGAAGACCTCATACCCCAGCAAAGGCTCACAGCCCTTGAGAAGAACTGATCCGAGAGCGGCTGCTGATAGTACTATCAGCGCTATGCTCGGGACGATTCCATTGTGGGTGTCCGCCATATTGAATGCATTAGCCGATACTGTATAACCTATAAGCACAGCCACTGGGTAAACTATCGTGACTCTGAGCACACCCAACACCGGGACGTAAATACGGGGAATATAGGCCCCCGCCACGATGACTGGAAGCGCTGGCAGGATAAACAATAAAACTTTCGCTATAGGGCTGACGCTCCAGATATCATCAAGAAATCCTATCAGTGCAGCGATACCGATCGCTACGAGATGGGGGAGTAGGTAATTAGTTGCTCCACCACTAATTAATACACCAGCGAGTATGCCGGGATATATTGCCCATCCGACGCTCTTCGGAACCCTCGGTTTGTGGGGTTTGTGAATGTCGGGAGATACAAATGATAAAACGCGCTCGACCTTAATGGCTATTACCGTGACCGCTAGTGTTACGGCCGCTGAGATGATTGCCGTCATCGCAGGCTCCAAGGGCGCCCGCCAGATATATCATGTGCGAGAGGTTTTAGTAGTGGCCGGGTAGGTGTCTTATGAAGATCGCTGTTATACATGACGCCCCTGTTCCGACGACTCTAAGCAGGCAACTGCTCTATGCTATCATGAGAAGAGGTCACGAAGCAGTCTATGTTAGGCTGTCCAGGCTCGTGCCAGGTGTGATTAACGGAGAAGCCGTCGTGCTGAGGTCGAGATCGAGGAGGCTTGAGATAGATGGCGGCATCGTTAGGGGGATCGGCATAGCGAACCCACCGGAAGAGGTGGCTAGGCGAATAGATATTCTGAGAATACTTGAGGGATCTGGAACTGTCCTCATTAATCCTGTACAACCCACGGTACTCGCTCGGGACAAGCTCGCGACAACATTCCTTCTTGCGAGGGCGGGGATACCCGTCCCCGATACCGTGGTGGTCGATGACCCATACGAGGCACACGAGATCGTTAAGTCTTGGGGTAAGGTTGTTATGAAGCCCATGCAGGGCAGCATGGGCTATGGTGCCCGCCTTGTGAGCGACCCTGACACAGCGTTCATAGTGGCCAAGATGTGGACAAGCCTCTCAATGCCTGTATATATACAGAAATTCATGCGTGATAGACCGAGGGACATCCGGGCATTCGTTGTTGATGGAGAGTTCCTTGGGGCCATATATAGGTACGCACCTAAAGGTGGCTGGAAAACGAACGTCTCGCAGGGTGGAAAATCGGTAAAGGCTGACGTCGATGCGGAGGTGGAGGAGCTGGCGATAAAGGCTGCTGAGGTGCTTGGCCTGGTCTATGCGGGCGTTGACATCGGCGAGGTCGGTGACTCTTACGTTGTTTACGAGGTCAATTCCGTCCCGAGTTGGGCGGGCTTCGAGGCCGCTACCGGAATAAGCCCTGCTGACGATATAGTAAGATCCCTGCTGATAAGAATAAGGAAGTGATTGAATCATCCGTGTCCTCCATACCTAAGCAGTATTAAGTCACTCAGCACTTCATTGATCTCTCTCGGCAATAGGTTTCTTAGGAGGTAAGTGATGTTAGTCTTCCTAACCCCTTCCATGTTTGTTATTTTCTCAAGTATCTCGAGTACCGTAGATGGATCATGGCTAATAATGAGGGACATGAGGTTAAACTCCCCTGTGCTTGAGTATATCCCCATAACATGAGGGTTCTTGGCCAACTCCTTTGCAATATTATCTATGTGGGTTGGGTCAACATCTATTTGAAGGAGTGCCTTGATCCGTAGACCAAGCTTTTCCATGTCTATTACCGCTGAGTACCCCTTCAATACACCTATTTCCTCAAGCTTCCTTAGTCGGATATGCACTGTTGACTCACCGAGCCCGAGGATCTCTGCTATTTTCCTTACTGGGATCTTCCCGTTGCGCATTAGGAGGCTTAGTATCCTTGCATCAGTCCTATCTATCAAAGCGCTCACTCTCGGCATTTCTTGCCGAATCTGTTAACTATGTGAAGTACATATACGTCGTTGCCCCGGTCATCTATGTCGACCACAGAAAGATTATGCCTGACAGCGCCTCTCACGGCCTCCTCGAGCCCCCTTGGCCCTATGGCCACGACATCTATCTTACCTTGACATTCCATTGTGTCATCGAGCCTCGACATTAGTGCATCTGCGTCGCGCCTACCCCTGATCACCTGCGTAGCCGTTTTCCTACTACCCGCCAACCTACTTACCCAGGCTTAAGGGTTTGAGGAAGAATAAATTGTTGGGGAGCCAAGCTGTCGTCTGTAGCGCTGAAGATACTATTCCGTAGGGGAGAAGAGCACGAGGAGACCCCGTTCTCAAATGAGGTCTATAACAAACTTACCAGCTCCGGAATGAGATGCTATCGCATGAGAGGTGCATCATTTATCTGCATCAGCGAGAAATCCGTTGTTGTCCTCAGGCGCCTATTACCGATCGCTACACGAGGAATTCCAGAAGCGGACACACTCCTCGTCCGAATAATATGTGGTCAGGCCCCTCCCACAGAGTGCGTTTTACCAGTTACCGAGGCGGTGTACGAGGTCGCGAAGAAATTTGATAAGCCCGTTATACCTCTATGAACAGATATAGGTCAGACCATGGGAGTTTTTCTCATCCGGTCAATTCCTGCCGTTCACATCATCCTATCTTGATACTCGGTCGAGGCCAATAACCATTAGCCCTAAGGCCAGCTCGGAAATATATAGAGTAATAACCAGACCAGCAATGAAGTCGTTACGGGCACGGTTACGAGAGCGTCACGTGCTCCTTGCCCCCCAAGTACTACATTAGTAACTCCGTTGCTAGCTAAGTATGGTACGTTCCTAATATCTGTCGTCAGTAAGACTGAGAGATATGTTGAGCAGAGAGAGACAGAGACAAGATCCGAAGAATATCCCGTTAACCTTGAAGATATGAGTACGGCGAGGGCAGAGAGCACGGATACCTTAATAAGCCTGACCGATGTCCCCCTAGATGCAGTGAAGGTTTCGCCTATCAATATGATCGACAAGATCGCCGTTGTGAGGGCTGTATGAGTTACGTAATTAGTGACTAGCCCAGTCGGCGCGTATCTTAAGATTAGTAGTGAAGGTACGAAAAGCAAAGACCCTGTCATGATCCATAAGGTCGTTACCCCCTCCTCCTTCAGCATCACATGCTGAACAAACGCGGTACTGCCGCTTTTGTTTACTATTGCGAATCTCCTTGAGAGCGTCCAGAAGGAGTCTCCGAACTTGATGATCGGTGAGTACAGCACAAACAGAGTTAGGAAGGAGGCTACGGCTAGTGACGTTAACCATCCATATCTATCCGCAAGGAAGAGCGCTGAAAATAGTAGCAAAGATATTGCTAGTGGCTCGTTCCTCAAGGCACATCCCCGCCATTAATCGGTGTGCAGATAACTCTTTGATTTAAGGTGTGCGACCCTACACATATGGGGGTAATTTGGCAGGGTTACTGACGGTGCTTGTAGAGGCTCACGAGCTCTCGGTTTACTCATACGTGAAGCCGGGGGCGCCTCACAGGTACTCCACGAGGTTCAAGGATCTGCACACGTTATTCGTTAACCTGACCTCCTCGTTCGAGGTCTACGAGAGGGCAGCGAAGCTAGGGGAGGATGTGGCGAGGGGTAGGTCAGGCTTCCCTAACATAAGGATAGGGGAGCTACTCAGTGAGGCGCTGCAGATGGCGGAGGCCAGATTAGGCGCAGGTACTGACCCCATGATCCACATAATGCTCGTCCCGATTACTGTGGCCGTGTCCTATTCTGTGAGAATGAGTGACAGAATTGACGGTGCCCTAATTAGGAGAGCAATCTCAGATATCCTCAACTACTCCGATGTGAGCGAATCGCTGAGGATCTACGAATCACTCAAGACTGTGGGTGGCAGGTACTCGGCCTTGCTGGACGAGATAATGATTACTCCCACGAAGATACGGGTAGAGTCGCTCAGACCGGCAGATATCTTCGCAGAAATGTCGATGAAGGAGCCCATATTCTCGCTATTAGGAAGGAGGTTAAGCACCTTAATATCGGTCTCCAAGAGATTCATCGAGCTCGAGACAGGGGAGGTAAGTACGAACGCCGCTGCCGTCGAAGCATTTAGTGAGCTCGTCTACGGCGTTACGGGCAAGAAACTACGGGTCTATGGCGATGCTGACATAGTTAAGGCGCTGAAATACGATAGAGAGCTTGAGAAGAATGGCGTCGATCTATCTCCCTTCATAGGGCCCCTCACAGCAGCCTTATTCATGGGTATGGCGGATCTCATTTCCTCATGACCCGGCCCCATTATTCAATATCCTCAGAAGAGGTTGTAGTAGATTCTGGCAAAGAGCTTTATCGCTGCAAGCCTTCTTTCATCAACAAGATATCTTAGCAGGGCTATGCCTCCCACAAACCCGCCCACATGTGCCCAGAAGGCGATGCCTGAGATAGAAGCGGCAAATACCCCCATCAGGAGCTGGAAAAGGAACCAGAAGGTTATGTAAACATATGCTGGCATCGTAACCGGTATGAAGTAGAAGAAAACTACAAGCTGCGCCCTAGGGTACAGAAGGAAATATGCCCCTAGTATACCACTTATGGCCCCAGATGCCCCGATAGCCGGTACGAGCCATGGGTAGATGAGTGCCTGAGTTTTCGAGAGGAGAGCTGACGCAGGGAGAAATATTATGCTAAGCGTGTTGAATACAGATGCAACTATTCCGGAAATAAAGTAAAGAATCAGAAATCTCCCAGTACCTAACACCCTCTCAACACCCCTTCCAAAAACGTATAGAAAGAGCATATTCCCAAAGAGGTGGAGCAGGTCTGCATGGAGGAACATGGAGGTGAAGAGTCTGTAGAACGTCGATGGACATAGTATATCATAGGGATAGTTACCGTAGGCATAGATCACTTCTTCATAGGAGGATGCCCCCACGATTCCGGGAAACGTTATCAGCAAAAAGAAGACTATGGTGTTAATCGCTATCAGTGCATAAGTAGCTACGGGCGCCCTACCTATGGGGAGTTCCTCCCCACCGGCTGGTACTGTCGTCAAGTCTTAACACCCATGAAGCTCAGGAGGTTTTTCCTTGGGACAAACTCTATTAGTGTTACCCCATGCCTGGCCGGCACTGAAACATTATAGACCCTCACCGAGTCAAGCCTCGCCTCCGTAACTCTGGCGTTATGGGCATGCGCATGTATCACAATGTCGGGCTTGACTTCCTTAATCATCCTCTCCATGTCCTTGGACCCCATGAAAGGGTAAATCTTCTCAGGCTCGCCCCTAACTGTCACAAATGTCGGTGCATAATGAGATACGAGCACCGTCACGTCAGCATATTTCTTAACCTCGAGAAGCAGCTTCCTTAGTACCTTTGGTCTCTCTCTATATACCCTAGCCAGCTCAGGCTTGTGCCTGCGCTGCCAGAAGGTGAGCTTCTCTAGTGCCCCCCTAGTACCGACGAACCCCACCTTCACACCCTTGACCGTCAATATTGCTGGGGAGTCATTTAGCCATATTAGATCCGGGTACCTCTTCACGAACACTGCCTCAAGCTCGTGGTATTCCTCGTTACCGAAGATTGATATTATCGGTATCCCAGGGAACTTCGAGCGCACCTCCTCAACGATGGGTGCGAGGTCATCGACCTTGCCCTCGTCAACCATATCGCCAGCAAACACGCAGATATCTGGCTTAACGCCTACCAACGACTTAAGAGAGGCTGAAAACACAGCAAAATAGCGCCTCCCATGCACGTCACCTGCCGCGCATAGTCTAATCACTGTCAACGCCCACACCTAAGCTATATTTAGTAGCTGGGCCTGTTAAGCACTACCCAATGCTTTAAAACTCCTGCATCACGAGGTGTTGGTGTGCCAGGATGGTCAGCCTGAAGGGAACCACTGCGGGCGGGCACCTCGGATGGGCAACAAAGAGGTGCATCATTTGTCATAGGAAGCTCGTTATAGGAAAGGATCCCGTTTACTACTGCCCGAATTGCTCAAAGAAGTTCGAGGCGTACTTCTGTCAGGGGGACTACAGGGCGCTTCACGGGCGTTGCCCATACTGTGGAGCAAAGCTAGAGCCGGTTGTGTGAAAGAGTTATGGTGGTCGTTTCAGAGAAGTTAATAGAAGAACACTTAAGGATTGTTGAAATCTGTGAGAACGAGAGCTCAGTAATTATAGGGGATCTACCGCTAATTCAAATTAATTTGAAAAAAGAAAGACATACAACCATAGATGTAGGTAATGGGGTAAGTATAAGATTTATGAATATCGCCACGGGTTTAGGCGTAGCGGAGATAGAAATTTATCACGTCATGGGTATGGATACAGCGATATCATTCGTGATATACCTCAAAGGGTGCGGTCATAATTTGATGAACATCTATAACGAGATTATTAAATCATTAATGAGTGAGGGATCGAAGTGAGTAATTGCGAGAAATACAGGTATTTCATTAGCGTTCTTAACGGAGGAATTAAAGATTACCTCTTTTCAAAAGAAATAATAAGTGAGCGTGACAAGAACGATACTAAACGGATCAATGTAAGAATAGGCAGATCAGACTTCATTATGATACATAAGGACACGAATGCTGTAAAGGAACTCATGATAAAAGGCGATTTAGCTGATGGCGCTATAATGGATCTACTTACGAGGATTGGCCTTAGAGATATAGCAAGCACGATGATTAAGAGGGGATATGTACCAAGATCTGTTACTGTGTCTTACGTAATTCCCTCTAGGGCCCTCTACCTACTTATTGAGGGCGTGAGAGGCAGGGTACCCACAGTCCGTGTAAGTGTCAGGGAGAATAACTATGAGGCTTCAGCCAGTTACTGCGTCATCTCTGAGGGTGAAGATGTATGTACATATCTAAAGGAATTAATCACCATCGTCACCGAGATGAGGAACTGCCTAATTACTTACGCCCAATGACTTCCACTACGATCCTTCTTCTGCTGCGGGGCCCGTCAAACTCCAGGAGTATAACCTCCTGCCATGTCCCCCTAAGCAACCTACCATCCTTAAGAGGTATAGCCCTCGTGGACCCTATGATGGCTGACGCTATATGGGCATGGGCATTATCATCTATTTCATCATGTCTCCATCCTCCTCCAGGCGGTATGTAGCGCTTGACCCATTCTAGGTAGTCACTGGCTATTCTTGGCTCATACTCGTTCAAGACTATCGCTGCCGTTGCATGCGGTGCATGAATTATAACGAGCCCATCTTTTATTCCAGACTCTGTGACAGCCTGCTCCACAAGATGGGTTATTTTGAGCGCCTCAAAACGTCTCGATGTTGAGATCGTGAATGTTCTCACATAAACCTCACACATAACTGTTCCCTGGAGATCCCGTTGTTGGACTTTAATACGTGTAGTGAGTTACGCATGCATAGAGGTCTCTTAATTTTACACTTAGATATTGTGCAAGCACATACTCAGTCTCTCACTGCTTTTAAGCAGGATGCGAGAGCTACTGTATTACTGGGTTGATACTGTTGGTGATAGATACTGTGCATGCCGTAACATCAGGCAGTATTGGCGCCGTAGTTCGTACTGTGAATGACGCCGAGGAGGCGTCATCGCTAGTGGAATCCATACAGGCTCTTCTTAGGGTTGGTGAGAAAACCATCGCCAAGTATCTTATTCGTGATCTCAAAACACTTGTGTCCGATCTAGTCACGCTGTACGCTACTGGTGCCTATGTGAGCAATTCTGCTTCTGCCCTAGAGGAGGCAAGAAAGAGATACCTGTGGGAGCTTGAGCCAACACGTGTTAGAGAGGTCATAGAATTAATTGAGGATTATGCTGAAGGGGATGGACTCAACGATATATCTGATGCGACTGTCTTCCTCGCTCATGTTCTAGAACTTCTGGATTATGATATAGCGTCATCTGAAGGAATCCGGAAGATCGTTAGGGAGGGTCTAACGCATGATGAGGCTATTCACACCGCCCTAGTGGCTTTGGTTGTGTCAGCAGGGGGTGTTGCCTGGGATGATGAAGTCTAGAATTGACACGATATCGGAACGCTTGGTCGAACACGTGGCCAGGAGTGCGGCAGGAATCCGTGTGAGCTTAGAAAAAATCTCCTACATAGTCGGTAGTAAACGTGCCCAACGCGTCTATGTCCTAGTGGAGAATTTAGGAGAAAAAATAGCCTTGAAACACGATAACGGCGTGCTTTATTGCGGGCTTTGTAGAAAAGGTCCATTCACTAAGAGGGGACTGTATCTGCACCTTGTAAGAAGGCATAGATACGATATTAAGCAATTAATAATTAATGAAATAACGCAGAAAAGATTTGATTATAATTCTTAAGTATCTGTTAAAAAGGATAAAATTATGCTTAGGATTAGCTGCTACTGTAAACCGTTACAGTTGCTGGCTTCTCTAGGGTAAAGTCTATTACGTAACCCATAAGGGTGCCGTTATCGAGGTTTCCGTATAGGTACTGAGGCACGTTAGCATCTATCAGTATGTTGAACTCATAGGTGCCCGGCACAGCCGTAGCTGCGGCCGTCACATTCCCTGCAAAGGTCGCTACATAGACTGGGCCGCTTGCAGCGAAGGCCGTTCCTGTGAAGTTAATGACTATGCCGTTATCTGTCATGTTAGCGTATGTCTGGCCATTGAATATTGCTATCTCGTCGTAGCCCACGCTCAGGTTACCTGTGGTGAACCACGTCGGGACTGTAGTCTCTATCTTACCCGTTATGAGGGCTGAGGAGCCGGTGAATACGTTCACGCTGGTCTTGTAGTCGATCGCTGAGGTTCTTATATAGAGCGCGACCGGCTCATAACCGTTGTAGTAGCCGCTCTCGCCGCCCTCTATCGTTGCCCTATAGAGTATCGTATAGACACCCTCGCCGGATATCGGCGCCATTACTATTGAGGTACCCTCTATTGGGTAGGGGAAGAACGGCTGCGGCGGTATGTCAGGCTGGTAGTACCTGCTCCTGTAGGCGAAGTTCGCGCCGAGTATGTAGCCGTTCACTGAATAGGTCACGAACTTACCTGCCTTACCATTATACACTGTAACAGTGTTAGGCCCTATTATTGCTACATCGAGGTTCGTTAGGTTATAATCGTCCCCTAGCGCTGCCAGGTACACGCCCAGGAAGCCTATGCTGCTGTTAGTTATCTTGACCTTCAGCACCCTCCAATCACCTGACTCCTCTCTCCATCCCCAGTCGTACGCTATCCTCAGCCAGTTCTGCGGGTAGTACTCCTGCATGGGTAATGACGGATACAGGTTTACATCGGTTACGTTGCTGATCTCTAACATAACGTTGACTGAGACCGGCATCAGGACTGTGTCGTAGACTATTGAGTAGTTCGCCGGGTCAACACGCTCGATAGCTATGTAACCCGAGTATAGGCCTGGAGTAGCGTTTGACGGTATGCTGATCGTTACTGGCACGTACTTGAAGCCATTGAGGCCTGAGACCACGCTGGTGCCCGGTGTTATCCAGTCCCACTCGACGCGCTTGTAGACATATAGGTCGATGTGGAACGGCACTATGACTGACTGGTTGTTAACTGTCTTATTGAACCACTCGTTGGATATCATATAGAGCCTTAGGTCAGGCTCCCAGAAGAAGTATGGGCTTAGCGGGATGCCCCATATCTCATAAGCTACTTCGTCGAGGGCCTTCATGAACTTCTCCATCGGCTTGCCTATGGTTACCATGTGAGCATTAGCATCTCTGTAATCAACGTTGAGCCTTGCTGTCTCCCCCACGGAGAAGTTACCGCTTCCGTCAACATCGACCGCGACGCCGAACTCGGTGAACCAGCTCACGTACTGGGTATAATTACCGGTCGTGACATTGGGTGCAAAGTAATCGAGAGGTATCGATACTATTGCGGCTACGAGGTCAGCGTCCTGGAAGATGCTTAAGTTGTTGATGGCAAGAATCTGAGAACCTGACTGCCACGCTGTTAAGTTCATGTAAATTGAGTCGCCTGTGCAGTTCACTGCATAGGTCAGGAGGCTTGCGTTAGTGTCGAGTATATCACATATCGGCACTATGTTTGTTAGCTCTAGCTTGTACGCCTTAATTAGGTACGTACCCTTATCTCTCGTGAAGAGCGTTATGCCCTTTGTTGCCGACTCGCCAGGCAGTAGGTCTCCGAAGTACACTGAGGTATCCAGGTATGACTCGCGGAGAGCAGTGTCCTTGACGCCCTCGCCGAAGGCGTCTAGGTTCTGGATATTGAAGCGGTAGTAGGTGTAGGGGCTGTTGGATGTTGCCGTCAGGCCCTTTCTCTCGAGTATGAACTTCACGGCGGCCTCAACGTTTATTCTGCCACTGCCCTGGTCGAAGGGGCCATAGCCTAGGTCATCTGCTGTTGACTTCAGTATGGTCTTGATGTAGTCGGGGGTCGGTCTGGACGCATACCAGACCTTATAAGCCTGTATCATTAGCGCTATGGCACCGGCTGTCATCGGAGTAGCTTCTGAGGTGCCGCCGAAGAGGTCGTAGGCGAAGTAGTTGCTGAAGTCACCATACTGGTAGAGCGCCTCCCAGGTTCTGCCACCCGCAAACGCGTAAGCACCGACGCCGGCGACATCGGGCTTCGCTAGGCCGGAGGCTACTGGGCCTCTGTTGCTCCACGGTATTATGTCGTCGTAGCCGCCTGATATGTACCCGTACAGATACGGTCTAAAGTAGAACTCCGTGCTAGCCGCTGTAGTTATTGAGAGTAGTGAGGAGCCTGGCGTGGTCGTTGTGCCGAAGCCATGACCGCCGTTACCACCCGCTATAACGTTGATGACTCCTGTCCTCATAGATACGTAGTCGAAGAGCTGTGAGTATGGGTCGTAGCTGGTAGCGTAGTTGAAGTAGTAGACGAACCAGGTGCTGATGCCGTAGGAGTTGCTGGTTATGTCTACCCTTGGCTCGCCGCTGTATGTCCATACCCAGTTACTTGCCCCATCAAGCTGGTAAGTGCTGACGAAGTCATAACCAGCCATCCAGAGAAGTGCCACCATTGTGTCGCCAGCCCAGAGGGCATTTGCCGCAGCTATCTTCGCTGCCGGTGCCTGACCCGGTATTTCCTGGGATATCAATCCGAAGACCCAGCTATAGAGGTAGTAGGTTGTGTGTCTACCGGCTGCTGTCGCTGCGCACTGCGTACCATGCGAGTAGAAGTCGTATTCTAGGGTCACGTAAGTTCCGTTCTCGTGGTCGATGCCCGGGTATATCTGCGCTATGTAGTCGTAGGTCCAGTAATTCCATGGAGTATCGAATAGGTAGGTACTGTCACCTGTCTTGAGCCAGTGGATTATCCCGTAGGCGTCGAAGGCATAGCCTGCCAGCGTGCCGAGGCTGAAGTCGTAGTATCCATCACCGTTGGTATCGAGGCCCGCTACTTCGTGACCATATGTTATTGGCTCCTCGCCAGCGAAACTATAGCTGAGTGGTGGTGGAGTAGTGCCGAGGATAAATGACCTTATCTGCTGGTAGGTGTCATTGACGAGCATGTAGACAGTGTCATAGCCCGGTATGTCAGCGCGTTCATCAACGAGTATTAGCGGAACGCTGAAGTAAAGTATGTACGGGTAGGCAATCAGGTAGTATACCTGCAGACCAAACTTCATTGGCATTGCTGAGGTTATGTTACCCACATACCAGCTTCCTGTAAGGTTGTACTCTGTATAATTGATGACGCCGGTGGCGAGGTTATACACCAGCACCCATGTCGTATTGGTGTAGTAGACGTCCTCAGCCATTGGATCATATACGAGTACTGGGGTTTCGGTAGTGTTTAAGCTGAAGTAACCTGTGGCATTCGGCGTCACCGTAACATTAGTTATGGCCAGGCCTAGACCGTCATCAAGTATTTTCGGAGTTCCGTCAGGCTCTCTCGCAATGGCCTCGAGCCCGAGCGCGGGCGAGCCATAGTCAACGCCTGTATCTATTATGCCTATTGTTACGTTAGCACCCTCGAGGCCGTACCTTTCCCAGACGTTCCTCGCTCCAGTTATGTTGACAGCAAAGAAGCTTGTGGGCTCAGGCCCTCCTATTGAAGGCCTGGATGTCGATGTGAACTGAGCTGTCGGCTTCACTAGTTCTGGGTCCTTGCCGGGCGGTGTCGCAGGCTCGATCGCCACATCAGGCAGTATTGCACTGACTCCGTCGACCTTAGCTAGGTTGAGGACGTCCTGCTTTGTTGCCCAAGCAACGATTATTCTGGTGGCTCCCACATCTACGTAAGTTATTATTCCTCTTGACCTCGACGCTATTTCGTCGATGCTGGCTGCGGGAGTGGCTATTATGACAACTCTTGCCTGCCCAGGCCTTATCTTCATGCTATTGGCGCGCTCTGTAAGGATCTCAGATGCAGTCACTATTTTCTTCATGTTTTCCCTCATCTTCATCAGGAATGATGAGTCCGATACCACGCCTCTTGAGCTATATGTCGAGTCGTCGAGGAGCCTAGGGTCTATAAATGCGTTGTTAACGTTCTCCTGCCTCTGCGTTAGTGCTAGTGCCGGTGCGATCGATGATACGACAATAGTTAGTGCTATCAACATAGCTAATGTTTTGAGCACCTTCACACGAACCACCATCACTTCATTAGTTCTGTGCGCTGAATAAAAAGATTGTTGAGTGTTTAGGGTGGAACAAATAATGTCTTCAAGCTATTAAGCCTTTTAATCCCCCCAGACCACCCTATGATGGTGCCGCCGTAGCTCAGCCTGGTGGAGCGCCGGACTCATACGGCCCCGCCTGGGAGATCCGGAGGCCCCGGGTTCGAATCCCGGCGGCGGCACTTCTCCTCTCCACCAGGCGTTCTTATCCGCCCTAGGTCAGAGGTAGTCAGTAACGCATTCAGCGGGTTCTCCAAGCACTTCTTCGATACCCTCCCTCATTAGGGAAAACGCCTGCGCACCGTAAGCGACAAATACAACATCACCGGTGAAGCCGGACCTCCTTACAATTTCCGCCATGGTTCTAGCGGATCTCTTCAGCGGAATCCCACCTACACCAGCACCCATGGCCGGGAATGCTACGCTCCTCACCCCTAGCTTCCTAGCTAGCCTAATCGCTGCCTCGGTCGCCCGCTCAACGTTCTCGACACCTATCCTCATTGCAGGATACTTCATTGTAGGCGCATGAATAACATACCTAGCTCTTAGCCTCCCTGCACCTGTAACCACCGCCTTACCCACTGGGACAGGGGCGTGCCTACGTGCCTCGACCTCTATCTCATGCCCTCCAGCCCTCTTGATAGCACCAGCCACGCCTCCACCCATTACCATCATAGAGTTCGCTGGGTTCACTATAGCATCAGTCTTAACCCTCGTGATGTCACCCTCAACCAAGATGATCCTGAGCCCACCTAGATCCCAGCAGATGGCCTCCTTCATCCTAGTATACACCCAACAAGCTACAGCAGCGTGGGAAGATTTGCGTTATTTGTTAATGGAGCTGAAGAAGCCGGGTCAAGGTGGTAGCCGGGCGGGGATTCGAACCCCGGTCACGGGGGCCAGAGCCCCGCATCCTTGGCCGCTAGACGACCCGGCTTCCAATAGCTGATGGAGATGCCCCAATTATAAAGATTTTTCATGGTGGCGAAGGTTGGAGTATTTAAGTTAATGTAGTAAGAGCGATGTTCTTGTAGAAATAGTGGCGGGACCCCAACTTGGGGCGGCTGCGAGGCCTCGCGGACCTCACTGCCTGCCCCAACGCGGCCGGCTTAACATCCGGGATCGGACGAGTCCGGGTGTTTCCCGGCCGCTATGGTCGGGGCCGCCAGTACTTATCTGGGCTCAGACTGTTTTTAAGGTTTTCCCGGTTGCTGATCCCGCTTGATATAGATCGCCATAACCACTGCTTCCTTTCCACACTGTGGGCACTTCACTTTCTTGCCTACGTAATCGCCTCTGCTGAATTCTCTCTCCACTTCATGCCCGTCCACGCACTTAATGAGCGTCTTGATTGACGGCTTCCCTTGTTGTCCTGTCCTTCTAGGAATCATTGAAAAAACTAGTAGAGTTATCATCACAGCTAACGTTATGAAGAGTATGACTGTATAGGTATCGACTCCATCGAAGAGCTGTACCATCACGCATCACCTTATACCTATGGTGTTACCGACACCAACGACTATCACAGGTTCCTCAGGCGGAAGCTTCCTTATAATTTCCTTAATTATATCCACAGCCTTTTTGACACCCTTGACGATTTCTTCACTCATTGTCGTTATTGCATCCTCCTCGCTCATCTTAATCACAACGGCGTAGAGAGGCACACCCTTCTCGGCCGCAACCCTCTCCATCTCTATCTTCTCTGGCCCGGGATCGCCGATCGCTGCGCCAACACCATACGAAACCTCGCCGGTCTCCTCACTCTCCAGCTTTAGGGCCGCATCCACAGTGATTATTGCTGAGACCCTACCCACCTCTTCAACTACCTTGCGGAGTGCCTCGCCGGGGTAGCCGACGCTTGAGCCTGGACCCTTCGCCTTTATAGCCAACACCTTCCTCCCCTCAACCGTGCCCTCTAAGACAAGGGTCTCCTCAGCGACCTCCCTCTCGGGAACATCGAATGAGAGGAGGTACCTCACCGCCAAGGGCCCGGCACCGTCACCAACCGGTGTACCGCTAGCGAAGGAGTCCATAGCATCATCGTATGTCTTAGCTAGGCGGACTATCATAGGCATCTCGAGGGCCAGCTGCATCATCAATATCCAGTTACTATACTTGAGCCCGAGCTGGAAGTAATGTTTCACAATCTTATTTATGAGTACGAGCACGGAAACAATCTCAAACATCACCTCAGCATTCTGCCTAACCTCTTCGGACGCATCGGGAAATACCTCCCTGACGTAGGCCTTCACACTCTTGTTTCTCTCTCTGATTAGGTGCCTGAGCCTCCTAATTATATCGGTTGGCTCAAGGCTTACTGGAGATATGAGGAAGTAGTTGTCTACGAAGTCATCAATCGCCTTGCCCGGATCCTTAAGTCCCTGCTCACTCAGATACTTCACCGCCTTCCTCCTGGCATCCTGCTCGATCTCGAAGAGCTGGATTATGCGCTTCCGGATATAGGATGACCACCTCCATAGCTGTATCCTCTGAGGTATGTCAGTGAAGTTCAGTAAGAAGGATGACAGTATCAGCAAGACCAGCAGCGTGGATGTCCAGTCCTCGCCAGCCAATCTTCCCAGCCCTAGCTAGGGCTAGCTCCGAGTAATATAAACTGTGATTACTACGTCACTATCTCAGGGTTAGTTGTGACATATACCCCAGTGGACGTAACGTATATTGTTTCCTCGAATTGCGCCACCATTCCTCTTCCTGCCTCAACGAGCACTGGATACTGAGTAAGTATTCTCTTAGCCACGAGCCCTCTGAGCGCCGCTCTTACAGCGCCTATATCCCCTATGTCAGCAAGCCACCTCTCACAAAAGGGGAGGGTGCTGAACCTCGACCTAATCACGTTCAGTACCTCGGCTTCGAAGCCTGAGACTGCACCTCTGATCGACCTAAGGGCATATATCTGAACCGAGGAACGATCCTCAACAACATACCCCCTTCCATTAGTACCGAACGGCTCAATCGCGTATGCCCTTCCCGAACGGAACCTACCTATAGCGAGGGCGTCTCTGTAATTCGGAATATATTCGCCTCCATGAATTTGATAACGTCCCAAGGAGTGCCCAGACAGGTTCTTTATTGGTCTGAAGCCTGCTGCCTTAATCTCCCTCTCGATGACGAACCCTATATCCCTGAATCTGATCCCCGCACGCACTCTCTTTAGTGCCTTGTAGAGGGCACTCTTAACTGCCTCAGCTAAAGTTCTGAATCTGTCGTCAAGGACTATTGTTATAGCAGTGTCCGCTATGTAGCCATCCACATGAACACCTATATCGACCTTTACTACTGCTCCATCGGGCACTACCTCGGTATCGCCTATGTAGGGTGTCCTGTGGGCCGCTACATGATTTATTGATATGTTTGTTGGGAATGCTGGGTTGGCACCCCGTGACTGTATGAGTTCCTCTATCTCCTCAGCGATTTTGAGTATCGGTGTTCCCGGCTTCACTATCTTTTCTGCTAGCTTCTTTGCCTCGTATGCTATCTCCCCCGCACGCACGTATTTCTCAAGTTCTTCGCTATCCACACTCTGTCACCCCAGCACCAAGGATTACGCATATTATTATTAGTTGCGTCTAAAGTTAACCCTTAATCTCTTCGTCATCAATTTGATCTGGTGACAACAATGAAGGTCACGTGGTACGGTCACGCAGCGTTCAAGGTCGAGATAGGGGGGAAGAAATTCCTTGTTGATCCATGGATTAGTAACCCCAAGTCGCCTCTTAATGACCCTGCCCAAGTGGGTGACGTGGACTACATCATAGTCACGCACGACCATGGAGACCACCTCGGCGACGCAGTACAGATTATGAGGCTTGCTAAGAACGCCAAGTTAGTAGCGATATTCGAGATAGCTAACAAGGTGTCTCAGCAACTGGGCAGCAACGACAGAGTTATTGACGCAAACATAGGTGGCCCGATTAGGCTCGGAGATGGTTTCTGGGTAGTTTTAACACCAGCGTATCACTCAAGTAATGTTGGTCACCCGACGGGTGCAGTGTTCGGCAACGATGACGAAAGAGCATACCATGCCGGTGACACCGGGCTGTTCTACGACATGAAGCTTATCGGAGAGCTTTATAGGCCAAAAGTGGCGATGCTTCCGATAGGCGGTCACTACACGATGGGGCCGAGGGAAGCTGCTAAGGCGGTAGAGCTCCTGCTACCAGAGTACGCCATACCGATGCACTACGGTACTTTTCCGGTGCTGTGGGGAACCCCGGAGGAGTTCGAGAGATACGTTAGGGAGTTCGTCGGCGATAAGGTCAAGGTGAAGATCCTCAAACCTGGAGAGACCTTGGAACTCTAAAACTAGTAGAAGATTTTTACTGATTCAAGGCGAGCCCATGTTAATCAGCCCTGCGTGGATTCTTCACAGCTCCGCCCTTCCGAGCCTCATCATATAATCCAGCTCATAACATATGACTAGTGTGTGAGGTTATGAAGGTTGTAGTAGCCCTTACTGGCGCCTCCGGTCTCGTGTATGGGCTCCGGCTTCTTCAGGTACTGCGAAAGCTAGGGCACTCTGTTATAGCTGTCTATACCGCAGCCGCCGTAGAGGTAGCTAAGCACGAGTGCTTGGGCATCGACTTCATCGAGGTTGTGAAGAAGTTCGCTGATGAGGTCTATAGTGACTCCGATTTATGGGCCCCTATATCGTCGTCATCGAACACACCTGATGCTGGCGTCGTGATCCCCTGCTCGTTACACACCCTCTCCGAGGTAGCTAGGGGAGGTAACAGCGGCCTAGTTGCCAGAGTAGCTAATAACCTCCTTCGCCTGAGGCGTCCCTTAGTTGTTGTTGTTAGGGAGACACCCCTTAGCTTACCGGATTTAAGGAACATGGTCGCTGCCTCTGAAGCTGGAGCAATTATAATGCCAGCGTCACCGGCCTTCTACATAAGGCCCTCCAGTGTGGAGGAGATGATAGACTTCATCGTTGGTAAGGTACTGGACGTTCTTGGCATTGAGCACGGGCTCTATAGGAGGTGGGGGGCAGTTAATCGAAGAGGTCCCGATCCCTGCGCCCGTATCTCCTAGCGAGCCTATTCCCGACCCTCTCCTCCACGTCCTCGCTCTCGATCTCTTTGAAGAAGTCGTCAGTACTCTCTTTGAATTTCACAGCGAAGGCACAGCGCCCGTCGGGGAGGAGGGCATGCCTCTCGCAGTATCCGAACTGGCAGCGCCACCCAATACACTTATCACCGATCCACCTACATCTGACCTCACTGATTGTGTGACCCCTCACTACTTTCTTGACGAGTATCTTAGCGTTCTTAGAGCACTTGAAGAACGGGCATAGGGGGTTACACATTCCGTTGATAGGCATGGGCCTCCTCTGGTCGTGTCCTTTCGGCCCCCTCCTGGGGTACCTCTCGCGTCCCCCGAAGCCCCGTCCGTGCCTGCGCCTTTGGTCCCTAAAGCTACTACCCGACTTATCCAAGCCTGTCCACCTTGCCCCACAACCTTATTGTGCCTTGTACTTGGGGGATCGTCATATAGTCTATGGCCTCAACCACTTAAATACTATGAATGATTGGCGGGAACCATATGATATAGCTATTATGAGGTCTTTCCTAACCGAGTGTGCTACCCTTCCCCATCCAACGAGGTCGCCGGGGTCGACACTCTGCGTGGATTCCAGAACCTTAAGTAGGTAAGGGGCGTGCTCTTTTCCGGGGGCTTCTCTGTATAGGGCGAAGTCTGCGCCGTACTTGAGGGCGGATCTTATGACTAAGCCAGCCTTCCTTAATCTGATATAGACTGGGTAGATGAGCCCGAACTCCCTTATATGCTCCGTCGCTATTTTTTTCAGATTCTCGCAGTTTAGTTCCCCACCATCAGGAGATGAAACCTCTAGCTCACCATTCTCGCAAAGATAGGTAGCTTCTATGAGGGATAACTCAAGGGGTGGCTCGACCTCCTCGGGCGACTTCGGCTTTCTCACTGATAGGGGTTTTCCGAAGAATCCGAGGGAGAATACTCTCTTAGCGTCATCCCTTCCGAACACGACGACCTTCGACCCTATAAGGACGCCCTTTGGCTTGCCCTGTTGTTCCGTCATAGCTGTAGCGATATTACCCTAATGTATGCGCCCATTCTCTTCAGCAAGTCCGCGGCTGATTCTATCTTATCGATCATTTCCCGGATCAGTATGAACTTGCTGATGCCGTCCTCAAGGTACTTTAGGGTTGCTAGCCCGAGTTCCCTGTATGTCTCATCTATCGATACCTCTAGCTTCACTATGTCCCTATATAGCTGGCTAACCGCCTTAGTGTTATTTATCTTCATTATCATGGACTCTACCGTCGATGCCATGCTTATTAGGTCGCTGATCATCGATGTGATCTTATCGTAGAACTTCCCCAGTAGTTCATTTCCATCTCCATTTGAGAGGAGCAGCACCCTGAACGCTGCTGCCTCTATGTGCTCCGACGCCCGCACCAGATCATTTAGGATAAACACATAGAGTTCCTTATTGAGTAAGCCAGGGGCGACCTTAACGATGTACTCCGTTAAAGAGATGGACTCGTTCTCGATCTCGTCCTTTTGGTGTCTTAGCAGCTCGTACCTCTTCTCAACAAAGTATGTCTTGCCCTCCTTAAACACGTCTATGATCTCCAGCAGTGTCCTAGCCAGAGTGGTAAACGATACTATCTGCCTCCTGAGTGACTCGCTAATGTTTGATTCAGCTATGGACTGTCTGTCGCTGACGTCGGCGACGTCATCCATCCTTATCGGTGCTTCTCTAGGCGACCCCACTCTTCTTACCCGGGTCTAAGGTCAGTCCGCTAAAAATACCTTTACTCTATGTTTACTACTCAGAACTTCCGTAGAACCTCCTTAATGAGTGCCCCAAGCTTATCCAGTTCCTCAATATCCTTCCTAAGTTTCCTGACCTCCTTTGATGGCCCGTTTGCCCCAATCTGGCTGATAAGCTGTTTTATGAGATCCCTCTCACGAGGAACAGCGACAAGGTCATTAAACTCAACGAGCACTTCCATAGGCTCCTTAATGTCATTGCCTACGTCTGTATCCCTTAGGTCTGTCATGACCTTAATTAATGCCTTTCTGGAACGCCGAAGCTCTACAGCGAGTTTTAAGGCCTCTTCGTATCCACCGCCTCTTCTGGACTTCTTTATAGCTCTCTCTAACCTGTTTATTCCTGTGTCTCTGCCTAAAGTGAGGTTTTCTAAGTTCTTGAATATGAGGATGTCCCTCCTGCTCATCTCATGCCCTCCTAATAGTTACGAGGCTATTATCGGCTATGCCGTGCTCCTTCATGAGTTCCTCATTAACGATAACCAGGTTCTGGGGGGCTGACTCCTCAACCACGGCCACGAACACAAACCTCTTTCCGCTGACTGACATAACCAGTCTATCCTTTATGCCGAGCTCTTTGGCCAGCGAGGGGTGGATCAACGCCTTATCCTCGGGAATATCAGGGTCTAGCTTTATCCTTATCCTCTTCTCCTTGGGCTTGGTCTGTTTCCTACCCTTGAACTCCTCGGCCGGGGGTATTACCGCCAGGAGCTTGCTGATGTCCCTCTTCTTTCCCTGTTGACTAGCCTCAGTCTCGTGGGACTCCAGGATGAGACACCCCATTTACTGTGTTGGGGCAGGTCTTAAATCTCAGGTAGCTACTCTATTACTAGTTCAGGGAAAACGCTGGTGTAACCCTTCAGGAAGATCTCTGTGAACCCTCTCACAACATCATCTAAGCCCAGCCTGACCTGCTCCGACGTATCTCTCGACCTAACCGTGACAGTGCCGTCCTCCAGAGTCTGCTTATCTATCGTTATGGCGTACGGAATGCCTAACCTATCGGATCTCTTGTAAGCCTTTCCTATCCTCTTCCCTATTACGAGTAGTGCAGGAACACCGATGGATGAGAGAATCGTTCTTATCTCTCTCGCCTTTTTCAGCATATTCTTGTCTGATGCAAGCAGCGGTATGACCGATGCCTTGATAGGAGCTATGGATGCCGGGAATACGAGCACGTTCTTGCCCCGGGACACCCCCCTGGCGTAAGCCCATGTGTAGGCAGCGAGCGCCAGTCTCTCGGCACCGAATGAGGGTTCGACAACATGGGGTATCTTACCTGACTCGGTCAGTGCTTGCTCAAAGAACGACCTATTCACTGCCTTACTCAGATGCCCCCTCAGGTCGTAGTCTGTCCTGTATGAGTGCCCAGCAACTTCTAGCCAGCCATACCCCGGTATCCTCACCATCTGGTCGAATGTCTGGACGGAGTAATGAGCCAGTGCATCACCGTACTTCTCTAAGTAGTACATCTCGTCATCCGGTATGCCTAGGTCCTTAAGGAATAGCCAGGATATACCGAGCCAGTACGCTAGCCACGGTGTCTTAACGACACCATCCTCGATCAGCTCGCTCACCGCATACGTTCTTGGCTCATTAGAGCCTTCCTCCTGCAACTCTTTAGTAAGTACCCGAACCTCCACGTCTTTAACTTCTCTCATGAGTTCAGTCGGAACCCCTGGCTCCTCTGGATCAAAGAAGAACTCGATCTCCGCTATAGTGAATTCTCTCAGCCTTATCATTCCTTGACGAGGCGAGATCTCGTTCCTAGCGACCCTGCCGACCTGGGCAACACCCACGGGCAACTTCTTACCAAGCGATAAGTACACGTATGGGAACTCAACGAACATGCCCTGTGCTGTCTCAGGCCTAAGGTACGCGTTGAACTTCTTGAGTTCCGTGAACGGACCAACCACCGTGCCCATGAGTAGGTTAAACAACATCACCTTACCGAATTCACCACCACACCTGGGACATCTCAGACCATGTTTCCTAATGATTTTGTCTATCTCCGCCGGAGTAAGTCCCTCAGCGCTAATCCCCAGCCTCTCCTCTATGAGCTCATCAGCCCTAAACACCGCACCACACTTCGTACACTTAACTATCGGGTCAGTGAAGTGTTCCAGGTGCCCACTTGCCTCGAGCACCTTCTCCGGAGTCACTATGGGGGCTGTTATCTCTACAGTCATACCGAAGTTCTTAAGGACGAAGTACCTGCGCCATAGTCTAAGAACCTCGTTCATGAGCTGTGTACCCATCGGGCCAAGAACCCAGAAGCCTCTCAGACCGCCGTACCCTTCATAGGCTGGCCAGAAGAACCCGTCTGGTTTCGACCTGCTGAGTATCTCGGCCAACGGCGGTATCTTCGCGTTCCCCAACCCGATCACCGTCATCTTAATGAAGTCAGCGAATCTCCTTTTATAAGGTGTGTCCATGAGTTGGCGGCTATACGTTAATAAGGGAGCCAGCTCTTTCGCTGGAGTTAGTGTAGAGATCAACGAGAGCGAGTTCGTTTTGATCGGTGTACCTTTCGATAGCACAAGCTCTTTCAGGTCTGGGTCGAGGTTTGCTCCGTCGACTATTAGGATTGCGGCCCAGAACCTTGAGACGTACTCTTTCCGAGCAGGTATTGACGTAGAGGAGCTCCTACCTGCTGATATAGGAGATGTAGCAGTAGTACACGGGGATGCCTTAGAGACAGTAAGGCGTGTGGAAAGGACAGTTTCTGGAATCTTAGGCGAGGGAAAGATACCCATAGTGCTTGGAGGAGATCACACAATATCAATAGGTTCTGTCAAGGCCGTCTCACAACGCATAAGCGACATATGCCTTCTAGTAATGGATGCTCACGCCGACTTAAGGGATGAGTACCTAGGCTATAAGTTCAGCCATGCATGTGCGCTTAGACGGATACTTGAGTTCTTGGATGCGGATAGTGTCATGATATTAGGTCTCAGGGCTGTTTCCAATGAGGAGAAGAACTTCATCGATATGAGAAGAATAAACTATGTTAGCTCACTGGACATCAGGAGATCTTCCGGAATTAGGTCCTTTCACACCAAAATAAAGAATTTCCTCAGCACATGCAGTAACGTCTACTTATCATTAGATATGGACGTTTTCGATCCGTCCTATGCTCCAGGTGTACAAACTCCAGAGCCGGAGGGGCTGACGCCGACCGAAGTATTTGACGTGATTCACGGAGTTGGAAGCATGGTAACGGCAATCGATATTGTGGAGGTATCGCCACCCTACGACCCATCAATGATAACCTCTATGCTTGCCGCGAAGGCTATCATAGAGTTTATCGCTGCTAAATCATCTCTCACTCATTAAACAGCCTTAACGATCTTCGGGGCTGGATGCCTGACCTTAACAATTATTCTTGAGTTACAGTGAGGACACCTTATCGCTATTCTCATACCGACACCGTACTCGGTCCCAACACCTTCCAGAATGCCCTCACCGGCAGAGCTTAAGGCCATCTTACGGAGATCCTCAAACGATATTATCCTTCCGCAGGACCAACACCTGTATACCGGCTCACTCCTCTGCACAGCGACACCACGTGTGCTAAGGTTAAGCATTATTAAGTCTTTTACCGGTTTCCGGTGCTAACCCTTATAAGGCCTATCGACAATATGGTGGCGACAGGGTGGGTCATGGCGAAGAAGAAGAGCGATCTGGAGGTCCTGTGCGCTGGTCTTCCAGAGGATTTATGTACGCCGATCGGCCTTGAGGAACAACTTGTAAAAATAAGGGTCGAGCGTAGAAGATTCGGTAAGGAGGTAACGATAATCGAGGGCCTTGACCCAGGCGTATTTAATCTGAAGGAAATAGCATCGAAGCTCAAAAGCAAGCTTGCGACCGGCGGCACTGTCAAGAATGACCATATCGAGCTGCAGGGGAACCACAAACACAAAGTGAAGCAAATATTGGTGAACGAGCTAGGGATACCTGAGGAGAACATAATTTATGTCGAGACCGAGTAGGTGGCTCAAAGAATATTTTTAGCGGTTTAACTCTAGATTAAGAGTTTTACTAGCAGGTCCCTATTCAGCTACAGTTATTCCTAGGAACTGGATTATCTCCTTGTACCTATTCCGTACAGTTACTTCCGTCACACCCGCAACAGCCGCTACCTCCTTCTGCGTTCGTTTCTCCCCGACAATATGGGCCGCTAAGTACACAGCCGCTGCTGCTAGGCCTGCCGGATCCTTACCCGCAGTTAAGCCAGCATGCCTAGCACTGTCCACTATTTTCATAGCCTCCGTTATTACATGTCCGCTTAACCCGAGACTATCAGCTATCCGGCGAATGAAGTCCCTGGGATCGGCTATCGGAACCCTCAACCCAAGTTCCTTAACAAGCAATCTGTAACACCTAGCTATCTCTTTTTTCGAAACCCTCGTGTGCAAAGCTATCTCATCAAGTGTTCTAGGAAGCCTCTCTATCCTGCACGCAGCGTATACGGCAGCTGCAACCACTGCCTCAACCGCCCTACCCCGCACGACACCCTTCTCGAGGGCCTCTCTGTAGATGTGCATCACCCTCTCCCTAATAGCGTGGTTTAGTCCCAACCTATGCGAGAGATTGTTGAGCTCGTCCATAGCCTGCTGCAGGTTTCTATTCGCGCTATCGGGTATCCTGGATCTTATCTGCCACCTCCTTAACCTCGAAGCCTCAGCTTTCCTTAGCGGAGAGAGCTTTTTTCCTGTGGCATCGCGATCCTTCCAGTCTATCATGGATGAGATAACGCTACTCCCTACACTTAAGTTTATAGGACCTCCAGTCCTAGAGCGGCGCTGCTTCTCGCTGAAGTCAAACGCCCTCCACTCTGGCCCCATATCAAGTTCCTGACCTATTACATAACCCCCCTCCAAACAGATGTATTGACCCGTCAGTTCGTCGAACACGACCTTATCAGAGGGGCACTTCATTTCATCGGGTCCGTCAATTAATGGAACAAACGAGTCTAAATCACCCATAACTCCCACCAATGACTTTGATGAGTTAATTATGTCTTGTTAATTCTTTACCAACACCCCTAATAAAGATTGGCAGCCGTTGAAAAGATTATAAACATCCCTAGAGGGAGACTTTTTGGGCCGCCGTAGCTCAGCCGGGTAGAGCGCCGGCCTTGTAAGCCGGTGGTCGCGGGTTCGAATCCCGCCGGCGGCTCCACCCCAGTGACAACTATGTTCTACAAACTCGATCTACTATTCTCTCAAACTCTTCCATATATTTGTCATGCCGCTCCTCATCTCTGGCGATGAGAATAAACACATTCTTAAGCAATTCATCGTCGACAGAGTGAGAAAGTTCTTTATATAGTTCAGCTGCGTCCTTTTCTATCTCGTCATGTTCTTTAATCATTCTTTTCAGAAGCATTAGAACCTCATCATCACATTCCATTAACCCCTCTCTACTGCTTGATCTAAAAATCTCATCCTTTATATCCTCTCTATCATTGAGAGCCTCAGTTATTGCTTCAACTAAGCGCTTGTGAATTACGCTATCCTCGACTATTTTAGCTATAAAATCTCTTATTTCCTTATTTTTTATTCCTATTTCTGAGAGTATTTTTATCCATCCCATATAGGCTATTATTGACTTGTTCTCTATCTCCCAAGCTTTCTCTAGCAGACCCTGTATTCTGGCATCCATAATTACTTACACCTCACCCATAGCATCTACTCCCACAGCATCGAGGCTACGTAACCACTCCAGCAGTTTTCTAGCATTCTCACCAACAAATATAGCACCGTGCTGAGGAGCTATTACATCAATATCGAGCTCGCCTACTCTTTTAAGCCATAGTTCAATCGCCCTCTTCGTTGGTATATATCTTCTGTGGAAAGCCTCCATATACTTTACATGTTCCCTAAAATCATCAACGAACAAGTACCAAACACCCTCCGGGAAGACCGCTGCTCCAATATCTCCGCTGAACAAGACCCTTACTATAGGGTCGTAGAGACTGAAGTTACCGGGTGAGTGTAGGAAATGTGCAGGTATAGCCTTTAGGATAGCGTTTCCTACTCTTATATTCAGTCCCTCATCCGGTATTTCTACCATATCAACGCCCGTAATTACCCCTAGGTGTGGAAGGAATCGTATCCACAGACTCGATACATAAATACTGGCATTCGGAAAGAAATCCGATATCATTATTAGCGATCCGACAACATCCGGATCCTGGTGCGAGAAGAACACCGCCTTAACATTCTCAGGTTGGACGAAGTTACTGACATTTTTATAAACTCTCTCAAAAACATATTGCCCTCCCGGATCAATTAATATCCCTTCATCACTGTCCACTATTAGATACTGATTAGTTAGTATACCCCTTTCAGCTTCAACCTCGTCGAGACCAAGCCATACAAATTTATGATCACCTTTTTCCGCAATGACATATGGTTTTCGAATCCTAATAACCATCATATCACCCCTACCTAGGGACTTGTTTTTGAGCCATATACACGGATACGGGTGAATCCCTCGAAATCATTTAATGCTTTGTCGTCACCGATGTGTTCTTGTCCCCCAATTATTGCATAGACACCCACTAATTCGCCGTCCATGAAGAGAAGCCTAAAAGAGCCCTTATCACTTGTTCCCGATACATAAACTGTTTTAAATTTAGTGAGGACGTTGCTAGAAGCTAGGTTCTCAATATAGGAGACAAGGCCACCTTTATTTATCACGATAACCTCTGACTTAACTAAAATTGATTTTGTAAGAAGCCTCGATATCCACGACATCTTGGCTAAGAGCTCGGAAAAATCAGTTGATACAGCTGGCCCTACTATTCTCTCTGACTCTGATATAGCCTCATGGTATATTGACTCCCCCATCTCCTCTAAACATGAAGATACAACCCAAGGTTTAGGTCCATTATACTCACCTGTATACTCAACCCTGTTCACATAAACGAAGAAAGTCAGATCGATAGTACTTTTGTCACCAGCAAGTTTTATCTGAACAACTGAATCTGATCTCGACAAGCTAATAGAGTAGGTATCCTCAACCCGAAATAGGAACAGCCTAGAGAACCTTAATCTCACTTTATCTCTATGCCGTGCCACAACACAAGGCATAGAGGAAATAACGAGATCTCTATCACTCAGCGCTTTTAGTAAAGACTTCTCATCGACACCATTTTTCAGTTCAAAACGTCGTGAAACACGCTTATACCCCAAACAACCACCATTACTCTCCTCCTACACAACATTTAAAGAAATGTTTAATTTTATTACGTAAAATATGTATGTATTAACCATGAGGAAGTACAAAATTTTAACCATATCGGTGAAAATAATGTATAGCGTTCCTTAAAGTATGTGCTATCGTGCCATAGAGAAATAATTAGCCGATGCAGTACCAAACACAGAACAGACCTGCCGGGATAAGGTCACGCATCCTTGGTGGGCCCGCGGGGATTCGAACCCCGGACCACCCGGTTATGATTCCCGCGCCGGTACACGGCGTGCCGGGCGCTCTGCCGGGCTGAGCTACGGGCCCCAGAAAAGTGGAGAATGTGCCAACTTATTAAGCTTTTTCGGGTACAACTTTGTTACCCAGGGTTTATGCTTCTTTGTCCTAAGAATATTTAATAAGTTATCCATGAACCTTTCATCGGTGAGAACCCAATGGCCAAGCTTAAGGTTAAGGTTGACTGGGATCTCTGTATCTCTGACGGAGTATGCTATGCCCTTTGCCCGCAGGTCTTCGAGGCAGGTCCGGACGGTAAATCCCAGATAGTTGAGCAGTATCGCGGCGCTAACCCGTGGGAGGGCGAGGTTCCTGAGGATCTCGAGGACTGTGTGGAACAGGCTAGGACTGCTTGCCCGACTGGCGCCATCACCGTAGAAAAAGAGTAATAAAAGCATAGAACTTTACAGTTTTTTAGAATTAATTATTGTTCTAACGGAGTGTTTAATACCCTCTACACGACGTAGGAACCGTACCGTCTGCGTGGTGTATCGTAGATATGTACGAAAACGAGTCTAAGAGCAAGAAAGTCATGGATCTAAAACCCGGAATGTCGAACGTCGACATAAAGGTTAGGGTTCTCGAAACAAGCCCGCCAAAGACAATTCAGACAAAGAAAGGAGAGAGAACAATCAGTGAGGCAATTGTGGGAGATGAAACAGGAAGAATTAAGCTGACGCTATGGGGAAGGGCAGCTGGCACCATTAAGGAAGGAGAGGCAATAGAGATCAAAGGTGGTTGGACGACAGCCTATAGAGGAGAGGTACAGCTTAACATAGGTGGCAGAAACACAATACAGGATATCAGTGACGACGAAGTACCTAAAAAGGATGAAGTGCCTGAAGAACGACCCAAAGCACCGGAGAGGAGCTTCAGGAGGAAGTTCTGAGCGTTCCTTAGTCGATTAAGTCATATAATTCTATATTTATTTTTCTGTATACCCTAAACACGTCCAAGAATCCGTACCTTCTACGCTCTAGGGCATGGAGACCCCTACTGGCAATGAAGGTCGTTACACCTATGGCCGTGGATATCATTGTCGGGTCCGGCATGCTTAAGAAAATAAATGAAACGTTCCTCACCTTTTCGCTCTTCGTCTCATCATCAGACGATCCCTTAACCTCCTTCATAATCGCTGAAGCCGCCCTAGCGTAATTGCTTGCTAACCTTTTCTCACTCTTTATGCTCTCTAATGTGAGAGAGATACTTCCTACGAGGCTAGAGAGCTCTCTCTCGTTTGAGAGCTCTATGACGAGGCTGTGACCTCTGTTCCTTATGGGCTTTACTAGCAAAACCACTCACACCCCCTCGAGTAGAATTAAATTAAAAGAGTTAAGCACTTGCCTCCGCTTCCAGCTGTGTCTGTCCGATACTTATCATAAACTCTTCTGCTTCCTCAAGAGCCTCAAGAAGCCTCTCACCTAGGTCACTGAGTTTGTAGATCTTGTAATTACCCTTAGCGTGCACAACCTCAATGAATCCCAGTGCCTCGAGTACATGGAAGGCAGCTAGCACCTCATACCTCGGCAGACCTGTGAGGGCAACTACGTCACCGGGAGTCACAACCCTGCCCCTCATCGAGGAAAGTATGCTCTTCAACCTCTCTCTGACCCCACTCAATACCAGCACCATTCTAGGGAGGAAATCAGCTAATCATTTAAGCCAACACCCCCATGCACACTTTAAAAACACCCTCTACTCACGGGGAACCCCATGAGGGCAAGATCCCGCAGGATGAGGAAAGGCGTGAGCGACCTAATAGTAGTGCTCGTCATGGCCGCCATAGCTATACCCGTAGCGTTCGCCGTGCAGTCATGGTTACAGGGACAAGCGAGTAAGGTATCCGAGCAGACAGCGATACCTGAGATATCGGGCACACTGACATCCAAAGAGCTAAGAAACGGCACCTTAACTGTGACAATCAAACTGAAGAACAACAGTGACTCGGACTTCAGCGTAACAGGCGTCAACATAGTCGGGAGCGACGGAACAACAACTGCAGCTCAATACTCAACCATACCTGCAGGAGGAACCGTGAGCCCCGGACAGACACTCGTAATCGTTGCAACCGGCAGCGTCACATCACCCCAACTGGTAGTGGTTACCCTAACCTCCGACGCTGGTGCGACAACTACTGTTGAAATACCACTGTAATGAAAAAGCGGCGAAAGAGGGAGGGTACGGGGTTGAACACTTCTTTTTATGAAAAAATCCTTGAGTACACGGTCTCAAGCACTCGCGTACAGATTGTGAAAAGAGGGAACAATTACAAGTACTTAATCGCTGAACAAACCAAGGCACTTAGCAGAGAGGACATTGCTAGGGCTATTGAATCAATCAACGAGAGGAAGATCACGCTATTCAACCTAATTAAGGCCATACGAAGAACTACCGGCAAGAAACCAAAGTTCAGTGAACTCGTGAGCATATCTAGGTCAATGCGATATAAGAAACTACAGATACTACTGGACGATCCATACATTGAAGACATATCCATCATTGGCCCCGGCACAGTGTGGGTCAGGCACTCAGAGATACTCCAAAGAGATCCGAGAGCCGATTACATCCCAACAAATATTACAATAAAGACTCAGGCAGAATTTCTTGAGTACATGGAGCTGCTCGCCGAGAAGATCGGAAAATTAGTCACTCCACTAAATCCGATAGCCGACGGTAACCTCCCAGAAGAGGACGGCGGACACAGAGTACACCTAGTTCACCCTGAAGTCGCCGGAGGAGTGGGCGAGATAGTCATTAGGAAGAAGAGGGGTATCAGTAGTATCTCCCTTGATGAGATGATCAAGAGAGGCACTATACCTCCGGAAGTTGTTAAGTCAATTAAGAGGATCATCGAGAAGAGAGGCTCAATAATAATCGCTGGGCCACCTGGCTCGGGCAAGACCACACTCCTAAGAGCAATACTTTACTCTCTGATCCCGAAGGAATGGAAAATAGTAATAATAGAGGATACACCCGAGATAGATCCATTGCCGGAAAGTGCGTGGGTGAGATACATTGTCCCGGCGAACCTCTGGGGCAGTGGTAGGAACGTCGACCAGATGATCTTAGCAAAGGCTGCGCTTAGGGCTTCAGTGACTAGATATATCGTGATCGGTGAGACAAGGGGCAGAGAGGCCAGAGTGCTGCCGCAGGCAATGAATATGGGTCTGGGGAGCCTGACGACGTTCCATGGCGGGAGCGCACGGGAGGTGGTAACGAGGCTCATGAGTCCGCCGATAGAGCTCAGCCCATATCAGGTCGCAATGTTTGACGCCATAATTGTGATGGGTTTCTCCGCCAAAGACGGTAGTTTACGAAGAACCGTCGTGTCGGTTGAGAAACCCATTTATGATGACTCAACGAATAGAGTCATCATCAGGAAGTTATACAAAATGAGGGCGATTGCTCATGCAGAGACAGGCCACTAGCTCAAGAGCTATTCACATACTGCTCAAACCACTCCAATTTTTCGTTGAGTTCATAGAGGAATTGAGAGTTAGGAGCGGCGATACAAGAAAAATTGGAAGCGAAGCATATAAAGAAATACTTATCTGGCTTGCAGGCACGTACACGCTCATTATTTTCTTAGCACCACTCATCGCTGAAGCAATACCTGGTTATGAAATAATGGTTGTTGTTCTCTCAATGATTCTGCCACCTGTAGCATACATCGCTGTGTGGTACCTCAAGGCGCTCGACTACTCAGCGCGTGTGCATGCAGAGCTCGAATACTTCATAATATCTCTAGGTCTCTCGCAAGGAACAGATATGGAGCTTGGAAGGGATGTGGTGGAGCTCGGCGGAAGTTGGAGGAGGTATGCATCAACTCTCTTCCCTGCCCTCCTAAAACTCAGCGATCGACTCGCAGCCCTCTCCGCAGTCTTTGGTATACTTGAGTCCCTGCGGATAATGAGCGAGAAGCTCTCCACAAAGCTTAGGAGGCTGTTCTCGGAATACCTAACAGCCTATTCTATGGGACTGGGCAGCGTATGGATCACCGACTCCCTTAGATATTACACTAGGGCACTTAAGGAGAAGGCACGCGACGCTGTGAAAACCAGGATCGTGTTCTCCGTGGCTCTCTCAGCCCTTATTGGGTATGTCCCACCCATAGCATCACTTTTGACTAACCTTATCGGGCGCTCCGCCATATCCTACGCTGTTGCGATGATGCTGATACTTATACCAGTAGGGATCGCGTCTGTACCTAAACTCCCCCGCCATATGACACAATTAAAGGGAAAGTATTCCAGATCACGGAGCGTACTGTTCCTTGCAGGGATCTTACTATTACTCATAGGTGTCCTGATTCTCAACAGACTTGTTCTCTCAGCATCCGGGATTGCGCTGTTGTTATCCGGCATTATCTGGCTTAAGGAATTATCAAGTGCCCTAAAGGAACTACATTCACTAAACAACGTAATTAAGGCGATCTCCGAAATACCCCTTCTCACGGTCGGTAACATAAATAGGCTCAGGGCATACCTGGAGAGTGTAGGGGGTACGCTTTCAAAATTCCCTAGAGGAAGATGTGATGAGTATCATTACTGGATAACGTGTTTCGCCGACTTCACAATAAGTAATCTCTTCTCTCGAGGGGACGTGAGACGCGAGACCTTAATCTTGCTTAAGGACGTCATTGAGAACATGATAGCCGATATCCGAAGACTCATAATAACAGGGATAGGTTTAGCTGCCGTGAGTATAGGAATTACGTTCCTTCTCTTGTCAACAACGCAGCTACTGCTCTCTGTAGATGAGTTACTCATAAGGTACCTCATCGCATCGTCGGTAGCACTCGGAGTCTTCGTATCCAAGGCCGGGTTCGACAAACTGAGCTCAGGACTTGTTCCTGGGATATCGCTGATGATCCTAATAGGGGGTGGGATGATTTGAACGGTAAGATCCCATTAATTCTCGGTTGTGCCAAGCTCTCCCCGAGCATTTCCAGAACACCTATCACGTTTCGTCCAATCAACGACAAATTCTACGCATTGGTTGGCGGTGATTATCCGAAACGCGTGTTTAGGGTTGTTCTTGAAGAGGATGTAGAACTCACTCCTTTTCTTAATGATTCGGTTCTTCTTGACGAGATACGGAACTTGAAAAGAGAGCTACTAGGAAGCCCGAGAAACCCGGAAAACCCCATAGCTATCAACTGGGGTCGGAAGTTAGCAGGCATATTCCCCAAAGGAAATTACGTCGTTGTTTACACTCCATTAACTGGCTTGATGAGGTTTAGGAATGTCTATCATAGCGCTGACGACACCGTCGCCGCTATAGCGGGATGTAATCAGAGACAATGTACTGCAGTAGTTTGGGATCCGATAACGGGAGAGTCATCAGAACATATTATAGAATTAGATAAGTTAAGAGACGTCACATGTCGTGGGGGTATCTGCGTAATCAATGCTTCTGAGGAATCGGTGATTTTACGCCCAGGGAAAAACCCGATATACACGCCGCTTACACCCACATACCCACTAACATCATGCGGGAAGAGCAATTACTTAATGTACAAAAGTGACGAAGGGAGCTTTGTCATTAAGGTCACGGGCACCGACATCGACCCATTGATACCTATCGAAGGAGTACCAATAGCAGCATGCCTCAATGACTCATTAGTGTTGTGTGAGAGCGAGGTAGGGTGCGGGATCCTCAAGGAGAGACTGTGGATGGGGTTAACTAAACGCTTCTTTACCCCATTCTCTGCTGCCGATATAGCGACCCTTAACCCCATTGATAGCAAGGAGGTAATGCTCGCTAATAGCTCCGGAATAGTGACGTCGATCAAGTCAAGAGTATGTGTACCGAACAATGAGGGCTTACTCTTGTGCATGAGCGACAGTCACATCGTGGTCTCGTCAGTCCACACTATGGTTGAGCCCTCAATCGAGGTACTGAAAAATGTCGTTGACGCCGAGACATATGCCACAGTGAGGGTGAGGCTCCCAGGGAAGTGCTCCGAGGTAGAGGTTTTAGGTGATGTTAGTGGTCACCGCCTCGAGCGGGAGGGCTTCGTACACCTTTATCTCAGGCCTCTGAGGCTGGGCGAAACGGCGTCACCCGTGATTATGATTAGGTCGCCGCTTACGGAATTTGCGCGGAGAATCACGATAACTAGCTCGGCTCCTCGGCTGAACTCTATCGTGGTTGAGAAAGCAGACGCTAGCGTTGTTGGTAGAGTAGCTGGTGATCCAGAAATGAATGCATTGATCGTGGGTCACGCTACCGTAATTAAGACATCGCCCGGCGCATGGAGCGTGCACGTGCTTGTTCCACCCGGGTTCCGGGCTAATGACGTTCATAGCAAGGACGGGTTAATTAAGTTTCTGCTGGTTGGTAAGTCCAGACCTGGTGCGGCTATCCCTATATCCCTTGAGCTAGTGGACGAGATCGGGACTAAGTACGCTATCCCAGGCACTGTTATCATGCTGAGGGAGGCGAGAATAGATCGTGTTGTGCGTGCTTCGGCGATAAAGGTTAGTAGGGATGGGATAGAAGCACCTGGTAAGGTGCGCATTCTATGTGCTGACGGGAGAGTGGTCGAGCCTAATAATGAGGAGTATTGTCTACTTCCTGCTCTGGTAGAGGCTGTGCTCGCTGAAGACGGCTTCGAAGCAGAGATCATCAGGGTGATTAGCTGCACTGATTCAGATACTCCGAGGAATTTTAGGTGTGTTGAAATCGATGGGAAAGTTGAGAGTATCGCAGTAAGGGGTGACGGTGTCCTTCATGTTATCGGGTCTGTTGGACTCACTGTTCTGTGTGGAGAGTCCTCAGGAGCAGGGAAGAGTGTCGAGATCGCTCTGAAACCTCTTGACTTAGTTGATGGATGCAGAGTATATCTCGCGCTTGGGAGTCAGCAGTCGGTCATCATTACAAGGGACGAACTCGTTCGGGATGCTATGTTGGCTGCGGTGTTAGCCGCTAAGAGATTGTTCGGTGAGACGGGGATGGTCGATGATTGAGGGTGTCATTGTAAGAGGGGATACCTTAATTATTCGTGAGAAGAGGCGGTTCTGCGCGAAAAAGCTGTTGGTAGCCACAGGCTTTTCTTCCCTGCTTAGCGAGTCAAGCAGTAAGGAGTTAAAGGCCTTACTAAAAGCGTATCACAATGCTCTCAACCTCGGATTCCCTGTGGAGGTTAGGGCGTATGTCGTACCCATGGAACTCGAGAAGTACGTTATGAGGCTAGAGAGGACTATAGAGACACTCGAGCTGGAGCTAGAAAGCAATCCCTCGAGATCAGATCTCCGAGCAAAACTGGCAAGACTGAAGAAAATGCGTGATACTGTGTTGAAAGAGGGGGTACCACCTTTAGAGGCCATCATTTTCTATGCCGTTGAGGCGTGCGCACATAATGAGGAGGAAGCTATACAGCGGGCGGGAATACGGGCTAAGCTCTTGAGCGATTCACTAAGAGCGCTGGGTATAAGGCTCAAGAGTGTTGGTGGGCTGGAGGCGAGGTTCGCTGCTAAGGTGTTTTTTCGGGGCTTTGACAGCGTCGGAGGCGGCCTCATTGGCTGGTTACTGAAGAGAATAATTGTTAAGGGATTCATAAGGACTGCCTCAGCATATCACCTCCCATTCATGGTGCCCGCTCTGATACGGGGAACTCACAGGAGGGGCAGACAGGCGGGGGTATATCTTGGAAAGAACCTCTCCACAGGAGAGGAAGTGTTCTGGAACCTAGAGAATGCCCCATCACCCCATATAGTTGTAGTCGGGCCCACAGGCTCTGGGAAAACGGAGTTACTTGCCCACCTAGCATCAGAAATGAACACCGTCTACGGGATCAGGTACATAGTAATCGACGCGAAGGGAGAGTACCCGGGTCGATTGAGCTCTAGAGGGGAGGTATTCGACATCATAAGACTCGAGGACGTCTCACTCGGGCTGAGCAAAATATTCAAGGAAAGCCGTAACCCCCACGTCATCACCGAGATAATAAGCAAGGCGTTCGGGATTGTTGATGAGAGGCTGAGGGTAAAGCTCTACAATGTGCTGAGGAGCTCAATAAGCGCTGACAATCCTTTAGAGCACGCTGCCTCGCTCGCTACCTTAACGCTGGATGAGTACTCCTCCTACAAGATAAGGGAGGTACTCGACCAGGTAGCCTCACTCGATGTTGGTCAGCAACGCCTCATTGAGATACTATCTGAGCCGAACTCAAATGTAGTCATTGACATATCGAATGTCTTTGTCAAGAACGAGAAACTCGTGAGGACATTAGTTCTGGTGCTAGAGGCAGCAATGAAGATGGGCTTGCTCAAAGCAGGAGACGAGGGGATTAGGCGCCTACTCTTGCTTGATGAGGCCTGGATCTACCTCGGGATACCTGGTCTCGTGTCGGATCTCATGAGAATCAGCCGTAGTTACGGTGTCTCGGTGGCTGTGGCGACTCAGAGAATCGAAGACATAGATAAGGAGCCAGGTCTTTCGTCCGATGCTGGGCTCTTCATTGCGATGAGTTCTCCTAGTCCCGTGTACTGGGAGAGTGTGCGAAGGTATGTGAAGATCAGTGAGGAAATTATGGAACTTGTTAACGTGCTTGAGAGGGGTGAGGGTATTGTGAGGATAGCACCGGAGCAGGCGGCACTGCCTGTATCGTTTCCCGAACCCCCTACAGCTCTCACATGATGCACTGATCCATATCAACAATCTTTGTATCTAATTTATCAGTGTCTAGGATAGCGAATGTTCTCTTACCACTGACATAACCGGATACTGTGCCGGGGTTAACGGCCAATGTACTGCCCCTTCTCACAATCCTGGCCACGTGCGTATGCCCATATAATATGATGTCATATGCCCCACTATTCGCTAAGGAATTCACAAAGAGTTCGGTCATTTCTGGAGACTTGAAGCCATGGAGTAAGAGGGTCTTACGTCCTCCCAGCTCCATTACTACCGGCGGGTCGGCTATGCCCGGCAAGATACTCTTAAGAAGGGATTTATCGCCGTCATTATTTCCGAAGATCGCTATCATGGGTGCATCAAGCTCGTTTATGAGTTTCCTTAACGTGAAAGGCGAGATTATGTCGCCTAGATGCACAACGGAGTCATAGGTATAGCCCCCTGCTCGAAGGCATTTAATGAGGTCATCTATGGCTGCTAAGTTATCATGGGTGTCCGATATGATAAGGAGCTTTACCACAGCACCCACCATAAACTAGTTCGGGAGCAAGCAAAAACGTTGGATTATTGAGCTAAAAATGCCCTACGATTGTAATTTAGACAGGGTAGTCGTCAGGCACCTTAGCGCGGAAATACTTCCCGGTCTCAGGGGACCTGAACAGACCTATCTTCACTCCCTTCCTCCCGCGCGGAGCCAGCACCCAGACTTTCTCTGGCACTAGCTCGACCTCTTTCCCTGTGGTTGGGTCTTTAACCTTAACTGGGGGCTTCTTCGCCATATACTACACCATTAATATCATCATTATCGGTATAGTTAAATCTTTTCATCAAAAATGTTAAACAAATCTAAGCGACACCTTCAGAAGCACCCCTTCACACACTGAAGTACTTCTTCACAACATACTAACCTAGCGAGAAATTATAATCGCGGCACAAGTAGCATTAGGGCCCGATATGAAGGTAAAGGGTGCAGTGTTCACAGATATCGATGGAACACTAACAACAGATAGACGGAGCTCTGTGCTAGATGATGCCGCCCTCAGAGCGCTCCGCGAGCTTGTGAAGAGCGGTTACGCCGTGATAATGGTGTCAGGCAATTCACTGCCAGTTGTTCGGGGGCTATCCCTATACCTAGGCTTAGGCGGGTTGGCTATAGGCGAGAACGGTGCAGTGCTCTTTGATGGGTACAACGTAATCGTAGAGTGTGAGAGATGCGAAGAAATCAAGGAAATTGCTAAGGTTCTAGTGCAGGAGGCTGAGGGCATTCTTGAGGAATCGTGGCAGAACCTGTTTAGGATATGCGATATGGCGCTTAAATGGAGAGGGGCGTCAGAGGATGAGGCGCTTAGCGCAACTCGAAAGATATTGAAAGAGATAGGGGCAGACTGGGTGGAGGTAACTACCAGCGGCTATGCCATCCATATACACCCCGTCGGGTGTGGGAAGGATAGGGGAATAAGGAAAATGATCCAGGTACTCGGGCTGGAGATCCGTAACATCTACTGCGTGGGTGACGCTGTGTCTGATATCCCTATGAGGAGAGCATGTCCTACGCTTGTTGCTGTAGGGAATGCTGACCCAGAATTAAAGGAGCTGGCTGACATAGTCACCGAGAAACCCTCAGGCAAAGGATTTGCCGAGTTTGCTGCTAAGCTCATAGCGTTGAATCCTTAAAAACAGCCAACTATTACCTAGATTGGTGCCGGGGTAGCTCAGCCGGGTAGAGCGCCGGGCTGTTAACCCGGTGGTCGGGGGTTCGAATCCCCTCCCCGGCGCCATCCCTAAAAACTCCTAAAAACAGACTATCCTCTCAGTTGCCTCCTCAAACCGCTTAATTCGTTGATTAACTTCACCCTGCTCTCCATGTCCGTGAGGAACTTCCGAAGCTCCTCAATAGAGTACCTCGCCGCGTCGATTTTACGGCGTAGTCCCGGCACGAGCCTGTCCGGGTAATCCAGGAACTTCGTTGATAAAAAGATCGCCTCAGCCACATGGAAAGCCTTCCATGCCTCCTCAAAGTCGTTCTCCCTCACCTTGGCTGTAGCGTACCTCCTTAGCTCGCCCACAACATCCAGGAGGCCCAGGAGGTACGGTATCTGATGCACGCCTATGTCCTCCGGCCCGGGTATGGGCGCGCCCTCTATTATGGAGAGGAAGATTGCTGCCTCAGCAAGCTCCATACCCGTGTTATAGATTATGCCCGAGTGCCTCAGCTCCTCGTGCTCAGATATTATCTTGCTGACTTCTTTCCACTTACTCAACGCTTCCTCTAAGTGTTCTTTAGCGGCTGTTATGTTGCCCGCATTCGCCTCGGTTACGGCGTAGCCTGCTTCTCTTATGACATCCCTGGTTATTTTGATTATTTGTTCTCTTGCTTCATCCTTTACCTTTAAAAAAGAGTCTATCCGATCCACGATCTCCCTTATGTTTTCTATCATTTGGGGTCACTCGATGAATTCTTCGTACGGGAACTTCATATCGAATTTTTGCCTGGCCCTGTCGAGGAGGTCGAGCGCGACCTTCCACGCCTCTTCCTTGGCCTTCTCCTCGTCTATTGTGAGCACCTTTCTATTCTTCATGATCACCTTACCATCAACTATGACTGTGTCGACATCGGCGGCGTTCGCACAGTAGACTATTGAGCCGAGTGGGTCGTGGGCGAGAGCTATGCTCGGGCTCTCCAGGTCTATGATGGTTATGTCTGCCTTCTTACCCGGCTCTAGTGAACCTATCTCATTCTCTAGCCCGAGGGCCTTTGCGCCGTTAATGGTGGCCATCTCTAGGGCGTCCCAGGCAGTTACTATGTTCGGGTGCTTCCTAGCCCCCCTATGTATGAGCACTGCGAACCTCATGGCCTCTATCATGTCCTGGTTGTTGTTGCTTCCTGCGCCATCCGTGCCTAGGGCCACGTTAACGCCCGCCTTGAGGAAGTCAGGTATCGGTGCTATGCCTGAACCTATTATTAGATTGCTCTCTGGGTTGTGTATTACGTGTGCACCTGTCTTAGCCAGCATAAGTACTTCTTCCTCAGACACCTGCACAGAGTGTACTGCGTGGTATCTTGGTCCAAGGATCCCGAGGTCGTACAGTAGCGCGACATCCGTCTTTCCGTGGAGCTCCTTCACTAACTCCTGATCCTTTACGGACTCGGCCGTGTGGGTATGGTAGGGCACCCCGTACTTATCAGAGAGATCCTTAGCCATGAGGAGGAGTTCCTTGCTTGAGTTGTATGGATGCATCGGCGCGACAGCAACCATCATTTTTCCGTCGTTCTTCCCGTGATACTTCTGTATGAGGTACTCGGTGTGGGAGATCGCTGCCTTCGGCTCCTCCTTAAGCTCGTCGAGTAGCACGTTGAGTTCGTATATGCCCCTAGCGAGTACCGTCCTTATGCCCGACTCCATGAGCCCTTTAGCGACGTAGTCGTATCCCTTGGGGCCGTAGTGGTTCTCTATGAGCGTGGTGACACCCGACTTTATGTTCTCTATAACGCCCCACTTCGTGGAGTAATAGAAGTCCGAGTCACGGAACGATGCGAGTATCGGGTGTATGGCTTTCCTCAACCAGTCAATCAGCACCATATCGATGGCTATGTTCTTGATTATTGACTGAAAGAGGTGGTTGTGAGCGTTAATCAGTCCCGGAATAGCTACGTGGTGGTTAGCCTCAATCACCTCCTCAGCACTATATTTCTCCTCAGCCACGTGGCGCTTACCGACAAACACTATCCGTCCGTCCTCAACGACGATGGCACCATCACGTATGATCTTCTTTGAGGGCCTGACCGGGATAATGAATTTCGCCTTTATCATTAGGTCTGCCAAGTAAGTCCACCACATAGTTAAGGAGAAGCCAACAATGAAAAACACATGTTACGTTAGGACTGAGCAATAACGGCTCGCATCCAGGGTTAGTTGTGGGCGTTACTATGCTACTACTTGATAATAGGGTGGTCCGCCGGGGGGGAATCGAACCCCCGACCACCCGGTTTCTGCCGGAGGGCCCGCCCGCAGGCGGTTGTTCCTGTACCCTCCGGGGCTGACTACAGCCGGGCGCTCTGCCGCTGAGCTACCGGCGGCCAATAAGTGTGTGGTTCAGGGGGATTTAAGGATGTTTTGCAGGTGCTTTCTCGTAATACGGTGGGGTATTAATCAGTGGGGGCTTTTTCGCTTTGGTAATACCGGAGTATTATCCAGGGGCGTGTGGTGCTATTTGCTAGGAGGAAGCGCGTAGACCCGAAAGAGTTGAGGCAGAATTTAGCGAGGCTCCTCATAGACCTTAAACAGTTTCTGCGGTGGGTGAGCTTATCTAGAAGGAGGCTAGAGGAGAGGGTCAGGCGCTATGAGGAGAGGCTAGTGATTACGGAGAACCCTAACCTGAGGGCGTCATACGCGCAGGAGATAACCTCACTGAAGTCCCTAATCATAAGGCTTACGCAGATCGAGGTAGCCGTCGAGATGCTGGTCCTAAGAATAGAGACAGTGCTGACAGCGAAGCTCCTATCCTACATTTCGCCGGTTGCTAAGCTGGCTGCTGAGGTGCTGAGAGAGCTGAGGGAGGGGGCTGAAGAGCTGAGCGAGTTCACAGTAGTGCTAGATGACCTCGCCCAGAACGCGGCGGAAATATCCTCGAGAGGGATGTACCTAAGCAACGATGAACTATTTGTGAGTGCTAGCGGAGAGGCCAAGAAGATCCTAGAGATGGCTAGGAAAGCCGCTGAGGCAAAGGCAGAGGGCGTGATATCGCAGTAAATATCTCTATTTCCTTGGGAAGGCCTTACCCCTTGACACGAAATCTGTCCTTATCGATCCTGGACAGGAACCCCTTCTCTACGAGCATTTCTATAGCATCCCTGAAGTACTCATCTCCGACGTCGATGTCGTACCACTCCATGAACTTAGTTTTTAGTTCTTCGTAACTCCACTCCTTCTTATACTTGCCCTCCTCAGACAGCATCCTCTTTATGAACTGGTAAGTGTCCTCTAGCCTAGTCCATGGGTATTGGAACCATATCCATTCCTTAACCTCGATGAAGTAGTAGTCGGGCCTCAGCTTAGCCACAGGTGATATCCACTGAAGCGCCGCTATTCTCACCTCGTCCGGCTTCCACTCCTTCATAATATAGTCCCTGGCCAGAATCAGCGACTCTCCCGTGTCAACTATGTCATCGACGATCAGCACCTTCATACCGGTCAGGTCTACCTTGTAAGGGAACTTTATTATGGCCCTGTCAGCTACCTTAGCCGCCTCGGTCCAGTGCTGTGACTGAATCGAGAGGAGGTTCTCGACATCGAGGAAGTCACAGAGGAGCCTGGCAGGAACGAAGCCACCCCTGGCTATGGCAACAATGACGTCAGGCATGTAGCCAGATTCTTTAATCTTTTTTGCTAAACCCCTCGACCACTCGACGATATCGTCCCAACTGACGAGCTTAGTGGGGACCTTAGGCATTACATTATCCCAATTAATTAACTACCGCAGATCCAGGTAAAATATATGTTGGCTGATCTTCACTAATGTTTAATTCGTTTCCCGTGAGACAATAAGGGAATACGCCATGTTTGGATGGAATGGGAAATATCTCCTAGTGAACCTAACAACGAAGAAGATCACCGAGGTAAGCCTTGACAAGGAAACACTGCTGAACTACCTCGGCGGCAGGGGACTAGCGATCAGGCTTCTCTGGGACCTCGTGAAGCCAGGGACCGACCCGCTGAGCCCCGACAACGTACTCATATTCGCTGTAGGACCGCTCACGGGGTACCCATTGCCTTCCTCGGGCAAGATGGTGATCGCCGCCAAATCACCCCTCACTCACGGATACGGCGACGGCAACATAGGCACCAGAGCGGCTGTGGAGCTTAGGAAAGCTGGGTATGATGCAATAGTGGTCACAGGTTCCTCAGACAAGCCCGTAAAGCTAGTGATTGAGTGCGGTAAGGCATCCATCGAACCAGCGGAGGACATATGGAGTATGCGTGTCCATGACCTCGAGCCGAAGCTCTACGCCGAGTACGGAAAGACCGTCGGGGCCCTGTACATAGGCCCAGCAGGGGAGAACTTGGTCAAGTTCGCCACTGTGATAAGCGAGTTCGGCCGCTCAGGCGGTAGACCGGGCATGGGTGCGGTGATGGGCTCCAAGAAGCTGAAAGCCATCGTGATCAAGGGGTGCAAGGAACTTCCAAAGCCCGCTGACCAAGCCGAGCTCGTACAGCTCGGGGCCGAGGCCTACAGGGCGGTGAAGGAAGCAGACGGCTACGACTTCTGGATCAGGCAGGGCACCATGATGACAGTTGAGTGGTCGAACAAGAACTCCGTGCTACCAACCTACAACTTCCGTGAGGGCGTCTACGACTTCGCCAGCGGGATAGACGGCTACACCATGGAGAAGATGAAGGTCGCGCAGAAGGGGTGCCCCAACTGCAACATGCCTTGTGGCAACATTGTCGAGTACCAGGTAGACAGTACTAGGGCCAAGGCCGAGCTCGACTATGAGAACGTCGCGATGCTCGGCTCCAACATAGGTATAGGAGACCTCAATAAGGTATCTCACCTGAACAAGTTGGCTGATGACTTAGGGCTCGACACGATAAGTCTTGGCTCCTCAATAGCTTTTGCTATGGAGGCCACCGAGAAAGGACTCATAAAGGACGGGATTGAGTGGGGCGACTTCGACGCCGCAGTGCAGCTGACTGAGGACATAGCGTACAGGAGAGGGGAGCTTGGGAACCTTATGGCAGAGGGAACCAAGGCCGCTGCCGAGAAGCTCGGGAACGGTGCCATGACCTTCGCCATGCAGGTTAAGGGCTTGGAGATCTCGGCGTACGACTGCCACGCCGCCCCTGGCATGGCTCTAGCCTACGGCACGAGCTCGATAGGTGCCCACCACAAGGACGCATGGTTCATATCGCTGGAGATAAAGATGGGCAGGGACAAGTACACGGACGAGAAGGTTGAGAAGCTTGTCTGGATGCAGAACGTTAGAGGAGCTGTGTTTGAGTCCCTCGTGACGTGCAGGCTGCCGTGGGTGGAGTTGGGCCTCAACCTCGACTACTACCCAAAGTTCTTGAAGGCAGCAACCGGCGTGAGCTTCACGTGGGACGATCTCCACAAGCTAGCAGAGAGGGTCTACACACTAATTAGGGCGTTCTGGGTTAGGGAATATACAGCCGAGGGAAGGGGCTGGGGCAGGTACATGGACTACCCGCCCGAGAGGTGGTTCACAGAGCCCTTAACCAAAGGGCCACTGGCTGGCGCGAAGCTCGATAAGGACGGCTACGATAGGATGCTGAGCAAGTACTACGAGCTGAGGGGCTGGGACGAGAGGGGTATCCCGAGGAAGTCCACCCTAGAGATGCTTGGCCTCGACTTTGCGTACAAAGGACTGAGGAACCTAGTCGAACTCAAGGATTGAGAGAAAACCGTTTTAGCGAGTCAATACCTATAGTATCCGGGTCAGAGACCCCCACGACGGAGCCGAAATGGCTCAGGGTGAGTGGGGGGTCCCCACGGGGCCGTTTCCTTCGCTTAACATCTAATCTATATAAGGTATTCCTTAAGGCTTGATTAGGTGCGGAACCATCGGGTTAGGGAGATTTGACCCCTTTGCCATAGAAGAGGAGGCGCGGAGATTCTGGAAAACGCGGGAGATCCCGAGAAAGTGGCGTTCATGGGAGGAGGGAAGACCTATATTTGCATTCCTTGAGGGGCCCCCGACAGCGAACGGGTACCCACATGTTGGGCACATCAGAGGCAGGGTATTCAAGGACTTCGTGCTGAAGTACATGAGGCTTAAGGGCTACAACGTATGGGCTCAGGCAGGGTGGGACGAGCAGGGCCTGCCCGTTGAGGTCGAGGCTGAGAAGAAGCTCGGTATAAAGAAAAAGAAGGACATATTTCAGGTCGTGGGCGCCGAAAGGTTCGTTGAGGAATGCAACAAGCTAGTTGATTACTACCTTAAGTACTGGCAGGACTATGCCACGGAGAGGATCGCCCTTTGGCTAGACCTCGAGAACGCTTATGAGACGAGGAAGCCCGAGTACATTGAGCATGTCTGGTACTTCATAAAGAGGATGCATGAGAAGGGCCTGCTCTACGAAGGAAAGAGGGTTCTGCCGTTCTGCCCGCGCTGTGAGACAGCGCTCAGCGACGCGGAGGTGTCGCAGGGGTACGAGGATAAGGTATCCCCCTCCATATATGTTAAGTTCAAGCTAGAGAATAGAGATAACGAGTACTTAGTTATATGGACGACCACGCCATGGACACTCATTGATAATGAGGCAGTGGCTGTCAACCCGGACGGCGTATACTGCAGGACAAGGGTAGGTAACGAGTACTGGTTCGTCGCAGAGTCGAGGCTTGAGGAGGTGATGAGAAACGCTGGTGCGGAGTCCTGGAAGTGTGTAGAGAAGGTAAAGGGGTCTGAACTAGAGGGGCTGAGATATGTGCACCCACTCCTTGAAGAGGTCCCCATACACATTAAGCATGAGAACGCGCACTACGTAATAACAGCCGACTTCGTTAGCCTCGGGGAGGGTACCGGGCTCGTCCACATTGCACCGGGGCACGGACCCGAGGACTACGAAGTCGGTACACAGTACGGGCTTCCTATAAGCAGTGCTGTGGAGATAAATGGTGTGTTCAACAGCGACGGCGGTATCTTCAAAGGGCTGGACGTGAACGAGGCCAGCAAGAAGGTTACTGAAGTGCTTAGGGAGAAAGGCCTGCTCGTTTATGAAGGAACGATCGTTCATAAGTACCCTCACTGCTGGAGGTGCGGCACACCCCTGATCTACAGGGCAGATAAACAGTGGTTCATAAGAGTATCGCCCCTCAGAAGCGAGTTATTGAGGGCTCTCGCTGACGTAGCGATTTATCCGAAGAAGCTCAGGGCCAGGTTCGAGAACTGGCTCGAGAACCTAAAGGACTGGACTATCTCGAGGTCAAGGATCTGGGGTACCCCATTACCTGTCTGGGTCTGCAAGGATAATCCGAAGAAGGTCAAGGTCATAGGCAGCATAGAGGAGCTCAAGAAAGAGGCAGAGTATGTTCCCGATGTGGACGACTTCAGGCTAGTGCATAGGCCGTGGATAGATAGGGTGAAGCTGAGGCCAACTGAGGACTGCAGGGAATGGGTTAGGGTTCCCTTCGTGGTGGATGTCTGGATGGACTCAGGTATGGCATGGATGGCGTCAGTCGACGGTCTAAGGAATAAGAAGCTGTTCTCAATGCTTTACCCCTATCACTTCATAACCGAAGGAGTCGACCAAACAAGGGGGTGGTTCTACTCCCTCCTCGTAACCTCAGTCCTCCTCGAAGGGAAGGCACCATACAGGTCTATACTGATGCAGGGACTCGTCCTCGACGCTCAAGGAAGAAAGATGTCGAAGCACTTAGGCAACGTCATCTGGGCAAAGGACCTCCTCACCAAGTACAGCGTCGACGCGACTAGGGCATACATCCTGGTGCGCTACCCGCCAGCCGAGTCCTTCATCTTTAACCTGAAGGAGATCCGTGACATTGTGAGGAACCTCAACATAATATGGAATGTCTTCAAGTTTGCTGACACGTACATGAGCATAGATAAATACGACCCGAGCAAGCACGATGTACTAGCCACTTTCAACGAGGGAGCGCCTGAGGATAGGTGGGTAATAAGCGAGACTAACACACTCCTAAGAAGATTCGACGAACTCATGAGGGAGTACAGACTGCATGAGGCAACGAAGGCAGTGCTGGACTTCTTCGTCGAGACACTCAGTCACGGATACCTAAGGATGATAAGGCCCAGGGTCTGGTCGGAGGAGTCGCTTGACAGGTTCCACGCCTACACCGCCCTATACTACGCACTCAAGACTGGGCTACAGCTCCTCTCGACGATAGCGCCACATATGGCCGAGAAGCTATGGCAGGAATTCATAAAGAAGTATGAGCCGGGCGAAGCCGAGAGCGTGCACCTCAGCAGGCTATCAGAGCCCTCCGACGAGTTGACTGACGAGGATATAGAGATGCTGATGAAGGTGGCGCTGGGGGTGATCTCTTCAGCAGCATCGTTAAGGAACGAGGTAAAGATCAAGTTAAGATGGCCGATACAGTACGTGAAGGTTGGTCTACCTAAGGACTATGTTGAGGGACTGAAGGAACTCAAGCACATCATCAGATTGCTAGCTAACAGCAAGGACGTTATCATAGTGAGTTACGGTGAGCTCGAATGCGGAGAGGACGAGATAAGCGAGGAGACAAAGGTTGATAATGTCCCATTAAAGACTTGTATAAACAGAAAGTTAACCTCAGAGCTTAGAAAGGAGGCGCTCGCCAGAGAGATCATCAGGAGGATACAGACCATGAGGAACTCACTCAATCTTAAGGTCGACGAACTTATCGATGTGTATGTTAGGACAGAGGACAGCGAGATATCTGAGGCTCTTAATGAGCACAGAGAATACGTCGCTTCAGAGGTTAGGGCAAGGAACGTCGTGCTCGGGGAAGGCGAGGCTGACCTAGCAAAGGAGTGGGTCGTTGAGGGGAGAAAGGTATGGATAGGAATAAAAAGATTAAGGTCGTAGTGGCTGGCTCACTGAACTATGACATCATGCTTTTTGTCGATAGGTTCGCCCCACCCAAGGTTAGGGTTAAGGCGCTGGCGAGGTACCTGGGAGGGTCAGGCGGTAATGCCGCCACGGCTGCTGCGCGATTCCTGGGGACGCGCGGGACAGTGATCATGTTTGGTGCAGTAGGTAATGATGATATAGGTAGGAAGCACCTCAGTGCACTGAGAAATGAAGGAGTAGATACGTCATTCATCGTCATCAAGGAAGGTGTCGAATCCGGACAAGCATTCGTCGCTGTAAATCCGTCAGGAGAAACCGCTATCTACAGCTACTACGGAGCAAATGAGGCACTAAGTAACGCAGACATGCAGCCGCTCATTAATTCCGGAATTAAACCAACTGCCGTATTAATAATGAACCCGCCCATAGAGGTTGCCGAAGCCATTGCTGGTTGGGCTAGGGATCAAAGCGCTATGGTGGTATGGGATCCAGGCTCACTCTCACACGAAGGAATAGATAAACTGAGGGGCATCATCCACCGAGTCGATATAATAGCGCCGAATAAGGACGAGCTCCTATCCATGACACAGGCAACTAGTGTTGAGGAAGGGGTGATGATACTGAGAAAGGTGAATCCGGAGTTGTTCGTGCTCAGCAAAGAGGGAATCAAGGGTTCAAGACTATTCATGAAGGATCGCGTGCTTGTAGTGCGTGGTATACCCACAGAGAGACTCGGACTGAGGACTAGGTCGACAAGTGGTTGTGGGGACGCATACGTTGGCGTGTTCACAGCGGCGATATCCGTGGGCTATGACTTCATCGACGCCATGGTTCTGGCAACATGCGCTGCCACAATTAATGCATCAAAAGAGGAACCGAGGGGTTCGCCAACATACGTCGAACTCATGAAGTACGTGACTATATGCAGAAAGTTCGCCGAACCCGCAGTGACCTAGGGTTAGATGTTCGTAGCCACCGATCACTTCGTGGTTAGGATTTTCTGGGGCTGATAAGAAGAGTAACATGTGATAGTTGATGAAACAGCAGTGTAAAGAAATGACTGCTAGAGTTGGTGCCTTAGCCTCCGACCTCAGGCACGGCAGAATACTCGGATCCACGGAGGCAGCTTACGCCGCCCTCTCATTCCTCTCAGACGCTGTCAAGATATGTAGGCAGGACTTCGTAAAGCACCTCCCTAGCTGGATAGAGACAATAATAGGTGCTAGGCCCACATCTATGGTTATGTCAAACCTTATCAGGGAATTCTTAATTGGGTTCGTTGATGAGGTCAAGAAAAGTGGTGTTGAGACAGCCATTGAGAAAGCCCCTGCAATAATAGATAGAATATATGAGGAGATAGAGCACACGAAGAAAATAGTGGCGAGGGTCGGTGCAAAAAGAATAGTTAATGGAGACGTCATCCTCACACACTCCTACAGCACCTCAGTCATAAGAATATTCGAGGAAGCACTGAGAGAAGGCAAGAACTTCAGTGTATACGTCACTGAGTCAAGACCCTTGGGAGAAGGCTTGATTGCCGCGGAAAAAATAGCCAAGATGGGGGTCGACACAACACTCATCGTTGACTCTGCTGTGCGGTTCGTGATGAAAAAGATAAACAAAGTAATAGTCGGCGCTGATGCGGTGGCAGCTAACGGCGCAATAGTCAATAAGGCAGGCACATCAGCAATAGCTCTGGCAGCGAAAGAGGCAAGAACCAGAGTGTTAGTAGCTGCTGGCACCTACAAGTTCGGTATAGAGACAGTCTTCGGAGAACTGATTGAAGGCATCGTCCTGAATGATCCTGAGCTCATAATCCCCCCGGATAGGATGGGTGAGCTAACGGGTAAGGTAATAGTTAGGGAACCAGTGTTCGACGTCACGCCGCCAGAGTACATAGACGCAATAATAACAGAGCACGGGCTCATTGCCCCGCAGGCCGTACCTATACTCATTAAAGAGAAATATGGACTCCCCCCGAAAGTGAAGAGCATTAAGGAACTCCTCCGGGAGGTGAGGTCCCTATGAGCGAGTACGTACCCGAGGATGTAAGGAAGATCTGGCTCGACATAAAGGAGATGAGAATCAGGGGTGCTGGAAGGATAGCTAGGGCAGGGGCAAGGGCGCTGGCCATAGCTGCTGAGGAGTTCAAAGGGAAGGACTTGGAGGACTTCATGACGTACATGGAAAGAATAGCTGAGTTTGTGAGATCGGCCAGACCAACAGCTGTCTCACTGCCCAACGCCGTCGCCTACATAATGAACAGACTGAAGAGATCCCGAGCGGCATCCCTCGAAGAGGCTGTCCGAGCAGTCGTTAACGCTGCTGAGGAGTTCATCGAGTACTCACTTAACGCTGTGAAAATCATTGGGGAACTCGGCGCCAAGAGATTAGAAAACGGCGATGTAGTGATGACACACTGCCACAGCACCGCCGCTGTGTCAGTCATTGCGACGGCCCATAACCAGGGCAAGGTTCACAAGGTGTACGTTAAGGAGACGAGGCCTAAGATGCAGGGCCTAATAACGGCTAGGGCCTTAGCTGATGCAGGCCTTGACGTCATCCTCATACCGGATTCCTCGGTGAGATACTTCATGAAGAAAGTGAATAAGGTAGTCGTCGGCGCCGACACCATAGCAGCTAATGGCGCAGTTATCAACAAGATCGGTACATCGTTGGTGGCCCTAGCTGCTAAGGAGGCTAGGGTACGCATGTATGTCGCCAGTGAGACCTATAAGTTCAGCCCTCAGACAGTGATAGGGGAACTGGTACCGATAGAGGTCAGGTCACCACTTGAGATAGTGACGGAGGAGTGGCTTAATAGGAATCCGGAAGTTAAGGTATATAACCCAGTGTTCGACGTCACGCCGCCAGAGTACATAGACGCAATAATAACAGAGAAGGGTGTGATCCCACCACAGGCGGCAATCCTAATACTGCTGGAGGAGTACGGCTTGACACTGACTGAGTCATTCATTAAGGAACCTTATGAACTAAGGGAGTCCGAATTAGGGGAGTAGCAGGGCCTCTATCCCAAGTTTTTTCCTAATGTACTCAGCGAATTCTATCCCTCCCGTGCTCCTCGGCGAGTTCACAAGCAGGAGCTTAGGCTGGCTTTCCTCCACGTACTTAAGGAGTCCCATGAAGTCCGCGTGATCGCTAAAGGCCACGAGCCACTTATTCCGCCCTATCCTTTTGTAGGGTCTGCTGAACTCCCACCCACTCAGTATTAGGTGGTTACCCATAACGCCGTTCAGCCTCTTCTTCGAGTTGACGTGAGCGAAGTAGATGAACCACCCATCCCTAACTATGTCCTCGGCCTCATCTGTTCCCTGGAGAACGTAGTCACCGAACCTATGACCGTGTCTCTCGGCTATTCTCGCCAACTGATACTGCTTATACGGCAGTATGAAGGGGGCGTCGACACCTTCTCTGCGGAGTACCTCCATTACCTCCTGTATTTTGCCATGGTAACCGTAAAGGTACACAGGCCCAGTTGCTAGGAGCTCTCTCACTGCATCAGCGAGGATTGTGTCTATGATGTCGTCAAACTCCCTCACGTAGTTCGGCCTCCCATAAACGGCGTCGATGACCAGCACATCCGGGCTCAAGATGGGGGTACCCTCACCGGGTTTCTTGAAATCGCTTGTGTAAGCTAGTGTTGTACCGTCTGGGAACTCTATCATCACCTGCGCAGTGCCGGGAATATGCACCGACTCATAGAACGTTATTTTTAGATCACCCGCCTTTACCCCCTCGCCGTAGTTAAGGGGTAGTAGCTTATGCCTCGGTAGTTTATAGCCGAGCACGGGCAACCACTCAAGCGTGAGGGGAGTGGCGACTATCTTCTCTGATATGTTAGCGCTCTTGCTCAGACCCACCGTGTGGTCTGAGTGTGCGTGGGTAACTATGCGGATCCTTCCGTCCTCGACACCATCTATGTCAACTAAGCTAACCGATATTACTCCGTGGTCGTTTCCCCTCACTAATGTCCTCATCAGTACAGCGTCCAGGTGAAACCCCCTACAGGTTAGGTCAGGGGCGGCTTAAGGCCCTTATCTGTGGTAATACATGGGCCATTACTGAGTAAAAATCACTAGATCTTAATGCCGTAAGCATTGCTCAGAACAGCCTTGAATTCCTCGAGGTCAGCGCTGATCGTGGGAGCGTCGCCAGCACTCTCCTTTACTACGTCTGGGTCCTTGAGTCCGTGACCTGTTATGAGCACCACTACCTCCTCATCTTTATCTATTCTCCCGTCCTCAAGCGCTGCCATGAGACCAGCAAGTCCAGCCGCGCCGGAAGGTTCTGCGAACACACCCTCCCTAGATGCTAGGAGCTTCATTGCCTTCAGTATTAGTTCGTCCGGAACCTCCTCGGCGTCGCCCTTAGTCTCTTTAAGAGCCGCTATACCTGCGTCACCGTCCCAGGGGTACGGGTCCTCGAGGCCCCAAGCTATTGTGTGGGGGTGATCCCAGGGTCTTATGTTGAATGGGTCCTGTCCTTCCTTGTATGCTCTCACGAACGGTGGGTTACCTGTTGACTGAACGGCAAAGAGGTGAGGTAGGTCAGGTATTATGCCTAGCTCCCTAAAGTCCCTGAACCCCTTCCAGACTCCTGTGAGGAGTGACGCCGCTCCAACGGGAACGAAGACCCAGTCAGGCCTTCTCCAGCCCAGCTGCTCCACGACCTCATAGGAGATCGTCTTGGGACCCTCGATCTGGTACGGGTTGAAGGGACCGAAGCTTGGGGCCATGTAGAAGCCGAACTTCTCGTGCACCATCCTCATTAACTTAACGGTCGGGTCTTCCCTACCGAGTCCGCGCACCCTGAATACCTTGGCACCGTAGAAGAGGAGCTGGGCTATCTTGCCGTAGCCAGCCTGCTCTATCACGAACGCTATGACGTCGATCCCGGCCCTGGCACCGTAGGCCGCCAGTGCAGCGGCGGCGTTACCGCTGGACGCTGTTACTGCCTTAGTAAAGCCGAACTCCTTGGCAACACTTACCGCAACCGACATGCCCCTGTCCTTAAACGAGCCCGTAGGGTTCCTGGTCTCGTCCTTCAGATAGAGGTTCTTCAGGCCGAGCTCCTCCGCCAGCCTCTTCGCCTTTATTAGCGGGGTAGCGCCCTCGCCTAGGCTAACGATCTTGCTCTCGTCCTTTGGTGGGATGAGGTCCTTGTATTTCCACATGCTCTCAAGCGGTATCTTAGCTAGGTAATCTTTCGTCACGACTTCCTTCATCGCTTCGTAGTCATAATATATGTCGAGCCTACCTAGGTCATTATTCTCGCACGTTATCCGGGCGTCCTCATATGAGTAGATCCTGCCGCATCTGGAGCACTTTAGGTACTTAATGAACCTACTCAACTCTGGGACCTCAGAGGTAATGAGTGGGTGAGGTTATGTGAGAAAATTAACTTGCAATTGTAAAAACGGACGCCTACTCGCTTCATATCTTGGGCCAGTACTCGTCTGGGAAGTGTATCGCTCTGGTCGGGCAGGCTGTCGTACAGAGGCCGCATCCGTAGCACTTCTGCTCGTTCACTACAGGCAGTAGCTTGCCGCCCTTATTCACTAGGTGGACAGCGTCGTAGTCACAGACCTGCTCACAGAGCCCGCACGAGATACAGAGCTCCTCATTGACCTTCGGCGGCTTTATCTCCCACCACCCTGGCTCCTTGGTCAGGTACTTCAGGGCCTTACCCCTTATGTCCTCAATCGATGAGTAGCCGTGCTCCTTCAGCCACTTCTCAACCCCCTCGACAAGCTTCTTTATTACTCCAAGACCTTCCACGAGGACTGATGTACAGACCTGCACCGCCGAGGCACCGGCCATTATGTACTCGATCACGTCCTCAGGCGTGGTGACTCCTCCGACACCGATCACGGGGAGCTTAGTGTTCTTTGCTATCTCCGCCACTATCGCCACACCTATGGGCTTTATTGCTGGGCCCGAGAGCCAGCCGTGGCCGAAGGGGCCGCCCATGTATGGTCTGCCGGTCTCGATGTCTATGTGGAGGGCTGGGCCCACAGTGTTTATAGCTACTATACCGTCCACGCCGACCTGCTCGAGCTCTTTGACCATCTCAGTGAGCCCGTAGATGTGTGGAGAGAGCTTCGGGAATATCGGCACATCCACGGCCTCCCTCAGCGCCTTAGCTGACTCGATAACCGGCCTGTAATCGTAGCCGAGGTAGTGTGTCGAGAACTCTATGCCCTCGGCACCAGCCTTTACCGCCTTCGGCCCGAGCTCCTTCAGCTCGTGGGGCTTGTAACCGATGCTGGCGATCAGGGGTATCCCGAACTTGTCAGCAACTTTCCTGGCGTAGGGCAGCTCCTTCTCGAACCACTGCTCCGGTGGGAGATCAGTCCACAGCTCAGCGTTAAGGAGTCCGTAGAACGCGCCCCTTATTCTATTAACCCTAGTCTGGAACTGTCCTCCCCTGTACGTCGGCACGACCATATCGATTATGCCCCTGTTCACCACGCCCATGTGTGGTCTCGGTACCTTAGCGGCGACGACGCCTATAGTTTTGCTCACTAGGCCACCTATTCCGGCCTCAGCCAGTCTCTCCATAGCCGGCCCATCCCTAGATATGGGGCACGCAGAGTTCAGAATGGGGTTCTTGAACTTTAGGCCCGCTATCTCTACGGTTAGGTCTACCGCCACCTACGTTCACCCCCACAAAAGTTCACGTACGGAGGTACTCTATCTTATATTTCTCCTCCATCGAAGCCATCCTATCCCAGAGCCTCGCTATGGTCTTGTGGGCTCTCTCCATAGCATCCTCGACGTCCACCGTCACGACCTTCCTCTCCTTGGTCACCCACCTACCCTCCACAAGGACACCCCAAACATCCTGGCCGGTGAACGTATTTACCATGTGGCCGTATACCGTTTTCTCATTCAGCGGCGTCGGCACGAACTCAGGCCTTATGATCACTATGTCAGCGTCCTTACCCGGCTCTATCGACCCTATTCTATCGTCTACGTGCAGGGCCTTAGCAGCGTTGATTGTCGCCATCTCGATAACATCTAGAGGGGCAAGGATCCTCGGATCCTTGTTCACGACCTTATGAACGAGGTACGTCGACCTCATATTATCGAATACATCGAATACGTAACCGTCGTTGCCTATAGCGACATTTATGCCCAGCTCCAGCATTCTCTGGATACGTGGGACGCCAACGCCGTTTATCATGTTGCTCATAGCATTATGTGCCACGTGCACGCCGTATTCCTTAATTATTTTGAGCTCCTCATCGATTGCCTGAACCACGTGCACCGCAACGAACCTGTCAGATAGGAACCCGATGTCCCTAAGCCTCTCGACAGGTCTCTTGCCATACCTTTCTATGTTGTGGTAAACGTCTATGAGACCTTCCTCCACATGCATCGCATAAATCGTGCCGTACTTGTCAGCTAGTTCCTTAGTCTTGATTAGGACATCATCGGTTACGGTAAAGGACGCGTGAACAGCGAAGAATCCCTTTACTTTAGCCTTGGGGTCGGCATGTGTTTCTCTAACGAATCTCTCGTTCTCAGCTATTATCTTAAAGCCCTCCTCCAGACTCCTTCTCTGTGTAGCGCAGAAGCCAGCATAGCCCCTCAGACCGACCTCCTCCGCTCCTTTCCTTATATAGTCCAGACCGTTAGTTACTGAATTTGGTGAGGAGTTCATGTCCTTGAAGAAGGTGGTGCCTGTTCTGGCGAACATTATGGAACCCATTAATGAGGCTGCATAGATATCGTCGTGTGTTATGTTTTCATCAAGGGCCCACCATATCCTCTGCAGGTTCTGTTGAAAGTCTGTGGGTGGCTCGATAAGCCCGAACCATGTAGAGGCAGCAAGTAACACGCCATAGAAATGTGTGTGAGCACATACAAAGCCTGGTGTGACAATCGTGCGCCGTCCCTCAATAACCTCCTCTGCCTCGTACTTGCTGGTGCCATCACCTACGCCTACGTCGACAATTTTCCCGTCTCTTACAGCAACAAAACCTCTTGGTATGACGTCTCTGTTTTTATTCATTGTTACAACGAGAGCGTTATTTATGAGCATGTCAACTTTATCTTTCATAATCTTCTCCTAGAAATCTATCGCTGGCGTACCTTTTAATAAACCGTTAATTAAGGAAAGCAAATAAGCAAGATACGGGGCGAGGTACTATTATATTCGATAATGTACATTATTTAGTTAAGATAGCCTAGGCCAGAACTGGAATTAAAGATTATTGCGTATGAGTCGATGAAAATTAGAAACAACTTAGATTAAAAGAAAAAATCATTATCCTCTTCTACTCAATCTGGGAGTATCGTGGTTCCTGCCTGTCCCTTAACGACTTCATATCCCTGCTTTAGGTGACCAATAGCAGCCCTAAGACCACCGTGTCTCACGAACCTTATCGCTGCTAATACCTTCGGGCCCATGGAACCTGGTTTGAAGTGACCCTCCTTGTAGTACTTCTCAAGCTCTGAGGCCTTCACCACGTCAAGCTTCTTCTGGTTGGGCTGCTTGAAGTTCAGGTACACACCGTCAACGTCGGTGAGGATTACGAACTGGCCAACACCTAGTGCGGTCGCCAGAACCTCTCCCGCCAAGTCCTTGTCGATCACTGCCTCAACACCCTTTAGGGTACCGTCATCCTCCCTGACCACAGGTATGCCGCCTCCACCTGATGCTATAACTATCCAGCCCTCATCAAGCAGTTTCTTAACAGCACCTACCTCAATGTTTTCCTTGGGGTCTGGGGAGGGCACAACCCTCCTCCAGCCGCCCCTCGGGTCAGGCTTAATCACCCAGCCCTTTTCTTTGGCCAGGCGCTTGGCCTCCTCCTCAGTGTAGTAGCTACCGACATACTTGGTTGGGTTCTGCCAAGCTGGGTCGTCCTTGCTTACGAGCACCTGGTTCACTATAGCCACTACGCCCTTGACGTGGTCCTTGATGCCTTCCTTGATGAGGAGGTTGCCGATAGCCTGCATGAGCAGGTAGCCCAGCCAACCCTGAGTCATTGCACCGGCTATGTCCATTGTTAGTGGCGGTATCTTGTCCTTAGATCTCTCCATCCACTCAAGTATCGTTCCTACCTGCGGACCATTACCGTGGGTGATCGCCACCTTATACCCTTCTTTAATTATCTTCACTATTGTCTCGGCTGCTCTATACGCGTTCTTCCAGTAGTTCTCAGGCGTACCAGGCTCGCCCTTAGTCTGGAACGCGTTACCTCCCAGAGCAATCAACACATACTTCTCGTTCCTCTCAGACATGACTGATCACCGATACTTGTGATTTACTCATGCGGTTTGGGTTATAGGTTATTTTGAGGTTTTGATTTAAAACTCCTGGAACCTAGAGCCCATAACCATGGCCATTACGGCCTTCTGGACGTGGAGCCTGTTCTCCGCCTCCTGGAAGTAGAGGCTCTTCTCGTAGCTGTCAAGCACCTCGTCAGTGACCTCCTGCCCTCTGTCAGCAGGGCCGCAGTGCATGTAGTACGGCTTGCCAGATTTCTCAAGGAGATCCATAGTGACTATCCAGTCCTTGAACTTCTTCTGGTACTCCTTAGCGCCCTCCTTGTCTACTGAGCTGTTATACGGCGGGAAGAAGCCCTTCGGCGACCAGGCCTTCGGATAGACCACAGCAGCACCTTCGAAGGCTTCCTCCATGTTGTTGGTTATGGTGAAGCTACCGCCGTACTGATCCGCAAGCTCCTTAGCCTTCTGGATTATGTGATCCTGTAGCTCGAAGCCCGGCGGGTGGGCCAGCACGACCTCGGCGCCGAACATCGCCGCTATTAGAGTCACGCTCTGCGGGACGGCGAGGGGCTTTAGACCGCCGCTGTAGGCGTAGGATACGACAAACTTCTTGCCCTGTATCTTCGGCATGACCTCCAGAACCGCCATTATGTCAGCGAGGGCTTGGAACGGGTGGTAGACGTCGTCCTCCATGTTAAGCACGGGTATCTCTGCCCACTTAGCGAACTCCTCGATGACCCTGTGTCCCCTGCCGATATGCCACTTGGCTGCGTCGCCATAGATCCTTATAGCTATGCCGTCGCCGTACCTGCTGAGCACCCTGGCCACGTCCCTGATGGCCTCGGTCTTGTAGGGCTCCATGTCCTCCGGCAGGGTCGGCGTGTAGACGTCGTTCGGGGAGAGGAAGTGGGCGTGGCCGCCCAGCTGGAACATGCCGGCCTCGAAGCTGTTCCTGGTCCTTAGCGACCTGTTATAGAATAGCATGAAGAGCGTCTTACCCTTGAGGTAGGGGGTTGGTACCCGGCTCCTGAACTTCCTTTTCAGGTCAAGGGCCGCCTCTATGACCTTCCTTATGTCTTCCTGGGTGTAGTCAATGTTGGTTAGCCAGTGCTTGCCCTCGAAGTACCCGACATACCAAGGAAGTCCCATGGTCAGGACCTCACCTTAATGATTGGTCGGCTTTTTAAAAAGAGAGTCTAATGCTACCTGGTTTAGGTGGCTAAGAAAATTATGTGGTGTTTGCCTATCGTTTATGCATATCTATGTTAAGATTTCGCTTACCTTATGTTGGCCATGGTCAAGGCCAGGACAGCGGCCTTGGTCCATAGCCCGTTCTCGGCCTGCTCGTAGAGCACCGATCTGGGTGAGTCAACGACCTCGTCGTCGGCCTCATAGCCCCTCATTATGGGCATGACGTGCATTAGTACACCGCTCTTGTCCATGAGGTCCATGAGCTCCTTAGTGACCTTCCAGTCCTTGTACTTCTCGTATATCTGGAGCTCCTGCTCAGCGAACTTGCTGTACCCTAGCTCCTGGAGCTGCCTGGTCGCCCAGTTCCTCGGGAAGACTGCGTGGGCGCCCCTCAACGCTTCCTTGTAGTCGTGGCTGAACTCAAGGTGGGCGCCGCTCGCCTCAGCGTTCTTCTTGGCCATCTCCACGATGTCCGGGTATAGCTCGAACTCCGGCGGATAGACCACAGTAACGTCAACACCCATCCTCGTGAAGAGGAGGAGGTCCTCGTTAACGCTGCATGGCCCTCTAATATGCGGGGAGTATGCCCACATGATGACGTACTTCTTGCCCCTCGGGTTCGGGAAGACCTCCTCGAATGTCATGTAGTCAGCGAGTCCCTGGGTGGGGTGGAACTGGTCGTCAGCCATGTTGATTACGGGTATGCTGATGTGCTTGGCGGCCTCCCTTATGATTGCGTTACCGACGCCATGCTTGAAGTCTATCGCCTTGTCGAGTATCCTTATGCCTAGGCCCTGCCCGTATCTCTCGTACATTGTTACTACGTCTTTCACCTTCTCACCTTCACCCATTCTGGTCATTCTGGCCTCGATGTACTGTGCATGGCCGCCAAGGTATGTCATCGCGGCTTCGAACGCTGCCCTAGTCCTGGTAGAGGGTGCGTAGAAGAGCATGAAGAACGTCTTCCTATCTAATATCTTTGGTATCCCTTCTATTCCGTAGTGTACGTACCGCCTCTTCAGGTCCTTAGCAAGTTCTATGGCAAGCCTGAGTTCCTCAACGCTCCAGTCCTGGGTCGTGATTAAGTCTTTACCCGTGAGATCTGCCACTAAATGTTTCATGGCTATTTAACCCCTCATAGAAGATATCCTTCTTAGCATCATAAAGGTTTGAGTTGATTCCGACGTGATATAAGGGAAGGACCGTCCTACTTACTGAGCTGGCGCTGTATTGCTCTCCTTATCCTTTCCCATGTAGTGCTTAGTTCCTCAGGCATAACCTTCGTGCCAGCTATCACCGGCATAAAGTTCGTGTCTCCGTTCCAGCGTGGGACTATGTGTATATGCATATGGGCCTCAATACCGGCCCCCGCTACCCTTCCAATGTTCATGCCTATGTTGAACCCTTGGGGAGAGTACTCATCCTCTATAGCCCTCATAACAATAGAGACAAGCTTATGGATGTCTATGGCCTCCTCCTCGGTGAGGAGGTCCGGCCTCGGAATATGCCGTATTGGTGCCACCATGACGTGCGCCGTATTATACGGGTATATATTTAGTATAGCTATGCTATACTTACTCCTGTAGACCACATAATGACTTCTGTCATCGCCTCTCACTGCATCACAGAATATGCAGCTCTTCACCCCTCCACCATATTTCCGCAGGTACTCCATTCTCCATGGAGCCCACAGAACCCTCACCAATCAGCACCAGTTAATCTAGGAGTTAACAGTTCTTATACCAATGCCGATACCTTCACCGCGTCTTAAGGAACAGTGAGAGCAGAAGATCCTGTGGTATGAAGAGGGAAATTACGTAACCAACAAATATGAAGGCTATGTGAGGTAATGCTGGCGAGACCCACACAAGTGAGTCCTCCGACATCACTCCCTTTCTCAGTGCATCTATAACAATCCTCTTCTCCTGTTCAAAGTCTATGTCGATATCGGCTGATACACCACACTGGAACCCTTTCTCTGAAGGCACCGTGAGGAGGAATAGAAACTTCGACCTAAGGTAATCACGCACTCTTAGAGGCCTCCCCATGAACAGCAACAGCTTTTTAGAACCTCTAACACAGGCCAACCTATTCAGCTCCTCCTTATGGGAGAGGTTCAGGATGAGGTAGTAAACGATCAATATCATTGGCGGAATAACTGAGAACGCCATCGTAAGCAACGAGATAGGAAGCACGAGGAAGCTTGGATGAGCAACAGCTATTAGGAGCATTGCCAGGGCATCCGCCCCACCAATGAGGTCAAGGAAAGCCATAGCAAGAAGCGCTATAGCAGGCAAGAACGAGAACAGAGTATGAATAGGCTCATATCTGCCTAAGTACGCGTTGTATATGATGACAAATACAGCCGCAGGAACCCAGGTGAGTTCGGGTATATCCCTGTATTTGAGGTCTCTATATGTTGCGTACGCGAGGGTAGCCGCTACTGGTACTGCCACGACAGCGTCGGGGCTGAGTAGCAAGAGGCCCTCATTCCTCCACGTCTCTGATGCCCTCATCCGTTATTAGGAATACTGCCTCACCCTCCGGCAGATGCGGGGCGTCAACGATCCTCGCTATCCTTCTATTGCCCCTAGCCTTCCTCAGCTGCACCCTAACACCGGGTGCGTGTGCCAGTACATGACCTCCCACTGCCTGAGTCGGGTCCCCATAGAACACGTCAGGTCTGGCCATGACCTGGTTGGTCACTACCACTGCTACGTTGTAGACTTCGGCTATCCTCGCTAGCTGGTGTAGGTGCTGGTTAAGGCGCTGCTGCCTCACCGCAAGGTTCTCCCTGCCAGGGTATTCGGCCCTGAAGTGACTTGTTACGGAGTCTATCACGAGTAGCCTGATGTTCTCTTTCGGTATGAGCTCCATGGCCTCGTTTACTATGGCTATCTGGTGGTCTGTGCTTATGGCCCTAGCCACTATTATGTTCTTCATCGCCTCATCGGGATCCAGGCCCACAGCCCTCGCCATTTTCTCGATCCTCTCCCACCTGAAGGTACCCTCCGTGTCGATGTAGAGGGCCTTACCGCTTAGCCCGCCCTCCTCGGGAGGTAGCTGAACGTTGACGGAGAGCTGCATACATATCTGCGTCTTCCCTGTCCCGAACTCGCCGTAGAACTCCGTTATCGTTCTAGTCTCCACTCCGCCGCCGAGGAGCTCATCCAGCCTCTTTGACCCCGTAGTTATCCTGCCTATGTTCCTGGACTCCTGCTTCAGTTCGAGCGCTGTCTTGAACCTCAGTCCTAGCGCGTCCCGGGCCTTGTTCACGATCTTCTGCACGGTGTTTATCGGCACCCCAAGAATACTGGCTAGGTCGTTGACGTTCGCTACCGCCACTGCCTCTATTGTCTTATAGCCCGCCTCTTTCAGCTTCCTGATTATTGTTGGGCTCAGCCCCAGATCCTCAAGCCTCATGACGGGCCTCTCCTCTTTCGCCTCACTCATACAGACCACCGTCCCTCCTACTGTATGTTACTTATTTGAAGGGCTATAAACGCTCGAAAAATTGTTTATTCAGAAAATTCTCTGGATTATTTACAGACCGCGGAGGTAGTGGAGGGTTGGGCGCATGGAGAGGCGGTCAGGTAAGGCAGAGTCTACCTGCGGGTAGCCTCTCACTTCTTCCTTAATTCTCTTAATGAGGTCGTCCACCTTCATGGATACCTGCTCCCTTGTGCCACGGATTCTCACATTCACTGTTCCCGTGCTCACCTCCCTGTCGCCGACCACCACTATGTACGGGATCCACTCAATGCCCGCATCTCTGATCTTCTTACCGAGGCCCAAGTCCCTATCATCTAGGTCGGCGCGTATTCCCTCCTCCTTAAGTCTCTGAAGCACCTCCTCAGCATAGCTGAGGTGGTTTCTGCTTACCGGTATGACCCTCACCTGTATGGGGGCGAGCCACACTGGTATTGTCGGGGTCTTCCCCATAGCTTCCTGCTTGACTGCGGCATCGAATACCATGTATATGTACCTCTCGACACCACCTATCAGCGCCGTGTGTATTATCACGGGGTACCTCTCGTTACCCTCCTCATCAACATATCTTATGCCGAACCTCTTGGCATTACCGATGTCTATCTGGAATGTGGCTATCTCCCTCGGCCTCCCAAGCGCGTCGATTATGTTGTACTCGATGTTGAGGACCCAGTAATAGATCCCTGCCGGCAGCACCTCTATGAGGGCGGGCCTCCCCTCCCTCCTTATCAGCTCTATGATGTAGTCCCTGTGCTCGTCGAAGAAGTCTCGGGTAACGTTGTAGATGGCCCAGTAGTCCTGCCCGACCTTAGCCACCTCCTCAAGGATAACCTCCTGAACTCTCTTCGCGGTTTTCATGGCCTGCTCCAGATCTTTATTGAATATGTGGAGGTCTGGCATGAAGAACTTCCTCAGCCTAAAGCACAGCATGACCTCACCGCTCTGCTCGTACCTATAGCTGTCCGCTACCTCGAAGGCACCGAAGGGGAGGTCTCTGTAGCTGATTATCCAGTCCTTTATCATCGCGAACTGCTGGTGACACGCTGCGTACCTCATGACCATCGTCCCGGTGTCCGTCCTTAGCTCATATAGTCTGTCTCCGAAGAGTTCGGCATGTTCCCTTACCGGACGGAACTTCAAGTTGAACATGTTGGTGCCCCTAACCCTGAACACTGGGAACCCGACGCTCTTCGCTACTCTCCACGAATACTCCATTACAGCATCTAGTATCGTAGTCGCGTGGGGGCCGTACCTCATGTGGCCAGCGTCGGACATTGGCTCCCATTCGAAGCCGAATTTCCTGCATATCTCGACTATTCTGGGCTTGCCTCCGGGGAGTTCCTTTTTGAAGTATTCCTTGTCAACGAGTATCTTCAGCCCCTCTTCACCCTCCTTGAACTCGTACTCTTCCGGCCTGTAGAGATCGCCGTCAGGGGTTAGGATGAAGTACTCCTTTTCTATAGCGATGCGCTTTACAGCGCTCGGCTTGAGCTCTCTCGAGAGCTCAGAGAGTGGGTGACCTAAGCACTTTATTTCGAAGGCCTTATACCATCCGAAGGGGGCCCTCAGCACCTTCCCCTTGAAAACAGACTTAACGACCTCCTCCAGTGACTTCATAACCTCCATTGCCTCGAATGGTGGCGCGAGCCTGCTGGACAGGTGAGCGTATGGGTAGAGCACTATAGTATCGGCCTTGACATTCTCCGCTATCTCGACTACGTTCCTAGCCACCTGCTCCAGAAACTCCTTACCGCCCTTGGCGTCCCCTTCCTCAACGCTTATGAAGACAACGAGCGCGTTCTCTGCCCTCGCCTCGCCCGGCACATCAACGAGTTCCTCGGCGTCCTTGAGCGCCTTCTCCCTGGCCTTGAACCAGAATTTCTCGGCATGGATCGTGAGTAACCGCAATTAGTCGCACCTAACACCTACTACCCGTAACGAACTATAAACTAATCCTGCACCCCCTCCTCAGAGCCCTCCTCAACTCTCTCAATCACTTCATGGAAAGTATTTACCCTGCAGTAGGGGCACCAATGATATATGCGACCCATCTCCTTAAGATTATAGCTCACCTTAAGAACCCAAACACGCCCGCACCTAGTGCACTTAAGCTTCCAAGATGTCATCCCATCACCCGTTCCTCATCACGTAAACGTATAAAAGACCAGTACCACCACCGATTAACGGATGACCTCTGGTGGGCCCGTAGCTCAGCCAGGCAGAGCGGCGGATCGGCAGAGCCGAGGCTCCAGTCCACTACGGGTCTGAAGACCGCATAAGCGGGATGATAGGAGAGTCCCCCTGGGAGAGACCCGTAGGTCGGGGGTTCAAGTCCCCCCGGGCCCACCACACCCGTAAGGGGTGAAGGGCTCCTAATTCTGCCTCCCTCAACGAAGAAAGTGCAGGTTGCGTCATGTCGTTACTCCCGGAGAGTCTGAATCAGAGCTTTGGCCCCTCATCATTAAGGGACTCAGCCAACAATGAATCATCACTAGAGAACTTATTTCACGTCTCTTAACCAGAGGTCTGTGAGGCGATGCTTCTTCAATCTCCTTAGCTCCCTCTCGAGGTATCTGTAGACTGTTGAGTGCTGCCTGCCCTCTATCAGCATCATGATGGCTTGCCTGGCTACCTCGGCGCTCTCGTAGTCCCCTATTATTGCGACCTTGTCATCGTAGACGCTTATGTATGTGCCAGTCATCTCCTCCAAGTTCTTTCTCGCCCTCCCTTTCTCACCGATTATCCTACCCTTCACCCTCCTCAGGTGATTCGGCGAGTCACCAACCTCCTCCTTAAGATCTATTACTACAAGCACTTGATCGTCAGAGAGGAGCCTCTCTGCCCTCTCCGGGCTAAAGCCTAGTGCTATGGCCGTCACGAAGTCTTTTGCCTTCATGAGCTTGAACGGTGAGACTCCGGGAACTGCCGGTTCTATGATGACAGTTCCGTTCGCACTATCTACCACAACCTTGACACCTAGCTCTCGCTCAAGCATTTTGAGTACCTCTCCTTTCTCACCCACGAGCACACCAACTCTCTCAAGGGGCACTCTAACGTATATCCTCGGCCCTGCCTCGCTCAAATTCTCTACCCTCGACTAACTCATGAATAAACGACTCTATTATTCGTTTGATGAAGCTGTCCGTCTCCGGAGCTCCTCCTCACTGATCTCCCCTGTGACGTAGAGATACATATCCTTAAGTTCAGGTACCTGTACACCGACCTCCTCATAGAAGAATCTCCGGAGGTTCCTTAGATCCCTCACAAGGAAGTCCTCCGCGTTCGGGTGACCGAGCTTAACGGCCTGACTAACGTCTATTATGTAGTGCCTCCCCTGCCACACCATTATATTGAATTCACTGAGGTCACCGTGGACAAGCCTCGCTCTCTCATACATTTTACGGACATCCTTGAGGACGTCCCAGAATATTTTCTCGTACTCCTCTTCCTCGAGCTTCGCCTCCACGAGGAGTGGCGCCCTGACGCCCTCCTCCCCTATGAAGTCAAGCACAAGTATGTTCTTGTGCTGCGCCCTCGGTGTAGGGACAGAGACGCCTGCGCGATGCATTAGCTTGTAATTCCTGAACTCCTTGTTAGCCCACATCTCCATAAGCTTCTTAGTCGATTTAGGTATCCTCCTCATCTCGAACCTCGGGTCACCAGCTAGGTACTTTATCAGACCCTTTCGGAACTCGGCTGTGGTTGTAAGGTATATCTTGACGGCTATATCCTCGCCCTTAAAGTCCTTACCCCAGTACACCCTCGCCTCTTTACCTGCGCTGACGACACCCTTCAACTCGTATATCTGCTTTTTCCTAACTAACTCGAGTATTGCCTTAACGGTTGCGTAGTCGAAGACCTCCTCAACGGTCTCGAAAAGGTCCTTGTCCACTCTCCGCTTCTCCTTACCCGTAAGCCGGTAGTACTGATCGAGAATTCTCTCTAGCCTGTCCTCCGAGGACAAGACACCCAACACCCAAGGAGAACTCAGAACTCCTCGATCTCGAGGAACTCCGGGTCTAGGTAGCCCTCCTTGATAAGCCTCTCCTTCTCATCCCTAGTGTACCTATAGATCACGTCGCCGCGATCGTCCCTGAACTCCCACACACTGACGAGCACGATGTCCCTCTCCCTCATCCACATCCTCCTCCTCAGCTTACCTGGTATCCTGGCTCTCCTCTGTTTTCCGTCAGTGCAGAATACATCAACCCAGCCGGCACCGACTATCCTCGTAACTATACAAAGAATTGTTCCTTCCTCTGGATTCGGCACGAGGAACTCATCCTCTGAGCCTCGCTTACCCTTCCCTTTCCTTTCTTTCTTCCCCAAGTAATCACCTATCCATGATATACGCTCTACCCTTATAAAGGAGGTATCGTTTACCACCCTCTTCCTTAATAGCATACTCCTTATCTGCTAGGTACCGCAATCCCTCAGTCCAGGCTCTCTGCAGGCTGACGGTCACCTCCTCACCAGTGTCCAAGAACTTAATCACCATCTTGGGTCCATAGAACGCTACGACAATAGCTAACCTGCCGCCCAGCTCTATCACGTCTCCCTCTATGAGGCCCGGCAACCTAACGGAGACCGTGAGCTTCGAGTGCTTCCTACCACTCCGGTATCCGGCGTCCTTCCACGTCGACACGACCCTAGCCCCGAAGACCCTCTTCAGATAACTAGCGAGCTTCATTGCCGCCCTCTGGTCGAGAACCTTCACATCAACACCGTTCTTCACCTCCTTAACATCCACCACAGACTCCTGTAACCTCCTCATACTCTGCACGTCCGAAACAAATCGCCTCGACCACTCACCCCTTAGTGGTGCCATAGTCCTAATCTGCATCTCTGCTTCGAAATGCCCGCTCTTTATCTTCATGCATCTCGGGCAGAGCCTTTTCTTCACTAACACGTTTATCAGTACCTCCTGAGACACCAGAGCCCCCCTGTAAGAACCGGTGACGAGGATGCGTGCCGTCGTATCCGTTAACTCCTTCACCTCAGCGAATACGTCTTCGAAACCGGGGTACGTGTTTGTCCTCTTTATGAAGGCCTCGTTGATAATCGTCTCAACTACCTCCTCAATCCTGTCGCTGATGAATACCCATTTCCCTCTTAGGAGGGTGCTCCCGCAGGAGGGGCATAACGTGACCTCGATCTTGGGCGGGAGCTCGACTATCTTCCTCTCCTTAACAAAACATCTGGGGCATAGACCATCGATTATTGGGAAACCCTCTTTCTCTTCAGCACCGCATCTGACACAGAACCTCACCATGGCGCCGGCACCCGCTACATCAGCGGCGACCTGACGTACATAGCGTAGGGGACTCCCTCGACCCTCGCCACCGCATCGGGGTTAATGAATCCCAGCTTAATGGCTAACTTAACCGCCTTCTCCCCAACTATTATCGCTGACGAGGCCTCCAGGAGGTAGTTGAGGAGTTCGTCCCCGCCTATCTTCATGGTGCCGAAGAACTCCTTATTCAGCTCGAGCCTCGTGCCACCCTCGGAGAAGACCTTACCTAGGAGTTCCTCGTCACAAACACCTATGACGACCTCCCTCCCGTAATCACTCAGCGCCTCATGCCGTCCCAGAAAGAGCGTGACGTCCTCAGGCCTCAGATCGGCCTCACCGGCGTCTCTGCTCCGCACGCCAGGCACCTTATCACCCAAACCTTACCCTGCCTCCTGAGCTCCGTGTGGTACGAGCCACAGGTGCTGCACCTCACGTACGTCTCCAGGAACCTCCTGAAAAGCTGTCTCAGTGTGTTTCTAGAGACCTTAAGGAAGATAGTGAGGCCGCCTGAGTCATCGATGGCTCCCCTAGCACCGATCTCCTTAAGGAGGTACCTCATGCAGATCCTGGGCTCCCTCCTTATCCTGTCGCATACCTGCTTGAAGTTCGTTATCCTCGTGTAGGGCCCGGTACGTATTATCTGGAACTCCGGTATCTCTATAGGCTGTACCTTCGCCCTCTCAGGGAGGTTACTGTATAGCCTCTCCAGCAGGGCCTCATAATCCCAGAGTATCTTGTCACTGCTCACTTCAGCAACCCCAGTACCCAACGGTTCATAGCTTAAATAATGTGGTTGAGGGCTCGCATAATTAAGGCCCGATGACCCAACCCCTTAGGCAGGAACCGTATGAGGGTGTACATAGAGACCTACGGCTGTGCTCTGAACAGGGCCGATACCGCGCTCATGAAGTCGCTACTATCCGCTAGTGGGCACGAGATAGTTCAGACTATCGACGACGCTGATGTAGTGATCATAAACACCTGCACTGTTAGGAAGGATAGCGAGGAAAGGATCCTCAAACGGCTTAGTTCACTGAGGAACCTGAACGGTAAGAGGCTTATAGTGGCTGGCTGTATGGCGGCTGCCCAGCCCTACACGATCCTAAAACACGTCCCGAACGCTGCGCTCCTCTCGCCACAGCACGTGACCGAGATTGTTTCTCTGGTTGAATCAAGTGCCCCGAAGCACCTCGTCGGCGGCGAGAGGGATGTCTCATACCTGGAGCCTTACTTAGAGGATAGGGTAGCAACCATACCGATAGCTGAGGGCTGCTTAGGTGACTGCGCGTTCTGCATTGTGAAGATAGCTAGGAGAAGACTTAGGTCCTACAGACCAGGCCTGATCGTGAGGGCCGTGCGCAAAGCCGTTGATAGGGGGGCGCTAGAGATCGATCTGACGGCACAGGATACAGGTTCATACGGTGTCGACCTAGGCGGTGTGAGGCTCCCGGACCTCGTTCGCAGAGTGCTCGCCGAGGTTGACGGCAATTACATGATCCGTATCGGTATGATGAATCCGGACACGGTCTCCGACGTCCTCGACGACCTGATCGAGGTTCTCCGGGACAGGAGGGTCTTCAAGTACGTTCACCTACCTCTCCAATCCGGCAGCGATAAGGTACTGAGGATCATGAAGAGAAGGTACAGCGTCGACGAGTACAGGGAAATCGTTAGGGAGTTGCGCGGTAAGGTGGAGGGAGTCACCATTGCGACCGACATTATTGTTGGGCACCCAGGCGAGGACGACGAGGACTTCGAGATGACGATCGAGATTGTTAAGGAACTGATGTTTGACAAGGTGCACATAGCGCAGTACACACCGAGGCCCAGAACAGAGGCAGCCGCAATGAGGCAGGTGCCCGAGGGCGTGAAGAAGGCTAGGAGCACGGCACTCGCGCTACTAGTGGAGGAGATAGGGAGAAGGCAGAATTTCGAGTACGTCGGCTCACTTGCCAAGGTGTTAGTGGCAACGAGATCCTTCAGGGGTGATGCCCTAGGGAGGACATTCAACTATAAGCCAGTAGTTATCAAAGAGCACAATGACTTCAGGGGCTACGGTGTCGCAAGGATTGTGGGAGCAACCTTCTTTGACTTAAGGGGTAGGCTCGAGAAAAAATTGGATGAAGCGTAAGATGATTACACAAAGTTATAAACCCCCATCATTAGGGTTGAATTGATGCGAGATGACCAATGAAGCCGTCGACCCATACGTCATCGGCAGGCACGTATTCGCTAATCTGTACGGCATAGGTAGGGAGAAGCTAACTAACCTAGAATACATTAGAGACCTCGCCGTGAGGGCTGCTAAGGAGGCTAACATGACGATCGTTGATGTGCATGCCTGGAGCTTCGGGGGCATAAAGGGAGGGGTCTCGGTGATAGTCCTCGTGAACGAGTCACACCTCGCAATACACACGTGGTCAGAGTACGACTACGCCACCGTAGACATCTACACCTGCGGAGACGCCAGCGACCCCTGGAAGGCGCTCGAGGTAATCATGGAGGAGCTCAACCCGGCCAGGTACAGGGTCGGCTACGCGGACCGCTCATCCTACACAGTCGGCGAGCCAATCAACGGTTAAATAACCCTACCAACACGTTTCTAATGGTGCCGCCGTAGCTCAGCCTGGTAGAGCGCCGCCCTGGTAAGGCGGAGGTCCCGGGTTCAAAGCCCGGCGGCGGCTCCACATTTCAAACGACTACCAATGTATCGTATCCCAACACTCTTTCATATTTCAAGCTTTCGATATTACATTACAAGTATTCGTATAATCGAGAAGTTCTTTAGCCCCTTATCCAACGCTTTAACGGAGTTAATGATGTTGGAGGTCAGAAACCTTACGGTGAAGATAGAAGAGAAGGTAGTGCTACGGGACATTAACCTCTCTGTTAGGGATGGCAAGGTCCATGCCGTGATGGGGCCTAATGGTAGTGGTAAGTCAAGTCTCGCTTACACGATCATTGGTCGCCCAGGGTATGAGGTCATTGAGGGTGACATACTCCTTAATGGAAAGAGCATTCTGGAGATGAGCATTGATGAAAGAAGCAGGGCCGGTATCCTCTTGGCGTTTCAGGAACCCCCTGCAGTAAAGGGTCTGAGGGTTGCTGTCTTGGCTACTGCGGCCTTAAACAAGAGACTCGGAGCTTCCGACCTAACAAAACCTGCTGATCCAAGCATACCCAATAAGATCTACTCGCTTCTTGAGCGTGTGGGTCTTCCTTCTGACTACGCCTATAGAGAGGTTAATGTGGGGTTCAGCGGCGGTGAGAAGAAAAGACATGAACTGTTTCATGTTCTCCTTCTCGATCCCAAAGTAATTATTCTTGATGAGCCTGATAGCGGGCTTGATGTTGACGGCGTGAGGATGGTGGCGGACATCATTAAGGAACTTAGAGATAAGGGTAAAGCAATTCTGTTAATTACTCACTATGCTAGGCTGATGAGGTTCGTTAAGCCTGATGAGGTAACGATACTCTACGACGGGAAGGTAGCCGCTAGGGGCGGGCCTGAGTTGGCTGAGAGAGTTGAGGCAGAGGGATACTCGTTCCTAAACGGTGATAGACATTGAGTAGGGCGGATGAGATACTGCCTGCGAGATCCCCCGAGGAGATCCTAGGTTACTCAAGACCTGTTCGTGCAGAAGTTGTGCTCAGGGGAAGGATCACTAGGGACCTCGTTGAGGAGATCTCGAGGCTAAAGGGAGAGCCTGACTGGATGAGGAGGCTGAGGCTTAGGGCTCTCGAGATGTTTGAGAAGCTCCCCACACCTAGGTGGCTGGTCGGTATCGATGAGCTCGACCTCGACGAGATAAGCTACTACGTCAAGCCCGAGGCCTCCCTCGCCTCCTCATGGGACGAGCTACCGAAGGACATAAGGCGTTACTACGAGCTCCTGGGCATCCCTGAGATAGAGGCGAAGCTCCTCGCCGGCATAAACGTGCAGTTCGAGAGCGAGACCGTATACAGCAAGGTGAGGGAGTGGCTGTCCTCCAAAGGCGTGATCATGGTCCCCATGGAGGAGGCTGTGAAGAGGTACCCGGACATAGTTAAGGAGTACTTCGGGCGGGTATTCCCCATAGCTGACCATAAGTTCGCAGCCCTCCACTACGCCCTATGGAGCGGTGGGGCCTTCGTGTACGTGCCGAAGGGCGTGCGCATACCCCAGCCGCTGGAGGCGTTCTTCCTCATAGGCAACGAGCTAGTTGGTCAGTTTGAGCACACACTGATTATCGCTGACGAAGGCGCTGAGCTAACCTTCATCGAAGGCTGCAGCGCCCCAATGTACAGGAGGTACTCATTCCACGACGGCGCCGTCGAGCTCTACGCAGCCAAGGGCGCGAGGATAAGGTTCGTCACGATACAGAACTGGAGCAGGAACGTCATAAACTTCAACAACAAGCGGGGAATAGCGGAGGAGAAGGCGAGCATAGACTGGGTTGAGGGAAGCATAGGGAGCAAGGTCTCCTACGTCTACCCCTCAACGGTGCTGAGAGGGAGAGGTGCATCAAGCAGGAGCACTGTCGTCACAATAGCGAAGGGCCCGTACATAAAGGACAGTGGTAGCAAGATGATACACGCAGCCCCAGAGACGAGGAGCACAGTCATAAACAAGAGCGTCAGCGCCGACGGAGGGGTCAACGTATACAGAGGTCTTATCAAAGTGCTACCCGGAGCAAAGAACAGCATAGCGCACGTATCCTGCGAGAGCCTCATACTCGACGACAGGTCAGCAGCTCATACATACCCACACAACCAAGTCGACGAACCAACAGCACAGGTAACCCATGAAGCAACCACTGGAAGGCTGAGTGAGGAAGTGCTCACATACCTAATGAGCAGGGGACTCACCGAGCGAGAGGCAACGAGTCTCGCCGTCCTCGGGTTCATGGACGACGTACTCCGGGAACTCCCATTCGAATACGCTAACGTGCTCCGGAAGGTTGTCGAACTCGAATTCTCGAAGATAGGGGGTGTCGGATAATGGAGATCTCGGCAAGACTCCCTTGGCAGCTAATAGCGGACTCGCCTACAGTTAAGACATACACTGACTGGGAAATCTTCGAAAAGGAACTACGGCTGGGCATGGCCGCTGTCGAAGACAAGATACCCGTGAGGACGTGCATAGAGCCCTCCTTAACGCTCTCAATAAATCAACCCAGGATCAGCAATAACATACCGAGGAACGCCAGCATTAAGGTCCTCTATAAGGCACCCCTCTACGCCAATATCAGGAACAGAATGGAAGAAATACACTCCAAGAACGTGGGGTACGCCGCCGTCATAGAAATAAGTGGAGAAATGAGTGAGCCACTCAACATCTATGTCCCCGGCAGCAACGGCCTAAACACCCACCACCTCGTCATCAGGTTGAAGGAAAGAGCCGACGCGACAATCAACATCGTGACGTACTCCCTTACCCGAGGTCTGAAGTCCTTCTGGTTGGAGCTGATCCTCGAGCCGAGCTCGAGGGCCACGCTGAGGACACTATCTTTGGACACACAGCCAACATACCATACCGTCACTGCCGCACTAGGAAGGGGTGCCCGCGCGGAGAGCAACATATCCCTTTTGGCGGGGCGGATGAGCAGGTATCATGAATCATACATACTCTCGAAGAACGCCTCCGTTGAAGTAAAAGTCGGCGCCTATGCAGCTAGCAACAGGAAGGCAGACATAATCACTGATGCAGTACTGAGGGAGGCAAGTGCGTCCGCGTATCTCTCGGCGAGAGGTGTTGTTGACAATAACGGCTACCTCGTCCACAGGGGCGTGGCCAGGATTGAGAGAATGGCTAAGGACTCCTCAGCCGTGGTTGATAGCGAAGTCAGGGTCATGGGTGAGGAGGGTCGAGGGTATTCCGTGCCGGTGCTGGAGGTCTTCACCGGGCTTGTAAAGGAGGCTAGGCACAGCGCCGCTGTCAGGAGGCTCACGGAAGAGGAGGAGACATACCTCATGAGTAGGGGGCTCGGAATGCGTGATGTGAGCCTCCTCATGAGTCTCGAAGCAATTAGTTACTCTGGCGTACTCGAGGCGTTCTGTGTCGGGGTAAGTGACCTACTGGGTATTTTTAGGTAGGCACTCGATAACGGCTCTGTGCCCAACCCCCTCATCCACGATGACGTATGCCCTCACTTTTCCTAGGAGGTCGGGCAAGGTCTGCTCTAATCTCTCGCAGACCCACAACCCCAAGACCTCAGCCGTCGCTGGCCCGGGCAGATATACCGCCCTAATCTCGAAGGGAGCAGTCCTAGCTAATGACTCTATTACTCCCCTATCACCGCGGGGAGCGAGTAGGGAGAAATTAAGCTCCTCCGAGACCTTATCAAGAAAGCGGTCTATGATGCCGAAATCCATCACCATACCGTCCTTTCCTATCGTGCCTAACACGCACAGACTTACACGGAACGTGTGCCCGTGGAGTCTTGGGACACCATCAACCGGTGTATAGTGGGCTGCGTTTATTGGCCGCGACCTAACACATACCTTACCCGCTCCCAACATTAGAGGCACCTCTTCAGTCAATAGGTGCGTACCCTGTCTTGAGTATGTGTCTTACCTCGTCGGACGTTCTCTTCATTTTCTTTAGGACGAAGATTATCGAGTCCCCTTCTCGCTTAACGTTAATGATCTCGGGCCCCATCCCAAGCGACTGCATGAAGTCCAGGATCTCCTCAATCACCCTCTCATCATAGACCCTTAACCTGTACTCAGCGAAGACCGCACCCTTAGCCTCGACCTCTCTCACGGTGTTGAGAGCCGGAACCAGGAGGCTCATCCCGAGTTTCTCAGCGATCTCCCTAATCCTTTCATCGCCCGCGCCCTCCTCGTACAGCATGAATATCTCCCTTAGGAGCCTCGAGAAAATATACGATCTGCCCTCATCAAAGAAGAACCTCATGCCGACGCTCAGATCACCTATGTTAGCGGCATGCGTAGTATACTTCAGTGGCGGGACACGGTAGAGAGGATCTTTCATTACAACACCCTCCCTGCCGTCCCTGTCAAGCTCCTTCAGTATGCCCCTTATCTCCCTTAGTTCCTCCTTGCTGACCCTGCCCAGCTCCCTAACCCTCGGTACCCCGTACTTATCGAGGAGTGTATTCCTTTCGTCCACCGGAAGCTGCTTGCCTTCGGGAGATAGTATGTCAAACGCGAAGAACGAGAAACCGCCCGCCTCCGGGTATTCGTGCGGGACGTATGGGTTCTCGGGGCCGATGACCTCACCAGCGACGATGAGAGAGTCATTATCTTCTAGCAGCTGCCTAAGTTCTCTGCCGAGGTCGTGCCTAATTCTGTGGGTTGTGTAAGGGCATATGAAACCACCTCTTGTGAAGGCAAATATTTCGTTTCCGAGCATTGCAACCCTTACGTTGTACCCATCGAGCTTCTCCTCAATAACCACTGTGTCGATGAAGTGCTTCCTCACGGACTCCAGGAGGAGTATACGCTGTATCGACGGATACGGCGGTATTACATATACTTTACCATCCTTTATAACTACCGCCGTTCCCTCTCCCACGCCATGCGTGCTCTTCCTAAATACGGCGTATTCTATGTTCCTGTACCTCATTAACCGAACTATCCCTCTCTCGAGGAGCTCAGTAAATATTTCCTCACTTATTCCGAGGGCCTGAGAAAACTCTGCTTTCATAACTGCCCCCATATAGAGGATGTTTTAGGCGGATATTCAATAGTATGGGTTGGAGTCGGGTGAGATAATGATATTTGTTTTAGATACAAGCGCGTTCACGGACCCACGCCTTAGGGAGGTGTTCGGTGTAGATACGTTAGAGGGGGTTATCGAAAAACTCATAGAGCAGATGTCGTGGATGAGGATGTGTCTGGGATACGAGTTCTTTATGCCTAGGGACACGTTCAAGGAGCTTGAAAGGTTCCTTATAAGGAATGGCGTTAGGGCTGGCACCGTCCTAGCTCTTCAGGAGGTCCTAGTTGTTAAGGCACCGAATAGGAGGGCTGTTTGCATCCCAGGAGACGTGTTTCATCGGTACATGACGTTGTTGACCCAGAGGCTCTTTAAGGCGTTGAGACTTGCCGAGTTTTCTGTGAGGGAGGTTGCCACCAAGGTCAAGGTCTCGCTGGTCGGCGACCCCGTCCCGAGCACAGTAAACGTCCTGAGGTCCAAGTTCAGGCAGCAGGTAAGGCACGGCATCATCGACACGCCCGAGGACCTCGACGTTGTCCTGTTGGCCGCGGAGCTCAAGGCACCAGTCGTCACCAACGACGAGGGCATAGCCGAGTTCGCATCCGACATGGGCCTGCAGACCCTGGACCCCGTGGTCTTTGCGAGGATGCTCATACGCTACGGTACCCAGGCTGAGAAGGCCCTGCGGAGGTGCGGCGTGGGCGGTAAGGTTTAATGGGGGCTCAACAACTCAGTACTCGGCGAGGGCCCGTGGCCTAGCCAGGATAGGGCGCCGGCCTTCTAAGTCCGGGGCTCCTGCGTGGAAAGCCGGTGGTCCCGGGTTCAAATCCCGGCGGGCCCGCCACAAAGATTCTCCTCCCCGAGGCTCGAGGTGAAGCACGTGATTATCTCAGCACCGACGATCCTTGCCGCTGCATAACCTCCTAGGTCAAACACCCTCCGCGCCCTGGTGAGAATGACGTAATCGCTGCTGGACACCACCTCCGCTGAGTGTTCGAGGACTCCTAAGTCGGCTCTCTGCCTTAGCTCCACCGCCGAGCTTATGCCGCGGGACAGTAGTGCCCTACGAATTATCGATGCGTGTTCTGCCGAGTGAGAGACGTTCTTGTCGAGTATAATGAGCACGTGGGATGGTTGGAGGGATGTTAGGGTCATTGTGAGGGCATCTAGGGACCTTACGAGTGACTTAATAGTTACTCCTTTAGTGTAGGATGACCTCACATCCCTGACTACGCAGTCATCACACAAGAAGAGCGGACCTCCCTCTAACGCCGTCAGTATTGTTAGGAGGGTGTTGTAACCGTCTACTACGATATTCGCCCCCCTTACTTCTGTCGGACTGACGAGCTTGGACGCAGTGCTTACGGCGTCCATAGACCTGTGCACGCATCTCATCAGCGCGCTTCTTTCCTCCGACGTTAGGCTGTACCGGGACGTGACAAGGTTCAAGGCCGCTTTCTGGGGATAGCCCCTGTCAAGTAAGTACCTGTAGTCCCTCGCTGCCTCTGCCAAAACCCCGTGCCTAACCTTCATTACTCAGCATCTCAGCTATGACGTCCTTCACCCTCTCAAGGAGCTCGTCGGGGCCGGCCTCAAACATCCCTGTCGCGTGGTCGGGCTTGCCGCCTCCCCTACCCTTAACGCTTCTAGTAAGCTCTCTCAGTACGTCTCTTGCGCTGATCTTCTTCAATGCCTCCTTACCTACGCTAACCTCCAGTAAGGTGCCGCGCTCTTTGCGGGTCGCTGCAACGATTAGGGCGTCGGGGTGCTCGTTAATGATCTCTAGGAGTAACTCCCTAAGCGCGGTGTCATCCCCTATTTCGTGGGCATACGTGATCACCCTAACTCCGTTGATTATGGTGGCCCTCTCTATGAGTTCTCCTTTCTTCATCTTGACGAACTCCGATCTGTACGTGCTGAGTAGGCGCTTGATCGCTTCGTACTCCCTCTTCAGGGCCTGCGCTCTCTTCACGGGGTCGCCGCCCACTATCTCTCCTACCCTGCGCAGTTCCTCTTCTAACTTGTCAGCATAGGTAACTACCTGTGTTCCTGCGACGTACTCTAGCCTAACGACTCCGTCCTGGATCTTCTCGACGTTAACTATCTTGATTCCTCCGGCCTCTATCGTGTTCTTTAGGTGTGTGCCGAAGCATGCCTCAGCATCCCAGTCCTCTATCTCGACAACCCTGATCACTGCCTGCTTGGGGACGCCGCCCTGGTAGAGGGTGAAGCCGTACTTCCTCTCTGCCTCATACCTCGGCATAAAGTAAGTCCTCACTGGCCTCGCATCAAGGACGACCTTGTTAGCTAGTTCCTCAATCTTCCTTATCTCCTCTCTCGAGGGGAGTTCATAGTGGGTTATGTCGAGTCTGCCCTTCTCCTCAGTCTTCTCTGCGCCCGCCTGCCAGACATGCTCGCCGAGCACCCTCCTAGCGGCGCCGAGTATTATGTGGGTGGCGGTGTGGTGCCTCATGAGCACGAGCCTCCTCGCCCAATCTATCTCGCCCTCAACCTCATCTCCCTCCCTCAGGTCCGGTGCCTCCTCGAGGACGTGGACTATCACGTCGCCGACCTTCTGCGTGTCGATGACCCTGTACTCCCTCTCACCATGCCTTAGGAAACCTCTATCACCGACCTGCCCTCCCCCTTCTGGGTAGAAGGCTGTCTTATCCAGTACGACATATTTCCCGACTGTCTTCACTACCCTAGCGCTGAAGCGTCTTATGAAGGAGTCTTCATGGAATAGTCTCCTGGTGGCCGGCAGGTTCTTCACCTCCTTAAGGACTTCCTCAGGGAGCTTAGCCTTCTCTTTCTTTTTAATTGGTGCCCTCGCATGCCTCGACACAAGGATCTCGTAGAAATTCGGCGGGACATTGACCTCAGCGCCGAAGCGCCTAGCTATCTGCTTGACCATCTCAGGCGGTATTCCGTGGCTGTCGTATAGCTCGACTAGCTCCTTAACGCCTAGAGCGCCCTTACTCCTCTTTATGTACCTCCGGATCACGAGCGGGGCCCTCTCCATCAGGCGGCGGAAGCGCTCGAGTTCTATGAGCGCTACCTCGATGATGTAGTCTTTCCTCTTCCACACCCTCGGGTAGAGCTTTCTCCACCTACTCACCTGGCTCCCGAAGATCTTCTCTATGGCGTCCTCGGTCGCATGATCGCCTAACACCCTGAAGAGCCTCCTGAGGACAAGCCTGGCGAGGTAACCCTCACCTGAGTTCGAGGGCACGACGCCGTCGGATAGCATAAGTGCTGCTGTCTTGCTGTGGTCGAGGAGTGTGAATACCTTTACCATGTTCTCTAGCCCGGCAACAATCTCGTCAACCCCCATCCCAGTTGCGGTGGATACTAACTCACCTATTCTCCGTAGCCCGGCGACGTCCCTTGGGTTGACCCGGCCAGCGACCCTGATAGCCGCTCTCAAGACGTCCTCGGGAAGCTCCTTGAGCCCTAGGAGCCCATAGAAGTCCCTCACCATGTCCTCACCGTATATTGCATGGAAGGCCGTCGGTGTCTTCTGAGTTAGCCACGCGATCCTCTCTATGCCGTATCCTGTGTCAACGATCCTTAACTTCATCGGGGCGTAAGCACCGTCCCTCTCCTCATACATCATGAAGACTAGGGTCGCTACCTCCAATCCTCCCACGGCCACCTCGAATGCCGGGCCAGCGTTGCCTCCCCCCTCCCACCAGGACTCCTTGAAGACGAGTTCGTCCTCGGGCACCCCGATCTCCTCGGTGAAGAACCTCCTGGCGTACTCCACCGTCTCGTCCGTGAAGTAGACGTACTTGTCCGGGTAGTTGAAGGCGTGGTGTCCGCCCATGATGAAGTTTGTGAGGTGTCTCCCGAGGGTGTAGCCGACGCTGTCAATGTCCTCTAGCCTAATGCATGGCTGTGCTATGACTAGCGGGTTCGCTGGGGGCGGCACGAGGCCTGATGTGACGTGGGGCTGGAACACAACTATAGATGCTATCGTGAGGTAGAGATCCTCTCTCCACCTAGCAACGACAGGGTGTGGCTCTATGACCTCGTGACCGTTCCTCTCAAAGAACCCTGTGAACTTCTCGACAACCTCCTCAACACTCAGTGGAGGGGACTTTATGGGCAGGTCGAAGAAGTAGTAGTCCGTGCACGGTGCGTCACCGCAGTCCTCCCTCTCTTTGAGGGCCCAGAAGTCTGCGCCGCATACCCTGCACTTCTGCCTCAAGTATTTTCTCTCCATGAACGGCCTAACCCGGAACACATCCCTGCTAACACTTGAGGGTATCTTCTTACCCAATTCACGCACCCCGCCTCAGCAACTAAATTAGAGCTGATGTTGGGGCTAATTACTGATTAGGAGAAGAAAGGTTGCGGGGCTAGAAGAAGAGGCCCTCGAGACCGGTGCCAAGCTCCTCTTCACTGACCTCCTTTTTCTCCTCCTCTTCTTCCTCTTCCTTCTCCTCTTCCTCCTTCTTGGGGGCAGCCGCTGGCGCCGGGGCAGCGGCCGCGACGCCGAAGTCGAGACCTGGCTCCGCTGCCTGGAGCGCAGCGGCGAGCGATAGGGCCTTTATGTGCGCTAACTTCAGCACGTCCTCAGCTGTCTCCGGCACCACGTACCCTGCCTCAGCCGCTAGGGCTAGGGCACGTATGTGTGCCCTCTTTATTATGTCGGGCATCACGTCCGGGAGCGGTAGAGCGGTTTCGATGCTCAGCTCCTTGGCTATGGCTGCTGCCCTCATTAGCTCGTCCCGGAACTCGTCTATGTTTAGCTTCAGTTTCTCGCCCGGTATGACTAGGCCTTCGTCGATCGCTACCTTCGGCCTTGCCTTCTCTACTATTGTTTTGATCCCGAGCTTCCTCAGGAGCGAAGAGAGTTCCGGCCCTATCTCCTCACCAGCCTTAGCTACCCTGGTCTCCTTCTGTATCCAGATGACACCCTCACGGACCATGGTCTTGACTCTTAGCTTGCCGAAGACCGAGAGCATAGGGCCAGGCGGTATACCTGTTGGCCCCTCAGGCAGGTATATATCTGCCGGAGCTATCTCACCGGGCTTGGCGTACCTCAAGAACCCAACCTTCTCTATGAGCATCGCTGCCTCGAAAGCGTTGAGGTCTGTGAAGAAGAACGCGTTAGTTCCTGTGAGGTACTTCGCCACATCATCAGCGTAGGGGAGGCCCAGCTCCTTCATAGCCCTTAGGACAAGGCTGTTCTTATACACCTTTATGACCCCGTACCTGCTTAGGGCCCTGCGCAGTGCTTTGTATGTCTGGTTCCTCACACCTTCGAGATCGATAATCACTAGCGTTGGGTACTTCCTAAGGTTCTCCTTTATTTCCTCAACAATCTGGGCCTTCCTCTGAATAGCCGGTCTTACCCTCTTCTCAGCGAGCTTGACCTGCTCCTGGGCCTGAAGGTAACGCAGGAGCCTGTCCAGTGCGGCCCGGGTCTTCCATTTCATTCATGCTCACCTCTTGGGAGGCGGTAGTACCTCTACCGAGGGTCCCATGGTTGTCTTGACATAAATCTCGGCGAAGCTCTCGAGTTCCCTCTTCACCTTGTTCTTGATCGCCTCCAGAACAGTCATTATGTTCTCAGCGAGCTTCTCCGGTTCCATATCCTCGGTACCGACCCTGCACCCTACCCATGGTTGCTCCTTGTTCCTCAGCCTTATGCTCCTCCTGTACCTCTCTATAAACGCCTTTATGTCAGCGTTTATCGGGACAACGACGGGGGCCTTACCCCTCGGGCCCAGCGCCGGCCCGAGTATCCTGCCGACGTGACCCATGAGATCCGCCCTTACGAGTACCCAGTCGTAGGTGCGTGCGAGTTTCTTTATCTGCCTCTTGTTCATGGCCTTCAGGTCGTCAAGCGTTATGGCGTCGACGCCTGCCTCCCTAGCCTTCAAGAGGGTGTCGCCGGAGGCGACGACAAGAATCTTAACATCCTTTCCTAGGCCGTGCGGGAGGGTGACGGTCTCCCTGAACCTGCCCTCAGGCGACTTGGGGTTTATGCCCGGTAGGACGACTATGAGCTCCACTGACTGCTTGAAGCGCCTGCCCTTACCGAGCTCTATCGCCTTCCTCACCGCGTCAGCTATTACCTCCTTCGTCAAGGACATTGGCTAAGCACCTCCTCACTCCTCTTTCCTCCACTCCTCCTCATATTTAAGCAGTAGCTCGTCGTGGAGGCCCTGCTCCACCTCCTTCAACACGTCCCTGGGCTCCTTACCGTTGACTGTAACACCGACTGTCTGTGCTGTGGACAGGATAGTCTTCACCGCCGCCTTCAGTGTCTTAGCCGTTAACTGCTTCTTCTTCATCAATGCTATCTTAATCACGTCCTCTAGGGAAACATCCCCCACTTTCTGGTGCTCCGGGTCTCCGGAAGGCTTGCTAGCGCCAGCAGCCTTTATGAGAAGCTCGGATGTTGGCGGAGACTTAACCTCTATGAAGTACTCCTTCGTATCTGGGTCGACGTAGATATCGACAGTGACCTCCATGCCCTCGAAGTGCTTGGTGAGCTCGTTGAGTTTGTTCACTACCTCTTCAACATTGAGACCGAACTGCTGTAGGGCCGGACCTAGTGGTGGTTCAGGGCTTGCTCTACCGCCGGGCACCCTGACCCTAACAAGTCTGACGCCCACCATACATCACCCCTTACTCTTTACTGGACGTATCTGTTCAACGGGGACTTTTAACTCTAGGGGGAAAGCCGCGTCCAGGATCTCGAGGGTGATTTCCTGCCTGACGCGGTTTACATCGGTTACGCGGGCATGCATCCCCCTGAAGGGGCCTGAAATAATCTCGACTATGTCCCCAGGCTTTATGAGCTCTATGAAAGGTTTCGTCCTAACCATTTTCTCGATCTCTTTAAGCTTAAGGACACCTGGAACCCTGCCCTTTACATAACTAAATCCCTTAACTAGTTCCACAACCGTGTGTATGTTTTTTGCCTCAACCACGATGTACCCCTTTATGTCGGCCGGGACCACTATAGAGTAAATGCCGGGATCCTGCCCAGCCTTCAAGAGCTCCTTGACTTTATCTTCTATAACAAAGGCGACGATATCTTCCTTGCCTGCGACTGTGCGAAGAAGTATAAACTCTCGTCTCTCTCTTCGTTTCTTCTTTGCCTCTCTCTCAGCCACCACCTGCACCACCCTGTACGAAGTAGAAGGCTATGTGTATGGCGAAACCTATGACACCGGCTAGGAGTATACCCCCCAGGGCTATCTTGAGGAATAGTTTGTAGTCGTCAGGCTCCGGCTTCTCTACGATCGTCAGTATTTTTCTCCATGCCAGGAATAATTCACTGAGATTCATCTGTCTCCACCTGGCTATTTACCCCTCGCCCAATAACCTATTAAGTATTTCATCCGGGTCATATGGAAGGAGATCTTCGTATCCCTGTCCTACGCCGACGTATAGTATTGGTTTTCTTATTGCGAGAAGTATACTAAGGGCTGAGCCTCCCTTAGCGTCGGCATCAAGCTTTGTGAGTATTACAGCGTCAATACCTACGGCTTCATCGAACCACTGCGCCTGGCTGATTGCGTCATTACCCGTTAATGCGTCAAGGACCAGAACCTTCATCTGCGGCCTTACTACCCTAACAATTTTTCTTATCTCTTCCATCAGGTTCCTGTCTGTGTGCATCCTGCCTGCAGTATCTATCAAGACTGCATCCAGCCTATTCGCTTCAGCGTACCTAATGCCGTCCACGGCCACCGCCGCTGGATCGCCCCCATACTTACCCTTTATAAAGGGTATGCCAAGCTTCCTAGCATGAAGGGCCAACTGCTCCTGCGCACCCGCCCTGAAAGTGTCTGAAGCCACGATGACGGGTAATAACCCGTTCTTGCGGAGGAGGTAGGCTACCTTAGCTATCGTTGTTGTCTTTCCGACTCCGTTCACTCCCATGAAGACTACTTTGTAGGGGTGGGGGCCCTCTTTGACTAGTGTGATGAGGTCCTTCTCGGGCCTGCCCTTAGTTAGGAGCTCGCGTAATGCCTCCCTTATCCTTTCCTCAACAACCTTCTCGCTCCCTTTGAACCTCGGGAGCTTGAGGCCGACGAGCTTGCTCTTGAGGATCTCCCTAAGCTCCTCTACTGCGTCATACGCCACGTCTCCTTCGAGGAGCTGTATGCTGAATTCATCAAAGATCTCATCAAACTCCTCTTCGGTGAGCTCCTTAGTGGATATCGCCTCGGAGACCTTCTTTGTGAGGCTTTTGAGGGCCTTACTTATCTTACCAAACATGACACCTACCCTGTACGCATCACTCCCCGGAAGATCCCTCCTTACCCTTTGCTGTTGCCTGTCTCGCTGCTGAAACCACACTATTTATAAATGCCTCTAGCTCGTTGAGTTCCCTGCTAGCCTTCTCAATCTCTTTCTCAATAGACTTTATGTCGTCCTCGACTCTCTTGACCTGTTCCTCAACTATCCTTTTGGCGACATCGGGCCCGACTTCTGCGTAGTACTGGTTACCTATGTAGACGACCACGGACTCCGCCTTAACAGGCACCCTAAGCAGGGCCGTCGCTGTTGGGTCAAGCGGTATCATGGCTTCCTCGGGGGGTTTCTCCGAGGCCATCGATTGAATAAATCTGAGGGAGGCCTTCATATTACTTAGCTGGGTCTGCTTGCTTAGTGTGAGGTTGAGGAGGTCGTTTACGTAGTTCCGAAGCAATTCCCTCATTGCGAGGAGGTCGTTGAGGGATATACCCCTCGCGCCTTCCTTACTCAACAAACCACCCCTTGATGAGGTCGAGGTCACGTATGTATTTCTTCTTGGCCTCCTCAGGCCTTATCTCCTCAACGGAGAGTATGCGTATGTGCGCCCTCTTCAGCTTATGCCTACTCCCTAAGTCGGAGAACACCTTCTCCACAGCGTCCTCGGGCTTCACCGCCCTGACGTCTATGGTGAACGGCTGCCACTCCCTAAGGTGATCCGGACTGAAGAGAGCCACACCCTTAACCCGGTACACCTTAACATACCCCATTCCTACTCACCCCAGGTTCAGTGCCCTCATTATCCTCATTATCTCCGGGCCCGTCGTCCTCTCGCCGACGAGTGCCCCGACGTTATTGGCTAGCAACCCAGTCTTAATAAATGCTATGCCGAAGTTGACTGTGCCCGTGTCCACGAATACTCCAAAGAACTTTCTTAGCTCCTCGAGCTCTGCGTCACTAGCATCCGGGTGAACTACCCCGCCTTTCTCGGTAATGACCGCTGCCGAGCCGACAGTGGGTACACCTGCTATGGTGGCCTTCCTCCAACGCTCGACGCCGAGGGCTTTCACGATCTTCTCTGCATCCGCATCCGGTATCTCTGGGTGAAGCAGAGCTGCCCTGTTGTTCGAGAGAACGACATTACCAAGCGCTGTATAGGCGGTGTCGATTACTGAGACAGGTAGACCGAGGTTTTTGAGGTACTCTACTTCTTCCTCCTCGGCTATTCTGGGCACCAGTACTGCCCGATCATTCCCTGCGACAAATACACCGATTAAGGGTGACTTGGCAATTGTGATCTCGAAAACCTCGACAGAGAGAATATCAGCTATCTTTCTCTTGACCCTGCCGTCGATCCCCTTCGGTGTTAGGGCGAACTTGTTATTGACGAATACGTAAATACCGATGTTCGGGTTACCGAAAATACGTGCTCTCTCAAGTGCCATCAGCCCTCACCGCTCTCTTCCTTCCCCACGCTCTCCTGCCGAATCGGCACCGCCAGACTGACCTTCACAACCAGCGGCTCCGATGAGACTCGTGAGACCATCACCGCTATGCGCCTAGGCGGCTTATCGTAGCGCCTGGAGAAGATGTACTCGTTCACGCTGTTATCAATGATGACTTTCTCAGCCTTAGTGTGGCGCTGGATAAACTCCCTTATCGTTCTTATAGCCCTTGGGGCTCTCCTCCTCCTACCGCTCCAGTAAACCCTTGAGAGGTTGATTATGTAGAGACCCTCGGTAACACGGGACTTCCTCTCTTCTTTAGAGGACATCATACATCACCCCTCACACGTTCTTCAGCTTAGTCCTCCTCCAATGCCTCAGCCTAGGGAGGTACCTGACCCGCCTGAGGGTCTTCATTACGACCCATACCGGGGTCGGTGAATTAGACTTGCCTGCTTTAGCGAGGCGGAGCTTCCTCGCCACGTGCTTGTTTCTCGCCACCTCACTCACCTCCTCTTAAACACTATCCTCGTCTCCCTGTGCATGTATTTCTCATAGATCTCGGCTAAAAGAGCTTTGAGCTCTTCATCAGTTATTTTCCTGCGTAGGGCACCACTGAGGTAGAGATTAATCACGTAGTCCTCAACTAGCTTCGCGAGCTGAGGGTGAGCGAGCTTCACTCTATAGAGTCTATCGTAAGCCTCAGAAGTGAGCGCGGCCCTTAAGATAAGCCTCCGCTGGGCCTCGGCCTCCTCCGCCTTCGCTGCCCTGGACTCAGCAGCCTTTTCTTGTAGTTGAGCAGCCTTTTTCTTCAAAAGCTCCTCGAGTTCGGGATCGTAACTCATTTTGCCTGTCACCCCGCGTACTTCGCCATCTCCGGCATTCTCTCAACGAGCCTGTCGAACACCCTCTTGACTACCTTATCGACGAACGATCTTCCGGCAGGGCTGAGCGTCCTCCCCCTACCCTTCACGGTCTGGACCAGGCCAGCTGCCTCGAGCTGCTGGAGTATCTTCCTAATGTGTGAGCCGCCAGCCTTACGGAAATGCGGGGGCCTTGACCCGCGCTCTTTCCTGCCACCGTAAATAGTCCTGAACGTACCTATCCCTATTGGTTCACTACTTATGTACAGCTTCCTAAGTATGCTTGCCGCCCTCACGTACCACCAGTCTGGATCCTCCGGCACCTTCTCCTTATGACTACCCGTCTTCGCGAACATTGCCCACTCAGGGGGCTTCACCTGAGGCATCTTCTTCAGCTCCTCCGCTAACTCGCGTATCAGCTCGTCCGCGGGTACCTCCTTTGCTGTAACCATTACTACCCTACCTCCTCCGTATCTTGAGCTAGGGGTTTTATAGATATAGATAACGCCGATAACACTCTCTGGTGCGGCGGCCGGGATTTGAACCCGGGATTACCGGCTCGGAAGGCCGGCGTCCTAGACCAGGCTAGACGACCGCCGCCGAGGTTATTAGGCGGTGGAGGTGTTTAAGCTTTAACCCTTGTCTCACCCACCTCATGTGGTGGTAGGGATGAACAAGTGCCGTGGCTTCAAGTTTTTGGAGCATACGGCGGACGTGTACTTTGAGGCGCGGGGAGAGACACTGGAGGAGGTGTTTGAGGAGGCTGCTAAGGCGATGTTCTCTGTGATCACCGATATCAGTAAGGTGGAGAAGGAGGTGAGGAGGAGAATTGAGGGTGAAGGCATAGACCTCTTCAACGCCCTGTACAGGTGGTTGGAGGAACTGCTGATACTTCATGACGCTGAAGGCTTAGTTTTCTCTGATTTCCGCGTCGAGTACGTGAGGGAGGAGGGTGACGTCGTCAGATTCGCTGGGGAGGCGTTTGGGGAGGAGTTTGACGAGAGCAAGCACGTTAAGGGAACCGAGGTCAAGGCGGTCACATACTCAATGATGGAGATAGGTAAGGACGATGGGTGCTGGTACGCCAGAGTAGTCCTGGACATCTAGCGTAAGGTAAGCTTAATTAGGGGTCTTCAACCGTTTTTCATTGGGCCGCCGTAGCTCAGCCCGGGAGAGCACCCGGCTGAAGACCGGGGTGTCCGGGGTTCAAATCCCCGCGGCGGCACCAAGGCTTACTTCTTCTTTCTCCTGCTCAGCACGAAGGTACCTCCTCTCACGTCCTCGACCCTGGCACCGAGCTTCGCAGCAACTTCCTCAGCCACTTTGTCGATGTCGAAGTCTTCTTTTCTTCGGAGTGACTTCAGTACCTTCACCTTAATCACACCGCGATCCTCGAGGAGTCTGTCGATCTCCTTAAGCACGCCCTCCGTCACACCCTGCTTTCCGATGCGTACGTGGGCCTCGCCTTGGATTGCCTCAACAACCTTTTTCGATCTCTTTTTCCTCGGCATGGGTAACCTACTCACCCAACCACAGAATACACATCTCCGCACTAATATTACGTACTTCCTATCACCCCGTACCCTAACTGTTGCCGAGAGCCCCGGCACAAGAGGTAAGCCGCAGTTCTTGCACACCCACCTCCTGTAGGGCATCGGCTTCTTCGCCTTAGCCTTAGCTAGGAGGCTGAGCCCTATCCCCACATACCTCCTCGCCCTATCCGGGCGGTTGAGGCGGAGCTGCTTCACTGCCTCAGAGTAGAGTATCAATGCCCTCTGGATAGCCAGATCCTTGATGCCGCGGCCCGGTCTTTTTCTGGCTATAACTCCCTCCCCAACAAATGTATGGTGAGGTGTGTATTGAGCAATACTAAGGTGACGGTCATACTGGCGGAGGCTTCTCTAGAGCTGGTGCCGCCTGAGATAGCGCATCACCCCGCAGTTGTGAGAAATGCTAGGAAAAGGGGTAAGAGCCCTAGAGAGGTGCTGCTGGATATATCGCTTCATTATGCTGCGATGAAGAAGTTGAGGAACAGAAAGAAGAGGGGTAGGCCGGACATAGTCCACGTCACCCTACTGGAGCTCCTCTCATCTCCCCTAAACATCGAGGGAAAACTGACTACGTTCGTGCACACAGTGAACGACTATGTCATAGAGATCGATCCCTCCGCCAGGATACCGAGGAATTATAACAGGTTCGTTGGTCTAATGGAGCAGCTACTAAACGTAGGCAAGGTGCCTCCGGACAGCGAGGAACCCTTGCTTAAGGCGATACCGATGACGTTCGACAACCTCCTCAAGAGACTGGGAGTTGAGAGCATCATACTTCTCAGTGAGGAAGGGGAGGTCATGAAGCCCGAGGAAATATGTAGAGAGTCCGTAGAACGCGGCGAACCTATCGTCATAGGCGGGTTCCCCCACGGCGACTTTGACCCTGTGATTAAGGAGAGGGCATCGATTGCGGCATCAATCTATAGAAAGCCTCTGGACACGTGGGTTGTCGCGTCAAGGGTTGCTTCTGGGTGCGAGAGGTTTCTTAAGATAATGTGAGTGTGTGGTGCCCCGGCCGGGATTTGAACCCGGGTCACGGGCTTTCCACGCAGCCCCGCATGGGCGCTCGAGAGGCCCGCATACTTGGCCGGGCTATACTACCGGGGCACCCCTCAAGTCCTTAGTCAAGGAGTATTTAAGGTTCACGAGCCCTCCTAAGGGCGCTGACGAGCTTGTCTCTTAAGAGATAGACCATGGCTATGATCCCTAATTGACCCAGGTCGAGCGAGATCGAGCAATGTGATGAACCGCAGAGGAAATCAAAGAAAGGCAAAGGAACAATTCTCAGGCCCCTGCTAACTGAGATACTTCCTAGGTAGGTAAAGTAAGTCACCACCATCACGCCCGCCGATATCACTGAAGCGAGCTGGGTAGATTTCTTGGAAAAGTACGAGTGAAGCGCTAAACACACAACGAAAACCACGAAGGAAGAAAGCAGGGACGCAGCTACCAAGGGGTTTATTCCAGAGAACTTGGCGAAGGGGTACACCCCGAGGTATGATATGCTTATGGCGAATACATATGCGGGGACTAGGTAACTCAGCACCTCAGTTACGTTAGTACCTCCCTCTCTCCTCTGGAGCACCGAGAGTTCTTGTCCGTCCTCGCCTTCCCCAGCTTCAGGGTATTCTTGACCGCTCATTCAACCACCAGCTCAAATAGTTAGGGAAAAGGACCTGTTAATGTTTTAGTGAGGGACTGACGTGGAAAAAGAGATCCTTTTAATTCGGAATCTTCCCACACGCCTATTCTCAGTGAGGTCCTCCGGCTCCTCTATGGTCTCAAGTTCCGCGTCTATCCCCAGGTCCTTCATCACATACTCCATATCGACAACCCATTCGTTGACGCCGCATGTCTCGCAGAAGCTTCCCTCAAACACTATCACGGCCTCACCGTTCTCCAGCCTAACCAGCCTTGCTGTGGCCTCCGGTGAGCGGTACTTGTTATACTCCTCTATCGCCTTCTCTACCGCCTTTCTCAGTCTCTCATTTCCTGTGCTCATTCCTCGACCTTGACCTCCTTCCTGCCCTCCCATAGGCCGTGGAGGTTGCAGTAAGCTATGGCGTATATGACGCCGCTCCTGCTGAGCTTCGCCTTTATTGTCAGCTCCGGCTCTACGTAGCCGGGGGCGAAGAACGCCCTTGCCAGCATCACGGGGTTAAAGGTTCTTCCCTCCTCATAGAAGTACACCTCCACCCACCTTATCGAGTGCTCTGTTTTGTTGGGGTGAGGGCCTACACTGACCTTTATTGTGAACACCTCTCCAGGCTTTACCTTATCTGGTGCCTCGATCTTTGGTGTATGACTCTCGACCTTTGCTATGGCCTCGCCTGATGCTCGGTCTGGGGAGTATATTAATTCACCGAATGACTTCACGATTTATCCCCAACGATTAGGTTATTTAACGCTGTTAATAAAGATATCAACTATTTCAACACAGGAATTAAAGGGGCACATTATTAAGCATCATAGGGTACGTGGTAGGTGAGGGCCCGTGAGGAGAAGAGGGTCACTGGATCGAACATAATGAAGAGTGCCGGAAATGCCGAGGCCCTTGATATAGTGATGATGAACTTTCAGCGGCCTGACATGGTGAGGAACCTAAGGCTTCAGCTGAGTTACTTGCCCCCAATTATCTTCACGTAGTTAATTGTGGCGCCGGGGGCGGGATTCGAACCCGCGTGGGCGTGCGCCCACCGGCTCTCCAGGCCGGCCCCTTGGGCCGCTCGGGCACCCCGGCTCCGTAGGTAGGGTTTCTGCGGGTCTTTTATTTACTTTGCTTTCTTCTCCAGCTCCGCGGATATGTCCCTCTTTTTATAATAACCCTCCTAGTCTTCACCGCTATCCCCTTCCTCCTCTCCAGAACTTCTTCGGTAGACATGAGGGCCCTGCCCACAGCGACGATCTCGCCCTTCAGGGAGAATATCGCTACTCTTTCACCCCTCCTTATGTTTTCGTGAATCATTGAGATACCCGGTATAGCCAAGTCTGCGCCATGCGAGATCGCTGAAACCGCTCCGTCAACAACCACGACCTTCCTCATATGGGAAACTATGTACTCAGCGGGCAATATTGATTTCCGTAGGGCTGAGTCGTCGTTCTCGTTCTTATACAGATACACGGCCTCAGAGAGCTCGTGCATAGTGACGAGAGTTGAGTCTTCCTTAAATGGTCCAGTCCTAATCCTGCGTAACTCCCTCATATGAGCACCGACTCCGAGGATAAGACCTATGTCATGAATAAGCTTCCTCACGTACGTCCCGTGCTCACACTTGATCCTCAGGAGGGCGTAGGGGAACTCGTATTCTAGGAGCTCGATCTCATATACAGTCTTGACGCGTAGGGCACGCTTCACTGATGAGCGGAGAGGGGGTCTTTGATATATTTTCCCTATGAACTCCTTGATCACCTCTCTAAGTCTTGCCTCCTCAACGGGTTCGTGAAGCTGAGCTACAGCAATGTATTCCTTTGTAGAGAGCATTATCAGACCTATGAGTTTGGTAGCAGATCCCAGAGCGACTGGGAGGATGCCGGACACCTTGGGGTTTCCCCGCGCCTTTACGGGCGCTCTAGGGTACCCCCGTGCCCGGCCTTCTCAATTCCGAGGATATTCTTTAGCCACGCAACAACCTCGTGGCTTGTTGGGCCTGGAGGCTTATCGAGGTTTACTACACCCAAGTCAAGCAGTTCATCAACGCTTCTCTGGGTGGGGAGCTTCCCGTAGGCAGGGTCAGTCAGCGCCTCCTTTACGACTATGAGCTTGTCCCTCACCTCGCCGTACTCATCAAGCCTCCGGATGAATTCTATTCCCTCACGCGTTATGTCCTCCTTCGACAACTAATCACCTGTGTACTCTTGGAGGTGTTGGGGATAATAAGGAAGAAGAACCGGGCCTCAGGCCTTCTGTGCCTTCACCTGAAGTATCTCCTTGCGGCCTATCCTGACCCTCTGCTTCATGAAGTCCACTAGGCCAGCGTCCTCGAGTGCCTTCATTACCTCCTCCTCGCTCGCTCCCTTACTGATCTCTATCTTCTTGTCGGTGGGCTCGATGTGGTTTATGTTCACTCTCCTGGTCTTCACGCCAGTAAGCTGTTTCGGCCCAGTTATTACGACGAACTTATCATCAATAATGTCGACAATGACGGCCTTCCGACCGGCCTCTCTGCCTGCGAGCTTAACCACTATCCTACCTACCTCTATTGCGGGCATACCTGGCACCTACTCCCTAGATTTTGGTACCCTCTATAAGCTTTTGCTCCTTACTCATCCTCTTCATCACGAGCTCAACTGCCCTCGATGCTAACTCAATCATCTCTTTTTTATTGAAAGTTGCTGTGTTTATCGCCAAGTCAAACACTGTCACATCATTGACGTCTATCCCGTAGTATTTCTTGTACCTTTTTGCCTCGCTACTGTCCCTGATCCGGAGTTCTTCCAGCGCTTCTTCCATGCTCTTCCCGTCTCTCTGAGCGATCCGGGCTGCCCTCACCTCAGCAGGCGCGTAGACCAGTATCTTTACGTGTGCTATGCCCTTGAGTATCCACGCGGATATGTGGCCGTCAACGACGACACAACCACGCTCTCCTTCCTGCCTACTAATGGTGTCGATGAGTCTGTCAATACTTCTATCCTCCTCAGCAAGACGCGAGAATTCCTCGAGAGTCATTCCACGCTCACTTGCAAGCCTCCTAAAAATTATTCCCAGGGACACGTATCTTAGGCCAAATCGTTCGGCCAACGCCCTAGCGAGCGTGGATTTACCGCTGCCAGGTTTACCACTGACGGCTATTACAAGACCTAGCTTACATGCATCCGCTAGGGTATCGCTCAATACAAAAACCCTCACAAACCTGCCCTAGCCGCTATCTTCAGCGCGGCCCTAAGGCAGTCGGGACAGATAACGCCGCCGAAGTACCGCTCCGGCCTCTTCGCTGTCTTCGGCCCCTTCCTAAGGTCCTTCCTGTCCCTAGGCACGCCCCCAAGCGGTCTGCCACATATCATGCAGTGAGCTACGTGCTTCTTCCTCCTCCTGTAGATCACCCTGGTCTCTCCTGAAGGGCTTCTCCTCTTCAGCCTCTTCATGGACCTTGACCTTAGCCCGGGCCTCACCATACTCGCCAGCACCCGATATGGGTGATGATTGGGGCTTAAGAACCCTTCTTCAGCGCCTCTCCCTCCACTCCGTCAACGCGTCAAGGCCCGAGATCTTGGTATGAAGTGGCTGATACGCTATCGCCGCCGCAAGTATTACCAGCAGTATGTTGAGTCGCCCATCGATTGAGATGAACGGAAGCACTAATGGTGATGGAGGCATGACGGGGGCGCCGAGGGAGACCAGCAAATAAGTAGCCGTGATCCTGCCGAACGTGAGAGCCGTGAATAGACCGATCCAGAGCATCATTAGGTTCATGAATACAGCTGAAGATATTCTCTTCCTTAACGCATCATACCTCGCCTTAAGCTCCCTGAGCTTCTTTTCCTTAGTTGTTCTGGACATGCGTCCAGCGATCTCTTGCAGCGCCTCCAATGTCGACCGGAGGTCTAGCCTCTGGACGTAGCCCCGGAGCATGAAGGAGAATGGCAGGAGCGATAGCACTGTGAAAAAGGCGTAGGATGCCGTAACTATCACGGCGACCACTCTCAGATATTCTCGATAACACTTGTCACTGCAGCCGCTGCTTCCTCTGCTTTACCCTCCTCATTTATTATGAAGTTCACGGAGGCACCCACCAGCACTGCACTCGCTATGCTGAACTGCCTTACGTATGAGAGCAGCTCCTTAACCAGCCTTACATCGGCGTAGTCCGCCCTGTACCTGGTCTTATCCCGTAGTTGCCTCGCAACGATGACGTCCGGATCAGCCTCCACAACTATTATCGTGTGTGGTCTGAGGTTGGTCATCACATGCAGGGGCAGTCCGGGCCAGATGCCGGAGGGGGTCTTGATTATTGCGTGTGTGTCGACGAAGCCGACGAATTTCTCATACTTCTCAGCCAACGCCTCGAACTTCTCCCTTATCACTGTGGCCGCACCGGCCTGTGCCTCCTGCTGAACACGGAGAGGGAGTCTTCTTATCTCGTCCCTTGACTGGACAATACCCTTTTTCTTAAGGTATTCGAGCATTTCTGTCCCAAAGTTAAGTATCTCTACCCCGTACCCCTTTGCCTCCAACATATCTTTGGCGATGGAGAGTACCGTACTTTTGCCAACTCCGGGGAGCCCGACCACGACAGCGATCTTGGGTTCAGGCACTTCGATCACTCCCCAATCAGTCTCTTCAGCAGTGGATAAGCCTCTAACGCTCTCTCGTACGCTATCTGCTGGTAGAACTGTAGCACTATGCCTACAGCCAGCAGTATGCCTGTGCCTGTGCCGAATGCTCCGAAGATGTCCGCTGTCAGCGCTATTACCGCCACTATTATGGAGCTGAGTATAGCGAGCGGGTAGATGTACCTGGCGAGCACCATCTCCAGGACCTTCGGGTTCCTCCTAAGGCCCGGCATCTGTAGACCGGACTTGATCAGGTTCTCAGCGTAGGCAGAGGGACTCAGCCCGGCTATCTCGACCCACATTAGTCCGAAGAGTATTGCGAGCCCGACGAATATCACTGAGTTTATCAGCGCCCGCAGCGGGTCAATCATCACTGAAAGGAGTCCCCTAGGTGGCGATAAGTAATTAATAGCTGTCTGAAGTGCCCCCGCAAGCCACGGAGCGCTCTCGCTTAGGTACGCCGTGACCAGTCTGTTAAAGAGTATCAGGTCCGAAAGGACTATGCCGACCAACAGTATCGGGATGTTGGTAACGTAAATGAACTGCAGCGGGACACTCGTTCTTATGCCGGGTGCCCTCTGTGTCATTATGGGCACCCTCACCCTCATCTGCTGTAGGTAGACCAGCACCGCTATGAGCACGAACACCGTGATCAAGCCCGTCAGGGATGGCATAACTACCTGCCTTGTGGCCTGGTAGAACGCTGAGTTGAACCCGTACAGCAGCCTGGTCATGTCAACAGTGCCCGTCGTGAACGCTTGAGCGAGGTAAGGGAATATACCGTAGTACTGATCGGTTCCCTGCGCCAGCACGGGCGCCAGCATGTCCCAAACTATGGTTCTTGCCACGCCTGCGAGGATAAACAAGCTAATACCTGAGCCTATGCCGTAGCCTTTCTGGATCGCCTCGTCCAGTATCATCAGTATTATTGCTCCGAACATGAACTGAAGGAATATAGCGAGTGTGAGGAGTGAGGGCAAGCCGTAAGCCATGGAGAACCCGGCCGCTTCGACACCCGCTATGATTACTCCCAGTCCCTTCTCTGCCTGCGTGAAGAGTTTCCTGTCAGCAGGGAGCGTCAGGTCAAGATCTATTAGCTTAGCGCCTACGAGGATCTGTATTATTAGGCCAGCAGTTACCATGGGGCCTATTCCCAGCTGGGCTATCGTTCCCCTAGCTGAGGCGAAGACCACGCTGATGAGTGCTGGCAGCTGGAATCCCTGGAACTGCGTCGCCACCGAGACCAATGGGAAGACGACCGTGGAGGCCAGTACGTAGTAAATGACCAGTGCGAGCAGGGTGTAGATTAACCTCCACTTAAGGTCAGGTTTCCTCGACGGCCTCGGCGGCGACGGGATGTACTCGCCGATCTTCGCTAGCGCCTGAAGTGCCCCCATATCATCGGCCCTAGTGGGGTCTTAGACCGGGATATAAAGGTTTAACGAAAATCCGGAATGAAGCGATGATCAGGTTGTCTGCTGTAGATCCAAAGAATTAAAACAATGCCGTGTTTGGTTGGGATTACCCGCCCTCTGAAGCGGGCTTAGTAATTATTACTTCGCCGCCAGCCTCCCTAACTTTCTTTATGGCGAGTTCCGTAGCCGCATACACGGTAACCCTAACAGGCCTGTCTATCCTTCCCCTACCCAGCAGCTTGTTGACGCCGAGACTAGTCAGGTTTATCTCTATCATGCCGCCTGACCTCGCAAGCACACCGGTACGCTCTAGCTCCTTAACGAGTTCGTTAAGTTCGCCGACGTTCATGGTGCGGAAGACTGTCTGCAGTGACGGATGCCTAGTGAATCCGTGCTTGCCGAACCAATCCGGGTAATACTTCACCACCCAAGACCAGAAGTGCTTGTGGTAACCGGCAGCACCAACACCGCCCTTGCTACCCGATTTCCTGTGCTGACCTATTCTCCCATATCCCATTGAGCGGGTTCTCCCACGCAGTTTCCTCGTCTTTTTTCTCCTGCGCACGACCATCTGGCCCACCCCCTCAGATCATCCTCAATATAAGTTCGTTGATCTTGCTTCCTCTGTAGCCGAGCTCACCCTTCACCCTATAGGGCCTGTCCTCGGTCCTCTCCTTAAACGGCAGCTTTATGCTTCCCTTGAAACCTCCCTTCGGTGGGTGCAGCCTGAAGACGGGCTTTATCTTATCGCTGTACTTGTGCCACAGTATCTCTCCTTTGAGGAGCTTCTCAACAAGCTCGTCTATGGAGTCAACGCCGAATATGCGCTTCAGGTCCTCCTCAGTCACTCTCTTATTTCCTGGGAGGCGCCCGCGCTTGAGTATGAGCTGCTTTAGTGTGTCTGCGTCTATCTCGCCCCACGTTACCCAGTCCTTCACGACGGCGAGCATCCCGTCAATGGTGGGGTTCTTTGGGTAGAGTACTGCGTGGAACTTCTTGTGTAACCTAAGCATCTTCAGGGTATCCTTGACCCTCGGAGGCACGTCTGCCGTGCCCCTAATCCTCACTATGACGTATAGCGTCATACCCTAGTCACCTCACTTCCTCGCCCAGTCGTATACTGTGACGAACTTGTAGGTGTTGCGGAGGGCGTCATATGTTGCGGCAACGAAGTTTATGGTTGTCCTTGTCTCTCCCTTCGTCCACGTCCACACGTCCTGGATACCAGCATACCTTAGGACGACCTTGGCCGCGTCACCGGCCACAAGTCCAGTACCTTTCGGGGCAGGTATGAGCTTAATCCTCACACTGCCTGCTTTACCCGTTACGGTGAAGGGGACGCTGTGTGGTTCGTGGCAGGAGCACTCCCAGCTGCCGCACCCCCTCCTCACTGGGATAATGTTCAGCTTCGCCTCGCGTATCGCCTTGTCTATTGCCCTCCTCAGCTGCTTAGCTTTCCCGAGCCCTATCCCTACATAGCCGTCAAAATTGCCCACAACCACCATAACGCGGAACCTCGTCAGTCTGCCTGCGTCGGTTTGCTTCTGCACGATGTTAACGTCTACTACCTCGTGCTTGAGATCCGGAAGTAAGTAATCAACTATCTCTGGCTCCTTAATGACCATGTTGGAGTCGAAGATCTCCTTTATGCTCGCTATCCTGCCCTCCTTAACCATCCACCCAAGCCTTGTCTTGGGTACCCACTCCTCGAGGCTCGGTGTTCCGAGGGACATCGTCATTCACCTCCGAAGGAAGATATTATCTTGTTCTTTATCTCCTCGAAGTGCTCGGGGTAGTTCCTGGGATCGAAGCCTCTCTTCAGCATTGCCGAGAACTGCTTCTCGAACCTCGCCGGGTCTTCCTCATACAGCTTCTTCGCGTACTCAGCGATGTGCTCTCCCCTTATCCTATCGCCCGTGGGGAGGATCTCCTCGGATGCAGGGATCTCAACACCCGCGTCCCTCATGCCCTTGATTACCGCAAAGACCCTCGCACCCTTAACAGCTCTGTGGAGACCTATGTCCGGGACTGCGTAGGTTATGCCTTTCTTCTTCGCGAGTAAGCCTGCAAGAAGGCCTGTTAGGTACGCCGCCGGGGTGCTGTTTGGGTCACCCTTCCACCCAAGCTTATTTAGCGCCTTGCTGGTCACGCCGACGAGTGTTACGTCACCGGTTGGAGCGAACTCTATGAACTGAGCTATGATGTACTTGTTCGTCTTCCTCACAACAGCTCTAATCTTCTGGCCAGACTTTAGTACCCTGTAGCGGAAGTAATAGTCTGTCTTCCCCTGCCTTCTCCTCTTCCTAGGCACCTTGTATCTAGGCCCTCTCGCCATGCTACCTCACCTGATACCCCATTTCCCTTAGGTACCTCTTTAAGTCTGAGAGGGAGTCGAACTGACCGCCCTTAGCGGCCCTATAGAGCTTCCTGTACGTGTGCCTGTCTATTACTCCGTGATCCCTGAGCCAGCGCAAGTACCTCCTCAGCTTCCTTATCGTGTTCACCCACTTTTCCTTCGGGTCCTGCCTCGCTCCCTTGGCACCCTTCCTCTTTCCGTGGCCGCGGCGATGTCCTTTCTTCCTCTTCTGATGAAGTACCTTCCACCTGCCCCTCGAGTTCCCTTTCTTTGGGAACACCTCTATAGCGCCGTCCCTTATGAGGCGCTTTATGTCCTCGCGGCTGAATGCCTCTGCGATCTCCTCAAGGCGCTCAGGGTTGAACCTTATCCTGGAAACACCTACGCCGAGCACCTCGGCCGCAAGCCTTTTCTGGAGACTGAGGTCAGTCATCACCGCTCACCTCCCGGCATTAGCTACCATGAAGCCCTTCTCGAGGGCCGCCCTCACTATGGCCTCCTTCTTACGGAGACCTACCTTACCGGATACGTACACTATTACCTCCTCAGGGTTCAGGCCCTCGAGTTCTGCAACGTTATGAATGACGACAGGCTTGCGCCCGCTTGGGTGAAGACCCCTTATTATCTTGGGGGTCCTGTAGCCGACTGAGACAACGGGTGGGTAGCCCTTTAGTTTGAGGCGCATCGGGTTATCGTTTCCTTTCGGCTTCTTCCACTTGAGCTTGTTCTCGAACTTCCAGAACTTCCACCACTGGTTCCTGTAGAATTCCGGCTTCTTCTTCCTCGCTATCAGCTCCTTGATCTTCTTTAGGTCGCTCACACCTCCTCACCTCCCTCCATGTACTCCCGCTTGTATATGTAGATTCCGTCGACGAAGATCCTCGGATCCCTGTCCTTCACCTTTGTGGCGAGCTCTATGTTGGCGGCTGTCTGCCCTACCTCCTCTATGTCAATGCCCTCAACGATGACGTCGTTCCTGCCCTCCAGCCTCACCTTGACGTTTCCGTATATCCTTGCTTCTCTGGGCTTCCTCTCTCCGAGGAAGTTCTCTATGTAAACGATCTTGTTCTCTTCATCTATCCTTACGGTGATCGGGAAGTGCGTGAACACTATCTTCATCCTGTACCTGAAGCCCTTTGTCACCCCATCTATCATGTTCCTTATGTGGGCGGCTATGCTGAAGGTAACCGCCTTCTGCTTCCTCTTGGCAAAGTATGACTCAACAATGACTCGCTTCTCGTTAGGGTCGTACTTTATCATCACACCTCTCGCGTAGCTGAAGTCTTTCGTTAACGTCCCCTTAGGGCCACTGACCGTGACCCTCTTACCCTCTATACTCACCTCTACGTTTTCCGGAACCGGCACCTCCTTCACTATGTGTACCAGCCGCACCATCCTATTCACCCCTCAGTAGACGTACGCAAGGAGTATGCCGCCGATCCTCCTCTCTAAGGCCTCCCTATGGGACATGACTCCTTGGGAGGTCGATATAATCAGTATCCCTATGTCTCTTGAGGGCAGGTACTTCCTCAGCCAGGCAGGCATCTCTCGAAGCTCTCTATAGGTTACCGAGATCCTGGGCTTTATGACGCCGACCTTGTTTATCCTGCCGAGGAGCTGCACCTTTATCTTGCCCCACCTGCCGTCGTCTATATGTTCGAACTCTCCGATGTAGCCGTACTTCTGCATTACCCTCAGTACCATAGCAATTAGCTTGGATGCCGGTGTTATGAGTGCCTCCCTATTTCCCCTCATCTCGTTATTCATTATTGTTGAGAGAGCGTTTGCCAGAGGGTCTGTCGATACCATCCGCCACCACCCCTCAGCTGTACTTCTTGAATCCCAGCTCCAGGGCTATCTCCCTGAAGCACTGCCTGCATAGATACAGCCCGTACTTCTGTATCACAGCGTCCCTAGACCCGCACCTCTGGCAGACCTGCACGCCCCTACCATACTTCCTTATTATCGGTGTCCTGTACTTACCCATAGGTCACCACCTGCGCACCTAGCTCCTTTATGAAATAAACCATTGCATCGAGCTTGTTGACCCTGTGCCTTCTCGGGATCTTTGAGCGCGCCCTTCTCCTCCTCATTACCCTGTAGCCTGGGCGCTCAATCTTCACCGCGACATCCATCCCAAACACGCCTATGTTAGGGTCATACTTCACGCCGGGGAGCGAGATGTGCTCGGCTATACCGAACGATACGTTGCCGTAGTCGTCAAAGCTCGAGGCCTTCACTCTCCAGTTAACGGCTTCAAGTGCCTTCTGAAGGAACTCCATAGCTTTCTGCCCGCGGAGGGTTACAACGGCAGCTATGGGCTCACCCTTTCTTATGCCGAACCCCTTAACTGTTCTCTTAGCCCTCCTTATCGAGGGCTCTTGCCCTGTTAACTCCCGAAGAACCTGGACAGCTTTCTGCAGCCTCTCGCCGGACTCTCCAACACCTATGTTGATGACTACCTTAGCTAGCCTGGGCTTAAGCATGGGGTTCTTGCTCCATCTCTGGATCACGCTCTCTATGGTTGCCTCATCCAGCGCAGGCCTTACTTTTCTTACTACGAACGTCATTTCAGCGCACCCTCCGGTAGCGTTATCTCAGGCTTTTCCCTGCCTATAACCATTATTTTGTCTAGGGTTGTGTAGAACACATTGCCAGCGAGGTCCTTCAGGGTCACGATCTTCCTGTATCTCCTCATGCCCTCAGACACACTGACGAACTTCGCAACCTTACCGACGTTTCTTCCTCCTATTATGATCACGGTCACACCCTCCTCAAGAGGTATGTAGTCAAGGATCTCCTGGTTAGGTAGCGAGATCTTCACGGTACCCATGGTCTTGTATATGTCCTCCTCGGGGTTTGTTGGGTCAGACACCCTCACAAGTATGTTCCTGCCGTCATGGAGGTTGAGCTGTATGTGCCCTCCCTTGACCGTGGTCTTATTCTCTATCCTGCAGAGCTTGAAGGAAGCCTCCTCCCTTGGTATGGGGACGAGTGTCATAACCTTAACAGGTACCGGGACGACGCGGAAGAACTCTTGTGTATCTACTATCTCGATGACGTCCATGAGACCTACCGGGAATTTGTAGTCCCTCCTGACCCTGCCGTCGACCTTGATGTGGCCTTCTGCAATGATCTTCCTCGCCTCCCTCGCGGTGCTGGCGTAGCCAAGTATGTCCCTAACAACGACTAGGAGCGGGAATGAGCGCTCCAGAGGGTGCGGGCCAGGCGCTGGCTTCACTGCCCAGTGCCTTTCCTTAACTAGGATAGGCCAGAACCTCGGTGCCGCGAACCTCGTCAGGTGCCTCCTACCACCCATTCTAGCCATTACTCCTCACCCTCACCTTCCTCTGACCTTGTACTCTCCTCAGTAGGGGACTCTTTAACTTTCTTTCTTCTTTCAATTATTTTTTTCCTCACATCATCACTTATGTCGGCCTTAACAATCATTACATTGGACGGATGGATCGGGTAATAGACAGGTGTTCCATCAGCTTTTTTAATCATCACGCCCTCTATGTGGAGCCTCACTCTCTTATGGTCAACCTTAACAACTTTACCCACCTTCCCAGCGAACGAGCCCCTCATTATGAGTACTTCATCGCCCGCCCTAACGGGAAGCCTCTTGACTCCCAGCTTCTCTCTCAGCTCCTTCGAGAGGGGAGCATTGAAGAACTTGCGTCTCTTATGAAGCGGTGCCTTATATATCTCAAGCCTCTGCTTACTGGGCTTTATTGACGGCATCGAGTTCACCTCCCCTCAAACAATTATTGATGCCAACTGTGCCACGCTCGACCAGCGCTCAGCTGCCTCCTTCGCGACCGGCCCCCTTATCTCACTGCCCTTCAGGCTACCGTCCGGCTTTGCTATGACACAGGCATTATCTTCGAACACCACCCAGGTGCCGTCCGGCCTTCTATAAGGCTTCTTCTGCCTCACTATTATTGCGTTCATCACCTGACCAACTAGATCCGCCTTACCTTTCTTCACAGTCACAACAACCATGTCCCCGACAGTGGCGAAAGGTATCCTCCTTGCCCTTGTCTTCAAGCCAGGGACGCCTATGACCATGACCTCCTTCGCACCACTGTTATCGGCCACCCTCAGCCTCGTCCCAACTATTATTCCGGGAGAATAACCTCGCCTACTAAACTGCGCTATCTTCTTCTTCGGCATCAGGCAACACCCCCGCCCTTCTTAACGACTCCTAGCACCACCCACGCAACGGACTTCGCTAAGGGCCTGGTCTCACCAATAAGCACCGTATCACCCGGCTTTACATCGATACATGGAGGTAGATACGCGTGTATCTTTGAGCGCCTGCGCTCGTACCTCATGTACTTCCTATCATAGACCAGGTAGTTCCTCTCAACAACCACTACCTTCTTCATCTTAGTCTTGACTACCACGCCCTCCAGCAGACCACCCCTAACCTTTAGGCTGCCGTGCCATGGGCACTTAGGGTCATCACAGACCTTCTCCGGCGGCTTAAGCCCCGGATACCTGATCCCCACATCACGAGTTCTTGCACGCGCCACACCGCTCACCTCCCATACCTCTTAAGCCTGTCCTCAGGCCTACCCTCTATTGAGGTGCCCGCCAGCTCTACCCCTTCGCGGGCACCAAGCTTAAAAACAAATACACCACCGTGCTTGGGCACGATCCTCTCCCTCCCATCCACTGACTCAATAACCAATGTATTCCTCGTTTCGTCAACGACCCTACCACTCAAGCCCCTCAAGGTAGGGTCTACGTGCTCCTTCACAATAACTTCCAAACCTATTAATTCATGATAGGGTAGGTTCCTTCGAGTTCTCCTCAACCCTACTTACCCCCTAGCTCTTCCTCACGCATTATCGTAAGTATCCTAGCTATGTTCTTTCTCACGACCCTTAGCCTGCCGATATTACGTAGAGTGCCGACCCTGGCCTGAGTCCTCAGCTTTATCAGCTCTATCCTGAGCTCTCGGAGTAGCTTTTCCCTCTCCTCCTTACTCATCTTCCGTATCTCTTCCGGCGAGAGGCTCACGCAGCCTCACCCCCCTCCTCCGGAGCTGGACCGGCCTCCGCGGCTATCTCCTCCGGGGTTCTTATCCTAACGATGTCGTCGGGCTCGCCGGGTTTTACTATAGTCACCTGTATACCGTACATGCCGGGTTTTCTTAGGAGGTGAACGACGGCCCTGTCCACGAGATGCTCGACATGGTGTCCGCTCTTGTAGACCTTGCCGAACCTGAGCTTCTCGTACCTAGCGCGCTCCGAGGTAAGCTTCCCGCTGACGATGACCTCGACGCCCACGGCGCCAGCACCCAGTACCCTCCTAACCGTGACGAACGCCGCTCTCCTGAAGTGGTAGCCCCTCTCTATCGCTATGGCGAGGCGCTGGGCCATGACCCTGGCGTTGAGGTCTGGGTCAGGTACCTGAGTCACGGTTATCTGGGGATTCTCGAGCTTGAAGTGCTTGCGGAATACCTCGGTGAGGCGCTTTATGGTCTGGCCCCTCCTCCCGATGATGAGGGCCGGCCTGTCGGCGTAGATAACTATCCTCGTGCCCAGAGGAGTCGTTATTAGATCTATGTGGGAGTAGCCAGCCCTCATGAAGTTCTTGGCCAGGTACTCGTCAATCTTTATCCTGAGCTTAGAGAGTTCAATAAAGTACTTCTTTATATTCACCCTAGCCACTCATCATCACCTCCTCGCACCTCCCTCTTTCTTGGAGAGAACCTCTTTAACGATGACCTCCATGTGGACAGTTGTGCCGAACTTAGGTGTGGCCCTACCAAAGGCCCTGGGCATGTACCTCTTCAGTACGGGGCCCTTATGGGCCGCTATATGGATAATCACGAGGCTATCCACATCCAGGTTCTTGTTCTCGGCATTATTCCTGACGTTCTCGAGGAGCTTGAGTATGGCCTTAGCGGTCTTCACGGGGTACCGGCCTATCGGAGTCTTCCACTTAGGGAACGCCTTCGCCAGGCCCCGCTTATGAGCCACCTTCCTCTTGTACCTAACGTAAGGCACCGGCGTCTCCTTCCTTATCACTTTCTTAAGAAAATCAATCGCGTCGTTCAGCCTCATCCCCCTGATGATCTTCATTATCTCGTACGCTTCCTTCAAGGACACCGGCTGATCCCAGCTCATGGCCTTAGCCGTTCTCTCCTCATCCACTTCCTTTACTGAGTAGTGCCAGACTGGCATATCCCATCGCCCACTGCCTAGTGCTCTTTCCACAGGGGTATAAATAAGGTACTCTCCCTGACTCACCGCCTGCGGTGATGGTCTAGGAAGCTAAAGCTCCTTATTACCCCGCATGAACACCCCTTTCGGGTGTTATGATGAGCCACCACGTACCGCTTCAGAGAGTTGATCGCTATACGTGGGTGATACCGAAGAAGTATAAGCCGTGCATGAGAGTACCCTCCACGATATTCGCTGACGAAGTGCTCCTAAAGAAGATGCAGGGTGACAGAACCCTTGAGCAGGCGGCCAACATATCTTGTCTGCCCGGTGTCCAGGTCTCCACGTACGTGATGCCGGACGGGCACCAGGGGTACGGCTTCCCGATCGGGGGTGTGGCAGGCATAAGCTACGAGGACGGCGTCATCTCGCCTGGCGGGGTAGGCTATGACATCAATTGCGGTGTCAGGCTCATCAGGACGGACCTGGATGAGAAAGACGTGAGACCAAAGATAAAGGAGCTCGTTGACGAACTCTTCCGCAACATACCCTCGGGTGTGGGTTCTAGGGGGAGGGTGAGGCTAAGCATAGACGAGCTCGACCGTGTTCTTGAGGAGGGTGTTGACTGGGCCATAAGGAAGGGCTATGGCTGGGCCGACGACCCCGAGCACATCGAGGAGAAGGGCCACATGAGAACCGCTGACGCAACAAAGGTGAGCAGGAGGGCGAAGCAGAGGGGTGCTCCCCAGCTAGGGACGCTGGGCGCGGGCAACCACTTCCTGGAGGTGCAGGTTGTTGACAAGATCTACGACGAGGAGGTAGCAAAGGCCATAGGCATAACGCATGAGGGCCAGGTGACAGTGATGATTCACACGGGCTCAAGGGGTCTAGGGCACCAGGTTGCCAGCGATTACCTAATGATAATGGAGAGGGCGATGAGGAAGTACGGCATAAGGCCGCCCGACAGAGAGCTTGCGTCAGTACCGATCAACTCTAGGGAGGGCCAGGACTACTTCGCAGCCATGTCTGCTGCTGCCAACTACGCGTGGACCAATAGGCAGCTCATAACTCACTGGGCTAGGGAGAGCTTCCGGAACGTCTTCCACAGGGACCCTGACGCCCTCGGGATGAGGATAGTGTACGACGTCGCCCACAATATAGCTAAGATTGAGGAGCACGTCATCGACGGAAAGAGGATGAAACTAGTCGTTCACAGGAAGGGAGCGACCAGGGCGTTCCCGCCCGGCCATCCCGAGATACCCGCTGATCACAGGCCATATGGTCAGGTCGTCCTAATACCGGGCTCCATGGGCACCGCCAGCTATGTCATGGTCGGTGTGCCAGAGGGGGCCAGGACGTTCTATTCCTCAGCACACGGTGCTGGCAGGTGGATGTCAAGGCACGCCGCGGTGAGGACATACCGCCCGAGGCAGATAACGGAGGAGCTCCTAAGGAAGGGCATATACCTGAGGGCAGCGACCGCCAGGGTCATAGCTGAGGAGGCCCCCGGGGCGTACAAGGACGTTGACAGGGTCGTGATGGTGACCCACGAGGTCAAGATAGCTAAGCTCGTGGCCAGGCTGAGGCCCATAGGTGTGGCTAAGGGATGAGGCGCTCCTGCTACGTCGTAATCGAGAGGATAGTTTTTCCCTGCTTCCTAGACTTCAGGGAGGACTCCGTAGCCGTTAAGTACGTCCGCGAGCCGGTGATGACCACACATAGGAGAAAGGGATCGCTTCACTTCTCTCAGCTCACCATAGTCTCCAAGAGAGGGAGAGAATCCGCTATTACTATAAGGTATGGTGAGATAGACGACATTACCTACTCTCAGATTGACTTAACTAAAGAGAAGAGGAAGAAGCTTAGGGAGTTGTTTCCAGAGGAGGTCACGAGGATATACGACACGAGGATCGTCTGGGGCGATAACGACACACGTGTACTGATAACACCGCATCTGCTGAGGAGGTTGCTGAGAAAATGGAGGGAGTATAGGGAGGGTTAGGCCTTACTTCATCGCGGCGAACAGCGAGGACCTGGTTGCCTTTAGGCCCGGCTCGCCATGCTGCACTGCCTTCGTCGGGTGCGAGAACTCGCCGAGGTAGTGGCCTATCATCTCAGGCGTTATCCTGAACCTCACGAACTCCTTACCGTTGTATACCTCGAACGTCATCCCGACCATAATCGGGAGGATTATAGCGTCCCTCACATGAGTCCTTATCACGACGTTCTTGCCTTGCTTCATGAGTTCCCTAGCCTTCATCACTTTCCTATAGAGCTTCATCCTCGGCGACTCCTTAATCCCCATCTCGGCCCTCCTCTGCTGAACAGCGGGGTTCGACTCCCTCAGGAGGGACCTCCTCGCCCTCGCAGGCAGTAGCTCGATGAACTCGTCCATGCTCATGCTCAGGAGCTCCTCTAGGGTCTTGCCCCTGTATCTGAACCTCCTCCACTCGGGCGGTATCTCTATACCTAGGTCGCTCGACACCTGCTCTGCACCGCCAACCTTTGCATTGCCCACCTTTTAAAGCTCACTCGCCCCTTACCTCATATAAGTAATTAAGGATAGATAGCGTAGCCCAGACGGCCTCAACGGACCTCACCGTCAGCGTGCCCTGCCCCGGTATGAAGTTAACGTTCAGACCGGGCCTGAAGTCCACGAGTTCGTCGAAGTCGTGTCTCGGGTCGCCGAACATGAGGTTTATGCAGCCAGCGCCCCTCCACCCGCTCACGATCTTCTCAGCTATCCTCCTATTGGTTACTGGGGCCCCCCTCTTTGTGGCATTAACGGTGAAGCACCCCCTCAAAGCTCTCCTGACATGATCCTGGCCAACAACACTTACGACGTAGCCCGTGTACTCCTCAACATCGTCCCTGCTAACCTCGACGCACCTAAGCGGGTTAACGCTCTCGATCCTCACCAGGATCCTCCGACCTGGGCTCAACTCCCTGGATGATTGAACAACGCACTCGTTCCTCAGCCCTACGTAGGCCTTAGCTCTCATACCCCATGACCGCGTCACGATTCCTTCCCTTAGCTGGCCCCTCCGGGGCGGCTCGTTGGTTGGGTTATGGGTGTATATGGCCAAGGGCTTGGTTAGCCCTGCGAACCTCAGCTCCGGCTTGAGGGGGTATATCACCCTCCTAAGATACGGGGGAGTGACGACGTAGTTGAGGATGAGGTCAACGAGCCCGGCATCGTCCTCGTAACCCCCGATGCCCACGACGACGATCTCGTCAACCTTGAACACCGCCATCGCCCTAGCGAGGCGTGAGAGTTCCCTAACCTTCTCATCATCTGAGGGCTCGGTCGAGACTATCGAGGAGGGCACGAATACCCTAACTAAGTCCTCCCTCTTGCTTGGCGGCCACCTGAACGCCGTAACTCATCCCTCACATCAAAACATCATCTTAACCGTTCGGTAGCGTTGCCCGTTTATGATGCTTTTTGTTAACGTGACTACCTCTTCTTACCTTTTCCTTTCCTACCCTTCTTCTCCTTACCCGAGCTCTGCTGCTGAGAGGTCTTTTCCTCCCTACCGAAGCCCATGAACAAGGTTGTTCTCTGCTTACCGCCCATCCGCACCACCGCGGAGTGTCTACCTGCGGGGATATTAAGGCTGACCTCAATCTCAGAGTAGATGATGTGTTTGCCGAGTTCTGAACTGTGATGAAGAACCAGAACTGATAACCGAGAAAGTCTTTAAAGGACTTATTCAAGTTGAGTGGTAGCGTGGTGCGGAAGCTATGGCAAGAAGGAAGTTCTCGGCACCGAGGCGAGGGAGTCTCGGCGTTAGGCCGAGGAAGAGAGCCGCTGAGTTCGTGCCTAGGATACGGAGCTGGCCAGTAGTTGATTTCCCCGAACCGAGGCCCCTCGCCCTCCTCGGCTATAAGGCCGGGATGACCCACGTACTAATGATCGATGACAGGGCCGGTACCCCGACACATGGTAAGGAGATCTTTGTGCCGGTGACCGTGGTCGAGGTACCGCCGATGGTGGTGCTGGGGGCGAGGTTCTACATTAAGTACGGGACAGCAAACAGGGCACTCACGGAGGCCTGGGCGGTGCCTCCCAAGGAACTCGAGGTCTGGAGGCGCGTGAAGACCCTGTCAATCCCCGAAGACCACGTTGAGAAAGCCAGGAAGAAGGTCGAGGAGTATAAGGACTACCTATCCAGGGTCTCACTCATACTCGCTTCACAGCCAAAACTAGCCGGAGGCCTGAGCAAGAAGGCTCCCGACATAATAGAGGTCGCTATTGGCGGCGGTGAACTAGCTGATAGGGTAGAGTACGCCTTCGGAATGCTCGGCAAGCAGGTGAGGGTTTGCGACGTGCTCAAGCCGGGCTTCTTCACCGACGTCATAGGGGTGACAAAGGGCAAGGGCTTCCAGGGAGTGATCAAGAGGTTCGGCGTCAAGGAGCTCCCGAGGTGGCACAAGCACAGGAAGGGGAGCAGGAGGATAGGCTCGAGGTCGCCTGGCATAGGCGCCATAAGCCCGACCCCGCAGGCGGGTCAGATGGGGTTCCACAGGAGGACAGAGTATAATAAGAGGATATTGATGATGTGCTGCAACACCTCCTTCACCCTGGCCGAGGGTAAGGACAGGAAGGTCGCGCAGACAGGCTTCCTCTGCAATGAGTACTGCCTGAAGGCGTGCAAGGAGGGTGTGGAGCTGGGTAAGGAAGAGCTGGCTAGGGCATCGATCGAAACAATAACTCCGAAGGGTGGCTTCCCCCACTACGGGATAGTGAGGAGCGACTTCGTTGTGTTGGCCGGGAGCGTGCAGGGGCCGCCGAAGAGGCCCCTAGTGCTTAGGTGGCCTGTGAGGCCACCGGACTGGGCCCCAGAGGAGCCGCCAAAAATAGTCTACATAAGCCTAGAGAGCAAGATATGAGAGGCCCGGGGTGACTGAGATGAGAACCGTATTCACACTGAGTCTTTCGGAAGAAAGGAAGGCCGTGGTCAGGGGATTAGATGGGGGCGTCGTGGAGGAGATCGAGCTACCACCTATCTTCCGGCTTCCAATAAGGAAGGACCTCATAAGGAGGGCGTTCCACTCTGCCCACACGGCGAGGCTTCAGCCTAAAGGCAGGGACCCGATGGCTGGCAACAGGAGGGCTGGCGAGTCGTGGGGTATTGGCCACAGCGTGGCCAGGGTCCCCAGGCTGGACAACGGAAGGGCGGTTCTCGCCCCAAACGTCCGTGGTGGGCGCCTGGCCCACCCGCCAAGGGTTGAGAAAGTACTTCATGAGAGAATTAACAAGAAGGAGCGCATAAAAGCGATACTCTCAGCACTCTCGGCGACAGCGATACCGGAGCTTGTTAGGGCCAGGGGCCACAGGTTCTCTGCCGAATCATTGCCAGTGATCGTTGTTGATGATTTCGAGAAGATAGAGAAAACGGCCAAGGCCAAGGAGGTCCTGATGAAGCTAGGTGTGTGGGAGGACGTGGAGAGGGCTAAGGAAAAGACAAGGGTAAGGGCAGGTAAGGGCAAGATGCGTGGGAGGCGGTACGTAGAGCCCAGATCCATCCTGATCGTGGTATCATCGTATGACTCACCAGTCATAAAGGCGGTACGGAACCTGCCGGGCGTCGACGTGGCCACACCGGATAACCTAAGCATCCTTCATCTAGCACCCGGCGGTGAGCCAGGGCGCCTAACTATTATAACTAGCTCAGCCCTTGAGAAGCTGAGCGAGAAGTACGAGGTGGTCACGCCGTGAAGGACCCAACAAAGATAATACTGAGGGCCGTAGCTACGGAGAAGGCGATAAAGCTCATTCAGGAGCAGAACACGCTGACCTTCATAGTTGACCTGAAGGCCAACAAGCACGACATAAAGAGAGCCGTCGAGGACATGTTCGAGGTAAAGGTAGCTAAGGTGAGGACACTCATAACGCCCAGGGGAGAGAAGAAGGCCTATGTGAAGCTAGCACCGGAGTATAAGGCCCACGAAATAGCTACCAGGCTAGGTCTGTTGTAACTTGTTTGGGGTGGTAACGCATGGGTAAGAGGATCCTGCAGCAGAGGGCCGGTCGAGGCGGGTCGGTGTTTAGGAGCCCGAGTCATAGGAAGGTTGCTGATGCTAAGTACCCACCACTGACGGACGAGACGCTTAGGGGCGTTGTCATGGAGCTCGTGCACGACCCCGGCAGGTGGGTGCCGCTCGCGAGGATAGAACTCGAGGACGGGAGGGAGTACTACATACCCGCTGCTGAGGGGATGTACGTCGGGCAAGTTGTGGAGATAGGCCCTGGCGCCTCCCTCTCCGTAGGGAATACCCTGCCCCTAGGCAATATACCCGAGGGTACTAAGGTCTACAACATCGAGCTCAGGCCCGGGGATGGTGGAAAGCTGGCTAGGGCGCCCGGCAGCTACGCGCTCATAGTCGGTAGGTCCGGCGAGTACACCATAGTGAGGCTGCCGAGCGGTAAGGATAAGATGATACTGAGCAGGGCAAGGGCAACCATAGGTGTGCCTGCCGGCGTCGGTAAAAACGAGAAGCCTCTGCTGAAAGCTGGGAACGCCTACTACAAGTGGAGATCCAAGGCACACAAGTGGCCTAGGGTAAGGGGTGTTGCTATGAACGTGGTCTCCCACAAGTTCGGAGGCGGCTCACACCAGAGCGTATCAATACCGTCAACGGTCTCGAGGAACGCCCCGCCTGGAAGGAAGGTTGGTCACATAGCCGCTAGGAGGACCGGCAGAAAGCGCGGCGCCAGGAGTAAGTAAGCCTCCGCGGTGTAACACATTTTCTCCTCACCACCAAAGCCTTAGTCCTTGATTGTAGCGAGCTCAGAACTTAGTCATGCATCACACATCAGCGTTTGCACCCTACATCATCGCTCTATTCTCTGCATAACCTCTCCTTCAATAGCTTAATGTATTCGCGTGACGCCATGTGCTGACCGCCGACCCTCTTCTTCAGCCTAACAACGTCGAATGCGAGACCATACCTCCTCGCTATACCCTCGAGAAATACCTCATCTACCGGCTGATCCGGGCCCAAAACGATGAGGTCTGGACGCAGCCTATTTATCGTCTCGCCGAAGTCTGACTCGTGGCCGAGCACTGCCTTGTAAACGTACCTTATCGATGACACAATAGCGAGCCTCTCATCTTCACGCATCACTGGCCTCCTCCCCTTGATCCTCTCGACGTTAACGTCCCTAGCAACCACGGCATAGACGAGCCCGTGCTTACTCGCCTCCCTGAGGTAGTGTATGTGCCCTGGGTGTATGATGTCGAACGTACCACCCACTAAGACCCTCTTCGGCCTCTCCCTCACCCACTCTATTCTTATGTGGCCCAGCATCCTCAGGGCATCCAGCAAGCCCTCGGCGTAGGCAATGCATGATGTAGACGTTATGCAGTCACCGAGGCCAAGGTAGTATTCCGCGTCCTTGACGTAGAGTGATGCGAGGTCATAGATTCTCCGAACCTCCTTACTGAGCCCCTCTGGACTCACCTGGGACAGGGCATTCTTCACCATCTTAATGTAGGTCCAGACACGTGAGGCATCACTTGCAGAGCATTCGTTTGGCGGCATCCAGCGCCTCCTCCTCCATAAAGTGTGGTTTCGGCGATACAACTATTAGAGTGTGGGGCACATCAGCATCGAAGCCCATGAGCTCGCCCAAGGTACCTGGGCACACCCTCTGCCTTTCCCTATCACCTAATGCCCCAACAGCGACAGCTAATCTCTCCGGGGAAACAACGCCCTCCCCTCTTCTTTCCTCCAACTTGTATAGGATCTCGATAGCCTCGGGAACCCTCATATAGTAACCTTTCTCGGCGTCCATCTCGAGAAGGAACAGTGTGTGAAGACCTCTCTCGTCATTGTCTTTCAGTACGTTGTAGGGATGCTCACTAAGGACCCCGTGAACCGGGTAGGTTATTGTTGCGATCCTGCCCATCTTATAGATCATCAGACCTGATAGAGTGAGGGCTGTAGGAACTATGCTTACCCCCGGCACAACCTCCACGTCTATCCCTCTCTTCACAGCGTCAACCACTATCGCGTTATGGGTAGTGGCGACCAGGGGATCACCAACGACTAGTAACGCGACACGCCTTGTGGAGGCGAGGGGGAGCACTTTCTTTGTGAGGCCCTCCTCGAGATCTGATCTGCCCAGAACCTCAACTTTCCTACCTATTAGTTCCTCGAGTTTAGCTAGTCCGTCGCCCAGGAGCCTGCTGGTGTATGAGTCCACAAAGACGTGATCCGCTTCCCTAGCAACAGTGAGTGCCCTTAACGTAATCAGATCCGGGGTAAGCCCGCACCCAACCAGATACAGCTTACCTACCACTCCTCCATCACCGAATAACCGCGGTACTCGATTTTACTAGGTGCTCTGCCCTCAACAACCTTGCATATTTCTTCAACGAGGGTTCTGAGGCACACATTCCGTACCCTCTCCTTGTGAATGAATACACCATCCTTACTCATCGTAACAGAGAAGCCCCGGCCCACCAGCTCGTTGTAGGCTCTCGTAATGAAGTCCTTGGCAGGAACTTCCGGGGGCAGCCACGCCTCGAAGCCGACCCATTCAGCAACGGCCTCATCGAGGGGTACTGATATTATTAGCCGAGCCTGCTTAAGGTAGTCACAGCCTTCAACGGAGAACTCGAGGGAAACGACCTTTATTGCAGAAGTTGATGCATAGGCAAGAACAGAGAAAACCTCATCCATCGATACCGCGCCGCATGCTAGCCTAGAGATCTCATCGGCACCGAGCATCCAAACCCTAATTGTTATGAGAGCCTCGGCCTAATGTATTCTAGGTGAGGGGGATGAGTGAGGATGAAGCCTCAGTAGTTGTCGGGTTCTCGACGGCGCCTAACGAGGACGTCGCTAGGGCTCTGGCAAAGAAACTCGTTGAGGAAGGCCTAGCTGCATGCGTTAACGTGATTCCAGGAATTCGCTCCATCTATATATGGAAGAACGAGATAGTTGAGGACAGAGAATCGCTAATGATAATTAAGACAAGGAAAGACCTAATCAATAGAGTAAGGCAGGTATTCGAGAAAGAGCATCCTTACGAAATTCCTGAGCTAATATTCGTTGATGTGGTTGGGGGCCATAAACCCTATATTGAGTGGGTTATTGAGAATACAAAAGATAAGGGAGGTTAACTAACCGTGTACCAGGTAAGCGAGCTAGTCAAACGCTATATTGATATATGCAACGATCCCGACGCTCTCAGACACCTTGTGAATGAAGCGATAGATCTTTTCAGGGAGGAGTGGCGTAAGAGACGTGACCCTTTCATAGAAATAGCGAACAGAAACCGTGTCATTGTGCTCGGGGATATTCACGGCGATTTAGGCACAGAACTCCGCATTCTTGAGAAGGTCTCTGTCGAGGAACTTAGGAAGGAGGATACCCACCTAGTGTTTCTTGGCGACTATGTTGATAGAGGACCGAATCAGGTGGAGGTACTGGCGTCCGTACTCAAACTAAAGCTGGAGTTCCCAGAGAGCGTGACCGTTCTTCGCGGAAACCATGAATCAACACCTGATCTTAGGGTCGCTCCCCATGACTTCCCTGACGAACTCATAAGGAGGTACGGGCTCAGGAGAGGTAACGAGCTCAACTTAGAGTTCGAGAAACTCTTCTATATCATGCCCTTGACGGCCCTACTGGAGAGGAGTGTTCTCTTGCTGCACGGCGGGTTGCCGACAACTACGTATGATAGGGCAGCAACGCTTCAGGAATACCTAGGCGGTATGGGTCCTACGGATAAAAGAATAATAAGAGCGGAGATACTCTGGAACGATCCAATAGAAAGAGAGATCGTGAGAGCGCCCTCACCTAGGGGGATAGGCTACTTGTTTGGGAGAAGGCTCACAAGATGGGTAAACAAGAGGTTTAAGATCGAGTACGTAATAAGGGGCCATGAGGTTCCTGCGGAGGGCTACAAGATTAATCATGATGGAAGGGTCATAACGCTCGTTTCAAGGATTGGGCCTCCGTACTTCAACGTAAAGGCCACTTATCTAGACCTTAACCTAAGTCGAGAAGACTGGCTCAGGAACGTTAGAAAATCTATCAAAGTAGCTGTTGAGCAAGTGCTCTGAAGACAGATGAAACATTTTTAACACAGTTAACGGTTGATGAGGGGCGGTGATAGAATGACCACAGAAATAAGCCCGGCCGTGGACTCAATGTTTGAGATACATCTAACGAAGGACGATATACAGACACTGAGTGAGATACTGAACGAAATGAGAGACCCAGTGGAGATATACACGTTCGTGGGTGACAAGTGCAGATACTGTAACAACACCATTAAACTCATTGAAATAATATCGAACTCCGCACCCGTAAGAGACGGAAAACCCCTAATTCGCCATATAGTAGCAAGGAGAGGACAGGATGATGAGCTATTTCGGAAATTCAATGTTTCAAGGGTGCCGACAGTGGCGATGATCGAGGGCTTCATAAGATATACCGGGATGCCCGCAGGCGAGGAGGTAAACGGGCTCATAGAGACAATCCTAAGAATGAGTACTGGCGAGTCAGGCCTTGAGGAGGAGACAATAGAGCAGCTCTCTGCTCTAAAGGGTAAGGTTCACATAGAGGTAGTCGTTACCCCAACCTGCCCATACTGCCCGTACGCTGCCCTCATGGCTAACATGTTCGCTTACGTCTCGTACTTGAGTGGCAATAAAGCAATAATAGCAGATACCGTGGAAGCGTACGAGAACCCCGATATAGCGGATAAGTACAACGTGTTCAGCGTGCCCGCAATCGCCATTAATGGGAAAGTTGAGTTCATCGGCCTGCCTACGGAGCAGGCCCTGCTGGACGCTGTTGTGAGGCATTCTGAGGAGGCGCTACGGAAAGAGATGATAAAGAGAACCTTGAGCCAGCTCAAGAAGGAGATAATAGACAGTGAGTAAGGCGTACTTAGGATCCTCTTAGAATAACTGCTTTTATTTTAAACGAATTCAAGTTAAATTGATCCATAAGCGTTATATTAAACACAGGCTAGTATTCGCATGTAGCACAATCCCCTATGTCACCTTCTTCAAGCACTACCTTCACATTCAGCCTCCTTATTCGGCTACTCTTTGTGGGAGGCTCTGATAGCGGTACTTGCTTGATGAGGTGAGTCCCTCCGCTCGACGATGGATTATCAGTGCTTATCGGAGGTTTTCCTGTCTGCTGAACGGATTGAGGCTTGGCTTTCAAGAGTTTCTTTAGTTCCTGTTTCTCCTTTCTCTTTAGCTCCTTCACACCAAAAGTTATGACCTGCGTCTCCTTACTCCTGTCTCTGTACACCGTTATGCCCTTGCAGCCTAGGGCCCACGCCAGCAGGTACACCTGCCTTACATCATCTATAGTTGCCTCATGCCTTAGGTTAACGGTCTTAGATACTGCTGCGTCTATGTATGTTTGCCAGCTCGCCTGATGCAACACGTGCCACACAGGGTCTATGTCATGGGCTGTTCTGTATTTATGTCTCAAGGGCCTAGGCATGAACACGTTATGTGCTATGCTCCCTGTCTCGGCAACCGCCTCCACGACCTCTGGCTCATCGAGGCCGAACTTCCTCAGGTCCTCGAGGAATAGCTTGTTTATTTCTATGAACTCGCCAACGGTCACTCTCCTTATGAATGCTAGGGCGAACACCGGCTCTATGCTCGAGGACGTCCCCGCGATTATGCTTATGGTCCCTGTCGGCGCTATTGAGAGGGTTGTTGCGTTCCTTATACCGTGCCTCATCATCTCCTCCTCAAGCGCACCCCAATCAACATCGGGGCGCTCACTGATCAGCTCCTTAACGAACTCGCTGGGCACTCCCTCAACGCCAGCTATTTTCAGTAGTTTCTCAATAGGTCTTGCAGTCTTCCAGAACGGTCTGTAGAGCTTGGGATTCCAGGCAGGGAACGGGCCCCTTTCTTTAGCAAGCTTTATGGACGCTTTGTACGCGTTATAGGCTATCCACTCGGCCAATTTGCTGGCTAACACAACAGCGTCTACGGAGTCGTAACGTATTCCGAGCTTTATCAGCATATGCGCCCACCCCATAACACCAAGCCCCACTTTCCTAGCCCTCCTCGCTGCCTCCTCAAGCTGAGGCAGCGGGTACTTAGCCACAGTTATCACGTTATCAAGGAACCTTATCGCTATCTCGACATCCCTCGCGAGACCTTCCCAATCAATCGTCTGTCTCCCATCCCTCTCAACAACATACCTCTCTAAGTTGATACTCCCTAGATTGCATGACTCCCATTCAAGTAAAGGCTCTTCACCGCAAGGGTTAGTGGCGTTTATTTTTCCTAGGTACCATGTGGGGTGTCTCCTGTTTATTTCGTCGATGAATATCAGTCCTGGATCTCCTGATTCCCACGCTCCCTTAACGATCTCCTCGAATATTTCTGCTGGATCCTTCCACTCTTTTATTGCTCCGTTGGCTTCTGCTATTGCCAGCGCCTCGTCCCATGTTATGATCGCTGTCTCGTCCAGCGCTATTGACCCACCTCTCTCCTCCAACTCTTTCAAGATAATTTCCTGTACCCACTCCTCGCTTATCCTGTGCCTAGCCCACACAACGGCGTATTTTCTTGAGTCGTGGGAGCCGTCGATACTTGTTAGACGCGGGTTAATGAGGGGTACGGGCTTTCCTTCTGCGAGGGCGTCGAAGAACCAGTCGTACATCCCGACCGATATGTTGAAGTTCTGGAACGTCTTACTCTGGCCGCGCTTAGACCTTATGAAGGCCATGATGTCAGGGTGCCACACATGAAGTATGCCCATGTTGGCGCCTCTCCTTCTCCCTCCCTGCTTAATCACGTCCGTGTTGAGGTCGAATATCCTCATGAATGATAGAGGGCCTGAAGCTGCCCCAGCGGTTGATGCGACGACGTCCCACTGAGGCCTTATCTCGGAGAATGAGAACCCTGTGCCGCCACCTTGCTGAAATATTATTGCCTGTGCCCTCACAGCATCATATATGCCCTCCCCCTCCGGCGTGGTCATCGCATCCCTGACCGGCACCACGAAGCACGCTGAGAGTATCCCGAGCTTCGTCCCAGCATTCATGAGTGTGGGCGAGTTCGGGAGGAACCTCCTCTCGGCCATAAGACGGTAGTATTTCTCCTCCATTTCTGTAGCCAGCCTATCACACACATCTTCCGGGTTGCCTGCCTCGAGACAGTGGATCCTGTCTGCTTTGGCTATGTGCTTAGCGACCCTCCTAAACATCATTGAGGGGGTCTCGAGGAGCGTGAAGGTCTTGACGTCTTTGAGGAGGTACCTCGAAATCAGTACCCTGAGGGCTGAGTAGGAGAGGCCCTCGTCTACGGGGTCGAACCTATCCCACTTACCCTTCCCAAACACCTGGTTGTAGATACGGGCGAGAAGGAGTGCCTTCGCCGCTAGCTCGGTTCTAGAGTCCTTAACTACCCTCGAGATCAGCGCCTTCTCAACCCTGTCAGCTATCTCGGCGCTCCACACCCTCCTATCCTTCTTCTCCGAGAGCTCGAAGAGAACGTCGTCAACGATCTCGTCAAGCATCTCCGGTATCCCGGCATAGTTCAGCCCCTTCAGCACACTCCTCCTGAGCTTCTCAAGCGAGAACTTCTCCTCTCTACCGTCTCTCTTGACGACGATGATCTTAGCTATGTCTGGCAACGCCACACCCTATCATAAAAATCTTAGAGATGTATGAATCTCGGAAGTCGTTTAGTTCGAACCTTCTGGAAGAGAGAGGTAATACCGGGGTAAGGCCGGGGGAGGGGGTGTAAGCGTGTATACTATTTATAAATATCAAATCCAGCTTAGACAGCCTTATACTTCTCATACCAGGATTCGTAGGCGCTTAGCACACCCGGCGCGACGCTCGGACGGATCACCTCTATAGCCTCGAGGAAGTCTTGCATTGTCACAGGCCTTGCATCACCCTTCCCGCCGGTCCTCTGGAATAGTTCCTTCACGGTCCTTAGGTGTGCCCTTATCACGATCTGCTGTATGTCGTGTCCCGTATAGCCTTCTGTCCTCCTCGCCAACTCCTCGAAGTCTACGTCAGGCGCTAGCCTGATCTTTCTTGTGAAGAGCTTGAAGAGCTTGATGCGCGCCTCCTTATTGGGTAGCGGCACGTAGATCCTCTTTTGGAACCTCCTGATGAAGCCTATGTCCAGTCTCCATGGCTTGTTGGTCGCGGCTATGACGTAAACGAATTCCCTGTTATTGCCCTTACTGTTCAGCCCATCCATCTCTTTAAGGAACTGATTCCTCACCCTGACCTCCCCGCCGACCTCATTACTGAAGTGGCCGAGCAGTGAGTCAACCTCATCCATGAATATGATGACTGGTTTACCCGTGGCAGCCAACTCCCTAGCCTTTCTGAATATAGCCGATACCTTCTTCTCGGCCTCTCCTAACCACTTAGACATTATGGACGCTGAGTCGACCTCTATGAAGTAACCGTCTATCTCGTTCGCTACCGCAGCTGCTAGCAGGGTCTTGCCACAGCCAGGGGGACCAAAGAGTAGGATGCCCTTTGGCCACCCTAGCGGAAACAGGTCCGGCCTCCTGGTGGGGTATATTATTGCTTCCTTAATCGCCTCCTTGGCTTCCTCGAGATCCGCTATGTCATCGAAGGTAACGCCGCTCTTCTCCTTAACTATCATGTTCTCTACCTCTGAAGCAACTTGCTGTGAGTTATCTCCACCCCCTATCCTCAGCCCTTCTCTGTCCATAGCCTCGAGTTCCTTAGCCCTCCTTTCGTAGCTGACTATCCATTCCTTATAGACGTGAACAAGGCCCATGTCGGGATAGAGCTGCACAAGCTTCCTAAGAACACTGGAAGCTTTCCTGTAATACTTCGCCGCCTTCCCATACTCCCCCTGCCTCTCGAGTTTGAGAGCCTGAACGACGTAACCGCGCGCGATATTTTCTAGGTACTCGGCTGACGAGACCGCCATCACATAACACCTCTCCTAGTTAGGTATCGAATAATTTGTCTAAAAGATAAGCTTACCCTGGCTCTTGAGCCTGTGAAGCGATGCCCTTATTTCCTCCCTCGGCACCCCTATCTCACTCGCAGCGTCAGCAACGTCTATGAAGCCACCATGAGCCACTATGTACTCCAGCACCTTCCTGTCCACTTCCTCGGGGCTCATTAGCTTCTTAGGCACCTTCACCGGAACCTTGACGGAGTTACTGTCCCTCACCACGACACCGACTTTCTCGTTTCCCTCGCCCATCCTCTTAACGACCTCGAAGACCGTGAGCGGCATCGTCTGCTCTATCTTCTCATTCACCAGCTCCTTGATCCTCTTCAGCTCCTCCTCAGACTCCCTAGTAACTATGTACGGGTTCTCCGGGACCTCGTGAACAGGGGATGTCGACGCGGTGATGCTGTTCACCTGCTCTATTATCGAATCCATAGCGCGGGCCAGCCTCGGCATCACTTCCTCAGCGTACGGCTTAAGTCCGGAGAGCAGGCCCGATATGTTGACCATCACGTTCGCCACGTCGGATACATCGCTTATTGTCTCGAGCCTCTCGATTATCCTCTCTATGCCCACATGAATCACGTTTAGGTGGGCTGCGAGCTTCCTAACAGTGTAGAGCTCGTCTGCGTAGATGAGTGCCCTCTCCTTGTGGTTATGCATGTAGGCATCTACTGCCTTATGTGTCAGCATGTTGTACCTCTTCTTCATCCTCTGGATAGCTATCGCTACCTCCTCCTGATACATCCTCAGCTTAACGATTATCTCGTGGATGCTCGCCCTTATCTTGGCCTCCTCGCTAGGGGTCAGCCCCCTCAGTATCCAGTTGAAGAAACCGCTAATCCCTCCGCTTAAAATACCAGGTGTCAGGCCACATCACCCCCTCCGCCCGGCCGATCACTCCCTTAGGCCGTCTCTAGCGCTGCTGGGTCGATTATCTGGACCTTCAGGGGCTGCTCAGGCTTGGGAGCCTCCTTAGCGACGCTGACTGAGCGGGCTGCGGGCTTCACAGCGCTTGCCTCGCGCTCTAGTCTGTCGATCTGTGCCCTGTGGGAGTTTATGTCCTCCATTTCCTCCTTGTTCCAGTTCTTTAGGGACTCCATGTACTCGAACGCCTTTTTGAAGGGCTCCTCATCGATCTCCCCGCTCATGAACATCATCTGGAGGTTGGCCATATCCCTGTCGAGCCTCATGTTCCTTACCTCGAGCTCCCTGTACCTCTTCCTCAGCATTTCCTTCACGTTCTTGACCTCCGCCTTGATCTTCTCGAAGGCGTTGCTAAGGGACTTCTTCATCTCCTCATAGATGTTGGCAGGTATCTTCCCCTGCCTGAAGAGGTTGTCGACGGCGTTAAGCCTCTTCCTAACCCTCTCCAGCCTGCTCTCAACCTCTATCGCTGCCACCTTCCACTCCGGTATAACGAGCAGGGCATCGGGGGTGACCTTGAGCCTCTTGGCCTCGACCTTAGCGATCTCAAAGTCGTTGGTCGCTATCTCCACGTACTTCACGACTCCGAAGCCTTCCTCGTCCGTGTGGACCGATATCATCTTACCAACTACACGACCGTAAGGATCCTTAACCTCACGCCCGACGAACTTCTCTATAGTGTCAACGGTTAGGGAGGACATTTTCTTTGCACACCCACTCTTTGAGGGCGCCCTAGAAATCCTTAAAAAGGGTCTGTCCTTTCAGTAGCCCGAATAAGATAAAGGCCTTACAGGGTACCCATGGGTGGTGTACGAATTGAGCAACCCCTTCGAGATAGTCTCGGTAAATGCGATAATGGTTCTCGACTCCCGAGGCAACCCAACTATCGAGGTCGAGGTCGAAACAAACGATGGAATGGGTGTTGGCATAGCCCCGGCAGGGGCGTCAAGAGGGAAGCGAGAGGCTGTTGACCTGAGGGACGGTGGGAAAGCGTTCGGTGGCATGGGGGTACAGAAGGCCATAGAGTCCGTGAGGAAGTACATAGCGCCCGCGATCATTGGGATGAACTCGTTCTACTTCCGCGAGGTTGACAGGGCAATCATACAGCTCGACGGAACACCCAACAAGTCCAGGCTAGGAGGGAACGCTACGACAGCGACGTCAATAGCCGTAATTAATGCTGCAGCAAATACAGCTGGCACACCCCTCTTCGAGTTCATAGGGGGGAGGAGGGCCCGGATCTTACCGACACCAATGATGAACATAATTAACGGCGGCGCGCACGCTGGGAACGAGCTAGCGATTCAGGAGTTCATGATAGTGCCAGTAGGGGCAGACACGTTCTTCGACGCGATAAGGATCGCTGTTGAGGTGTATAAGCAGCTGAAGAACGAGCTTAAGACCAAGTACGGCGCAGGCGCAATAAACGTGGGCGATGAGGGAGGCTTCGCACCCCCGATGAAGGAAACGCGGGAGGCCCTAAACGCTCTTGTGGAAGCGATCAAGAGTGCGGGATACGGTGAGGGCGATGTCATGATAGCGCTCGACGCAGCTGCCTCCCAGTTCTTTGAAAGTGGGGACGGTGTCTACAAGATCGATGGAAGAGTTCTGAGCCCGGGCGACCTCGTTGAATACTACTCCGGGCTCGTGGATGAGTATCCCATAATCAGTATAGAAGATCCATTTAGCGAAGACGACCCTGCCCACTTCGCCGAGCTAAGGAGGAAGGTGGCCGGCAAGGTACTCATCATAGGTGATGACCTAACGGTTACGAGAGCAAGCATAATATCAGAAATGATTAGTGAGGGAGCAGTAGACGGGGCAATAATCAAGGTCAACCAGGCAGGCACTATTACAGAGGCCGAGGAAGCAATTGAGGTGCTCCATCTCAACAATAAAAGAGCAATAATCAGCCACAGGAGCGGCGAGACAGAGGACGTGACGATCGCTCACCTTGCGGTCGGGTACGGAACAGGGCTGATAAAGACGGGCGCCCCTGCGAGAGGGGAGAGAACTGCAAAGTACAATGAACTCCTACGCATCGAAGCATACCTTGGTGGTGAAGCTGTTTACTTAGGTAAAAAAGCCTTCTTTTAAGGTAACACAGCCGCCAGCCCTATCATAATGACCCCGAGCGCTAACAGGAACAGCGAGAACTCCTTAACCGACATATTAAGTATCTTCTTCGAGAGCCTCACGGCCCCATAAGCAGCGTATCCAATGCCTATGGCCAGAATCAGCATGAATCCTGTCACAGCAAGCCACTGAGCCGTCCCGCTCGGGCTCACGCCGCTGAACCAGCTCAGTATCGACTGGATCGCCTCCACACCCATCTAGACACCGTTCACGGTAACAGAACGCATTAATCGTTTAAAGCCTGGGGCCCTTAGGGGGAATGAGCGGCTGTGATGAGGGTTAAAAGCGATGACAGGGTGATTGGGGGCCAGAACTCTGAGCCGTAAGCGATCGCCTCCACACTCTAGTAAACCCTTTTACCGCGGCTACCCAACCGCTATGGTGCGAGCGAATGGCCAAGTGCCCGAGGTGCGGCGCGGAGGTTAAGGAACCTGTAAAAACCTGGCAGCTTGTCTCACCACTACCTGACAGCGAGGGAAGGATAACCATAACTGTCATGGGGTCCTTCGTGTGTCCTAACTGCGGTTATAGATGGAGAGGTAAAGTAAGTATTCTTAAGGTTGGGCCTGATGGAACCACAGAAATACTACAACCTGGCAAGAGGAGGAGAGGTAGAAGAAAAAAGAAAAGAGAAAACAGGCCTAAGGAAGAAGGTACCGTGATAGAGATCGACATAAGCGATATCTACGAAGAGCTTTAGTTGGGGTGCCCACGACGAAGAAGGTAAATGCCTCGACAATAATTGATATTAGTGTTTTCATTCTAGTGATATTGTTCCTCACCATGAATCTACTGGGAGTAGTGACGCTAGCCGTTGTCGAGGGTAGATCGATGGAACCAACACTACAAACGGGGGACCTCGTCATGGTGATCAAGGTATCACCTGAGGACATTCATGTTGGTGATATCATCGTCTATAAGAAACCTAATGGTACATTCATAATACATAGAGTAATAAAAATAAAACAAATCAATAACCAGCTTTATTACGTGACGCAAGGCGATAACAACCCTATACCTGATGGGCCAGGAGTGCCGTATAAGGACGTGATCGGTAAGGTCGTGTCCGTGAATGATGCACCGATCAAGATACCTGTCATAGGCTACTTATCGCTAATGTTCAGACCGTGAGCTACGATGTACTCAGCCACCTCCTTAACGTAATCCCCTGCCGACCCCATCTTAGGCAACTTTCGCACAAAGTCCTCGAAAGATATACCCTCTGCCTCCCTCCATCTCCGGTAAGACTCACGTATCTTCTCAGCCGCCATATAATGCATCACACAAAGAGGCAAACCCAGACTTTCTCCATAGGATATCCTCCCACAGATAATACAGCGGGGCATTATCTCATCCTTGACTACCTTCAAGGCTCTCAGGAGCGATGCCCTGTCCCTCGATTCTATCAGTTTCTTCACATGATTGAGACGGGGTTCCAGAAAATCCCTAGCCTCCACAACAACATCCGTTCTACGTTTCCTCCCCAATCTGACGCTCTCAACCTCCTCCTCAAACTTCCTAGTGAGTGACACATCGGTTATTTCACTAAAGAACTCGCTCAAGGCGAAAGCCACCTGAAACCCGAGCTCTGTGGGTATTAGGTAACCGCTCTTCACCTCGACGTACCCGCGCCTCACTATCGTCTCTATGATCTCCGCCCTCGTAGCCTCCGTGCCGATGCCGACGGACTCCATCCACCTTAGGAGGGAGGCCTTCGTGTATCTCTTTGGAGCCCTTGAGAGCTGGAGCTTTATTCTAACGGACTTGAGCCGGAGCTCGTCACCTGGCGAGAGAGGCGGGAGACGTGATTCCTTAATGTCCGTGAAAGGATAGACATCAAGCCATCCCCTGCCCTTAATAACTCTCCCTCTGACCTTGAATCGGACAACACCATCGAAAGCGGCGTCCACGGTCACGGTCGATACTATTATCGGGTCTAGGAATGATGCTATGAACCTCCTCACGATCAGGTCATACAGTCTCCACTTCTTCTCGGGCATGGGAAGCTTAGGTAACTGGCCGGTGGGGTAGATCGCTGGGTGCGCAGGATCGGTCTTTCTTCCCTGCACAGGACTCCTTCCGATCGCCCTAGGAGCATATGAGGAGTATTGAGAGAGCTTACTAAGAGACCTGAGTATTGAGTCAGTGTCTAGTGTCGGAGGGAGTTTTTGGGAATTAGTTCTCGGGTAGCTTATCACGCCATCGAGGTATAGCTCCTCACCAAGCCTCAATACCTCTGCTGGCGATATACCGTATATCCTAGACGCCTCCTGCTGTAAGTCAGGTAAATTGAATGGCGGGTGCGGACCTATTCGTTCTTCTCTCTTTACAACGTTCTTCACGATTGCGTAACCTATCGCCTTAACCTTTCTCACTAGCTCCCGCGCCTCCTCCCTAGTCCTCAGCCCGGATGCAAGCTCGACCTTGAGCACCTCCCTGTTAGGTGTGATGAGTTCTGCTACTACGCCGTAAGATGGGAGAGGTACGTGGGTCAGCCTCTCTATCTCCCTGTTTATTACTTGCTGAAGGGTCGGGGACTGCACCCTCCCGGCACTCAAGGGTTTTCTGTAACTCATCACCCTCTTGAACATGTGCATTATCGCTCGACTAACGTTAATTCCCCATATCCAGTCGAGTTCGTGTCTGCACAGCCCGGACTCGATCATGTCCCAGTCCAGCGGCATTAGGAATTGAAACGATTTCCTTAGCTCCTGCGGCGTTAGTGAAGAAAACTTCGCGCGCCTTGCTCTCCTCACGTCACCTAACTCCTTAATAATGAGGTACCCTATCACGGAGCCTTCAATGTCGTAGTCACAAGCGTTGACAAATGCCTTAGCGCCCCTTGCTAGCGCCTTAAGGGCTGAGTAGAATTTCTTCAGGAATGAGGCCCCCTTCTCCCCCTCCCACCTAGGCACCCACCTATACTCAAAAACTGGGTAGCTACGCTTATCTGTCACAAGAGTGAATAGATGCCCTGCCGTAGATGATACTACCACATACTCGCCCCTATAGTAGCCGTGCCAATAAGGAACGCCATAGACCCTGCCAAACCTCCTGAGACCGAGAGCCCCAGCTATTTTTCTAGCAGCCTTAGGCTTCTCTGCAATAATCAGCACATAGCCAGGTCTCGGTAGTGAAGTTGTTGTCCTTCGACGCAAGCTCGATCACCTCAGCCTATCAGGGGCACTGGAAGAGTTAGTATCAACAGCAAAGCATAAAGTATACCGAAGGTTAGCTTATCTTTCCCGTTCAGCCTTGAGAGAGTATTTGCGGCACCTATGTGGGGCCTAGAGCCTGTGAGAAACATTGCCAGAATAGCGAATATCGATAACCACAGCATCTGCGGAAATAAAACACCCAGAATCATTAAGACCACGAAGGAAGCTAAGCCAGCGACCCTGTGAACACTTGTGCTTGTGAGGGCCCTGAAAACGTGACCGCCATCAAGCTGCCCGATGGGCACCAAATTAGCGAAGTGCAGCATCAATATGAGCATAGACGCTAGCGCAGGGGGTGTTAGGACGACCACCGAGCCCTCTCCTAAGACCCCTATTAAGGCGTAAGCGAGCATCGGGGTCACACTCACATAACCAAGGAGCCCGGACGAGGCAGCCCTCGCAGCAACATCGTAGGGTATGGTAGGGGAGGTCATTAAGAAAAGTACAAATAGTAGTGCCGAGGTCGTCACACCTACGAACGGACCGGATATCCCCAACTCTGCCAAGTACTTGAGCCTCTTAGGGAGGTACCTCATACGGATAATGGCCCCGAAAGTGCCGAGAGGCGATATAACCGGCGCTGGTATAGGAGTGGGTAAATCCGCGGGAACCCCTGTGCTTCTAGCAGCGAATGTGTGACCCAGTTCGTGCAACATCAAGGGCACGAGAACAGCCACTAGGAACAAGAACGCACCTATGAAGGGGTCTATGTCGACGAGGTTAGCACCGAATTTCCGGAGATGCACCACGGCGTCATTAAACGATAGCGTCTGTAGATACCCTGTCAGCAGAACGGAAGCAGCCGTAGCAGCAGTCATAATGATACTCAGCAACGCCCCTTTCTTAGGGGCACCGATATAGAATACCCTCAGCACTATGTTAGAGCCAGCACTGGTTAGGAGGGCCGCGTAACCTGAACTTATCAACTCGTCATAGAGGGCATCGAACCGTTCATTGAGGTCATCCTCACTAATGTCACCGATCACAACGAACTCATAGAAGCCTTCGGCCGACGATACCTTACCCACATTGAAGTACTTCCTCACGACGCTCTCGACATCGACCCCATAGCCCATCTCAGACGCTCACCCTACCAAAAAGCATGCGCTCGATCTCGACCAACCTCTGTACAGAGACCTTCTCAATAGTGCCGTCAGGCTTCTCCCTAATCAGGGTGATCGGGAGGACACCTCTCCGGAGTTCCTCCATAGCTATTTCTATAGGGTCGACGGTACCAAGTTCCTTTATATCAATAAGCGGTAACGCGCCTAATGAGAGCTGAAGCGCTCTAGCAGCAACTATCCTCGCCTTCTCGAACCTTGTGAGCCTCGGTAACCCGATCTTTATGTTCGCCTTTCTCAGTACCTCAGCTGGTCTCAGCCTCCTCAACGCCTATTACCCCGACCTACTCTCTCGTTATCAAAGGGAAAATAAGGGTTGCCGGTGGAACAGCTAAGTGTTTTATTGTTTTATAAAAGGGGGTATAAGCCTCAGTCGAACTCAAACTTAGATTCTTCGCCGCCCTTACCCTTCTTCTCCTTCTTAGTCGGTGAGGCAGCGATTATGTCGTCCACCTTCAGAATCGCCGTGGCTGCCTCTGTGGCAGCAAGTATCACCTGCTTCTTTACGATGACCGGGTCGATGACGTTTATGGCGGCCATGTCATCGACTACCTTACCGTTCATAACATCGATTCCGGCGTTCTTCTTGCCGTCCCTGTGCAGCTTCCTCAGCTCCATGACAGTGTCGAGCGGGTCAAGGCCGGCTGTCTGAGCCAGCACGGTCACTATCTCCTCTAGGGCGTCGGCGAATGCCTTTACGGCTAGCTGCTCCTTACCTCCAATTGTCTCGGCGAACTTCCTTAGCTTCATGGCTATCTCGATCTCGGGGGCTCCGCCGCCAGCAACGATCTTCGGATCCCTTATCAAGTTCCTCAGGGCGTGGAGGGCGTCCTGGAAGGACCTCTCGGCATCGTCGACTATCATGTCGTTGGCGCCCCTAATCAGTATGGTCACTGCCGCCGGGTTCTTGCATCCCTCGATAAAGATCATCTTGTCGTTGCCGACTTTCCTCTCCTCGACTAGCTCTGCGTAGCCTAGGTCGTTCTCAGTTAGGTCCCTAATGCTGGTGACTATCCTGCCGCCGGTTGCTCTCTCTAGTTTCTCCATGTCTGATCTCTTTACTCTCCTTACTGCTAGTATGCCCTTCTTTGCTAGGAAGTGCTGAGCAACATCATCAATACCCTTCTGACAAATCACAACATTAGCACCAACAGAAGCAATCTTGTCCACCATGTCCTTCAGGAGCCTCGTCTCCTCCTCTAGGAACATCCTTATCTGCTCCGGGCTCGTGATGTTGATCTTGGCAGTTATGTCAGGCTTCTCGACCTCTAGCGGCGCGTCGATGAGGGCTATCTTAGCGTTCCTCACGAGGCGAGGCATTCCAGGGTGCACGACTTCCTTGTCGAGGACGATACCGTAGACCAACTTTGTGTCGGCCAGGGAGGCTCCCTTCTTTTTCTCGATCTTGATGTTGCCGAGCCTCACTATGTACTTGCCGTTCTTCTTCTCCGTTACCTGGATTACCGCCCTTATAGCTATGTCGATGAGGTAGTCCATGATGTCGGGCGTGGCCATATACTTGCTGGACAGGGTTGTGTAGGCAACCCTGTAGAGGGCGTCGTAGAGCTCCTTCTTGTCCTTGATGTCAGCCTTGCCCTCCTTTACCTCATCGAGCCCGCTTATGTCGACCTTCTCGGCTATCTCATCAAGGATCTCGACCGCCTTCTTCGCCGCTTTCTTATAACCCTCAATGATTATCGTCGGATGAATGTTCTGGTCAAGGAGGGTCTCTGCCTTAGCCAAGAGCTCGCCAGCTAACACAACCGCTGTGGTGGTGCCATCACCGACCTCAGCGTCAACAGCCTTAGCGGTCTCAACGAGGAGCTTCGCAGCGGGGTGCTGTACCTCCATCTCCTTGACGATCGTAGCGCCGTCATTAGTCACAGTGATGTCGCCGAAGGAGTCCACGAGCATCTTGTCGAGACCCTTCGGGCCAAGAGAGGTCTTGAGTATCTCGGCGAGAGCCTTCGCTGCGATGATGTTGTTCCTTAGGGCCTCCCTTCCGTAGGTCCTGGAGGTCCCCTCTTTCAGCACAACTACGGGCACGCCATACATGGCAACCATGACCGCATCCCGTTAGACCTAGGTAGGTCTCTTCTATATAAGTCTTCCCATCGTCACAGAGCCAAACCCTCAAATCCCCTCACATAATCACTTGGTGGGTGAGCAGTTGCTCCCACCGAGAGATGCTGTGCTCAAGGCATACGAGAGACTTGTTGACGAAGGGGATATAGACGCTGCCAACTTCCTCGTCGCCTCCCTAGCCGGGTACGCTCTCTACATGTTCCGTGCTGGCGAGATCGGGCGAGAAGAGCTCAGCAAGTACTTCGACAACCTGAGATTCGAGATAGTTGATGGGCCCGACTACCTCAATCCCTATCTCATGGAGGTAATGGGTATAATGTCGGACGAGGCCCTAGACGATGAAGCACTGTTCGCTGAGGCGAACGAGAAGCTCAGGTTCCTGCTCAAGGAAGAGAGGCTCGACAGGTTAGAGGTATGACACCGCCCCTGTGCACAGCATGCGGGAGGAGGCCGGCAGTATACAGGAGGAGAGCCTCAGGCGAGGCCCTCTGCCTCAAGTGTCTGGAGAGAGCACTGACCAAGGCCTTAAGGAGAGGGCTCGCATCGCTAGCCAGCCCGGAGTATGGCTCGGAACTAGTCTTTATCCCGCTCCGCAGCTCACCCATAGCAAGTTCTGGGGCCGCCTACTTGCTCGGCACACTGGCTAAGAAGTACAGCAACAAGGTCTTGGTAGTTGGGCACCCAGACTCCGCTGACTTAGCGGCAGAGCTAATTGAGGGAGTTATTAAGGAAAGACCTGAGGTTGTGTATGTCAATATCTCCTCGCTCGAGCCTGTTCCCGGGCCTGTCAGTGAGGCTAGGGCTGTGGCTGAGAGTCTTAAGGAAATAGAAAACGTTATCGCTGTTACACCCATAACGGCTACAGATATTATCCTTGACTCCCTGATCCGTCTAATGATCTACGGTATGAGGCCCTGTGAGTGCGCATTGCCAAGGTATCTGGTGGGGAACGCTGTGATTGTCTCACCTCTGAGCAGGGTGCTACTTACTGACATAAATGCTTACGTGGCCTTAAGGGGGCTTCCTGTGACATCCTCATCGAGGGCATTTGCTGACGTGAGGGGCGCTGGCAGGCTCAAGAATCTAGTTGCGGAACTTGAGAGGAAGAGCCCAGAGACTATCTATAGGTTCGTTAAGTTCTTTCAGGCAGTGCTTCTCTCAGATAGGGGCATCCCTCAGAACGGGGGCTTCTCCCCTAGCCTATGATAGCGGTTGCGGAGCCCTAGGAGTATCGCTTCGGCGTCAACGTCAGGGTTCATGAAGAACTCCCTCTGCCTCATGACTTCCTTACCTCTCTCGTAGTAGATCACTATCGGTGTGAACTCCTCTCCTTCCATGGTGAAGACCGCCACACCGAGGTCCCGGGCCTTGTTTTTCAGACTCTCCGCGAGCTTCTCTGCGAACTCTGCTGACTCACCCTCTGAGGGTGCGTACATTATTATTGCCTGTTCGCTGGTTGCTACGAACTCCTTGGCTTCGTCAACGCTCCTTAGCCTCTTCATTACCACACCTCTCACCTAGCTTCTTCCTAATCAACTCCTTCTCTGACCTAGTTAAGTAAATCTCGACATCGACCGGTGTCCTCCTCTCCTTCGGGTGCTTTAACCCCAGCGAGTTTGCCAGCACGTAGTCGTAATTAAGAAGCGTTCGGAGCTCCTCGCACCCGAGTGAGTCTAGGAAGTACTCCAGCAGCTCCTTAAAGTTCATCGAATCCTTGAGCCTCCCTTCACTGATCACCGCACCACATACCAGGCACGTCATGTCAGGCATTACTGAGTGGAAACCGCAGTAAGGGCACCTGATCGGGAGCACCTGCGTTCTCTTCCTCATCCAGTGCTTCATCCACTTATACCTAAGCACGTCGGCGAGGTCTTCTCTACCATAGCGCCTGACCTCGGCGTAGAGCCTCGGCGCCGCAGCCAGGACAGCATCCTCTATGTTATAGACGACGAACTCAAGCTGTGTCTCGGTGAGGTGATCTTTGATGCCCAGTAACCTCGCCGCTATTAGAGGGTAGACCCTGTCTCTGTATCTATTCATTCTCTTAACCAGTACCTCAGCCTTAGTATACGAGGTCCTTGACCCGTAGAGCATCTCGATAAGGTCGGAGAGCAGCTCTACGTACTCCTCCTTCGTGAGTTCGAGCATGTCGAGCCCGCTGAGCTCAACGATCTTCTCGATGTATTTTTCTATCCAGCGCTCAAGGTTAACCTCTCTTCGCTTGCTTTTCTTCCTTGGTTTCTTCTTTGCCTCTCTCTCCTCACCCTCCTTCTTAGCCCTCTTTTTGGCCAAGTTACCACCGAAGCCTCTTATATTCCCTTAATAGTTGTTCTAATCTCAATAATATCCCCGTCCTCTAGGACGTGGTCGAGGCCCACTCTCTCTCCTGGGAATTTTGCGGACGGACCCCAGATGCGTGCGTACTTAAAGTATTGGAGGAACTCCTCCCTAATCTTCATTATTGCGTCAGCGACGGTTGCCCCCTTCTTCAAGATCAGCGGTATCTCTGAGGGCTTCTGCTGATTGGGTTCCTTGGTGTATACCCTGATGACTCCGCTCAGCCTGAATATCCTCTGTGGGATCTCACTGATCCTGTAACCTTTCAGTGCTGAAACAACAACGGCATCAGAATCCGGGAGTGCCTCAACTATTTTTCTCGCTAGGGCCTCCGCTCTGGGCGCGCTGACTAGGTCGACCTTGTTTAGGACGAAGAGCGCTCTCTTGAAGGATGTGCGCTCAAATATCGCCTTCTCCACGTCGTCGAGAGTGGCATCACCGTATATCTTCACTATCGCGTGGTAGATCCTGTAGCTATTGAGGAGCTTGATGACGTCAGCGGCCGTAGCATCGACGAGCCTCCCGAGGGTTATGACCCTTATCCCGGGAACCGCCTTAGACCTCTCTATGACTACTCTTCCTTTCGGTCGCCGGAGCATTATTCCGGCCTCCCTCAGTTCCTCTATGATGGTCTTGAGTTGCTTAACCGGGTTATTCGAGAGGTCTATAACTATCATTAGGAGGTCAGCGTTTCTGGCCATGCCAAGAACCCTAGAACCCCACCACACGGCCCCCCTATGCATGCCCTCGACAACGGCTGGAACCTCAACTAGTTGGAACTGGATATCCTCGTACCTGACCATCCCAGGCACTGGCTTAAGGGTCGTGAACGGCACACCCCTGATCTCGGGCTCTGCATTCGTCAGTGCCCTGAGGAGCGTTGACTTACCCGAGAGGGTTTCTCCGAGCATGACAACCTGGGCCGCTCCCTCCTTCTGAACAAAGAACGATACACCGCCGCCGCGCCTCCTCGCCTTCTGCTCCGCTATCTCCTCCTTCAGCTCGGCTATCTTGCGCCTGACCCACGCCCGGAGATTCTCCGTACCCTTATGCTTGGGGATGCTCGAGTAGAACTCCTGCAGCGCGCGGAGCTTCTCCTCCGGCGTCTTAGCGTCAAGGTACCTCGCCCACTTAGCCTTTGCCTCCGCCGGAAGGTTTGCTGGCATACCGCATCACCGCTCACTCTACGAGCCTAAACCTCGTCCCTCCTAGGACTCATCACTTCTCCCAGACTTAAAGAACTTAGTAAGACCGCCGCCACCAAGGCCCAGCCTCTTAAGCGTCTTCCACGACCTACGCACTATCGGGGGAAGATCGCTACCCGAGCGAATTAGCCAAGACCTTGTCCTCGGATCCGAGGGGTAACCTGAGCCGAAGTCGCCGTACACAGCGTGCAGTGCATCGACGTGCCGTTCTCGCAGGAACTTAGCGATTATCGAGGCAGCAGCCACAACGGCATAACGTGAATCAGCACCAGCCTCCATAACTATTCTTGAGCCGGGCAGCAACTGCTTGAGTGGGGCTAGGCTCACCCCCTTAATCTCGTCAATAAACACGGCATCAACGCATGGCGCGATAGTTTCCACAGTAGCAACGATTTTTGTTAGGCCCCAGCCGAGCAACCTATTCAGGTTCCATGAGTCAATGACTTTAGGAGGGAATCTGTTAATAACGACAAATTCTGCGTGCTCCAATATTACCTGGGCTAATTCATCACGCCTCCTAGGACTGAGTTTCTTGCTGTCCCTAACATTACCCTCAAAGATCGACTTGATGATTTCCTCCCTAGCTGCTACCCCGACCTGGAACATATCACCTATTACCGGTCCCCGACCCGCCTCATCAACACCGAGAACGAGGCATTTCCCCACTCTCACATCCCCCGAGCGATCTCGCGGAGAAGAGGGCTTAGTTCCCATGAGTGCACGGTGTTTCCCCGTGAGTCATAGAAGACCTCGAAGACCGCCACGAGTCTCCCAGTCCTCTCACTCACCGACCTAAGGAACTTCCTCAACGCCGCTATCTGCTCATCCGAAGGATACCTATGAGGGAGCACCCTTCTCCCACGAATTTCCCACCCGTGTATGTGGGTGAGTTCCGCAGCATCCCAGACATTAGGGGGCAGGGACTCAATCACTTCATCTACAAGTCTTCCATATCCCTCCTCACCCTCCCTGAGCACCTCAGCCACCAACTGTGCTATATCGAGACATACCCCCACACCCTCAGTCTCATCCACGAGCAACCCTATTGTCGAGAGATTGCCGCAGCAGGGGCCTGAAGTAGTTTCAACGATAATTTTCGCGGCCGTCTCTCTCCCTAGCACAGTCAAGGCATTGGCCGCCTTTTCCACGCATCTTATACTGTTCCTACACCCAATCGATGCTGTGGTCACGTGGAGTACATAGTACTGAGGCTCGGCCTTGTCCAGTACCGAGATAACCCTCCGCAGGTACTTGAGTGCGCCATCCCTTATTTCCGGGATAGGTGAGGCTAGATTAACATCCCTCCACGGTAGGTGCACACCGAGATAGTAGTTCCTGGAGAAGTCAAAGAGAGCGCTCACGTCAACCTCTTTCTCGTCAAGCAGAGGGTACTCTATGCTGACCTCTGCGCCGTCGAAGCCCGCCAGCACGGTCTTATTGAGGGATTCGTAGGGATTTGAAAGTTCCTTATACCAGAGCGACCCAAGAAATCTTATCTCACCCGACAACCCGTTCCAGCACCTCCGCCACAACCTCAGCAGGGTCATCTAACCCACTCAGTAGTGCCGACGTATCCCTCTTGAGATCCCCTGCCTTCATCAAGAACTCCCTGACCTCGCCATCACTCCTTCCCCAGACGAGAGGGAACCCATGTCTCGCTATACATTCATCGACGTACAGCCTTCTCGGGTAGTATATGGCTGCTGGCGTGCCATAGAGTGCTGCCTCCCTAGCCATACTGGCACCGCCTGTAATTACCGCGTAAGCGTGCCCCGTGAGCGAGGCCCCATCATAGTGCCCTAAGAGAACGTGGACACAGTCCCCCAGTTCCTCCTTTAGTGAGTTAGCCTTTCTCGCATGAGCTGTATACCTTGGTATTATCACAACATCCATCTTCATCTCTCTACACACGTACCTCGCCAGCGCCCACGGGTCGACCGATGCCCTCACACCCCTGTAATATGTTGCCATGAACTCGTGAGGCCTGATAATGACGTATCTTCCAGGCTCCAGGCCCAGATCCCTCACATAAGATTCGCTAGGTCTTACCCGCAATACCCAACTCAGCTCATCAAAGCCATTATACTGGATAATAGCCACGTCATCTGTTAGGTACTTCTTTACGGCATCGGGGGGAATGCATGCAGAGAATATTATTGCCCGAGCAAGCGGGAGAGCGAGTCTGGATGGTATCACAGCGTGGGGAGAGTCCGTTAAGGCTACATAATTTATGCCGAGTCCATAAGCGACCTTAGCGGCAGGGGGATCTGGGTAAGCGATAAGTACGTCGGGTCTGAAGTCCCACACGAGTCTGGCCAGTCCTGCCTCCCTCTCGGCATCTGCCACGACCTTATCTACGGGCTCGCCCTCAGCGTACTTCCCTACGACATGTACTTCTATCCCTAGCCGTTGAGCTGCTCCAACGGTTGACTCGTATTCCCTGGCTGTAAAGAGAACCTCATGTCTTCTCTCCATCAGGTACTTTGCTATGAAGCCGAACATTGTTGCCTGCTTCGGCGTCATGACGTCTATCCATACCCTCAAGTCACTGGCCCGGCTTACCCGGGACTGCATGCAATATTTCTTTTTCGACATACCCATTATGTGGTGTCAAGCGGTGAGGAGGCTATTCGGTACCGACGGTGTCAGGGGGATTGTTAACGAGTGGTTTACTCCGGAGCGTGCCCTACGGCTGGGACTCGCTATCGGGTCATACTTCGGTGAGGGCGCGGAGATAGTTGTTGGAAGGGACGCTAGAGCGGGCAACGAGTTCATGGTGAGAGCGGTGATGGCTGGGCTAATTTCCAGTGGCCTCAGGGTCTATGATGCCGGTCTTCTACCGACGCCGGCGCTTCAGTACAATGTTCGTAGAAGGTGGTTCGAGGGTGGTGTGATGATAACAGCATCCCATAATCCGCCGGAGTACGTTGGCGTGAAGGTCGTGCTCAGCGACGGCGTCGAGGCACCGAGGGAGGTTGAGGCGGAGATAGAGAGAGCGTACTGGGAGGAGAGGTTCCGGAGGGTGAGCTGGGCCTCTCTGGGCGAGAGAGTAAGGAGGTTGGACGATGCTATAGAATTCTACGTCGACGGCATTGTGTCTCAGGTCGATGACGAACTCATAAAGAGGAGGGAATGGAGGGTAGTTGTCGACACCGCCAATAACGTCGGCGCCTTAACCACGCCGAGGGTCCTTCGGAGACTCGGTGTAAAGGTCCTAACGATAAACTCAGACCTCTCCCACATACCTTACAGGGAGCCGGAGCCATTACCTAACACGTTGAACGACACCTCCAAGATAGTTACGGCTGTAGGAGCGGATTTCGGAGTCGCTCATGACGGGGACGCGGACAGGGCCATATTCATAGATGATCGTGGGAGAGTGATGCCTGGCGACAGGAGCGCTGCCCTGCTCTGCAAGCACATAGCTGAGACCAGGCCCGGCCTGCCGAGGAGGGTGGTGACGGCGGTCTCATCGAGCACCCTTATCGAGGAATACCTCCGGTCCTCAGGCATTGAGGTTGTATGGACCCGTGTGGGCTCGATAGTGATAGCGAGGAAGATGATGGAGATAGGTGCGCTGGCGGGGTTTGAGGAGAACGGTGGCTTCATGTTCCCGCCGCACCAGTACGTGAGGGACGGCGCTATGACTACGGCGCTCATGCTGGAGTTCCTGGCGAGGGAGAGGGTGAAGCTGTCTGAGGCGTACGACTCCTTGCCTAAGAGGTACCTAATCAAGGATAAGCTGCCGTTGCCTAACAGGGAGGTGGTGCCCAAGGTACTTGAGGCCGTGAAGTCCATGCTGGAGGGCGCTAGGTTCATTGAGGTTGACGGAGTAAAGGCGATATGGGACGGTAACTGGGTTCTTGTGAGGCCCTCAGGCACTGAGCCAGTGTTGAGGATCTTTGTTGAGTCACCGACTGAGAAGGAGGCCGAGGAACTGCTTAGGAAGATAAAATCAGAGATAATGAAGGTACTTGGTGCGGGGCAATGAGGTATCAACTCCTTGACCTAATAAGGTGCCCGTACTGCGGCCATTACCCGCTGGAACTGATCGTCATAGAGAAGCACGAGGTCAGCAAGGCATACAACGTGAAGAAGCCCTTCTGCAGTAAGTACTGCTCCTACCTGGGTAAATTCGTTGATGAGTTAGAGGAGGCACCTGACTGTGACTCATGCCTGAGGGTAGAGATAGTTACGGGGGTGATCAGGTGCGGTAAGTGCGGTGCGTGGTTCCCGGTGATTAACTCCATACCTGAGATGTACCCACTGAAGATGAGGGCTAGGAAGAGGGCTAAGAGGGAGAAGGAGTTCCTTGAGAAGATAAAAGGTGCCATACCCCATGAGACCTACGAGAGCCTGAGGCGCTGGTTTGAGGAGAACGTGGAGAGGTAACGCTTTCAGAACCTCCTCCTACGCCTTCTCCTACCCCTCATTAGGGGGAGCGTGCTGACATTGTCCTCCGCCTTTATCCTCTCCTTGACCTCATCAACAGCTTTTCTGAGGTCCTCTATTTCCTCCTCAGGGAGCTTATTCGCCTCCAAGAACTCCTTCCCTATCGACGTCAGCCTCACCTTCCTATTTATTGGATTGGTCTCGGCTAGGTCCAGGTACAGAAGGATTCGCACGTCCTCCAACACCTCACGGCTACTCGGTTCGTCGCCTATCATTATGAAGTTGTAGCCTAGGTCTATACCTTTCTCCTTAAGCGTATGAAGGAGCTTAACGATCCCTTTCTCGCTGAGTTCGCCAACCCAGTCAAGGATGTGCAGGAGCTTGAGCTTTCTCTTATCTTGCTTAACGTCGTCCACGGTTACCACGGGGACGGTAACTATCCTTAGTTCCTTCCCGCCCTTACTCGGCTGGGACAACGTATCACCCTTATTCCATTATCCTAGGTGTTCCCTAATAACCTAACCTGTCCATGGAGAGAAAACTATAACCCGAGCGCGTCTGAAAGTAGCCTACGGGGGTCGGGGAATGGTTGAGATCCGTGAGCTCGAGGTCAAGCATAGGGCATCCGCCGTATCGTCTCTGCACAGCCACATAAGGGGTCTCGGCCTCGACGAGAACGGTAACCCGCTGAGAGTGGCTGACGGGCTGGTAGGACAGGTGGAGGCCAGGAAGGCGGCAGGGATCGTGGTGGAGATGATAAGGGCGGGGATGATGACCGGTAAGGGCATCCTCTTCGTTGGGCCGCCCGGGACAGGGAAGACCGCGCTGGCGGTTGCGATAGCCAGGGAACTCGGTGAGGATACGCCCTTCGTCTCCATAAGCGGTGCCGAGATCTACTCAGCAGAGATCAAGAAGACTGAGGCCCTCATGAGGGCCGTGAGGAAAGCTATGGGTGTAAGGATCAAGGAGGAGAGGGAGGTCTATGAGGGCGTTGTTGAGGAACTAAAGATACGGTTCGTCAAGAACCCGTTCAACCCATACGTGAGGGTACCGGTTGAGGCAAGGATCACGCTAGCAACAAAGAACGACCGAAAGACCCTGTCCGTTGGTGAGGAGATAACCACTCAACTCGTCGAACTCCGCATCAAGAAGGGAGACATAATTCAGATCGATGCAGAAACAGGCATAGTTACTAGGATAGGTCGGGCTAAGGACTTTGCCTCAAGACGAAGGTTCGACATAGAGGTCAGGAGGGAGGTCGAGATCCCGAAGGGGCCTGTAAAGAAGGTGAAGGAGATAACGAGGCTCGTGACCCTCCACGACTTGGACCTCGTGGTGGCCAGCAGGAGAATAACGTTCTCAGCCCTCTTCGGCGTTGAGCTGGAGAAGGAGATCGATGAGGAGGTAAGGAAAAACGTCAACCAGCTGGTTAAGAAGATGATCGATGAGGGCAAGGCCGAGATAGTTCCGGGAGTGCTGTTCATAGACGATGCCCACATCCTCGACTTAGAGGCGTTCACTTTCCTTACGAAGGTGCTTGAGAGCGAGTTCTCGCCTATACTGATACTGGCGACTAACAGGGGGATATCGAAGATAAGGGGGACTGACATCGAGTCCCCTCACGGAATACCTCTCGACCTGCTTGATAGGCTGCTCATAATACCCACGAGGCCCTACACTAGGGACGAGATCCTCGAGATAGTCAGGATAAGGGCTGATGAGGAAGGAATAAAACTCTCGGATGACGCACTCCAGAGACTCGCTGACTTAGGAGAGGAGAAGAGCCTGAGATACGCAGTGCAGCTGCTGATACCGGCCAAGATAATCGCTGGAAGGAAGGGTAGGGATGAAGTGACTAGGGATGATGTCGATGAGGCAGCGTCAATCTTCGCCGATGTTAAGGAGAGCACAGAGTTAGTGAGAAAATATGAGGAACTGTTTATGAAGTAACCTCGTTCCCCGCCTCGCTCTCTTCGAGCAGCGCCAGAGTAGACAACCCTATCGGGTCGCTGATCTCGACATCAGATACAACCCCCTCACCAGGTTTTTCCAGAACAACAGTTAAGATCACGTACCTTCCGACCCTCACAGCCTTAACATTCCGGACATACACACCCCTCCCATCAATCTGGGGCGCAGAACGAGGAATGCTACTATAGCCTCTCCTAAAGAGTCGCTCGCTCACCCTCCTGTCCAGCCCAGTGGCTACCACAACTATGAGCAGGAGCGAAATCGCCAGCACAAGGTAATCGCTCAAGCAGTGCCCCATTGGGTACGGGTTGACCTCATCTATTCTTAAAAACCTCACGTATCTTCATCACGAACTCCTTTGCTGAAGCGACAGGATCACCTGCCCGCGTTATGGCCGAGCCCACAACTATCACATCAGGAGATACCTCCGCGAGTCGCGGTATGTCCTTCAGCTTAATCCCCCCACTAACCGAGAGGATAGGTACCACCTCCCTAATCTCCGAAATAAGCCCCAACAGATCCGTGACCGAACCCCCCGTCGCCCTCTGAACGTCTATACCCATGTGAATATTCACCGCCTCAACACCCAATGACACTAGCTCCTTAACCCTCTCTACGAGACCAATTTCTATATCAACAGTATCCACGATGACGAAACAATCAAGCCTCTTAGCCGCCCTTAATGCGTCTTTTACTGTAGATTTGCTCGCCCCTCCAAGCACAGTTACCGCCGAAGCACCTTCCTCACAAAACAGCTGGGCCTCAAGTGCGCCAACATCAGCTGTTTTTGTGTCAGCAAGGACAGGGTACGTAGTCACTGCCTTCAGGAGTCTCACAACACGCTTTCCCGCCGATTTTATCAGAGGCGTCCCAGCCTCGACAATAACACCCTCGCCGAGTCCTGCGCGGGAGAGAGCTGACGCTAAGGATACAGCCCTCCAGTCTTCTGTGAAGTCTAGGGCAATTTGAAGCGCTGGGTGAGACAGTGACCTTAGGTAATGTATTAGTGGCTTGTTTCTCACGAGCCAGCCCCTTGGATCATGCGGGAAGACATAAAGCGTTATTGTGGCTGTGTTGGGTTCGGTAAAAAAGTCGGTGCGTGATGTCAGCCTAGCTAACGTGGCCCTGGCCTTACTCCTTCTTCTCGATGACGATCTCGATGGTGGAGACCCTGGCGGTCCTGCCGTCAGCGGTGCTGACAGTCTGGCTGCCGATCTTGATCTCCTTGATGTCGACCTTGCCGGGCAGGAACCTGCTCCTCACGATCTCGACGGTGTCAACCGCCTTGCTGATGGCCCTGCCCCTGGCCTTGATGACGATCTCATTCACTCCCTGGTTCAGCAGGGTTAGGGTTGCCAGGACATAGTTCATGACGGGCTTCTTGCCCACCAGGACCACATTGCTGGATATTGGACCGGGCTGCGACATGCCACTTCACCTCCCTACCTTCGTCCAGTTTTTGATTGCATCTTAGATGGGAAGTTTACAATAAAAGCATTTCCCGACAACGCGCTATTATTCCCGACTAGCATTAATGGGGTTAGAGCGGTGGAAGGAGTGAGTGAGGAGAGCCCCACCTTTAGAGTGAGGAGGTGGCTAGAGAGCGATGACTTCCGAAGGCTTCTTCGGGTTGCCAGATACGTTGGCAGAGAAGGAGGTGCATCCGTTTACGCCCTGGACCTAACGAGGATAAGAGCTAATGGTTACGGCGTTGATGACGTACTACTTATCCTTGACGAGGTCGGAGCCGATTACGATCCGGACCTTGTTGACTGGCTAGAGAAGAAACTTGAGTCAGGGCCACAGATATCCGTAACGCTCTCATACGACGGAAAGATGATTTACCTTCGCTCCAGCGGCAGGCTCGGGGACATATACTCCAGGTATTTGAGGGATATTCTGTGGTATGATCGAAAATACAGGGCATTCGTGACCTGGCCTTATAAGTACGTGGACACCGTAATGGCTCTCCGCAGAGCCGGAATAACCGATATCACCGACCTAACGGGTCTAGATAAACACGTAAAGGCCGCTGAAGGCGTCCGTGACTTCGAGGTAAGGTTCACTGGGGAGCTTAGGGATTATCAGGAGGAGGCGCTGAGCCGTTGGCTAAAGAACAGAAACAGTGGAATAATAGCCTTACCAACAGGCGCTGGCAAGACCATCGTAGGAGCAGCGGCGATAGCTAAGGTGGGGGTACGTACACTCATTGTTGCCGCAACTAAGGAGCAGGTCAGGCAGTGGAGAGAGAAAATACTCCAGTTCACCGACGCCACACCCTCAATGATCGGTCTTTATTACAGTGACGAAAAGAGAAAGACACCGATAACGATAACGACGTATCAGAGCGCTACGAGGAAGTTAATGGAGTTTGTCTCTGATTACCCACTCTTAATAATTGATGAAGTGCACCACCTACCCGCGAAGACCTTCCGAATAATAGCCACCGGAATGCCCTCACCCTTCAGGATGGGTCTCTCGGCCACGCCCGAGCGCGAAGACGGCGAACATGAGAGACTATTCCCCTTAATGGGAGGCATAATATACTACATCTCACCAGCAACGCTTGCAGAAAAAGGATACCTCGCCAAGTACGAGATAAAGACGATCAAGGTGGAACTCACACCCCAGGAAAAGAAGCGCTACAATGAGCTAAGGAAAAAATACAGGGCCCTCGTGGGATCCTCAACATTCGAGGAGGTTCTTGAGGCAGTGAGGAGAGGGGATAGGAGAGCGAGGGAAGCGTTGAAGGTGCATCAGGAGATGATAAAGATAGCACAACAGTCCGAGGCCAAGGTTAGGAAAACTATTGAAATAATTAATGAGGAACTTGAGAAAGGGTCCAAGATAATAGTGTTCGCCCAGTACGTTGACCTCGCAAAGAGAATAGCCTCTGAGGTAGGCGGTTTTCTACTCACGGGGTCGACCGAGCCCAGTAGGAGGAAAGTTATACTGGAGAGTTTCAAGAGGGTCAGGAGTGGGGTACTGGTCGTGACGACCGTGGGCGATGAGGGAATCGATATACCGGATGCCTCAGTCGGAATAATAATAGCTGGCACAGGATCTCGGAGACAATTCATTCAGAGACTAGGTAGGTTGCTCAGGCCAGCACCGGGGAAAATTGCGAGGCTTTACGAGATAATCTCGAAAGGCACGAGCGAAGAACACCAGTCGAGGAGAAGGAGGCAGAACAAACTGATCTAGGCCTCTCCACTAGCACGAGTACATCATTGCCCTCAAGTACAGAGTTCTTGCGCCTTTGGCACAATCACAGAAGAAGATGAAGGACCTGTTGTGTGTGATTTCAGCAGCAACCACAACATCACCTACGAAGACAAGGGGTTTACTCACGTAGCCAAGCCTCCCTAGATATCCCGGGTCCCAGCACTTACACGACACCTCACGGCGGCCTAGGCCAGAGAGTACAGGGTGGGTGCTCCACAAGTACGTTAGGATACCTGACACACCGAATTCGTCACCAAAAGATACAAGAGCAACCTGCCTCTTGTTAAGCCCGGCATCTAGGTCCTCAATATTACGATAACACCTTATCTCACACCTGCTCACCCCGCTTGTGAGAGAAGCCGTACCAACAAGTTCAGAGAGGGGGCAACCCTCCTCAACAGCTCCAGGCAAACCAATTGGCTTGACCTCCAACCAGGCATCATCAGCTAAGACATAGCTCCTCATGGAACCCTTACCTAATTCGTTTCCAGGCGGTGTCACGATAGAGCCCGAGGGGATTCCGATGAACTTAGTGGTACCCCTAATCTTGGCGGGTATCACCGCGGGTTTCAAGGTCAGATAGGCACCAACCCCGGCGAGGTTGAGTATATCACCAAACTTCGACGGGAAGTCATGCCCCGGTACGTGAACTAACCATCCCGCCTCGAACCTCACGTTCCTCCACCCCACGCCTCGGTAGCCTGGTTACCGCTCATCTCCTCGCGCCTTACTAGGCTCCTCATCGGCGGTCAGTAATAATAATTAAGTTACTCTAATGAAGTATTATTGGGTATTATCTTGCCTTATGCAATAGTTTTAATCAAAACAGACGTTGGAACAGAGAGGGATGTACTCAAGAAGCTCATGAATGTTGAAGGTGTTGTAGAGGCATACGAAGTATACGGCATGTACGATATAGTCGCTAAGATCTTCGCTGACTCATACGAGAAGCTCAGGGAGACGGTCATGAAGGACATACGAAGTATCAAGGAGATTCAAGAGACAACAACCATGATAGTTGTTGAGAGTGTTAAAAAGTGAGGCTTACCAAGTTTTTGTGCTAAGTGCTAAGCCTTTCTTTTACGAACACCGCTATATCGCCTACCCCGTCCCTTAGTGCATACTCCGCTCCCTTCATGAATAGTCTCTCGTTGATCGGCCCGTAGCGTTTGCCTCCTACGCCTGCAGCCATCTTTCTCGCTTCCTCAATGGAGTAAATCCCGGCCTCCTCCGCTATTCTTGAGAAGTAGCCGAAGATCACCATGTTTGCACCGACAGGGTTTCCGAGGGCTATGGCCGTCTCCGACGCGCTAAGGTACCTGACCTTAGCTACTCCCTCTACAGTCTTCTTCAGCTCCTCCGGCTGGGGAACCTTGGTTCCCGGCAGAGAGGGCTTTATTGCCTTATCATTCACTATCGCGAAGGACCCGTGCCTGAGGTAGTAGGAATACCTCGCTGCTTCTATGAGCTCCAGCGCGAGCATGAGGTCAGCTTCACCCTCACTTATAGTGGGCGCCATTACCTCCTTCCCGATCCTGACGTGTACTATGACGGAGCCGCCTCTCTGGCTAAGGCCGTGCGTCTCAGCCACTCTCACGTCCCACCCATGGGCAAGGGCCGCTTCACCGATCATCCTGGAGAGCGAGAGTATGCCCTGGCCACCGACACCAACCACGACTATGTTTAGCACCACACACCATCACCTCCAGAAAGACTCAACCTTATCTTTGTCGTACTTCTCTGCGGGAACGATCGCCTTAGTCGGGCAGACTTGGGCGCATGCACCGCAACCGACGCACAGCTCCGGATCGATGTAGGCCTTCCCATCATCCTTGGCGAAGATTGCTGGACAGGCGAAGAAGTCGTAGCATAGGCGGCACGCTATGCACTTATCTTCCAGCACGATATATGGCGGAACCTTTACACCGGCTCTCCTGAGATCCCTCACGACCTCTAAGGCACAGCGTCTCCTGGCGACAATCACCGCGGGCTCACTGTTCTCCCTTGCGAACTTTATCGCCTCGAGAACTGTCTTGCGCACCTCCTTCATGTCGAACGGGTCTATGACCTTAACGAAGCGCACGCCCAGACCCTTTGCCGCCTCCTCGATCGGTATGTACCTCCTGCCAGGCACCCCCTTCGTCGAGGGAGAGGGCTGATGCCCTGTCATGGCGGTTACCATGTTATCGAGCACTATGACCACCAGAGGGGACTTCATGTAGACAGCGTTCGCCAGCGGCGGTAGGCCCGCATGGAAGAACGTTGAGTCACCAATTATTGATATCACGACGTCGTCGGTGAAGTTCGCTAGCCCTATACCGGTACCTATGCTGCCGCCCATCTCGATGATTATGTCCTGGAGCCTGTACGGCTTATTGTAACCGAGGGAGTAGCACCCTATGTCCCCCGCGGCAACGACGGAGAGCCTCTCCTGGTTAATGAGGCGTCTGACCTCTGTGAAGAGGGGCCTGTAGGGACACCCCGGACACAGCACCGGGGGCCTGACCGGTAATCCTGTGACCGTGCCTCCCTTACTCACCTCCTCAGCCGGGACATGCCCTAGGAAGGCCTGGATCGACTTCCTAACCCTCGCAAGGGTCAGCTCGTACGGGTAGCCAACGATCTCTTTACCCTTGACCTCCACACCAAGGCTTTCCTCGGCCACCACCGCCTTCACTTCCTTCTCCACTATGTCCTCGAGCTCCTCAACGACCAGCACCCTCTTCACACCATCCAAGGCCCTCAGAAGGAGCCCGCGGGGTACCGGCACGACCGATGACAGCTTGAGAACCCTTACCCTGCCCTCAAGCCCTAGCTCCCTGACCACCTCCTTGACGTACGCGTACGCTATGCCCGGCGCCACTATCAGTGCGTCGCCCTCACCCTCTACCTTATTGAATGGTATGTGCTCTATCTCCTCCTTGATCTTCTCCCACCTCCTGAGCATCTCGAGCCTGTTCCTCCGGGCGTTCGCAGGGATCAGCACGAACCTGTCCTCCTTAATGAACTTGCCCTTGGGCTCCATCACGTTTATCTTTCCGAGTTTGACGGGCCCTCTCGTGTGGCTTATCCTTGTTGTCATTCGGAGAATGACTGGGTGACCGATCCTCCTGCTTAAGTCGAAGAGGTACTTCGTTAGCTCCTTAGCTTCGCTAGGTGAGTGAGGCTCGAAGACAGGTATGTACGCGTGGAGGCCGTAGTACCTGTTATCCTGCTCGTTCTGGCTGCTCCACATGGAGGGATCGTCCGCTGTCACAATAACGAGCGACCCCCTTACGCCAGTGTAGGCGCTGCTCATGAGTGGGTCAGCTGCCACGTTCATGCCGACGTGCTTCATCGCCACTAGGGCGTTAATGCCCGAGATCGCGGCCGAGTAAGCTATCTCGAACGCCACCTTCTCGTTGACCGCCCACTCACTCCAGAAACCTAGTTCTCTTGCCGCATCAACGAGTGACTCAACTATCTCTGAAGACGGTGTGCCGGGGTAGGCCGTGGCTACCCCTATACCTCCCTCCAGCGCCCCCCACGCGACTGCCTCATTACCTAGCATGAGAACGGTTTTTCCCTCAAGTTTATTCAGGTCGCCGCGAAATCTCATTCGGCTCGACCGTTGATCCTTTGCGAGAGGCATTTTAGCTGTTGAACATCAAACACCCACCGTCGCACGGAGGAACGCGTAAAACATTTTTGCCGGGTTCAAGGGCCTGCTCTTGAACTCCGGATGCGCCTGTGTCCCTATGTAGAACTTGTTGCCCTTAAGCTCCATTATCTCAGGAAGCCCCTCCTCACCAACCCCGCTCACTATGAATCCAGCTGCCTCGAAGGCGTCGAGGTACCTCGGGTTTATGTGGTACCTGTGTCTGTGCCTCTCATAAACGACCTCCTTGCCCCCGTAGATCTTCCATGCCTTAGTCCCAGGCACAAGCTTTATCGGCAGGGATCCGAGCCTCATCGTCCCCCCAAGGTACTTCAGCTTCTCCTGCCCCTTGAGGAGATCCACCACAGGGTACGGTGTGGAAGGATCCACTTCTGTGCTGTGCGCACCCTTGAGCCCGAGAACATTCCTCGCGAACTCGACAACCATCATCTGAAGCCCGAAGCATATGCCGAGGGTTGGTATGCCCCTCTCCCTCAGCTCCTTAAGAGCCCTTATCTTGCCCTCCACACCCCTCCTCCCGAAGCCCGGAAGAATTACGGCGCCCTTAATACCCTCAAAGACCGCTGAAACATCAATCGCACCCCTCTCTATATCGGTTGCCTCCACCCACTTCAGCACAGGCTTGATGCCGAGGGGTGCGGCCGCGTGCCTCAGCGCTTCGACGATACTTAGGTAGCTATCCCTCAGCCTCGTGTATTTACCAACCATCGCTATACTCACTTCCTTACCCGCTTCCTTCACTCGCCTAACGAATTCTCTCCACTGAGAAAGTTCGGGCTCAGCCGGTGCCAACCCCAGTTTCTTGGAGAGCACCCTAAGGATGCCCTGCCCATGAAGAACCAGGGGTACCTCATAAACGACTTCGACATCGGGGTTGCCTATCACCGCCTCCAAAGGCACATTACTGTAGAGCGAGATCTTCCTCCTCGCCTCCTCCGTTAGAGGCACCCTGGAACGAGCCACTATTATATCCGGCTGAATACCTATTCTCCTAAGCTCCTGCACGCTGTGTTGAGCAGGCTTTGTCTTCAGCTCGCCAGTTGTCCAGAGCAGGGGGACAAGAACAACATGCACGAACGCAACATTCCTCGGCCCGAGTTCGAGGGCAAGCTGCCTCACGGCCTCGAGGAACGGGAGGCTCTCTATGTCCCCTACTGTACCACCGATCTCGACAAGTGCTATGTCAGCGCCCTGCTCCTCTGCCACCTCACCAATCATTTGCTTGATCATGTCGGTGACGTGAGGAATTATCTGGACGGTCTGGCCCAGGTAGTCGCCCCGTCTCTCCCTCTGTATGACCTCAAGGTAGACCTTGCCCGTCGTTATGTTGTTCTTCTTGCTGAGGCTCATCCCAAGAAACCTCTCATAGTGACCTATGTCGAGGTCGGTCTCCCCGCCATCATCAGTGACGAAGACCTCTCCATGCATGTAGGGGTTCATCGTGCCTGCATCGACGTTCACGTATGGGTCTATCTTGATCGCCGTGACTGAGTACCCAGAAGCCTTTAGGAGGAGGCCCAGCGAAGCGGTTGTTACGCCCTTCCCTAAGCCTGAAAGCACGCCACCGGTCACTATGACGTACTTTCTCATGCTCGTCACCCGTGGCTACGTCCTCAGATACTGAAGTGCCTTACTAGCTGTGCTGACCGGGTCCTTGATTATTAGTGGGATGTACTCAACGAGGTTCATGGGTGTTGAGCGACCGCGTTCATAGTAGGAGAGAACACCTGCGACAGCCATTATGAAGGACGCTGCCCTTGCAGCACCGAAGGGATTCCCGGATCTCGCCAGTATCTCCGCTACGACACCGGTCAGTATATCGCCCGTTCCTCCAGCACTCATATCGCTCGAGCCTATGCCCTCCCTCACCCTGAACCCGCCGTCGGGCTCGGCCACAACATCGATGAAGCCTTTAAGCAGCACCACCGCATCATACTTCCTAGCGATCTCCTTCGCCGCCCCCACCCGGCTCTCGCGGCTATTCTCTAGAGGACGTCCCAAGAGCTTGGAGGCTTCCCCTAAGTGGGGCGTCATAACAGCGCGGCGGCTGAGGCCAATGTTCTTGGCCGAGAGAGCCTTCAGCGCGTCGGCGTCGATTACGAGGTGCTTCCCCTCCGCTACGACGTCCTCCACAAGCTTATGAACCGCCTCAAACGTTGCGGGGTCTGTTCCTAGGCCGGGGCCCACCGCCACCACGTCGGCGCGGTGAATATACGTTCTTATGGTATCGATGTGGTCGGGTACAAGTTTCTCGCCCCGCAACGGATGCGCTATTATCTCTGGGCTGAACCTCCTGCTCACGACGTTCTCGGGGGCTAGGAGATACACTAGGTCGGCGCCAGCGCTCCATGCACCGATGGCCGTAAGCCATGGGGCACCAACGTATTCGGCAGAGCCCGCTACGACGAGTACCTTACCACCATCGCCCTTCTTTGCTGTGGCAGGCTTCGGGGTGAACCATACCTTGACGTCCCCAGGCCCTACCCTTGTAATAGCGGCCCTAGGTATCCCTATGTTCGCGACTACTAGCTCACCTACGTAGCTCCGTGCTGGCTCAACTAAGAGCCCCTTCTTGGGAACATGCATTGTCACTGTGAGATCAGCCTTAACGGCTACCCCCGGAACCTCCCCGGTATCAGGTATCACACCCGAGGGCAGGTCTATCGCTACTTTCAGTCCTGCACCACTGCTGTTTATCACCTCGATGGCTTCGGCATACCTCCCTCTAGGGGCTCCTTTCACACCTGTCCCGAGGAGTGCGTCTATGACGACGTCGAAACCATCGACTCCGCCCTCGAAGGGCTTTATCTCGACGCCGGTAGCTGACTTAAGCACCTCGAAATTCTGTGCGGCGTCCGGGTGCCTGACCCTGCTGGCTACTAGGTAGACAGTGACGCTGAAGCCCATGGAGTCCAGGTGCCTCGCCGCAACAAACCCGTCCCCTGCTTTCCCACCGCCTCCAGCCAGTACGGCGACCCTGGCCCCTGGGGAGACGCGTTTCCTTATTTCCGAAGCGACGGAGGCCCCGGCGGCTTCCATGAGGCGGATCGTTGGTACGCCCAGGAATTCAGAATTGATTTCAGCTACCCTCATCTCGGCAACACTTATCCCGCCTACGTGCATCAAGTGCCCACTAGTCAATGAGGCCCAGGCCTTAAAACATGTCCGTAGGGCGCTTGAAAGTGAACGGTTGGGCGATGATGCTGATAAAGAGAGCGTGCCCTAACTGCGGGGGCGACATTTCCGAGGAGAGGCTAAGATCTGGCCTGCCCTGCGCCAGGTGTCTCCCCCTTGTTTCGGTTAACGTATCCTCCGTGAGGGACCTTAAGGGTCATAGGAAGCTGAGGCGCGGTGCCCTCGATAAGTTATTCCTGCTGGAGGATGAGGTCGTAGAGTTCGAGAGGTTCTTCTCTGAAGCAACGGGGGCAAGGGGTCTCTGGTCGATCCAGAGGGCGTGGGCAAGAAGAATGCTTGCTGGGGAGTCATTCGCGCTGATAGCACCGACGGGTGTGGGTAAGACGACTCTTCTCATCACCTACGCCGTTTATAGGGCGAGTAGAGGCGATAAGGTGCTGTACATCGTGCCCACGAGGGAATTAATGAATCAGGTAGTGAGGAGGCTGAGGATCGTTGCGGAGAAGGCCCCGGGCGTTTCGGTTATCAGTACTCAAGACCTCAAGAAGTCGGGGATCGAGTGCGGGAAGAGGTGTGTATTGGTAAGCACGCACGCCTTCCTGTTCAGGAATAAGGAGACGTTAGCTGGGAAGAGATTCGACGTCGTACTAGTCGACGACTTCGACGCTCTGCTGAAGTCCTCCGGGCTCCTTAACTTAATCCTGGGGACACTGGGCATAGAGGAGGAGGTGATAGAACTCGCCACAGAGGTAGTTAAGCTGAAGCAGGAGGCGGCCTTCTACAAGTATATGGGAAATGATGAGAAGTACTCCGAGGTGGTTAACAGATTATATGAGGTTGAGGAAGAGCTGGCTACGAAGCTGGGGTACAGGGATATCGGGCAGCTCCTCATCGCCTCAGCTACAGGGAGGGGGAGTTCCCTCAGGATAAAGGTACTGAGGGAACTCCTGGGCTTTGAGGTCGGATCGATAATAGATTATCTGAGGAAGACCGTGAACACGTACCTCAGGTTCGAGAGCTATGATCAACTAGCGACCCTGCTGAAGAAGCTCCATCCCGGGACACTGGTCTTCGTTAGCAGTGACCTGGGTAGGGAGGAGGCGAGGAAAATAGCGTCGTTCCTCTCCGCCTCCGGCATACCATCGAAGGTGGCTGAGTCAAGGAAGGCGCTGGACCTCCTCCGCTCCGGGGAAGTGAATGTTCTGGTGGGTACGGCCACATACTACGGCATACTGACGAGGGGCATTGACGAGCCGGAGAGAGTATACAACGTTGTCTTCGTGGGTGTCCCCAAGTTCACCATGCCGCTCGAGTCCTTCATGAATAACCCGAGAAGAATAGTCTCGGTGTCCTCACAGCTTGCTAGGGAGGGCAGGGTATCTGCGGACTGGATGGGTCTCCTCCGCCGTGTCGCTAGATTGAGCCCTGGGAAGCTGAAGGTGATAGAGGCGTTCATGAGGGGTATCATAGAAGAGCTCCACCCACCCCTCTCTGAGATCGCTTCTGAACTCATCAAGCTCCGCGATGAGGTAGTGGAGGTGATAGCGGGTATCGTCGAGGAGAAGGGCAAGTTCGTCGGGAACGGCTTTATCGTCGTGAAGAGGAAGGGCACGTACACGGTGATGATGCCTGACGTCATGACCTTTATTCAGGCCAGCGGTCGCTCAAGCAGGCTCCTGAAGGGACGCATGACCCTCGGCCTGGTCATCCTATTCTACGATGACGAGGACCTGCTCAACATGCTGATCAATAAGGTGAGGAGGTACATTAGCAACTTCGAGATGGTGCCCTTCAACGAGATCGATCTGAGGAAGGTCATACGAGAGCAGAGAATGAGCAGGAGAGCGGGCAGGGGCGGTAAAGACGTCGAGCACATAAAGGCGGCCCTAATGGTTGTCGAGTCCCCGACAAAGGCAAAAACCATAGCTAGGTTCTTTGGGCGCCCGGGCAGGAGGTACATAGGTTCGTACACAGTGTATGAGACGGTCATACCGATCGGTGACACCATCTATGTGACAACGATCGCCCCAACGATGGGGCACATACTTGACCTGAGCATAGGTGAGGGGCTCCACGGAATTATTTATGATAGGGGGTCCCCAATCCCTGTTTACACCACGATAAAGAGGTGCAGAGACTGCGGTTATCAATTCACAGACGAGACCCGCACTTGCCCGAGGTGCGGCTCAATAAATGTGAGGGACAGCAGGACAGTGATAGAGGCGCTTAGGAAGCTTGCTCAGGAGGCGGACCTCGTCATACTTGCGACTGACCCGGACGAAGAAGGGGAGAAGATAGCATACGACGTCTACCTCCTCCTAAGGCCGTACACTAACAGGTTTGTAAGGATAGAGTTCCACGAGGTCACCAAGCAGGGCATTGACAAAGCCCTCGCCAACCCGAGAGAGATTGATATGAGGCGCGTGGACGCGCAGATAGTGAGGAGAGCGGACGACAGGATAGTCGGTTTCGAGATAAGCAACATACTGAAGGAGCACTTCGGAAAGCACTGGCTAGGAGGAGGGAGGGTTCAGACCCCCGTGCTTGCTTGGGTGACCGAGAACTACAAGAAGTACCTTGAGGCTAGGGGCTACTGGGTCATTGCTAAGTTAAGCAATGGGATCGTCGCAAGATTCTTCATAAAAGAGAAAGAGGAGGCGAAGAAGCTCGCTGAGCGCGCTAAGGAGGGTGTGCTGCTTAAGGTAGTGTCGGTGGAGGAAAAAGTCGTTAATCCGCCACCCCCCTACACGACTGACTCGCTCCTAGCTGACGCTATGAGGTACCTGAGGCTGCCGCCGAACAAGGTCATGAGGCTGGCACAGGAACTCTTCGAGATGGGCTACATAACATATCACAGAACAGACTCGACACACGTCTCAGCAGCGGGTATGGGCATAGCCAAGGAGTACCTGAGGCAGGCCCTGGGAGAGGAGTACATACATCTGAGGTCCTGGGGCGGCGAAGGCACACACGAGTGCATAAGGCCGACGAAGGCAGTCCCCTCCCTCGACCTAATGGATGACATATACGCCAGCGGCCTGAGTTACGAACATAAGCGCCTGTACTCCATGATATTCAACCGCTTTATCGCGAGCCAGATGAGGCCTGCTAAGGTGAGGTACGCGAAGATTACTCTCACGGTAGGGGCGCATAGGTTAGAGATGGAGGTCCCCACGGAGATAATCGAGCACGGATTTACGAAGATGCTGAAGCTGAGGACCTATGAGGTAACGGAGGGGGTTGTGGGCGCCGAGGAGGTCAAGGTCGTGAGGGGTTCTTTGGAGAGGTTACTGACGGCGTCGGACGTGGTCAGGATGATGAAGGAGCGCAGGATAGGTAGACCGAGCACCTACGCTAAGGCCATCGAGAACAACGTGAGGCACGGCTACATCATAATAAGCAAGTACAGAACATACCTGATCCCGACGAAGCTCGGCATGAACATTATTGAGTTCGTGAAGAGCACGGTCCCAGAGCTGGCCAGTGAGGACGCGACGAGGGCACTCGAGCTACTCACGGACATTGTCAGGGCGGGAAGGATGAGCAGGGAGAAGGCGCTAACCTACTTACTCATGGACGCCGCTAGACTGAGGTTCTCGGTCGAGGTCGCCAAGGCTGTGCATGGAGAGGAAGAGAGAAGCTTTTAGCTAGACCCCTACACCGTTCTTTCGAGTTCTATCTCTATAAAGGAAACTAGTCTTCCCTTCCTGTCTTCACTACCTATCCTTATGTCGGCTATCCTCACGGCACTCCCCATCCTATCCCTGACTAAGTTAGTGACGACAACGGCCTTTGAGATTCTATCTCCCTTACCCTTAACGACGACCCTCTTGTACCCCTTGTTAAACATTACGATCACGTCGAAGGCGTAGTCGGCCGCGTGACCATTACCAACCGATATCCTCCCAATCAGCTCCATCACTGCACCACCTCCACACATAATCAGTGCTGAGTAAATAATGAGTCACTCACCACTTAACGTTTAAAGGAGGCTACCTAGGGATAAGGTGAGGGCGGTAAGTTGGCTTCGAGGGAGGCACTGGTAAAGCCGCTGAGGATGCTCAAAAGTGCCATAAATAAGGAGGTAGTCGTTCACACCAAGGACGGACTCGCCTATGCCGGCAGGCTGATAATGACGGACTCCACCATGAACGTCGTGATGCGCGACTGCAGAGAGATAAATCCGGAGAACGGGCAAGAGATAGCCAAGTATGGCACAGTTCTCTTGAGGGGTAGTCAAATACTGTATGTCGTGGTCAAAGGACAGGGACTACACTGAGGCGTAGAGGAGGGGAAACTTTAAGTTTTGACTCCTCCCTTCATAGCTTAGGTTAGTGCCATGAACAGTAGGGCAATAAGAGTAGAGGAGGTTCTTCACACACCAATAGAGGAACAGGAGATAGAACTCGTTGAGAGGAAGGGGACCGGTCACCCCGACTTCATCGCTGACGCCGCCTCAGAGACCTCGAGCTTGGCACTATCACGGTATTATCTGAGAAAGTATGGCTACATTCTGCATCACAACGTCGACAAGGTGCTCCTCGTTGGCGGCCAGGCTAACCCTGAGTTCGGCGGAGGTGAAGTGCTGCACCCCATATATATTATTATTTCAGGCAGGGCAACAGAGTTTGTGCTGAGACGGGACGGCAGCATAGAGAGAATCCCTGTGGGCACTCTTGTGATCAACGCTGTTAAGGAATGGATTAAGAAGAACTTCAGGTTCCTAGATCCGGAGCGACACGTTGTCATAGATTATATGATCCGGAGCGGTAGCTCAGACCTTGTTGCCGTTTACGAACAAGGCAAGGGATCTATACCTCTGGCGAATGATACTAGCTTTGGCGTTGGATTTGCCCCGTTGACAACCCTCGAGAGACTTGTATACGAGACTGAAAGATTCCTTAACTCCAAGGATCTCAAATCGAGGATCCCGGAGGTTGGGGAGGATATTAAAGTAATGGGTCTAAGAACAGGTAAGAAAATTAAGCTAACGATTGCCGCAGCAATGATCTCCGGTTTAATAGACGATGTTGACCATTACATAAGCGTAAAGGAGCAGGTTCTCAACGCTGTCCACGACATGGCAGTTAAGATCGCTCCAGAGCACGAGATAGAGATAACCCTTAACGCCGCTGACAGACCCGAAAAAGGCATAGTATACATTACTGTAACAGGAACCTCCGCAGAACACGGAGACGACGGAATGACGGGAAGAGGTAACAGAGCAAATGGTCTCATAACCCCGCTAAGACCTATGAGCTTAGAGGCCACCGCTGGCAAGAACCCCGTTAGCCACGTCGGCAAACTCTATAACGCCCTTGCGAACAGAATCGCCGGAAGAATAATCAAGGAAGTTAACGGCGTTAGGGAAGTATATGTAGAACTTCTCTCACAGATAGGTCACCCAATAGATAGACCACTAATAGCGAGCGCTAAGATACTTCCGGAGAAGGGTGTCTCGTTCGCAGGTATTAAGAGCGAGGTCGAAGCAATAATTGATGAGGAGCTAAGCAACATAACTAAATTAACCGATCTAATACTCCGTGAAGAGATAACCTTATTCTAGCACCATTTTTCCCTACTCCATTAGTGACCCGCTAAGGTTAAGGGGCGCCTTCCCAAAATAATCAGGTGCTAGATTGACGACGCTGCTAGCGGATACGTGTAGGTCTCTGGACAAGGTTGACTACCGCATACTGAGGCTCCTTGACAGGCTCCTCACACAATACGAATACGTGCCAGCGGAGATCATTGAAAGAAGAACCAAGATACCATCGAAGGCGCTCGCTAAGAGATTAGATAAGATGCACAAGCTTAAAGTGATAGCTAGAAGCCCTGCTCCAAGACTAGGATATAGGCTGACGTATCTAGGCCTTGACTGCCTCGCCATAAGAACGCTAGTCGACAGGAACGTGATAACTCATCTGGGGCCCCAGATAGGTATGGGGAAGGAGAGCGAGATCTATTTAGCAAAAAACGCTGAAGACAAGGTAGTGGCGCTTAAGCTATACAAGATAGGTAGAGTGAGTTTCCAGAAGGTTGTGAGAGTTAGGGATTACCTCACAGACGAGGTTAACTGGCTGATCAGGTCGAAGGTAGCCGCCGAGAGGGAGTACAAGGCACTGCTTGACCTGAGGAAGTACACGAAATACGTCCCCGAGGCGTTCGGCTGGAACAGGCACGCCGTGGTCACAGAGTTCATCAACGGCGTTGAGCTCTATAGGTATCGCGAGGCTAATGACCCTCTAAGCATACTCCGGAAAATCCTCGAGGTCATTAGGGTAGCCTACAACGATGTCGGCATAGTACACGGCGACCTCAGCGAGTACAACGTAATTGTTGATGTTGAGGCAGGCGAAATACCCTACATAATAGACTGGCCACAGTACGTGTACAGGGACGACCCTAGGGCGCAGGAGCTCCTCAGGCGTGACACCCTCTACGTGATCAAGTTCTTTAAACGCCGTTACGGTGTCGAGTTGGACGTAGATCAAGCCCTTCGCTATGTGAAGGGGGAAACTGATGAGATCTGAGGAGAGCCCCACTTACGTGGGGATCGACGTCGTCAGGGTTGGTTCAAGGCTAGCCGACTTCAGGTATGCAATAGCTGTAGTCAGGGATGGGAAGGTCGAGAGGATTGAGGAGGGGGGCATAGGAAGAATCATAAGGACGTTGTGGGAGAACAGACCATCCGTTTTGGCGGTGGACAACATATATGAACTAGGAGGAACCTCGGAGGCCCTGGATCGAGTTATCGGGCTGATGCCACCCGACACAAGAATAGTTCAGGTGACCCTCACGGAGAAAGGACACATGAGCCTGAGGGAGGCAGCAAGGTTAGCGGGCCTGAGCATAGGTAAGGGCCACCCTTCCGCGGAGAAGACCGCCATAATCAACGCCCTATTGGCAGCCAGGGGCATAGGAAAGAGGCTGGATGTCATCGAGCGGAGGGTCCGCATCATAGTCACGAAGGGCAGAGGAGGGTACGCTGGCGGCTCAAGATCGGAGAAGTTCCAGAGGAGGATGAGGGCGGCTGTCGCCAGGATGATGAAGAGGATCCGAGAAAAGCTCGATTCCATGGGCCTGACCTACGAACTCTATGTGAGGCGAAGCGTTGGCGGGATAGAGAGGGCCGTATTCATAGTGTACGCCTCAAGAGACGATCTCAAGGGAGTGATCAGCAACATCAGGAGCAGGAACGTGAGAGTAATCATTAAACCAGCAACAATCAAAAAGATCGCCACGGTCACCGAGGGCGAGAGAAAGAGATACCTGATAATCGGGATAGACCCAGGAATAGAGAGCGGTCTGGCAATACTTGACGTCGAGGGCAAGCTCGTAGCACTCCACTCAGCGAAAGAGTTCGGCAAGGGAGACATAGTCTCGGTCGTCTCATCAGCCGGTGTCCCCCTCATCGTGTCGGCGGACACGAACCCGCCGCCCGAGATGGTCAAGAAAGTCGCTGCAATGCTAGGTGCCCAACTCTATTACCCGCCCCGCACACTGAGCACCTCCGAGAAGGAGGAGATAGTGAGGGAATTCGCTGCGCCGAGGAACATAAACGTGAGAACCACACACGAGAGGGATGCTCTCGCTGCCGCAGTGCTCGCCTACAGATCTATAGCGTCCAAGCTCGAGAAGCTGAGGAGAGAGCTAGAGAGGATGGGCCTCCTCTCACCAAACATCCACAGGTACGCTCACCTCGTCGTCAAGGACGTGCCACTCGTTGAGATAGTCGAGACAGCTATAAACGACTACTTAGGCAACGTAAAACTCACGTCCGGAGGACACAGCGCCAGCGTCAAGGAGCGCCGTGAGAGTGAGCTGACTGAGAGAATTAATGAATTAATAAGGGAGAACGAGGTGCTGCAGGCAGAGAATGATAAACTGAGGAAACAACTCGAGAACATGGAGGCGAGGGTGCGGGAGCTAGAGAGGAGGCTGGAGGAACAAAGATCTGAGTCGCGCATCCACATCCTTCGGGACAGGAAGATACGCGAGCTCCAGAGCAGGGTTGAGTCCTTGACGAGATACGTTGACGAGTTGAGGCGGGAGGTTGATTCCCTCCGAAGCAATGTGGAGTCCTTTGAGCCGGTAATATACAGCATATTCCGCGGGTACTCCCTCCTGGTGCGACATGTCAAGGATCTCGATGACCTGAAAAAGAGCGAGAAGGTGCTTGGCAGGGTCCGTGAGGGCGAGTACGTCCTCGTGGACGAGCCCTCCCCGCGTGTGGCTGACTACCTCTCCAGGAGATCCGCTGTCATGCTCGTCAGGAGGGGAGGGGATGCGAAACTGATGAGGAAGTATAGGTTGCCTGTGGCGACCGTGTATGACGAGCCGTTGATCAGCGTGGGATGGGTCTCGGTGTTACCGAGCAGTGTTATGCTTGCCGTCAGCAGTGCCCGGGCCGCTCTGAATAAGCTACTGCTTGAGGAGAAAAGAAAGAAGGAGCTAACTGTTGAGAAGCTCGAGGCCTTGATCAACGCATACAGGTCATCCAGGGAGGTCATAGCTGAAGAGGCAGGAGACGATAAAGAAGCCACGAAACAAACACCATGAACAGGAATGGTGCTAGCCACGCCGTCACGAAGTAATGAATTACCTTTCTGTAAGGTATGATGCGGAGCCTCATAGCAAGGGCTGACCCTATGAGACCGAAGAATACGCTCATAGAGAGGGGTAACGGCACACCCAACTGGGTACCTACCTCAGTAAGCAGCATAGCGCTAACATAGGGTGTCAAGCTACTCACGTACCTTAACCCGACGAGCCCTGTGGAGTACACGCTTCCCCTAACGTCGGTAATGTATGCCCCCACAACTATCCCTGACAGCGCCGCTAGCAGGGAGGCGGGTCCGTCAGGAGAGGGTACGAATGAGGCGACGAAGCCCAGGGTGTTAGCCCCCAGAACGTACGCTGTTAGGAATATCATTATGAGAGTGACACCCTTTAATACAGTTATTGAGCCAAGAACAGAGAACGGGCCCTTTCCCTTCATAAACGAGGTAATGAGCATGGAGGCAAGAACGGATAGTACAATAGCGACTAACCAATAGGTCAGAACTTCAGTGACGAAACCGAGCGACGACTGGTCTCCGCGGGCCACCGAGACCCCGACAACGAATGCGAACATTAGCTGGGTTATGGATGTCGCTCTGCCGAAGAGTGTGAGGACGCCGAGGAAGATGAGCACGGTGAGCGAGGCAGCGATCTCACCATCTACACTAAGGCCTACGTCCGCCCTAACCTTCCAGCCTTCAACGACATAGCCTAGTGCCAGCCCGATTATTGAGAACAGTCTCAAGGTGTTCGGCCTGAGTATCCTCGTGCTCGAGCCTGGGCCGATAATCACGCCCATATTGTTCGCTACGGATACGGTCATCACAGCAAACAGGAGTGCTGAACCGAACAGGGCCAGCTCCTCTACCACCATGGCTAGAGCACCGATTCATTTCTTGATCAGTAAAAGAAGCTACTCACTATCTTCAGCACCATGTGTGAGACATCCTCGCACGCATCAACCACTGAGTCAAGCGTGCGAACAAGCTCCATTAAGTGGTTAAACGTTATGGCGTCTATGTTGTTGCCCATGCTGTATATGAGGTCTATTGCGTTGTTCTTGATATCGTCGACCCTGTCCTCAATCTTGTCTATTAGCTCATCATACTTCTGGATCTCCTTGAAATCCCGGAGGGCAGCTGCTAGGAGTGCCGAGAGGCTCTCGGTAGCCCTGAGCGCGTGATCAATCATCTTCTTAATCTCTGTATAAACCTTCTTAACTTCCTCCTTCCTGTGGAGACCTACCCGAAACCCCCTGCTGAGTTCCTTAGCAACGAAGTTAACCAGGTCGAGCACGTCATCCAGCCTGTCCATGAGCATTTCGAAGTCGCCTATGAGCGCCACAGGGACAGCACCCTTAGAGATTGAGGCCGACAGCTCCCGAATCATCCCGTCGCCCCTGCTCTCGTTAGCTGATACCTCGAACATCATTCGCTCTAGAGTCAGCGGTGTCACCTCATCCTTGCTAAGGACGTCCATTATTGTCCTCAGCGACCTCACTGAGAGGTCAGCGTGCTGGGACAGCATCCCAAAGATCTTTTCCTCGCCCGAGGAGAGCAGCCTCCTTAGAATTCTCATTCACATCACCCTCTATTATTAAACTTCTGTTGCCGCAACTATTAAAAGGAGGGGCTATGGCAAGGAGAAAAAGAATAACGTTCAGGGCTGCCTACGCTGCCGACATACTCGATGGAAGGAAGGAAAGCACTGTTAGACTGAACACTAGCCTAAAGAAGGGCGACGTCGTCGACATAGTCGCGGGGATGGTTAAGATAGGCACTGCTAGGGTAGAGTCTGTTGAGGAAAAAACCGTCTCACAGCTCACTGATGAGGACGCAAGGAGAGACGGTTTTGAGACACGTGAGGAACTGGTGAAGGCCCTTAAGAAAATATACGGTAAGAAAATCGGCGACGACACAAGGGTAAAGGTCATTCGCTTCAAGCTCCTGGGGAGGGAAAGCGATCACTCCTCCTCGAACTCCGCCAGCACGACATAAACGATCGCCGACTTAGGCACTATGTATGTCTCCTCACCCGTCACTACACCTATCTCGTACTTCGAGAGCTTCATGAGCTTTCCACTGATCTCCTCGCAACTGTTTAGGAGTATAGTTACGTCCTCGCCGATGAAGTCACTCGTTATGACTGTGTCCACCTCCACGCTACCGCCCCCATGTATGTCACTCTCAGAGACAGCGACCTTCACTATGGAGTGCCTCATAACGACGACAGCACTCGTAGACGTCCTTATCCCGAGCTCGTAACGAGTCACCTCATCCAGTATCCCCTCAATCACCTTGCCGCAGAGGGTGTAGACCCTTATCATTCTTCCAACAAGCCTGGAATCAATTATGTTATCCCTCAACCTCATGACGTCCTCCTAAGCCCTATTGACACCGTCAGTATTAAGTAGGCCAGAGCACACAGGTCGCGGACATGATGAATGGAGGCGGCCTGAGGCTGTGATGACGCTGAGCTGCGCTGAAACCCTTAACTAATCTCTTTGTAATCAAGCCCAAGTTCATCAGCTATATTATAGGCTCTCATTATCTCCGACCTATACGGCCTCCTTGCTATGTCTCTATACCTCCTGCTCGAGCGGAGTACCCAGAACATCGGCCTATACTGATCCATTATGTTGACAAGGGCGTTCCTGCAGTGACTCGCCACCCACTTGAGCACGGGCTCGGTACAGCAATCTAGATGGTTTGGGAGAACTAGGTGCCTGATTATTATTGGATCGCCGGAACCGCAGACAACGGACAGGTTGCGCGTGACTACATCAAAGTAGTTCTTGGCAGCGGATAATCTGAGCGCACACTCATTATTGCCGTACTTGAAGTCAGGTAACCATATGTCTATCAGGTCTCGGAGCACATCAAGGGCCATGCTGGTCATGTACATGTTACTGTTCCATAGCTGCGGCACTGGCTTCCCAAGGTACTTCATCGACTCCACTATCACATGCATGTTAGGCGTTGGCTCCCCTCCTACATGGTTTATGTTTCTTGCACCTGACTCCGCAAGTTCCTCCTGTATCCTGGCGAGTTCCCTAGCATCGACCTCGATACCGGACTCTATATCTACTTGTGATATGTCATAGTTTTGGCAAAACACGCACCTGAAGTTACAGCCAGTATAGAATATCGTGCCACTCGGAACCAGCGGAGCTTCCTCGCCCAAGTGGAGGAAGTACGAAGAGACACGTGGGTAGTACCCTACTCTGCATACACCTTTCCTTTCTCTCCTATCCACACCGCATCTGTGCTCGCAGAGTGAGCATTCCTTGACCAATCTGTGCATGATCTCGATCTTCAGATCCAGCAGAGAAGCCTCACTCAGTTCCTCCTTCACGTGTTCCCAGCCACCGCCCGATCTCATGATCTGCTTCATGAGCTCTCGGAACTCCCTAGAGACAGACTCATGCACGCGAAGTAACTCAGTAAGGCTCATCTCACTAAACGAACGCTTCTCCACGCCCGTACCGTATGATCTAGCGATCATGAACTTAGGCGGCTCCCTACCGAGCATGACCCTCATGTACCAGGACAGCTTCCTCTTCACGGTCTCGGATGACCACACATAAATAGCGTCCGGCCTCACTAGGTACCAGTCCTCCCTCATCCCTCACCACCTCCGGATAAGGGACCTCAGCACCCGCTTACCGCACTCCAGTGCCTCATAATCCACTCTTCCATTATCCCGAAAAACGACACCCTCAAGCGCGAGTAATGCCCTCTTGAGCGAGGGGTTCGGCCTACCCCTAAACGTGTAGCCCCCGAGGGAGCCGTTCTTCATGACGACCCTATGGCACGGTATCACTATTGGGTGCCTGTTCCTCTTCATGATGAGCGCCACGAGTCTCGGCGACAGACCTAGGGCCTTAGCGATATCTGAGTACGATACGACACAGCCCGGCGGAACAAGCTGAATTAAGGCATATACCGCTTCTCCCAACGCGTCAAGGTACTCGCCCGGCCCAGGGGGCTTGAGACGCCCTTCACTCTCTACAAGAACCACTGCCCTCTTCATGACCCGCCCTTACTTTCCTCGAGTTTCTTTGGCTTTATAGTGATGATACCTTTCTCATCATCGCGCTCCACAATGAATTCTGTGCCCCATTTCTCAACCATTGACTTAGGCAGGTACAGGTTCAGCGGTAGAGTATAGTACTCGTAGGTGTAGACCTTGTCCTTAACCTTCTTTCTCCCGATTATCTTCCTTGCGACAGCAAGCCTCCTTACTACCACCATCTTCTCTCTACCAAGAAGGTGGGAGTTTGAAAGCTATTAAGGCTTGGCGAACCGCCGACTGTAAGAGAAATCAAAGAGGGGTAAGTCCTGGACGTACGATCTCATTAACCTGAGCGCTATCTCCGCCTTACCTAACTCATAGCCCAGATAGGCGGCGTGCTCTCTACTTATGCCGGGCACCTCAGAAAGCAGGACACGGACAATACTAAGGGCGTCCCTGCCCGACACACGCACCACAACATCTCCTTTGGCGGTATAGACGTCGGCAAGAATCCTCTCCTCTTCATTGTCAACGTATATCTTGACAAAGTACTCTCTATCGAGCCTCGGGGGCACATACCTGTCAACGACAACCTCACGAACACTGAGTTTTGGAGGCCTAACACTTCTATCTCTTTTCTCTTTGAGAATAAGCAGTGATGCTCCCACGTCCTTGGGAGGGGATCTCCGGGCAAGTGCCCGTAGCACCATTCTGCGGGCAATACCGAACTCTTGGGCAACACCTCTCGCCTTATTACTAGATTCGGTTACGAGTATCAGCGAAGCACCTGCCTCAACAGCTAAAGACGTGAGTATCGCCGCAATACCGGGTGAGTCAGCATCTATTAATTCGTAGACATTTGGGGCACCCATCAGGTGCGGGTACTCTTTGAAGGTATGAAGAGATCTAAAGAATGTTAAGAGGCTGCTGGCAAGCCCATTAAGTGGCGGCAGAAGCATTGGGTCTATAATCGGCTTAGCTCCGACCGATTCCGCTGCTTCCACTCCCTTCCTAACGGAGTCAATAGGATCCGATGCACCGGCCTCAGGAATAATAATCGCTACTTTACCCCGCAACACACCGCCTATTTCCCTCACCTCCTTGTGTGTGAGATTCATGATCACGTCCACATCGCTAAGGGCGATAATGTCTGTGAGGTCGGAGTAGTCCCTTGCGTCGAGCCCCAATAGAGCGTTGGGCCACACCTTCCTAACACACCTAATCGTCTCCCTAACCATGCTCTTAGGGCATCCCCAACTCTCACACCCAATAACAACGCCCTCAAAGCCCAGCTCCTTTACGTAGACTGCGTCAGCAACCGCCTTCTCGGAGTCAGCCGATGTCTCATAGATCAAAAGGAGCGGTGGGGGTCTGACCGGAACCTTGATGTCCCTTACATAGAAAGATGCCTTGCTTTTAGCAGAGAGTTTCGAGACCTTCTCATCCAGGCCGGAAACTATGAACTCCCTTAGTAGATCATCAGCTGGCACGTCCGGACTGAACTCGAAACCCGCGAGGAGCATGTCAACGAAGTCTGGGAGGTCGCCGACATACCTAGGCCCCTTAACGGACTTTATTCCCGTGAGCTCCTCCACGATCCTCGCGCTACCATGCACTAACCCAGGAATGACTATGAGATCGAAATCCTTTCTTCCCTTCAAGAAATTCATCAGTTCCTTACCGATAAACTCGGTGCTCGCCAGCGAAGCAACCGGAATCGATGACACGAACACTTTGAACTCGACCTTCTCTCCAAATCTTCTTCTTAGGTCTCTTACCACTTCCTCAAGCATGTCGGCCGCCGCCCTGCTGGTCACTAGCAATAGTTTCACAGCACTCACCACGGCAATACATTAATGTTTGACTCGTTTAATGTTGATCACTGGCGGAGAAGTATGTCGCAAGAGCCTGAAAGGATCTCCGGCCTCGACCTTGAGGGGCTGGCGCTCAACGGGTTCGTAAAGGAGTTTAGGGTGGTGGACTGCGAGAGAACAAAAACAATGAGGAAGTCGAAAATCGTTGCAAAGCTTGAGGATGGGCGCGTCGTCGAGACAGAGTGCATGGAGTATCCGAGGGTGAGCAGGATACTTCTGGTGCTGAACGCTTATAGTAAGTGGGGCAAGACCCTAGTGATAGGTACAGAAGAGATGATGAGTGGCATTACCTACGACCTCGACCACGCCGAGGGATGAGATAAACACCAGACGCTGATCCCTTCCATTTAAGAACCGGCCAAAACTAATGAGAGGTGGTGGAAGGAATGCCCATAAGGAGACTCTCTACTTTGCCCAAGAAAGAGGAGGACTACGCCGAGGTCGAGAGGGAGATACACGAACACGAGCCAGAGATAGCCCACGAACATGAGCATGTACACGAGCATGAGCACGAGCACGTCGAATACGAGAGCGGGGAGGACTTCACCGCCCTCATACTCAACGCCATAGCTCACTCCATGACCCACATACAGGCAGACATAAACTCACTCAACATGGAGGTAAGAAACCTGAACGAGAAACTAGATAACATGACGAACATGATAAGGGCACTCGTCACCGTGCTCCTAGCACAGAACGTAAGCGACGAGAAGCTTCGGAAAGAGCTCCTTGCTCAAGCGATCTCATTAATAAGCTAGCGACTAAGGCACCTGAAGTAAGCGACTTTCACGTACCTCACCTTGCTTCGATGCCTTTCTAGGAACCACCTTATAGGGAAATTAATTACCTTCACAATCTCACACCCAAACCCCCGATCCCTCATCAGCCTTGAGAGATATGCCACGCTCTCGGGGACGTACTTATGCATTGAGTAGATGGTGTCGCAGATAGATGCCGCAGCCCTTAGGAACGCTGCATCCGCGCCCCCTCGCCACACACCGAAAGGCGGGTTCATTATGACCGTGCAGTCGCCGATGAACCTAAGGGGGAGGGCCTCAACGACGTCACTCACCAGGAACTCAGTGATGCCGCTGACGTTCTCGGTGAGCCATTCCCTGGCCACCCTCACAGCCTCCCTGTCTACGTCGACGCATGTGGCCCTCGAAGCCCCGAGGATGAGTGATGCCGCCGTAAGACGCCCTGTCCCACACCCCAGGTCAACAGTGTGTCTGCCCTCGATATCCCCCCTCATGAAGGCCTCCCAGACGAAATCAGCGGCTATTTCGGGTGGGGTCGTGTACTGCTCCAAGTACTCGCTCGGATTAGGTATCTCCGGTACCGCTGAGAGCCTCGCGGAGAGCCACTTCTTCCTGCTCACCACGGGAAGACATACCTCCCGAGGAATCTCCTGGCGACCATGAGCGCTTCTCCAGGGGTAAGGACGGGCTTGTGGAAATTCGCCAGGTCCTCGATTGCTAGCCTAGGGCATGAGGTGATTACGTATGCGTCGATCTTCGAGGAGTCGAGATTCCGGAGGGTCTCAATATTAAGAATGAATGCTCTCCCAGTGAATACGCTCGCACCTATTTCCTTGAGTGAACTCGTCACCAGCGCAACTAGGTTAGGGCGATGCTGGCCCGAGACACCGTCGATTATCATGAATATTTCGGCGTCTAGAGTTGTGCGTATCTTCCCGTACCTGAGCTTAAGTACCTTAAGCACTTCCGGGGTGAAGTCCTCGGCCCTGTTCCTGTAGGGATCGAGCCTGAGAACAGGTACCTTGCCACCTGTTCTCAGGCCCATGCCGAGGGCATGGAATCGACCACCCGCGTACGCTATGAGGGCGTCAACGCCTTCACTCACCGCTCTGTCGAGGTCGCTGAACCAGCACCCCGTGATGACTGAGTACCTGAGGTCGTTAACCACCGTAACACCCGCCCTCCTGAGTAATGACGCCACCCTTTCTACGTCGTGGAAGTGTTGGTGCGTGGTGTAGATGGCCACCCTTGGCCCGTACTCACTCCTAACTATATTGCCTAGTTCCCTTACAACATCCTCGCTGATCATGAACCTGCTCCTCAGGCCAACGTAGACGACGTTTCTAGGGCTGCTCCATAAGGGGTAGGGGTCGTGCCCAAGGTGCACTATTACTTCATAGTCCCGGAAGTATTCCGGCATTATCATGCAGGAACCATAGACAGGGTTCAGGTCGATTACCACCTCTGCGTCGGGGGCGAACGTGCTGATCCTCTCAGCGATCTCGGGTGCGTAAGGCTTAAGGCCTTCGGGAACCTGGACGAGGACCTTGGCCCTCTCGGTCCTGGACAGGGCTCTCTTTATAGTGTCCCAGTCAATTACGTAGAATTCTTCTATGCTCTCCGGCAAAACTTGATCACTTTAACTCCTTAACAACTATCCTGGTCTCCATGCCGAGCTTGGAGGCGAAGCGCCTGAGCGCTTCCTTAGCATGCTCTATAGCGTCTCTGTACGTCCTCACCTCAGCGATAACCTTACCCATCCGGACCCTAGCAGCCCTGCCTACGGGCTTGCCGAATGCCTGTCTCATCCCGTCCTGCAGCCTGTCGGCCCCGGCGAAGGCCATCATCTTGTTCTCCCTCAGCACATGGTGGGGGTACTGCCTGATTATGAAGACGTAGCGCTGCTCGCCTACGGTGTTTGCCAGGTACTTGTGTGTCTGAACCCTCCCGGCCTCGAGGGCGTTGTGCCTGATCTGGGCGTTCTCCAGGGCTATGAGCTGTACCGAGACCTCATACACGTTGTTGGGCTCGCCCATCACGAACTTAACGATCTTGGGCCCCGGGACACCCTTGATGTACTCCTTCCTCGTATAGGGCGGCTTCTTCAGCTCCTTGTAGCACCTGGCAGGCCTCAGGGGCATACTCTCCGCACCTGGTCTATGGTAACACTCCCGTTATTTAAGGGTTGCCGCACCAGCTAGTCGTCGACGAACATTATTTGGGAGCATTCGCTTAGCCTGTGCCTAACCTTCTTGAAGAGCTTGTAGAGAGCACCACACTCACTTTTGCTGGGCCTGGCCCTGGCCAGCGCCCGCTTTAGGGCGATACACGCTCTCTCATCAGCTAAGTCCGCACAGAATGAGTTGATCTCCCTATACATTGCGTCCATCACGTTCCTGGGGCAGTAATCGCCTATGGTGAGCCTCCGGTGGTCTGCCCTGGCTACTTCGTAGAGGTAAATCCCGACGGCGTGGCTGAGGTTCATTGTCGGGTACTCTGTACCCGTATCAATGGTCGAAACTACGTCGCATTTGCTGAGTTCTTCACGCGTCAGGCCAACTGACTCCCTCCCGAAGACCAGTGCCACGATGCCGCTTTCCGGGAGTATATACTTCACCATATCCGATGGGACGGAGATCCTTAGCACATCCTCGCCAGACGTCTTAGCGGTCGTGCATATGCTTAGGCTCGCTCCGCTCAGGCAATTGCTTAGCGAGTCCTCAACCCTGACCCTGCTCAATGCCTTCGCTCCCCCAGCAGCAAACTCCCTCACCTCGGGGTCATCGATACTGAACTCGGGAGAGACAACGCAGATGTCCTCGACACCGAAGTTCTCTGCCAGCCGGACGATAAAGCCCATGTTAATTTTTCCTTCAATGCCGACTAACACTAGCCTAATCTTTAGCAATTCCCTCACCGGTCAGTAGCCGAGCCTCTTATAGATTATGTCGAGATAGTTCAGTATTCTGGCGCTCAAGGGAGGTGTTAAGGGGATTATGAAGAGGTAGTACCTCTCCTCGCCCTCTATCTCCTTAACTATTCTCTCAACGAGGAGCTTGACAGGGTCTATGTGAGTCCTGTTCTTTATGTCCTCAAACGATTTGAAGGGCTCTTTCTCCCTCTCCTCGAGAATTTTCCACAGCTTCTTCTTCCCTATCCCGGGAAGGAGCTCGAGGGTGTGGAGCCTTACGCTAATGGGCTGAGCGATGTTAAAGAACTCGACGAAAACACGTTCGTTCTCGGTGACGATCTTCTTGACTGCCTCCGGTAGTATGCCCTTAGCGTAGTCTGTTAAGTCCTTATATGTCACTGGGTCGTCGCATACGTACTCGACCTTGTCCCTCAGTTCCTTGAGCCTGAAGCCCATGTACACCTTTTCGAGGGGCCTGAGGTCGACGCCAGGGACGGGATAAAACTCCATTAAGGTAAAGTACCTCGTCCCTATCGCCTGCGCTATCGGTCTGTTCCTGTGCCTGCGGTGCCTGTCGAAGGGGTTGCCCTGCGGCTTGTAATCAAGAACTATGGCATAGTCCTCCCTACGAAGTAGTCTAAAGTAACGTCTCCTCAGGTCGTCGTAGGATGCGGACATGGCGCCTTTACCTCATCCTTAACACTGTGGTTACTGGGGGCAGACTTCCGAGACTATACCAAGTATCTTATCGAGGTCGTCCTCTTTGAAGGTTTTCCCTTTCTCTAGTGTAAGAATTACTCTAAGCTCCGTCTTGTCCGTCGGGAGTATGTTAGCCACCACAACTGCTGTGGGTCTAGAGAGCCCCGTCTCGGTTATGAGCCTCTCGGCTAACTCGTCGGCCTTATCGCATTTGGTGAAGTTCTTCAGATACTCACGCACCTGCAGTGTTATTCTGTCGAGCTCGCCATACTCTTTCTCGATCGCCTCGATTATCCGGAGAACCTCAGCGTATGTTACGTCCTTGGAGCTGAGAACCTCAGTCACCTCCTCTCACCAAATAAAATTCTCTATTACGGGATGTTATGTCTTAGCTGGCCGCAGGTGCTCGGGCAGCACGATCAACTCCTTCCTCTTTCTGCCGAGGTAAACCTCCACGATATATGCCCTGCCCCTCTTACCTATGACAGTGCCCACCTTCCCTACGTAGCGCCTGTGGGGCATACCCTCGTGTATTGCGGGGTTCGGCTTTATGTAGACCTTATCCCCCGGCTTGTACTCAATCATTATCAGGCTTAGCGGCGGGATAGCGCCCCTCTCACGGATATGCTTCCTCAGCACCTTCCTCGTCCTGTTCCTATAGCCTCTCGGGGCCTTCACCATCTTCCGCACCTAGCCGTATTCGTTAACGTCCCGCTATAAATACTATTGCCCCTACTCACCAAGAACCTCAAGCACATCGAGGAACAGTACCTCAACCTCTCTCCCAAGAATCGACGCAACAGACGGCTCCGTGCGCCCCTCGTCACCGTGGAACAGCTCCTTGACATAGAGCCCGCTCTCGACAACCAAGAAGAACTCGGCTACGTAACCTCCCAGCACCCTCCCCCTAATGTTAACAACCCTCCTCTCACGCAGGTACTCCTTCTTCCTTCTGAGAACCCTCTTGGGAGTAAGCTGCTTCACAACTGTACCCTTTAACCTCTCCTCAACCTCCTTCACGTCCTCCTCAGATACACCGCCGTGAACCAGTGCAATGACCCTGTACGCCTTCATAGGCCTAGACGTCTTCACGCGAGTGACGTCCGAGTGCCTAGCTAATCCCTCAAAGGAGAGCACTATCCACGGGTACTCACCAGCCCTCTCAGGGAGGGCGGGCCTCCGTCTCCGGGGACTAGTGATCTCCGCTATGAATGGTCGACCCCACCCCAGCATTCTGGCGTCGGCATCCTCCCTGCCAGCGGCATGAAGGACTACGTCATCGCCGTAGAACAACGGCATCAGCACCTTCCTCACCGCATCCGTTATGTTCCTGCTGTACTTGAGCAAGCCCTCCCTCGTGATCCATGGGAGCTGGGATATCATCCTGCCTCCTTTAACATACCTGCCCCTCACATACACGGGCTGAGGCAGGACCTCGACATCCTGCTTGTCTAGGTCAAGAAGCACCACCACGTCGGGCTCGCGGAACTCAGCCGGTACCCCGGTGAGTCTCTGAAGCGCCTTCCCAACCTCCCTCCTTACCTCCCTCCTAACCTCCTCCCACGAGTCGGTGTTGAGATACTCGATCACCTCCCTCTCCCTCATCTCAATCAACGAGCCCTGCTTGACACCGACGACGAGCGAGGAGAACTCGATGCCCTTTAACCTCTCTGCAGCCTTCTTCACAAGGTCAGGGATTATGAACTCTATCCTGTTGCCGCATATGTAGCAAGGTCTTTTCTCTACACCTATGCCGTAGTACCTCGCCAATTCAGTTAGGGGGTAGCCAGCATTTCTCGCGAGCTCTGCCAGGGCATCCCTCGCTCCCTCCTCCCCCCTCTCCACTAGGGGGTGGTAAGCCATGGCGAGGGCCGTCTTTATCGCTCTCCCCCTGCTTAAGTTACTCATTGCGTAGCCGTACCTAGCGAATAACCTGCCCAGGCACCTATCGCAGAGCGGGAACCTCCGCAGCACCCGCTCGGCGTTCGCCAACACCTCGCCAGAAAACACCGAGGTCTTAGGCGAGTCCCTCACTCCCGATCCCAAACTTCCTTAGTATGCCGCGCCTCCTCTTTAACTGCTTCATCATTCTCTTCATGTTCTCATAATACTTGAGGAGTTCCTTAACGTCCTCCACACTCGTCCCAGAACCGAGCGCTATCCTCCTCATCCTCGACCTATTGATTATGGAGGGGCGGTCCAGCTCCTCATATGTCATTGAGTCCATTATATGCAGCCACTTGTCCATCCTCTCCTCGGATACGCGCAGCTGCTCATCGTCGAGGGTAAGCCAGGAAAGTCCGGGGATCATCTGGAGTACCTTCCTCAGAGGCCCCATCTTTTTCAAGGATACTATCTGCGCGTACACGTCCCTAAGGGTGAGCTGGCCGGTGGTTATTGCCCTGGCCATCCGCTTCTCGAGCTCCTTGCTCTCTTCAAGCGCCTTGAACTTCTCCAGAAGAGTCTCCAGGTCCCCTAGGCCGAGCAACCTAGAGACGAATTTCCTAGCGTCGAACGGCTCTAGCTCGTCGAGCTTCTCTCCCTCACCAACGAACTTTATCCTGGCGCCTGTGGCCGCAACCGCCGATATGGCGCCGCCGCCCTTTGCCGTGCCGTCAAGCTTCGTTATTATTATGGAGCCTATGGGCGTCCTCTCATGGAACTTCTTGGCGAGGTCGTATGCCTTCTGGCCCATGTAGGCATCTATGACCATGATGACCTCGTCCGGCCTGATTACATCGGCGAGATCCTCCATTTCCTTAAGGAGCGCCTCCTCCTCACCGTAGCCGTGCCGGCCTGCGGTATCGACGATGAGTATGTTGCATCCCTTGCCCCGGAAGTACTCCAGCCCCCTCCGGGCGATGTCAACTGCGTCCTTGCTATTAGGGTCGCCGAAGAATGGCACCCCTATCTTCTCTGCCAACTGTCTCAGCTGGTCGTAGGCGGCTGGTCTATATGTGTCGGTGGTCATGAGGCAAGGTCTGTAACCGAGCCTCTTGTAGAAGTATGCGAGCTTACCGGCTGTAGTCGTCTTTCCAGAGCCCTGGATGCCGACAAGCATTATCTTCCAGGGCTGCTTCGGGGGCGTTACGGAGGGTCTCTCCTCACCGCCGAAGAGTTCCACGAGAGAATCATACACGATCTTGATGAACCACTCCCTCCTCAGCATCCCGGGGGGTGGCTCGCTCTTGAGGGCCCTTTCCTTTATCTTCTTAGTTAGGTCGAGGACTACGCGGACGTTAACGTCGGCTTTTATGAGGGTCTTCTGTAGCTCCTTAATAAATTCCTGGACAGCCCTCTCGTAGGGGCCGCTACCACCCAAAAACTTGGATACTGCTGCCCTAAGCTTTTCGAGGCCCTTCATTCTGCTCCCTTAAGTACCCTCATAATCTTCCTTCTGCCCATTGCCTCCCAGTACTCGACCTCGGCGCCTGGCTGAAGCTTGCTCCTGATCTCTTCCTCTTCTGGCATTTCTACCTCGAAGGTCTCATACGTCTCCATATCCATCAGCTGCACCGTGTCACCCATTACCGCCAAGACTTGGGCAGTGCGCTTGTCGATGATCGGTACCTCAACCCTCTGACTCACAGGGGCCACGAGGGTCTTTTTTGAGCCGCTGAATATGCCTATTGCGACCACGTGCGCCTTGGCGCTTCCATGCTTCCCTGTTTTTGCCTTAGTTATCTCGACGATTCTGCAGGGCTCTCCATCAATAACTATGAAACTGCCTACTTTCAGTTCTCCGAGTTCAGCGTACATGGTGCTCATGATTATCACCAGCCAATTACTCCTGTTGACCCTTAAATAAGGGGGTGTTGTGGCGCCCCGGCCGGGATTTGAACCCGGGTCACGGGCTGCCTGCGGCAAGCCCCGCATGGCCTCGACAGGCCCGCATACTAGGCCGGGCTATACTACCGGGGCGCCGCCAGAGTGATTTGCTCTTAGCCCGGTATTTAAGCATTTAGCTAGCACCCTTGACCGAACCATTAATTAATCCGGTGCTTACGTAGGGCTGGGGTAACGGTATGCCTAAGAAGAGGGAGAACAGAGGGCGCCATAAGGGCGGTAAGGGCTCCGTGAGGACAATACAGTGTGACCAGTGCGGTAGGTTGGTCCCAGCCGATAAGGCTATATGTGTCACGAGGTGGTACTCGCCAGTCGATCCTCAACTAGCTAGGGAACTGGAGAAGAAAGGCGCCATAATAGCTAGATATCCTGTGAGGAAGTGCTACTGTGTCAGCTGCGCCGTCTTCCTAGGGATTGTTAAGGTGAGGTCTGAGGAGGAGAGGAAGAGAAGGCTGAGTAGGTACTACTGAAGAAGTATATATAGGGGTTGCCGCTGAAGGGGTATAGAAGCCTGGGTGGTCGCGGTGAGGATCCCTAAGCGCATACGGACCTATTGCCCTCGGTGTAAGACGCACACAGTGCACACTGTAGTGATTTATAAGCATGGAAAGAGAAGGTCGATGTCCCAGGGCGAGAGGAGGTATAGGGCGAAGCAGAAGGGATACGGCAGTAAGAGGAAGCCTGAGCAGAAGAGGTTCGCTAAGGTGACGAAGAAGGTCGTGCTTAAGCTTAAGTGCACTCAGTGCGGATACATAATTCATCGTGAGGGTATAAGGCTGAAGAAGGCCGAGCTGGTGGAGGTGTGAGCTATGGTCAAGAAGAGGAAGCAGCTAATACCTATGCCGAAGTCCAAGTTCGTTAAGGTCAGGTGCCCGTCCTGCGGGCACGAGCAGGTAATATTCGACCACGCTACGTTCCCCGTGAGGTGCCTGGCCTGCGGCACCGTGTTAGTGCAGCCGACGGGCGGTAAGGCAAAAATACTCGGGGAGATAGTGAAGATTTTCGGGTAACCCCCGAGCAAAACCACACTACTTCTTAAGACCTCAGCAAACAGTACATAGGAGGCGTTAGGGTATGGTACGGAAGAGGAAGCCACTACCGAGAGTGGGTGAGGTCGTTGTGGGCACTGTCAAGGAGGTAATGGACTATGGCGCCTACCTCAGCCTCGACGAGTACGGGGGTCATGAAGCGTTCCTTCCTTGGTCGGAGATAAGCACGAGGTGGGTGAGGGACATTAGGGACTTCGTTAGGGAGGGTCAGAGGGTCGTTGTCAAGGTAATCAGGGTTGATAGGAGGAAGGGGTATGTCGACGTTTCTCTTAAGAAGGTCAACCCTGGGGAGCAGAGGAGGAAGATACTTGAGTGGAGGAGGGCTGTCAGGGCCGAGAAGATCCTTGAGATAGTGGCTAAGAGAATAGGCAAGACTCTCGACGACGCGTATAGGGAAGTTGGGTGGAAGCTGGAGGACTACTATGGAGAGATATTTGCAGGACTCGAAGAAGCAGCATTTCGCGGCGAGGAGGCTCTAAGGGAGGCTGGCGTCCCCGATGAGTGGATCCAGCCCCTGCTTGAGCAGGTAAGAAAGAACATCAGGCCGAAGAAAGTGAGGATAAGGGGGATAATTACCCTAACATCAACCGCGCCAGACGGGGTCGACAGGATAAAGGAAACCCTCATTAAGCCCTTGGAGAGGCTGAAGCTCGACGGCACAGAGCTCAGGGTGTACACAGTGGGCACGCCGCGTTACAGGGTCGAGGTGACGGCGTCGGACTACAAGACCGCGGAGAAGGTCATGCGAGAATACCTTAGGGGTGTTGAGTCCCTCGCAAAGAAGCTCGGGCTGGTGTACAGCTTCGAGAGGGAGCGCCAGAGATGAGGTTCCTCATACGGAGATGCCCTAAATGCGGTAGGTACACACTCAAGAATACGTGTCCCGTGTGTGGGACACCCACCCGCGTCGCCCACCCGCCGAGATTTTCTCCTCTAGACAAGTACGTGAAGTACAGGGTACTTATGAAGAGACTCAGCAAGGAACGTCCTTAAGGCCCACAACATACGCTATCAGGTTTGTTAACAGATGAAGAAATAGCGAGGCCACAATACCGAAGGCAAGCACCCTAGCACTTAACTCGACCCCGACGAGCGCGTATACGCCGGTTAAGTAGATGAATGCGTGCGCCACTAACAGAAAGGATAGTTGGTCGCAGGGTATGAAACACTCCCCCGGTCCTAGCGAGAGCCTCCGCTTTATGAAGGAGTTAAGGAGGTCACCGCACATCGTCCCAACGGCGGACACGAAGCCATACGTAACCCACCACGGATTCTTCTCAAGGTACACGAAGATCGTTGACGCAAGCACCGATATGATTATGGCGGCGGCTATGCCCTCCCACGACTTGTTCTTACCGAAGACATCGCGACCGTCCCACGCCTTTCTCCCGAAGTCGACCCTGTGCCTGCCGACCCTGTCGATAATGGGCTTAACCATCACTGGCGCCGCGTTCGCCACCATCGCCAGTGCGTAGGCCCTCGTCGTCTTCACTACCGCAGTAATCAATGGCGATGCCTCCATAACTCATCACCGCCTTATAGCACTGATCGATTTGTGAGGGGCGCGCCGAAAATAAAAGAACTCTCTCGCCCGAAGGCAGCCGCCGTATCTCGATCTCTGCAGAGATGAAGGGCCTTATTCCCCAGTAACCACTGACCTCGTACTCTCTAACCGCCACGGGATCGGGTCTTTCCATTATCTGTGCCGTAACGAGGGACCTCACACCCTTGGAGGCAGAGTGAGCAAGGAGCGCCATGAGCGTCGTTAGTCTGCGCCCTGCCACCGCCTCATGAGCTTCTGCCCTGTAGAACGAATTAACGGAATCAATAACCAAGAGAGACCCAGGACCGCGGGCTACAGCCCTGGCCACCAGGCTAAGGAGGTGCTGGCTATCCACGGCGATAGCTACAAGGAAGTCTGAGCTCAGTAGGTCATACCGCTCCACTACCTCAACGGGAAGCCTTCCCTCTGTGCTGATGTAGTGTACGCGTCCACCACCCCTTAGGTACTGCGCCGCCAGCCACAGCGCCGTATTCGTTTTACCAGCCGCTGGAGGCCCGAACAGCAGTATCGGGGCCTTTGACCAGGCTTTATTGACGGTGTCCAAGAGGCGGTGTACGGCACTCAAGCTCCCCGCCGAATAATATGCTCATCACACGGATTATTCTGGTCTGCGACGTGAGCAGCAAGAGAAAGCATATCCAGGTATTCGTGCTCAACCCCCGAGTATTTCGACGTGTAATCGAAGTGCTGAGGAACTCCGGCGTCAGCTTCGAGGTGCCTGACTCGCCGGAGGCGCTGAGAGACATCGCCATCGTTGATAAGGAGTTCCTTCAAGTGTTCGGCGAACCGAGGGCGGAGAACGCAATTGTTGTAGAAGATGCGAAAGATATTGAGAATCTTATACGGAAGGTTCTCGGCGTTGAGGGGAAGAGCGTGCTAATAGGTGTTGACGTCGGGGCCAGGATAGCGTACGTTATCATACGGGGGAACGTCATCGTTGGGTATGGCAAGGTGGGAAAGGTTAGTGAGTTTCGGCAGGCCATAGAGAGGGCCCTAACAGGTACGGAGAGAACTGCATGCCATGCCAGGGTGGGTGTACCGGCATCTCCCGAGTTAAGGGAGGTTGCGTATGAGGTATCGGAGGTCCTCTTTGAACTCGGGTGCGAAGTTAGGCTTACGGAGGAGTTCAGGAGCAGTAGTGAGCGTCCGCCGCCCCTCATCGGTACAGAGAAAGTAAAGGATAGCGACATTAGGGCTGCTATTAACTTAGCTCTTAGGTGACTCTGGTGCATTGGAGGCCCTGGCGGCGAAGATGGAGAGGTAAGGGCAGGCCACCGAAGCCCCGCTGGCTATCATGGTCTCACACACCAACGGTGTTCATGCCGTTTCCTCTCGATGAAGATGGAGAGGTACCCCCGGACTCCGTAGTCTTAACCCCGGACGAGGTCGAGGCCCTCAGGCTGGTTTACCTGGAGGGGAAGCGGCAGGGCGAGGCAGCTGAGCTAATGCGTATCTCGAGAGGGACTCTCTGGAGGCTTCTTGAGAGTGGGAGGCGTAAACTCGTTGACGCCATAGTTAACAGAAGGCCCATATACGTCACAGGCTCTGTGGAGAGCTGAGTAACTGTTTATTAGCTTTTGAGCTATTGCACATAATTGGGGATACCCATGCCGCCGTGGTGGGGACTCGGCTGGGGATGGAGAAGAGGATGGAGAGGTCCGTGGCCAGGGAACGGGCCCTGGTCGTTCCTACCGCCGTGGGAGAGGCCTGGCTGGTACTTTGGAGGGCGCGGAGCGTGCTGGAGGGTCTTTGGTGCCCCTGGATGGGTAGTGTGGGGCAGGTACTGGTGGCCGACGTACTGGGGTAGGTGGTACAGCTACTACGCCCCCTACTACTCAGGTACCTGGTACCCCACGCCATGGTACGGGTGGTGACCATGAGTTGGTGGGGGTATAGGTGGAGAAGGAGGGGCGTTTTCTACCCATATCCGCCGCCGTATTACTGGGGATGGTACCCGCCGCCTCAGTACCCTCCGCCGTGGGGGTATAGCCCAGAGGATGAGCTGAGGATGTTGGAGGAGTACAGGAAGGAGCTGGAGGCAGAGCTGGAGGAGCTTAAGGAGGAACTGGAGAGCGTGAGCAAGCGGATAGAGGAACTTAAGGAGATGATAAGAAGGCAGAGGAGTTACGGGCCGCCTGAGTAATTAAGCCTGTAGATCCTCACGAACTCCTCGGGCCCGAGCTCATAAACCCTTTTATTCAGCAAATCGGTCGGCACAATCAATCCACACCTCCTCGCCACAGTCCTCAGCATCCTCCTTCTCTGATTGAAGAGACACCTGAGCATGTCCTCATAGCGCGCCCATCCCTCACCCCAATCAACAACCTTCTTCAGAACCACAAGGCTGGACCAGACCTCGGGCTCGGGTATGAAGTAACTGGGCGGGTAGTCAGCCACCCTCTCGATGAAGGCGAAACTCCTTACGAAAGCAGCGATCCTCCCGTAGCGCTTTGAGCCTGGAGGGGCGAGCAGCCTGTCAACCAAGTCCTTCTGCAGAGTCATCACGGCAGCTCTTAGGGAGGGGTTCTTCACGAACGCTACAAGGAGCTGCGAGGAGATGTTGTATGGGGTGTTGGAAGCAAGCACGTCCACACCCCGAATCGACGGGACTAAATCGATGGCGTCTCCCAACACCACCTCTAGTAAGTACTTCTCGACTAACGGCGCTAGGTAAGGAACGAAGGAACTGTCTATCTCTATTGACAAGACCCTCCCACAGGATCTCACAAGAAATAGTGTGAGTGCCCCAGGACCCGCCCCGACCTCGACCACGGCCCTCGGGCCGAGTCCCCTAATTACCCTCATAAAATCCGTTCCTATCCTGCACTCCCTCATGATGTGCTGACCCAGCCGCTTCCTCAGCCTCAATCCCCTGCTGAGTCGCAGCAGCCTCCTCAGCTCCCCACACGGGTCATCAGCCATCGTGTAAGAACCATTAATGGTTCTATTAATCCACAACTAAATAGGCAGATGACGATGGAGGTTGCTAAAGGGGCTGTGGTAAGGGTTAAGGGACCGGCCAGAGTCAGCGTGATCCGCGGGAAAATAATGATTGTTGGGGCTGAGTACGGTGAGGGCTCATCGATCATTATTCACGCGCTAAGGAGCTACGGTATTAAGGCGCTCGAGGACACGGCGCTCGAGGTCAGCCTTGGCAGCGAAGCGTCGATAGAGCTCGTTGACCCCAAAGAGGAAGTGGTGGATAAGTGGCTAGAGATTTCTGAGGGTATCATAGATGCCTTGAATGATCACGGAACAGTGAGGGTTGTAGTTATAGGGCCTGTGGAGTCAGGGAAGACCACGCTCTCAGCCTTCATAGCTAACAGAGCCCTCGCGAGGGGTGTGATGCCTGCCCTCATAGAGGGGGACGTGGGGCAGGAAGACATAGGTGTTCCTGGAACGGTTAGTCTCGCATATCTTAGGGAACCGATTGTCTGGCAGAGGCAACTAAGGGCCGACAGAATAAGGTTCGTTGGATGCCTTTCACCTCACGGGTGTATCTCCAGGATAGTCTCGGCCATAGCTTCCCTCGTGAAGGAGGCAGAGCAGCAGTCCAGCGTAGTCATAGTGAATACGGATGGGTGGGTGAATGAGCAGCGGGCCATAAATTACAAGCTAGAGCTGATACGCATAAGTCGACCGACTCATGTGATAGTCCTGGACCCTGTTCTTGCCAACGTATTCAGGTTGTCGCTACCACCCAGTATCAACGTGCTGATGGCCCCATCACCTAAGGTCGCCGCCACCAGGAACAGGAGCGATAGGCGCTACTTGAGGACAATGGCGTACAAGAAGTACTTCTCCGATAATAGGGTGGTCACCTTCAGGCTAGACGAGGTAAAGATCATAGGCTCCTGCATTTTGGCAGGCCGAGAGCTAAATCCCGAGGCCGTAGCCGACGAGATCGGTGTCGATAGCTCCGAGATAATCTACGCGTCTGAGTACCTGGGAACACGGTACGTGGTCCTTCGCCGAGGCACTAGGGCCATGGACCTGCCGAGGAGGTATGTCGCAGTACGTGATGGTGAATGGGAGGGGATGCTTCTGGGGGTAATCAATGAGGAACTGGATGACGTGGGAATCGCCATACTAAAGAAACTCGACCTTAGAGGAAGGAAACTCTCTGTGGTGATCCCGAGGAGCCAGCGTCCGAGCCCTTACTTTATAGCTGGGAGGATTAAGGTTAATGAGAAATTCGAGGACTACGGGAGGGTTACGAAATGCGTGATCTAGCCACTCTAATTAGGGAGTACCCGGGCGTTTTCGCCGTCCGGGACATAGGGAAGGCAGAACCAAGGACAATCGTAAAAGAGATCATTAAAGCCGACAATGAGGGAGCTACCCTAGTCTTTACATACGGGAGGAGGGAGATACCGTCAGTAAGTGGCGTACTCAACACCAGGAAGAAACTCTTCTTCGCCATGGGAGCACGGAATGAGGAAGACGCTTATCGGAAACTCCTGAGTGCATCCCCGGGGAAGGTCATCGAGGAGGGGTTCGAGGAGCATTTCTCAGAAACTGATGTGAGACCCGAAGAGCTTCCGGCCATAAAGTTCTTCAAACGGGATGGGGGGAGGTACCTGACTTCGTCAATAATCATTACCAGGGCCGGCGACGGCTATAACGCCTCCATACACAGGATGATGCTCATCGAAGGAAGAGGTTTCGCGGTAAGGGTCGTGCAGAGGCACCTCTACCGCTCTTACGAGGAGAGCATTAGTAGGGGTGAAGACCTCCCAGTAGCTGTCGTAATAGGTGCCGACCCGGTATCGCTGTTGCTCGCTGCTTACTCATCCCCACCTTATGGAGTCTTCGAACTCTCTCTAGCACAGTCAATTACGGGAGAGCCGCTCCGGGTTGCGAGAACGCCGCTCTACGATCTACCCATCCCAGCGACGGCGTACACCGTTATGGAAGGCATTTTAACGAGGGAACTTGTTGACGAGGGTCCCTTCGTAGACCTCCTCTGGCTTTATGACAGAGTGCGGAAGCAACCACTCTTCATCCCTAAGAGAATCTACGTAAACAAGGCTGGCGGCCTCTTCCACGTGATCCTGCCCGGAGGAAGAGAACATAAGGTGCTGATGGGGTTCCCGAGGGAGGCCGCTATATGGGATGCTGTGAGGAGGGCTGTGGCAAAGGTAGTCAAGGTAAGGCTAACAGATGCTTCCGGGAACTGGCTCCACGCAGTTATATCGATAGAGAAGGTGCATGATGGGGACGCGAAGACAGCGATAGCTGCGGCATTCGCTGCTCACCCAAGCCTCAAGCACGTCATCGTAGTCGATCACGACATAGACCCCGACATCCCTGGGCAGGTCGAGTGGGCCATAGCGACAAGGTTCCAGGCGGGCCGCGGGCTCGTGATAATTCCTGCTGCTAGGGGATCGACCCTCGATCCTAGCTCGGAGGATGGCCTTACCTACAAGGTTGGGGTGGACGCCACAGTACCCATAAAGGATCGTGAAAAGTACATCGCACCGGAGCCGGAGGGTGGGTAACGGCATGTACCTAACTAAGGAAGAGGAGCGGATGCTTAGCGGCGAATACGGTGAATACGTGAGGAAGGCTATGGAGGTCGTCGTCAAAGTAGGTGAGATGCTGGGGGCCGAAAGGCTTGTTGAGGTGGTGCACGCCCACGTCTCGGGTGTCTCGATCTTTAACATAGGTGAGCCGGGCCTGCACCTGATAGAGGAGATGGCGGGTGCAGGGACGAAGTTCTCTGTATTCACTACAGTGAACCCCTATGCTGCCGTTGACGCTGAGTTTTCAGGCAAGAGACTCAGCAAGGACATTATCAACAAGCAGATGAGGGTAGTTAATGCGTTAACCCGTATGGGGGGCAAGGCCTTCACGTGCGCACCGTACCACATAAGAATGCCCAAGAAGGGCGAACACCTGGCGTGGGCGGAGAGCAACGCCGTCCTCTACGCGAACAGCGTCGCCGGCGCCATGACCTTGAGGGAGGGAGGGCCGATGGCGTTGATGGAGGCCATAGTCGGGCGCGCCCCATTGGCCGGGCCTCACCTGCCCGAGAACAGGGTCCCGAATTACCTCGTAACCTTAGAGAACGTGAGTAATGGAGCCTCGGCCGCTGCAGCTGGTTACATCATGGGTAAGTACCTTCACTCACCCGACGCCGTGCCCTATGTGGTGGGATTACCTAGGCGGGAGGAGTACGTCAGGTTATTCCTAGCAGCGTTCGGCGCTTCCGGCTCATCCCCGATGGCGGTTATCGAAGGGATCACGCCTGACTACATGGAATTGCTAGCCAAGGGGAATTTTCAGGACAAGTTAGCCGTCGGTAAGGACGATATCAAGCAGTATGTTGAGGAGGTCGTGGCCGACGCTGACGTCGGGCTAATCGGATGCCCTCATCTATCCAGGGAAGAAGCCTTGAGGATACTCGAGAGGTTGGGCGACGGCGTTAAGAGAGAGCTGTGGGTCTTCACCGGAGCCCATGTGGGGGCGGACGTTATTGAGGCCCTTCGTAAGAAGGGCGTGAGAGTTCTTGTGAGTCAGTGCCCGGTGGTTACACAACTATCGTTACTGGGGATTGAGAGCGTCATCACAGACTCGGGTAAGGCTCTTCACTATCTCCCCAAGCTAGCGGGTGTGAGGGCTCACCTGATTAGCAGGGAACGCATACTGAGGTGGGCGAGGGGTGAGTGAGTCCATGAGTAAAGCGGTGGCCAGGCTAAAGCGCGTCGTTGGGGGCGGAGACAATGTGTGTGGAGAGCTCGTGGTTGCTGACGAACCGATATCGTTCCTCGGGGATGCTGTGCCTGAGAAGGGTTTCATAAGGGGTCTGGGCGATGTTGCCGGGAGGATTGTTGTATACCCTGCCGCCATAGGGTCAACTGTGTCATCCTACAAGATATATGGGTTCAGCTACTATGGGAAAGCACCAGCAGCACTCGTTACGGGAAAGGTCGATCCCGTGACACTAATTGGCTGTGTACTGGGTGGTATACCGCTGTACGAAATAGAGGAGCCGATCGAGCTACCTGATCTTAGGGGGTTATCCGGTCGTAGGGCCTGCATTGTCGGCGATCTTCTTGTTCTCGTCGACTGATCCGCTGCATACCTCATCGATCGCCCTATAGAGCCACTCCGCGAGCCACGTCACTACATCGGGGGAGAGGCCCCCTGGCCCGTATGCTTCGCGGAATTCCTCCACATCTATGATCTCGCAAGGCCCTCCCGGTCTCTTGACTATGTCCACGCCGAGGTCTAGGTAGGATATTGTGCCGCTGGGCATTATCTCGGGCGGGCTGTTCATGTTTACGTAGACTCCCTTAAGCGCGCCGTCCCTGCCGTAGTATTCGTGGATCACGTACCACCTCTTCTCCCACACCCTGGTAATCACTGTGTCCCCTGGCTCCCTCAGCACGCCTAATCCGTCGTATGTCCCCTGCGACCTGATCTTCCTCTTGATAATTACGGCGATCCCGTCGTTCCCGATCGCTGCCTCCTCAGCCTTTCCAGGGCCCAAGACTACTGGGCGCTGCCCTATCCTCACGTGCTCCAGCCTGACCTCCTTGCTGTTGAGTACCCTATCAACTAACCACTCCCTAACCCACTGCTCCAGATCCTCCGGCCTCGTGTGGGATGCTATTATGTCGAGGAGCTCCACTATACCGGACGAGCTGTTCGCCTCCGCTCTCAGCATGTGATGGTACGGGGTCGTGGGAGCGACCTCCCTCCTTACCTCATCGAGGTATCTCCTTGAGACGCCAGTAAGCCTTATGAGAGCTATTTTCTCCCCCTCATAGACCACCTCGAACGGCTGAGCTCGCTCAAGCCTCTTCATGACGTCCTCAAGCAGTTCTATTAGCTGGGGTATCTCCTCCTTGATCGACTCGATCGGTGCCTCATCAGCGTTGCTTCTCCACTTGACGCTGTAGCCCTTATTGAGGTACTCAGAGAACAGTGCCAGCAGCTCGGCGATTCTCTCCTTGTTCCTGATGAAGGAGCTGAACGAGACCCTGGAACCCCTTCCCAGAAGGGCGTACTTGCCCACAACCCTAACCCTAGCAGAGAGGACTAGTCTCTCACCTGGTTTCAGTGCGAGCTTAATGACTGTCGCAGGCACCTCGTCACCCTCACGACAATCCGGGAGATCGACGAGCGCGGCAGTCCCGATAGGCGTCTCCGCCAAGCACTCCCTGCCCCTCCTCCCAAGGACACGTACCTTGAGTGCTGAGTAGAGCCCTAGCCTGGAAGTGTACAGCATTGTCGCCGGTACTTCGTTTCTTATTATCTCGACTATTTCTTCGACCTCCCTGGGGAAGCCGAGCACGAGGATCTCTGAGGGATCCCCTTCGTCTGACTTTACCGTTACGTCCGCTGGGTATCCCCGCCTCTGGGGTATACCGAGGCGCTCGGCTATGACGTCGCTTACATCAACTAGCTCGATGCCGTTCTCGGACAGTATCTTTGATAATGCTGTCGAGTATATGCCCCTAACACGTGCCCTTATTACCACTAGTCGCACACCTCGCAATACCGTGGATGGCGTCAGTCCTTAACCGTCGACAGCACCGCTATTATGTTCCAAATGGTTATCCTCGTATGTATCGGCATGTTAGGGTCCTGCGCTATCTCATCCAGAATGCTGACGGCGTTGGCCGCCCTAACTCCTGGAGACAAGCTAGTGTCTTGGAGCCTCCTGAGAGCCATTATGGCCGCTCTCCTAATATTCCTTGGGACACCTGGGTCACTGATTATTCTGTTGAGAAGCTGGATGGCGTGTCCGATCTTTGCCTCGTTCTCCTTACCCTTATCGCTGGTCCACATTGCCATCATTCCGCACCCAATACGCATTAAGGGGCCCGGCTATAAATTCCCCGGTGCTTGACAGATGGTGCATGACAGGGGTGAAGCACTCCGTAGAATGACCGAACTCTTGAGAACAGGTGCAGTAATGTTAGACCTTACATGCCCGATATGCGGGCTTCCCCTCTTCAGGCTTAAGTCAGGCGAGATCATCTGCCCCATTCACGGAAAGGTCCATGTAGTGTCCTCTGAGGAGGAGGCGAGGCGCGTAAGGGTTGACGCAGTAATAGAGGAACTTGAGGAGCTGGCCGCGACCCGACTGAGTGCCCTCATGAGGGAGACCTTGAGGGGGGAGAGTGAGGAAGCGGTTCTGGGACTCATGGTGAAATGGTTGGACATCATAGAGAGGTGCAGGAGGATACGCTCAGTAGGCAGTATCGGACAGGCGCCTCAAAGGAAGGAGGTAGGTAAAGAGGAGCAATGAAACGAGTGGTGCGGGGGGTGGGATTCGAACCCACGCAGGCCTACGCCATCGGGGTTCCCACCGGCTCGGTCCTGAGCCCGACCCCTTTGACCTGGCTCGGGCACCCCCGCGCCGATATTTGTGGGGAGTGGAAGACGTAAAAAGTTTTCCTGGATGACTATGATGATTCCTCGCCGCCGAACTGATCAAGAAATATCTCGTATGTCTCCTCCCTCTCTTGCTGGAGCTCCTCCTTAGACCTTTTGAGAGCCTTTCCTTCACTGACTAGTGAGGTTGTCTTCACCTTCTTGTGTTTATTCACTGTAGTTCCGGTGACACCAAGGATTACTGCTGCCTCTTCCTCACTTATCTCTTCCTCGTACCCACAGACAGGGCAAACAAGCACGTACTTGTCATCCTTTCTAGTGAGCTCCATCATCGCGCCATCCTTGGGGCAGAACCTCATAGACACCGCCAAACACCTGTGGGGCTTTACCAGTATCCAAGTATTTAACTATTTCCTGCCCAGACAGGCTCCGAGAGAATATTAGCTCCGCCGATATGACTACATGTACGTGGAGGGGTAACCGTTGGGGAGACTAGATGAGATCGTTGACAAAAAGGTGACGCCCGGTGACGAGATATGCGTGATCGAGGAGTTCATGGCGGGCCCCGGTACGTACGAGGACGAAAGAGGCTGGGTTAGGTCAGCGTACATCGGCGTGACCGTCGCCGACATACTAGCCAGAACTGTGGCCGTGAAGCCATATGTAAGAGTTCCTGAACTCCCAAGGAAAGGAGAGTACGTCTATGGCGTGGTGGTTCATGTCAAGGATGAGTACGCAGTAGTTAGGATACTCTCCAGCGCGACCGGGAGAAGATTCCGGGATTACTATACAGGCATAATCCACATATCACAGGCATCCGACAAATTCGTACGCTCACTCTTCGACGCCGTGAGAGAAGGAGACATAGTGAAGGCACGCGCTCTCACAACAAGGATACCCGTCAACCTCAGCATAAGGGAACCCCGCACGGGAGTAGTCGTAGCTTTCTGTAGCAGGTGCGGGGCCCTTTTGAGATACAGGGGAGGTAAGCTGGTCTGCCCGGAATGCGGAAACGTGGAAAAAAGAAGTGTAAGCGCTGAGTACGGTGTTCTGAAGGGGTTAATTTGACAGAAGCACGTATAGTCCTTCATTGCAGAAGACCTGAGGAGTGCATCGAGCTTGTAGAGTATATAACGTCACAGAGGGGTGTTGCTACAGCACATGTTAGTTACGAGGTTAGGGGTAGATCCATAATAGTAAGAGTCTACGGCCCGGGAGTGGAGGTAGCCAGAGTCAAGAGCATCGTGAGGAAAGCGTTCACTGAGTGGAGAACCGCCAAGGCCTGGGAGAGAGGCGCGGGAAGGATCCCCTTAGGCCTCCTGACAAAGCGTGTGGGCAAGCCCTTTATTTCCGACGCACTCGCTGAGATGCTCAAGATCCTCGGCTACAGAGCCGATATCGTCGGTGATGAGCTAGTGACGGACGCCCCGCCCTCGCTTGTTGAGGAAGTAGCTACCGGTCTGGCGGAGAAACTGAGGGAACTCAACGTATTCAAACCGAAGGCCTCTCGAACAGCTAAGGCACTCATAACGGCTTATGCCTTCTTAACCGGTGTGGGCGCTCTCCAGGCAATGAGTGAGCTAGAGGAGAGAGGCGCGATCATTGTTGAGGGACACAGGGTAGTGCCTAGGGGGGAGTGGCGTGCTTTATTAAGGAAGTATTCCCCACCCTAGTGATGATGAGAATGCGCGTCGAAGTAAAGAAGCTAACGGATAAGGAGATCGTGCTTAAGCTTCACGGCGAAGACCATACGCTCGGTAACCTTGTTGCTAAGCTCGCCCTCCGTCACCCCAACGTAACTATGGCTGCCTACCAGATAGAACACCCCCTAGAAGGTAGCCCTGTAATAAGGATCGTTACCGACGGCAATAGAGAAGCCTTAGAAGTGCTGAAGGAAGTGCTCAGAGAGGCAATAGACTACGTCGACGCTGTGATCCAGGAGATTGAGAAGAAAGTACTACCGGAGGTCCGTCGCAGTTCTTGAGAACCAAACGGGAAAGACGAATAGCTGTGCATGCCGTTCTGTGCTCGGGACACTTACTGGTCGTGGTGTTTAGAGGGAATGCTGGAATCGAGCACGTAATCGTGTCGGAAAGAACCGGTGAGGATCCTGAGAACATCCTCCTAAGGAGGATGCTCTTGGAGGAGATCAGGGCTATTGTTCCACTAGAACGCGCTTCTAGAGAGTACGCCGCATTCACTGCATCACTTAAGGATGAGTTAGATAAGCTAATATGCCGCGAGGGGGTGTATCGAGCTAGGTGACTGAGAGTGACTGTGGTGAAGTTCTGCCCGAAGTGCGGATCTATGATGGTGGTGTCCCTAGAGGGTAGCAAGGTATACCTTGTGTGCCCGACCTGCGGTTATAGAGAGGAACTTCCGCCAGACCAGGCAGAGGCAGTAAGGAAGGCTATGATTAACACTACAAAGCGGAGGAAAAGGAGAGTACCCAAGAGCGACGTCTTCTCGGATAAGTACAGGTACATGGGAATGTCGAAAGCTGTCGGTGTCAGGTGCCCGAGGTGCGGGTCTGAGGAGGTATACTACCAAATGGCCCAGACCAGGGCAGCCGATGAGCCCATGACACGCTTCTATGTCTGCGCTAAGTGCGGGTACAAGTGGAGGGAGAGTAGCTGAGTAATCTTATTTCTGCTCCACCGATACGTTTCTTAGGGTGGCTGGCTTGAGGATTACATTCTCGAATGCCAGGCTCTGGAGGTATGTGATGGCCTCCGTTGGAAAATTTATTGATACCGGCTACATACTCATAAACGAGAACGGCCTTACCTTCAAGGCGATGGACCCCTCCAAGACCGCTCTAATTATCTTCGAGATACCTAAGGAGGGGTTCATGGAGTTCGACGTGGAGGGCGAGCATAAGCTACCCCTAAGCATAGAGGACACGGCAAAGATACTGAGGACAGCTGAGAAGGACGACGTGCTGTCGATAGAGTGGAGTAGTGAGAGCATAACATTTGTCTTCGAAAGGAGGGGGGTACCGCGCTCATTCACAATACCTCTCTACGCAGAGTCAGCGATCGAGGAAATACCCGAGCTTGAGCTCGAGATACCGAACAAGTACGTAATATACGCCGCCGGACTATATGACGCCATCAACTCCCTCGAGGACGTGAGCGAGGTCCTCGCTGTGAGCGGTGATGAACAGAAGCTCGTGCTCACGGCCGAGGGAGACATAGCCACCGCCGAGATAACTCTGGACACCGAGAGAGGTGGGTTAGAGGAAGCACAGGTCGAGAACCCAGGGTTCAGGGCGCTGTACTCGATGGAGTACTTCAGCTACCTCAAGTCCCCGATGAAAATGGCCGATCGCTCAATACTAGAGGTGGACGAGGGCCTACCCTGTAGGTTGACCCTCGAGTACAGCGTTGGTGCAAGGATTGTCTACTATGTCGCGCCGAGGGTTGAAGAGTAAGGACTTGCTCAGGCAGCTCCTTAGGGAGTACTACACAGGGGCCGAGCTCTGGCTCCCGAACGATTACCCTATGAGAGAATTCGCTTTCCAGACCTACGAGAGCGAAGTGTACGTCAGGCACATGGCGTTCCAGAGCGCCGGCGCATTAAGGGAGTATCTCACAAATGAAACACCGCGACAGGCCTACTTCTCCGCAGCACTCTACCGTGACCCGGCCGCAGATAATATGGAGGATAAGGGCTGGCTAGGTAGCGAGCTGATGTTTGATATTGACTCAGACCACCTCCCCGGGTGTGGAGAGGGAAGCATCACAGTGAATGGAAGGAAAATACCTATCGTGAGAAGGGAATGCATGCTGAAGGCTAAGAGAGAAGTCATTAAACTAATGGACGTGATAACTGATGACCTCGGTTTTAGTAGATCAGATATTTTGGTGTACTTCAGCGGTAACAGAGGCTTCCACGTCGTAGTGATGACCAAGGACCCAGAGTGGCGAACCCTGCCTTCACATTTACGGAAGGAGATTGTTGACTACGTGACAGGAAAAGGACTAGAACCAGAAACAATTGTTCCGAGGATCCCTAAGAGGGCCAGGCCGTTACCTCCCACGAAGGAAATAGGTGGGTGGAGGGGAAGACTTGCCCGATTAGGGTTAACATATGAGGATCTCCTTAGCGACCCGCAGCGCGTGATTAACATTGCTGGCGTTCACATTGATGAGATGGTTACACAGGATGTCTCGAGACTGGTAAGGATACCCGGCTCCATAAACGGTAAATCTGGGCTACCAGCGATTAAGCTTACACTACCGGGTGACCTCGATAAGTTTGAATACGGTCCCCATCTCAGCCCTTTTAGATGTGATGCAATAGTCTCGTCCCAAGTCGATGAGAGGGTTAAGCTCGAGATCATGAATGAAAAATATTCCCTCTTTCCTGGGCTAAGAATGAGGGTTTCGTGCTACGTAGCTGTTTTCATGGCACTCAATAGGCTTGTAAAAATCGATAGGCTAATCTAGAGATAGATGATTAAATATACTTCTCCGCAGATCCTCGTTACGGAGTACTGCACATGCTTCGCAGAATAATAGAGAAAGAAGTAACTAGTCTGGCCCCCTCTAGGATAGATGATGACGAGATCGCCGAAATAGGCAGGGAAAGTATAGAGAACTTAACATGGTGTCTTGAGCGCTTCTACGAAAGTGCCTGCAGACAATGGACCAGAATATTAGCCGATATCGCCTCCTCGCTACCCATAGTGAGGCTGGAAAAGGCTGTGAAGGAAAGGATCGACCAAGAATCCTTTGACGCTACGGTGCTGAACTCCGTCGTGAGTGCGTACTCCAGGCTCTACTCAGCTATAGTTGGGGGTACGGTCGACGGTGATGCAGTGCTTGCTGAGGTAAAGAACCCGATAGCGTCACCGGAGGGTGTGGTAGTCTGGCCCGGAGCGGTTGTGGCGCTCAAAATACGTGAGGCTATCGGCTTTTCCGTAGGCGGATTCGCAGAGATAATTACCCCTCCCACACTCACTTTCCCCGCTTCTTCCCACCGTGAGTGAGGATAAACCTCTCGAGGTTCTGTTCTATCGTCCTAAGAATTGGCGCTAGCCCCGTCGTATGCCTACCGCTTAGGGCATCAACGAGCTCTATCATCCTCGTCTCTTTTCCGTTGCTTTTCTCCACTATGAGGCCTGCGTAGAATGGAAGGTATACCTGAGACATCTCCTTTATCCTTCCAGAAAGTGACTCTATTAGACTCACTAGCCTATCGAGCGATATCCTCGGGTAGAGAACATAGGCATTCTCGTCATGGGGCAGGCCCGAGTGCGGCTCAGCGCCATATGACTTAGCGTGCTCCCTTATATCGAAGCCCCTCTTCAGTATACTCTTCCTCGCTTCTATGACGTCCGCATATATGTCTACGAGTGATTTGTTCATGAGGGAGCCAGCAAGAGCCTTGACCTTCTCCTCACCTATGTTGAGCGCTGCCATCACCTCGTCTATCGTCATATAACCGGCGCTCGTCACCTGCTTCAGTATTGCGAGGGCGTCCTCACTCAGATCCGCTAGAGAGCCGTGCTCCCTAACGACCTTTATCTCGTCGTTCTCCTCAACGACTACATACCCCTTCACGCCGTCAAAGGTTATCGTTATTTCCTCCCTCTTCACCTCCTCCTCTTCAGGCTCGGCTATGCCGATGTCGGCGGAGATGACGTAGAAGGGGAGGTAGATGAGGGCAACTGACTCCACCTCTTTATGCTTCCTCGAGAAGAGCCCCTTCTTTGCTAGGGAAGCAAGAACGCCCATGACATCCTCCATGCTCAGCTTGGGGTGGTAGTGGATGACCTCGTAAACACCCGTTATCTTCTTCATAACCTCCTCCGTACCCTCCGTCACGATCTGAGGCACCTTGACGACCGCTAAACCCAACTTGAGGGCCAGCTCGTAAGCATTCACGTCGATGTCGTCGAGGGCTACTATCACGAGCTTGTCGAACTTACCCTCTATCTTCCATGTGGAGAACATCTCTATGAGCTCGGGGGTCACCTTACCCTCAACAACTATAAAGCCAGTAGTAATTCGTATGTCTCCTATGGGGTTGATCACTGCGACTACGTCTATCCTGTGGGTCACGTCACCTACAGTGATAAGGTAGTTTCTCATAACCTGGAACCCTTTATCACTCAGCACCTTCGTTAACCAGTGTATGACCCGCTCCCTCGCCACGGAGTGCTTATTTTCCAGCCGTAACCCATCTTCGACAGTCTTCGAGGCCGTCAACACCCTTCCCAGTCTGTGTGAGAACTAACCACATATTTAAACGGAGTTAGGCACATCCTCAGCGAAGCCTCACTCTCCCGAGTATTGCGCTCATAAGTGGGGGCACGATTATCGAGGTAATGGGAACCAGTAGCAGAAGGCCGAGATATATCTCGTCACTCAGTAAGCCGAGCTCCCTCCCGGCCAGCGCTGCTGTAAGCATCACCTCGGCCCTGGGAGTCATCCCAATACCGACGAGGAGTGCCTCAGCTCTAGAGAAGCCGAGAACCAGCGCTGTTAAGGTGCATCCAACGATCTTTGAGAGTATGCCTATTGTAACAACTGTCACAAGAACAGTAAGTAGGGATGGGGTGAAGGCGTTGAGGATTATTCGTATATCGACGAGGGAGCCGGCCTTTATGAAGAACAGTGGAGTAAAGAGAGCTATGAGTGTGAGCATTCTGTTGCTCACGTACCTAGCCTCATACCTGTACCTCGAGAAACCGAGGCCCACCGCATAGGCCAGAAGGATGGCGCTGAACTGGAGCTGAGCGGCTATGTACGACAGGACGAGGAGGACTACGAAGATGACCGATAGTAGGGGCTCCTCCATAGGCGTCTTTAAGGCGAGCTTTATCATCGACTTCCCGAGCCTCTCGAGAGAATAGGAGACTGCTAGCCAAAACCCGAACGCACCGGCAACGATCTCTATTAGTGTCATCGCGGGAAACTCTCTTGCCTCAAGTGAGTACACAGTGCTTAGTAGGGCGAGGCCGAGAACATCGTCAACCACGGCCGCGCCAGTTATCGCTTGTCCGACTCTGCTGCCTTCGTATCCCATGTCCCCCAAGGTCTTCAAGGTGAGCGTCACCGAGGTTGCGGAGAGGGCCACGCCCAAGGCGAATGCCTCCTTTAGGCCTACTCCGAGGGGTATGAGGGCCATTATGGGCAGCGCAACGGATCCTGCTACTCCTCCGAGCGCTATTAGGCCAGCATCCCTCAAACCCCTGATGAAGCCCCTCAGTGAGCCCTCAAGCCCTAGGTAGAAGAGGTAGACCACTATGCCGAGGACAGCGAGCGACGATGTTATCTCGGTGAGCTCGTAGTTCATAAGGGGTATCGCCATCCCTACTAAGATGTAACCCATTACCTTCGGTAGCCCGACCTTAGAGAAGATCACCTCAGCCATCCTGGCTAGCGCTATCAGCGTCGCTATCTCAACCATCCACCAGAGCTCGCCGACCGCCACTACCTACCCTATTACGGTTCCGGGACAAGGGAAAAAACTGGTCAGCCACCCATCTCGGGAGTAGTGAAGACTACGTGGTCGCCGTCGCTTAGCCTGTGGTTCAGATCAGCTACTTCAACCCCGTTAACAGATATGGTGAATATCAGGCGCCCGCTGAGTACTCCCTCGCCGAGCCTTCTGCTCACCCTCTCCCTAATAGTCAAGAGGAGATCCCTTAAGGTGGCGTTTTCCGGTAGCTCTAGCTCGACTACTCTCTTACCCGGTCCGACGATATCGCCTGCTCTGGCCAGGAACATTACGCGGACTCGCAAACATTGTCCACCTATTAATGCTGTGGTGTTAGGGCATGATAACCTTTAACCCTGTTTAAGGGTAAAAACTCACTCTCCCAAGAACTTTATTATTACGTCACGAACCCTTGAGACCGCCTTACGCACGTATTCCTCATCGATCTTGCCGAGCGGCGTCGGTGTCTCGGTTATCCTCTTGGGTATGCGCACCTTGCTCGGATCGTAACCTTCCCTTATCTTTATGGCCTGTTTCTCGCAGTATATTCTCTTCCCTAGCTTCACTATGTCCTCCTCGGTCATTCCGTAGCCGAGGCTCCTGAGGGCCTTCGCGACCAGCGGAGGCTTGTATATGCCCCTAGCGAAGTAACATATCACGAGCGAGGCCAAGATCTGCCTCCACGCCTCCTCCTCGGCGACCATCTCCATGGCTTTCTCAGGCGGCGGGATCTCCTTCCCTGCCTTAAGGATCTTCTGATCCATCGAGTAACCTCCGGCATCGAGGTGCGAGTGCCTCGAACCGGTTATGAGCCCTATGACGTATAGGGGGCCTGTGTGATAACCCGCTGGCTCGACCTTGTTGAACGCTATGGCGAAGTCCTCGCCGCCGTACTTCCTGGCCGCCTCCTCAACACCCATCGCTAAGTGCTTGTAGAACTCGTTCGGCTGGCTCACGATATAGTGGACTGCCTTTATGTAGGACTCCCAGTCACCCCACCTCAGCTCCACTATCGTATCCTCCTTACTCACGAGGCCCTTCTCGTAGGCCTCGGTCGCCCACGCCAGCACTACTCCCGTGGATATTGCGTCGAGACCCTCGACCTCCACCGCCCTTATCAGCTTCAGGAGGCCCTCCCTATCACCTATGCCGAGGTTCGTGCCTAGGGCGTATATGAGTTCGTAGTCGTATGAGAGGAAGTCTATCTTATAGAAGTACTTCTCGTCCTCGTACTCCTCCCTGAGAGCCGCTATATGTATGCACGCCGTCGGGCATGCCGCACAAGCCACCCTCCTAGCGAGCATTGTCTCGGCTATCTTCTCGCCACTGATCTCCTCTGCCTGCTCAAAGCTTCCGGAACTGAAGTTCTTCGTTGGGAGAGCACCTATCTTATTAAGAGGTATTATATTGGCTGGTGTGCCGAGGTCGTGGTACTTCTTCATCAGCTCCGACTTAGTGGCTAGGTCAAGGATCTCCCTGTAGACCTTACGGTACTCCGCTATATGGGGTACCTTGTAACCCTTATTCCCGGTTATGACGACGGCCTTCAGCTTCTTTGAGCCGAATACTGCGCCGAGGCCCATTCTGCCGAAGTGCCTGAAGGTCTCGGTCGTGACGTTCGCGTACCTTACCAACTGCTCTCCCGCCCTGCCTATCCTCATGATAGCCCTCCTACCGGGGTTCGGGGTCACTTCCCTCAGGATCCTTCCGACCGTGACTATCGACCTCATGCCCCACAGGATCGCCGCATCCCTGAATCTCACCTTCTCCTCGTCAATGACCAGGTATATCGGCCTGTCTGACGCACCCCTAATCACTATCGCACCGTACCCAGCCGCCCTCATGGCTGCGGCGCTCCTACCGCCAGCGTGGGACTCGGCGAAGTACCCGTTGAGCGGGGACTTGAACACCGCCACGGTCTTTGAACCGAATGGGAACGTCGCCGTAAACGGTCCTATGGCGAATATGACTACGTTCTGGGGGCTCAAGGGATCGGCATCCTTAGGCACCTCTTCCTTGTATAGCTGCGTCGCCACACCGATGCCGCCTAGCCACTTGCTGAAAAGATCCTCCCTGTTCTCAACCCAGAATATCTTCTTCGTCAAGTCGATGTAGAGCACCCTTGAGAGGGTTGAGACCCAATAACTCGTGTCCGGCTCAGCCATCGTTACCCACCTCCTCCAGAGCGAGTACTCCGTGCGGGCAGTGCTCTACGCAGTAACCGCAGTGAGTGCATATCGTCGGCTTCATCCACTCATTATCCCATAGCACCGCCCCTATATCGCAGGCCTCGACACACATCCCGCACCCGATACACTTACTCGGGTTCAGTATCACGCCGCCGCCCCTCCGCTTGATAAGGGCATCCACAGGGCATGCCCTAGCGCACGGCGGGTCCTCGCATGCCCTGCACACGATCACCACGAAGCCTCTCTCTATTCCGCCCGCGGACCTCACCGCTATGGCAGACTTGTTGAAGCCTGCCACACCGAACCTCTGGCTGCAGGCGAGCACACAGAGCTGGCAACCAACACACTTGTTGGGGTCAACGATAACTAATCTCTTAGATGGCAACGAACCCACCCACATACTTCAATAGTGTTCTATTGAGAACTACTGCTATTAATGTTATGGCAATGACGCTATCGATGCCGCGAGTCTCACGTAGATTAAAAAGCTATAGCTTGTACACCACACATTAGATTGGGCCTGGGACATACTTTTTAATTCGAGATAACGCTAAGAGGCTTCGAGCTCACTAGGTGGAAATAGTGGCTGCTGTAGCTATAACTACTGGTTTATCATTTCTAGTATTGATAATCTCAAGCATAGTGACCAACGCACCAGCGAGGCAGTTAAGAAATAAGGTCAGAGGTGGTTCTGGCCCTGTCTACGCAGGTAACGATTATTGCCGTAACCCTTGTCCTCGCCCTAGTAGTTGTTAGAGACTTGACCCTCATAGGCACGCTGTCGTTCCGCTGCCTCAACTTAGCGAAGGCTCTAGCATTCGCTATGCTACTTGCGGCGCTTTCTACCTGATCAGTACCAAGCTATCAGACGGTGTAATCCCCCGCTACAGCTTGGGAGTACGTTAGAATTCGTTGTCCTAGCGTTCCTAGCTGGTCCTATCGGTGAGGAGATACTCTTTAGAGGGCTTGTGGAGGGTTACCTATTGATTAATGGTGTCGGTATGACCGCTTCTGTGATTGTACCAGCGGTATTATTCTCCCTGATACATGCCGTACCGTATAAGGATTCGTCAAAGAATTGTCTGGCGTTTATACTCTGTTCCTTATTTGCCCTAGGATTTGGTTGCTGGTTACTTTAGGGCTGTTACGAACTCTCTCGCTACCTATCATTGTTCACTCAATAAGTAATACGCTTGGACTACGGTACTTCACCGAAAAACGTGATACAGGATACAAGGGTCACCTGAACGAGCGGCCTCCCAAGTCCGTGTATCAAAAGCGGTTAGTTTTGCCTTAGCCCGTAGGTAGGGCAGATACGTTGTGGCGGGCCCGCCGGGATTTGAACCCGGGATCTCCGGCTCCGCAGGCCGGCGCCTTATCCTGGCTAGGCCACGGGCCCGCCCTCGATGTTATGGTCTAGTGCGGGTTTTTAGCTTGCTTTCAGAGCCCTCACGGCTGCCTGCGCCATCCCCTCTATCTTAGCCTTCGGATTCTCTGCCTTCATCACAGCGGATGCCACGAGTACCCCTGCCGTGCCGAGCCTTATGGCCGCCTCTACGTCCTCTGGGTTACTTATCCCCGCACCCGTCAATATGACCACGTCTCTGTTAACCTTCCTCACGGCCTCCACGGTCCCGGTAATGATCTCAGGCTTAGCTTTCGAGACCGCTATCCCTGTGCCTATGAGCTCCGGTGGCTCGACCGCTATGGCGTCGGGCCTTAGAGCAGCTGCCGCTGCTGACGTCTCTGGGGTGTCTGCACAGACTATGGTCTCTAGGCCGAGCTCTCTTCCCCTCCTTACTAGATAGTTTATCTGGTCTAGCCTCAACCTCTTCTCGCTGTGGTTTATCAGGTAGCCCCTGGCCCCTGTATCCGCTATTATCTCCGGGGGTGTGTGCCCCGTCCTCGCTCCCAGAGGTACTGGGTCAGCATGCTGTGCGAATATATCTACCTTAAAAGTTGATGCCAGTGACCTGAGCTCTGTTGCGGGAACCGCCAGGATTATCCTTACGTCCCCGTACTTCTTGGCTACTTCCTCGGTGGCCTCGGCTATCTCTAAGGCCTTAACGCCGTAGGAGGTTGGGTACGCCTTGAAATTTATGACTATATATGCCTTCATCAGGCTCACCGATTAGGTCTAGCTGGAGGAGTAATAACGTGGCCTGAGAAAGGCCCGCCGATTTTTGTTACGAGTAAAAACTCAGTCGTGTGTCTCCTCGAGGAGCTCCGACCTGATTTGCGGCTTCTTCGCCTTGACCGCCTTCTCCTCGATCTTAAACCTGTCCTTGAGCTTCTCCAGAACCTGCGGGAGGGTGGTGTACTCCATCTCCTCCGGGCCCAGGCGGTGAGGCATGAACGGGCCGTGCCTCCTCATATACTCCGCCACCGTCTGCGCCAGCCTCCTGGTCTCATCAAAGGCGACGTCGTCGAACAGGTCAGAGGGTCCTACTAGGCGACCGTTCTTGATGTTGAAGCCCAGGCCTATTACTCTGGGGGGGCCGTCGAACCTGGTGCACTTGGAGTACCTTAGCGGGACAGGCATTAGTGGGCCGTGGTGAGAGCCCCTCATCCAGCCGGCCACGAGGTGCGGGAACGCGAATGCCTCGAGTATCTCACCCATTGCTGGGAACCCTGACTGCGCCCTCACAATGGCTACTGGGTCATCCTTACCGACGTACTTCCCTGCTATGAGGTTCAGCCTCTCTACGCTCACGACCGCGCCTATCTCGCCGTCGGCCTTTCTGTAGACCCTCCTCACAATGAAGCGCCCTGGTGTGCCGATGATCGCTAGTATGTCGTAGATCTCCTCTGGCGCCGAGAGCTTCACGTACTTGCCCTCGAAGACGTCGTATATCTCGAAGATGAAGCCTTCATGCATCCTCGGGTCAATCACTAGGCCGGCAGTGTTGAACGGGTCGGCGAATATCTTGTACATCGGCAGGTTGAACGCTCCTGGCTCGGTCTTGTCAGCCATGAATATGGCGACGGGCTCGGCGGGCCTCTCAACGAATTCCATCTCGGCGACCCCGGGGCCCAGCCCCCTTACGTTCCCGGAGAAGGCGTCAACTAGGAGGTCCTGCCCAGCCGCGTAGAGACCGAGCTCCTTCGCCACCTTAGCGGCCTCCTTGAACGCGTCCCACGCGAGGCCGTGGATATCGGGGCTGTCGACGCCCTTGGTGTGGGTCATGATGAGTTCTAGGTCGTCGCCTGCGTTAGTGACGTAGAAGTCTATTATTAGGCCCTTCCTCTTCGCCTCAGCCAGCACCTTGGTTGCGGCCGCTATTGTGTCCGGATGAACTATGTGGTGGCCCGCCAGCGACCCGATATCAGCCTTTATCACGGACAATGTTATGAGCTTGCCTTCCGCCATCAGAATCACCATGTAGTGGTAGGTCTAGGGACATTAATTAGTTAACCGGGCGCGGGCTCACTCCTCCTCAGCAACTTCCTCAGCCCTCGGGACGTAGTAGTACTCCCCGATCGCTTTCTGCTTCCTGTCGAGGTAGGAGCCCGGACGATTAACTCTGGGCCTCCCTGTCTTGAGGTCCCTGCGGAACGTGACCCCCACGTCCTTGAGGAAGGTGTTCATGCCTGTCCTTAGGTCAGTGGGTGCCAAGGCGTGCCCTTCCCTCCCAGGGACGCCCCTAAACACCATTACCCTGTTCGCTACGTAGTCGATGACGTTTAGGTCGTGGTCAACGACGAACATAGCCACCTTCCTCACCGTCGCAACCCTCTTTATCGCCCTCATCACGGTGAACCTGTCCTCCACGTCTATGTAGGCGGAGGGCTCGTCGAGGAGGTATATGTCCGCGTCAGCGGCGAGGGCCACAGCTATGGCGAACTTCTGTAGCTCTCCACCACTCAGCTGGGCGATCTCCCTGTCGCCCAGCTTATGGAGCCGCAGTCTCCTTATCACGTCCACCCTGAACCAGTCTGTCGCCGCTATGCCCTCCTTCGTGATCTCGTTGAGCGCTTCCTCGACAGTGGTCCAGGGGTAGTTCTTGGGGGATATGTACTGTGGCTTGTAGCTTATTCTGTAGGCCTCGGTCGGTACCTCCCCCTCATCGGGCTTGAGCTCGCCTGCGAGCATGCGTATGAACGTTGTCTTACCTATGGCGTTGGGGCCCAGGATACCTATTACTTCGCCCTGGTAGACCTCACCTCCTTCCACGCTAAGCTCGAAGCCATTGAGCCTCTTTCTTAAGTCACTCCATGTAAGGTAGATGATCTTTGTCTCCAGCTCCCTCTCCGGCGCCTCCGCATGGACTCGGAACACTATCTTCTCCTTCCTAATCACCATGTTCTCGGCAGGTAGGTACCCTAGGAGGTAGTGGTTTATCCCGGCCCCAACCGCGTACGGCTTAGAAAATATGCCGTACACGCCCGGCTCACCGTAGACGATCGCCACCTTATCGGATGTGTAGTCAAGCATAGCGAGGTCATGCTCCACGACGACGACATACGCGTTCTTCGGCGGGAGCTCCCTTATTGCCCTAGCTATGGCGAGCCTCTCCCTCACATCGAGATAGCTTGAGGGCTCGTCGAAGAAGTATATGTCCGCCTGCCTGAGCAGGGCCGCGGCTATGGCGAGCTTCTGTAGCTCGCCGCCGCTGAGGTGAGAGATCTTCTTGCCCCACGCGCTGTCGAGGTCCACGTACTTCCTAACCTCGTTCAGCATACCCCTTTCATCGATCCTCTGGAGTACCTGATCGACAGTCCCCTTAACCCTCCTCCGTATTATGTCGATGTTCTGTATCTTGTGAACGACTCTGTACTTCTTGTCCACTATTCCCTTGAAGTAGTTATAGAACTCCGTCCCCCTGAAGTGCCTGAGCACATCATCCCACGTAACCTTCTCACCGACCCTGCCCAGGTTAGGGACTATCTCGCCCGCCAGTATCCTGACTGAGGTGGTCTTTCCGGTACCGTTCTTCCCTATTATGCCGAGGACGTAGTCACGGCCGGGTAGGGGAAGACCGTAGAGCTTGAAGGCGTTGACCCCGTATCTGTGCACGACCATCTTCTCGAGTTCGTCCGGAAGATTAACGACGTATATGGCGTTGAAGGGGCATTTCTTAACACAGATGCCGCAGCCGACGCAGAGGGACTCATTGATTATTGCCTTACCACCGTGCTCCTCCGAGAGGTATATGGCGTACAGGCCCATGGCCCTGTTCCTCTTTGCCCTGTTCACTGGGCAGAACCTCACGCACTCCTTAGCGCATCTATGGGGCTTGCAGAGGTCGTGATCGACTACCGCTACCCTCACCATTCCCCAACCCTAGGAGTTGATGAGGTGGTCAGCCATAATAACGTTCATTACCTACGTATCGAGCACGGTAGTGAATGATGAGTGGTGACGGCTTAGAGCGTCAGCGATGAAGAGAAACATCTCCCTGACCCTTAAATATTGGGGTTGAGGACGTGTCCCCCCTACCATCTGTTTGGGTTAGGTAGCTGGTAAATAATTAGTAAAGTAAAAACATAGTGCTGGTTTCGGAGAGGTGTCACCATTCTTCTTCCTCTTCTTCCCACCACTCCTCCTCTTCCCACCACTCTTCTTCCTCTTCTTCCTCCTCCCACCACTCTTCCTCTTCGAACGACATGGCGCGTCCCCCGCCATTAACGAGTTCTCGAAACAGGGATTTAAGGAGTGTGGTACGTGAGACTCATCTGTGCTGCTCTGCCCAGAAGAGAGCCGTTCTCTCAATCGCCTCAAGCTCGGCTTCATGATCGGGCTCCGGCGGAGGAAGGCACCAGCTGATTTCAGAGACGTCGGCAACGTCGCCGACACACCATATATATAGAACAGCATCAACGCCCTCGGGCCTGAACACATTCAAGGCCTCCCTTATTTGCCTAGTGGCAAGGTACGTGAGCATGAACTCGACCTCCTTTTTCCTAGCTATGGCACTGCCCTCGGACCACGCGACTTCTGTGAGGTAGGCGGTGAGTCTGAGGTGCCTTGGGCCAGTGAAGAGTCTCGCTGGCACAAGGACAGCGATGCACCTCTCCGGTAAATCGAGCCTCTCTAGAACCACCTTTGTATTGGGTGCTTTGAGCCTGCATAGTAGGTCATCTATGTTCTCGACTTCTTCAACCACACGAAGGACCTCCCTCACAGCCTTATCTACCGCCATTTGCCTAGCCCCCGTGTGCGACCGGGAGGAGCAGTATCTCCGAGCCGTCGTTTAAGACCGTGTCGTACCCCTCTAGAAGTTCAGCGTCTACACCGTTGATGAAGACTAGGTACGAGACAGTTGTCTCACCTTCTTCCGTTACGACGTCGCGGAAGACCTGTGAGAGCTCCCTAAGCCTGATCAACAGCTGCCTTAGGGTCGAGCCCTCGGGGAGCTCGAGGACAAGCTCGCTCGAGCCGTACTCGGTTGCTAGATGACCGAGAAGCTTGACCTTGACCTTTATGGTTCTCAAGCCTCTGCCTCAGTACCTGCCTCTCTCTGGAGCTCCCTGGCCCTCAGCTTAGCAAGGTGTGTGAGGTACCCGGCTATCTGGTTCCTGAGCTTCTTGGACTTCAGGTACACGTACTTATTCACGAGTTCCTTATTTTTCTCGAAGTCTGTACTGACTTCGTGGGGGTAGAGCTCGAGGAGCTTCCTCGCGGTTCTCTTGACCAGCGCTATCCTTACCTTGCCCATGCTTCCCTGCACCACCTTGATTGGGGGTGTGGGTTATTTATAGGATTTGCCTGGGGCGGCGGCGTGAAAAGCTTATATAGAAGACGATGACCTAGTCATCAAGGGATAGGGCTATGAGCAAAGCAGTCCCACCCACTGCAGGGATACCTGTGCTGATACTCAAGGAGGGTTCCTCGAGAACCTACGGTTCTGAGGCCCTCAGGTCCAACATGACCGCCGCCATAGCGCTCGCGGAGATGCTTAGGACGACCTACGGCCCGAAGGGCATGGACAAGATGCTCGTCGATGTCTTGGGCGAGGTAACGATCACCAACGACGGTGCCACGATCCTCGACAAGATGGAGGTGCAGCACCCTGCCGCGAAGATGCTCGTCCAGATAGCTAAGGGCCAGGACGACGAGGTCGGTGACGGCACCAAGACCTCTGTGATCTTTGCTGGCGAGCTCCTCAAGGCGGCGAGCGAGCTTCTAGAGAAGGATGTGCATCCGACAGTCATAATCAACGGCTACAAGATCGCGCTCGAGCAGGCGCTCAAGTTCGCTGATGAGATAGCGAAGGACATCGACACCGAGGACATCGAGACTATGAAGAAGATCGCCTCCACAGCCCTCACCAGCAAGGCAGTACACGGCGTCAGGGAACACCTGGCCGAGATCGCCGTCAAGGCCGTCAAGCAGATCGTGAGGGAGGAGAACGGCGAGATCTTCGTCGACCTGGATAACATACAGATAATCAAGAAGCACGGCGGCTCCCTGGCCGACACTAAGCTGATCTATGGCATCGTCCTCGACAAGGAGGTCGTGCACCCGAGCATGCCGAGGTCTGTCAAGGACGCTAAGATAGCCCTCATCGACGCACCTCTCGAGGTCGAGAAGACCGAGATTGATGCCGAGATAAGAATCAGTGACCCGACCCTAATGAGGAGGTTCATCGAGGAGAAGGAGAACATACTGAGGGACCTCGTCGAGAAGATTGCTTCTGTTGGTGCTAATGTTGTGATTTGTCAGAAGGGTATTGATGATGTTGCTCAGCACTTCCTAGCAAAGAAGGGCATACTAGCAGTAAGGAGAGTAAAGAGATCAGACATGGAGAAACTAGAGAGAGCAACCGGAGGGAAGATCGTGACTAACATCGAGGACCTAACTGAGAACGACCTAGGCTACGCAGAGCTAGTCGAGGAGAGGAAAGTCGGCGGCGACAAGATGGTGTTCATCGAGGGCACCAAGAACCCGAAGGCCGTCTCGATACTGGTGAGAGGCGGCCTGGAGAGGGTTGTCGACGAGGCCGAGAGGTCCCTGAGGGACGCCCTCAGCGTGGTCGCCGACGTGATCAAGCTGCCGAAGATCGTGTACGGTGGCGGCGCTTTCGAGGCCGAGATCGCTAAGAGGTTGAGGGAGTTCGCCCCGAGTGTCGGCGGCAAGGAGCAGCTAGCCGTGGAGGCCTTTGCTAAGGCGCTGGAGGGCGTAATATCTGCGCTGATCGAGAACGCCGGCCTCGACCCAGTCGAGAAGCTCTCTGAGCTGAGGAAGGCCCACAACCAGCCCGACGGCCACAAGTTTGGCGTGAACGTGTTCACTGGCGAGATCGCTAACATGGAGGAGCTGGGCGTCATCGAGCCGTTAGCCGTTAAGAAGAACGCTCTCAAGGCTGGCACCGAGGCAGCCACACTGATACTGAGGATCGACGACGTCATCGCCGCCAGCAGAACCAAGGAGGAAGAGGAGGAGAAGGGCAAGAAGGGCACCTCCGAAGAGGAGGAGTAAGTTTTTAGGCCAACACGAGATACCAGCCCTTATTTCCTGCTTCACTCCAACCTAACCTTAGGTCGCGGAGTTGCGCGTTGACGGGGTAGCGCAACGCTTGAAAAAACTCTGCAGAAGAGGCTGCGTAGTCGTTGTCAGCGGGGTACCCGGCACCGGGAAGAGCACCATCGCCGCTAGACTCTCCGAGATGCTTGGGTGGGAGAAAGTAGACCTTAGCGAGGAGGCACTAAAGCACGGCCTTGTTCTTGAAGAGGATAGGGAAAGGGGCACCTACGTCATAGACGAGGACGCCGTGCGCGCCTGGGTGCGTAGGAAGGCATCGGAAGGACCTCTGATAGTGGACAGTCATTATGGTGAGATCATTGATGATGACATACTCTTGAAACTGTTCGTTCTCCGTCTTCGTCCCGACATCCTTCTTGAGAGGCTCCTTAAGAGGGGATGGCATCCCCGTAAGGTGGCGGAGAATGTCGAGGCCGAACTCCTCGGTGTATGCACTGCCAACGCTCTAGATGAACACCCTAGGGAGAAGGTCTGCGAGGTCGACACGACCGGGAAGACCCCTGATAAGGTTGCTGAGGAAATATTAATGATGCTTGCCGGGGAGAGGGAATGCCTCCTTGGCATCGACTGGCTCTCTGATCCTAGTGTCGTCGAGTCCGTGCTCTCCTCCCTCGCCAAGCTTGAGAACCCTGGGGAACCTGACGAGTAGGGGGTGCGGGAGCGTATGGTACTCGACGAGGGCCTCCCCCACCCTCAGCTTAGGGAGCACCCTGTAAGCCTCACTACCCAGCGCCGATGACCTAGCCATTACCTCTATATCTGCCCAGGACCTGAGTGAGTGCATTATCCTCACGTTGATGTTTAAGAGTATGTCCTCGCCCAGTTTAGACGGTGATTGAGTAACCAGCACTATGCCCAAGCCCTTCTTCCTCACCTCAGCGACCTGTCTAGCGATGAGGCCGTTAGCCTTAACGAGGTTCTGAGCCTCCTCAACTATCACAAACACCTTTCTTCTTGGAGACGCCGCGGTCTCAAGGTACCTCAGCATGGAGAGGGCGACAAGTCTTCTAGAGGATAGAGGGTGAATTCGGGATAGGTCGAGCACTGACACAAGCCCGTTACCTAGGGCTGTGTTAGCCCAGTCACCCGTAACGCTTCTTATATTGGAGTACGCGAGCGGTGAGAGCCTCCGAATTAGTGCGAGTCTCGACTCATTCTCCCACCTACCCTCGGGGGTGAGGTACTCGACCTCCTTCACTAGTTGCTCTAGCCCTATACCGTCCCTTAGCACCTTCATCAGCACGTAGGACTGGGGAGGAGAAAGATCTAGTACCTCCTCTAAGAGTTCAAGTATCGACACCTTATCGGCAGGCATTGGCACGGGGTCACCAGCTGCGGGATCTATTATTACGTCACCCTCATCGACGTGCTCTCCATACCAGTCTATTATCACCACGGAAGCATACCTGCTCAGCTCCCTCGCCAGATATGACGCCGTGTTCGATTTGCCGGAACCAGTGGAGCCGAGAACCACCGCGTGCCGCATGAAGTCTTCCGGTGTGGGACACGGCACGCGGTGGAGGGGATCTACAGGCGTCCCTAGAGGTACGCATTCACCAGCTCCCCGCATACTCTGTGCCGGAATCACTGCCTTTATATCGGGTGAGCTCCAGCGCAGCCCATGCTTTATCCTAAAGGGCACCTCACCCTCCTCACGGACACACCGTCAATGAACGATTTCAGGAGGCCCTCCATGATCGCTGCACAGTCGACACTCCCATTATACGTCATCATTATCGTGTTCGCTCTTCTTCGCCTAGAGACCGTGTATATGATAGTTACTTCACCACCATCGCATGCCTTAAGCCATGCCCTCAAGACATCGCTGATATCTATGATTTCCTGATGCTCTTCTGAGACAATGGACAAGCATACTCTCTTTTTCTCACCTAGTCCTAGCAGGGTTCCCCACTGAGTGCTCACGTATATAAAAAGGGCCTTGACACCGTAACGGGGGCTGGAATGACTGCAGAAATAAGTGCGGGAAAACTCGAGGTCACGGGGAAGCTCGAGGTTAAGGCGTCGAGGATCCCAACAATAGTAATAGCGAGGGTTAAGGGCAAGACGCCTAAGGGCCACCCGATCGCCGTCTACTTCGACGTAAAGGACGAGCTCCTACCCTTTAAGGAAGGAGAGAAAGTCAGAGTCACGCTGACCAAGGAGCGCCCGAGCTTTAAGGAGGGAGAGGACCTCGTGATGTGGGGGTACGTCGTGTTCAAGAAATCCACCATTAAGCAGACCGAGACCAGTAACGAGGAGAAGTTCGTGGAGGGTGACCTTGAGGAGGTAGAGAAGGGATCGAGGCTCTTTAAGCTGATCGCATCCTTCTGGGGGTTCATGTTCGAGGCCGTTACCACGGATGAGGACATATTAACAGTGTTTCCCGTGATGGAGAAGGTCTATTTCAGGGTAACTAAGGCCTGAGCTGTGCGAACACATACATTAATTTTTGATACTCTGCTAGAGATTAAGCGGGTGCACACAAGGATGTCCCACGGTATTTCTGGCAGGCGCAGCGTGGGCATGGCCGAGGCGAAGAGGAGGCTTCACGTGAAGTTCGCATCGATGGTTGAGCAGAAGGTCCGGGTGAGGCTCGTTAATGGGAACGAGTACGTCGGGAAGCTCGTGGGGCTCTCCCTCGAGGAGGGATTCCCGCATCTGATAATTGAGGGGGCTAGGTCAGGCGAAAACGTGTTCCCGCTGGTGTTCGTGAACGGGCGCTACATAACAGAGGTCGTACTCGAGGAGATACCGCTCTTTGACCCGGACGAGTTCGCTGAGCTTGTGATCCAGAGGATGAGGCTGCCGCCCACGCAGGTCCGCGTGCTGGCCGACATAGGTAAGGTAGCCATAGCTGGCGGAAGGATCATCGTCAGCGAGGACGGTGTCGAAGGCTCCGGAATGCTGGCGAACCAAGTACACAGCCTGTGGGTAGAGTATATGAACAAGAAGAAGGAACTAGTTGGGACAAAGTGATATGCCCACATTCGAGATAAAGGACAAGGACCTCGCCGCCAGGATAGGGAAGCTGAGCGTAAACGGGAAAACCATCGAAACACCCGCGTTTTTCCCAGTAGTCAATCCCTTCAAGAAGGGCCACGAGAGGATAATCCAGAAAATAAAGGAGATAGGGTTCGAGCAGGTAATAACGAACTCCTTCATCATAAAGCAGAGGCTCGGCGACCGCATCCCGCCCGGCGGGGTGCACGGGATCGTTGGCTTCGACAACGTCGTGATGACTGACTCCGGCGCGTACCAGCTCCTCATCTACGGCGGTGGCCGCATAAGGATAGACCCAATGGAGATCGTGGAATACCAGAAGAGGCTCGGCTCCGACATAGCGGTAATAGCGGACATACCGACTAAGGACACTGCCCCATATGAGGAGGCTTTGATGAGCGTTGAGGAAACCATAAAGAGGGCCGAGTTCACCGACAAACTCATTGAGGGAGATGAGAGGGTGTGGGTGCTCCCGATACAGGGCGGCGTTTACTATGACCTCGTTAGGCGGAGTGCTGAGGCAGCTTGGAAGTTCCGCAACTACTCCATGTACGCGATAGGGTCGCCTGTGACGGTGATGGAGAAATACGAGATGTGGAAGGTTGCCGAGATGGTTGCGACAGCCAAAACGATCCTGCCGCTCGATAAGCCCGTCCACTTATTCGGGGGAGGGCACCCGATGATCATACCGATCATGGTGGCTCTGGGGATAGACTCCTTTGACTCTGCCTCATACATACTCTACGCCAGGGAAGGGAGGTACATGACCGAGCACGGCACTTACAGGATAGAGGATCTTGACTACCTCCCCTGTGAGTGCGAGGTGTGCAGCAGGTATACGCCGAGGGAGCTGATGGAGATGCCGAGGGATGAGAGGGAGTATCTTCTCGCAGTCCACAATCTTCACGTGATCATGAGGGAGATAAAGCGTGTGAAGACAGCGATCCGTGAAGGCAGGCTGTGGGAACTGGTGGAGGAAAGGGCGAGGACCCACCCCGCTATGAGGGAGAGTCTGAACGTCATAATCAAGTATAGGCGGTTTATCGAGAAGCTTGACCCAAGGTTTAGGGGCGACGCGCATGGCATATTCCTCTACGACGCAACGTCGTACTACAGGCCCGAGCTCATGAGGCACCGCCGCTACCTTAAGAGAGTGACGGCGAGGACAGCGCGTGGAAGGCTGGTACTGGTGCCGGGTAGTCCTCAGGAGAAGCCGTTCAGTGAGTCGAGGGTCTTCGCCAGCGTGAGGCGCTTGCTAGGCATAGGGGAGGATGACACGGTAATGTTCTACCTCCCCTTCTATGAGTTGGTGCCACTGGGAACGGACTACGCCTACCCCTACATGCAGTTCGAGATGCCGGTGAACCCGCCTAAGGAGGTGGTTGTTAGGCTCGTTAAGAGACTCAATGCGGCCATTCGTCGCTGGGGAGGCGCTGTGGTGGTGACGTGCTCCGAGTACGGGTGGTCGAGTAGGGAGTTCCTGGAGCGCGCCCTGCGAGTAGATGGGGTGAGGTTCGTCGAGGTTTGTGCGCAGGGTCACATGTAGAGGCTCGGCTTCCTGCTCTCCTCCTCTGAGAGGGCCTGCTCAACGGTTTTCTCTATGTCCTCCACGACCTTAGCGAACTCCATGAGCTTGTCCACACTCACCCCTAGGCCCAGGAGATCGGAGACTACCTCAACGAACACCGCCGCGGCCTTGGGGTCGTACTTGGCGGGCTCGGTATAGGGCAGTATCCCGAGGAGGGGAACAGACATCAGGTTCGCTATCGTAAGGAGCGTTGCCGCTGGACCAACTATGTACATCCCCTTGAAGAGGGGCTCATCAAAGCTCCATCCGCAGTCCCCGATGCACATCCACCTGAACCTCTCCTCACCCTCCCTGTACTTGTTGCTGAGTCCTGCAGCCAGGATCACCCTGCTGCCGCCGACCTCCCTAAACCATCTGAGGAGTTCCTTTGCGTAGGCCACCCTCTCCTTTGTGCTTGGGGCGACGTTGTTAACGACCACAATAACGCCTTTCTCGGCGTCGGCGAAGACCTCGTAGGGCGTCATGAGCCCGTAGTCCTCTATTGAGGCGAAGTCGGGCATATACCTGGTTATGATGTCACCCACCTTCGGCATGTTCAGAGTCTCGGCGAGGTACCTGGTGGCTATGGTCCCGACGTACCCGAAGCCGGGGAAGCCCGTTATCATTACCCAGTCCTTCCTTGAGTCAATCAGCTCCCTCTCCTTAATCACTACCTCGACCGGCTTCATCACTGACACACTCTCTAAGCCTTACGGCGGTACCCCTAATAAAGTGGAGCACTTCCTCAGGCGACAGTACGAGCCTGCCAACGCAGAGGAGGTTGTCCTCCTCGTCAACGACGAGTACCTCGTCCCCGGCCCTCAGCGAGTAGTCTATGTGCAGGACGTGCCTTGCGAATAGGCTCGACTTACCCAGGATGTCCTCAACCATCTCATCAACGACGACAACGCGGCCGCGTGGGTAGGGGGCCGTGGGCTTGAGGAGGGACGCGCCGTAAAGGGTGGGTATGAGGGTGTGGGTTGCTGCCCTTAGGCTAGCGATCCTCTCCCTCCCTACGGGGTCGAGGATCTCCCTTATTCTCCCGGTGCGTCTCGATACCTTCAGTAATGGCTCATCAGGTATTAGCGCGTGCCCCGCCCCCTCCCAGAACTGGTAGTCGGCTATCGCCCTGAGGATAGCTGTCTCCTCAGGTGTTGCCTTCCTTAATCTCTCCCTAACCACTTCCGTAACCCGGAAGGAAGGGGCTGGGCACTATTTAGGTCATATCACGTGCCTCTCCTCTGACTCGCTGGGACCTGTCTGGACGTATGGGCGGAACCTGCCCTTCAGTACTGACTCAACCGCTTTGAGGAAGTCCTCCATCTTCACGACCTTCCTCCTCGCCCTGATGGCGTTGTAGCCTGCCTCCGTGCATATGGCCTTTATGTCGGCACCCGTCGCGCCTTCGGTGATCTTAGCCAGGTACGCCAGGTCCACGTCCTTACCCAGCTTCATCCTTCTTGTGTGTATGCGGAAGATCTCTAGCCTGCCGCGGTAGTCGGGCGGCGGCACCTCTATTATTCTGTCGAACCTGCCCGGCCTGAGGAGGGCGGGGTCTATTACGTCCAGCCTGTTCGTCGTGGCTATGACCTTCACCCTGTCGAGGGGGTCGAAGCCGTCCAGCTCTGCGAGGAGCTGCGTGAGTGTCCTGTTGATCTCCCTCTCTCCGCTGGTGCCGACCTCCATCCTCTTACCGGCGATGGCATCTATCTCGTCAATCAGTATGATGGACGGCGCTTTCTTCCTTGCCAGGGCAAACACTTCTCTAACGATCCTCGCTCCCTCACCTACGAACTTCTGGGCGAGTTCCGAGGCAACGAGCTTTATGAAGGTGGCGTTGGTCTCGCCCGCAACGGCCTTAGCTATCAAGGTCTTGCCCGTGCCGGGCGGTCCGTAGAGGAGGACACCCTTAGGCGGCTCTATACCAACCTCCTTAAACATCTCAGGGTACTTCAGCGGAAGCTCCACAACCTCCCTAACAAGCTGCTTGACGTCCTCGAGGCCTCCGACGTCCTCCCACCTGACGTTGGGACGCTCTATGACCTCCATGGCCCTCACGTACGGATCCTCCCTTGTCGGCAGGACCTCAACGATCGCTGATCCACGCTGGTTGAGGGCGACCCTTACCCCAGGCCTGAGGGCCTCCCTGTCCACGGAGCCCAGTATCCTCACCACGAGGTTTGGCCCGGTGGTGCTCTTTACTATCGCCCTGTCGTCGTCGAGTACCTCAAGCACCGTCGCCTCAACGAGGGGCGGGGTCATCATCTTCTCGACCTGGTTCCTGTAGTACTCCCTCTCCTTCTTCACCCACTGGAGCTCTGCTTGAAGCTCCTGGAGCCTCATCTCAAGAAACCTTACGTAGTCCTCTGTCACAGCCTTCTTGCTGGTGTTGTCTATCCCTATACCTGACAACACAGTCCACCATTCATATATAGGGGTACAAGAAACCCTAAATATCCGCAGACCGGTCTTCATGTAGGTCGGTATGGTGCCAAGGCCTGACACAGTGTACTGCGAGATGTGTGGGCGTCCCGTGCATAGGAGGGAGGCCTACATAGTCTACCTGGAGGGCACGAGGCTCGTGGTGTGCCCTACGTGCTATTCTAGGATAGCTAGGAGAGCCTCCAAGGCACTGCCCTACACAGAGGCAATGAGGAGGCCTAGGCCAGCAGCCCGCCGCCCCAGCCCCAGGCCGAGAGCGAGGCCAAGGAGGGTGAGCCTGGACGAGTTCGAGGTCGTGCCTGACTATGCTGAGAGGGTGAGGCGTGCTAGGGAGAGGCTAGGGTGGTCTCAGAGGACCCTGGCGCAGGCTGTTAGGGAGGGCGAGAACGTGATAAAGCGTATCGAGGCCGGCAAGCTAACGCCCTCGATCGACCTGGCCAGGAGGCTCGAGAAGGTGCTGGGAATCAAGCTTCTGGAGCCCGTTGTCGAAGAGTCCCACACCGCCCTCCCGCCAGCTGAGCGCGTTAAGGACGTCACCCTAGGGGACATAGTCATCGTTAGGAAGAAAGAGGAGAAGGAGGGGTGAGCGGGGAGGGCATGATACCGGCCTCAGTCCTCGTCGCGAGGAGGGGCGACGTCGAGGAGGCTGAGGCCCTGCTCAGGTGCCTCTCGCCAGAGAAATTTGCCAAGTTCGTTATCAGCGACTACTACGTCCCGAGCAGGGCTACCTACCTGAGTAGGTATAAGCTCGGGAGGGTAAGGGAACTAGTCGAGGAGATCGGTGCGGAGAGGCTCTACATCTACGACGACCTCAGGCCCTCCCAGGTAACTAACATCATGAGGGAACTCCGGATCAACGTCGTCGACAAGATAGGGCTCATCCTCGAGATCTTCGCCCTACACGCGGGTTCCAAGGAGGCGAAGCTCCAGATAGAGATGGCTGAGATAAGGCATAGAATACCGCTCATCAAGGAGTGGATACATCGCTCCAAGCTCGGCGAGCTCCCCGGCTTCCTCGGCGGCGGTGCGTACGCAATAGACAAGTACTACAGGCACTTGACCTCAAGGCTCGCGAGGCTGAGGAGGGAGCTCGAGAGGTTAAGGAAGAGGAGGGCTGGGGAGAGGCAGAGGAGGTGGAGGCTGGGGTTCCCGCACATAGCTATAGCTGGGTACACGAACGCTGGCAAGACCACTCTCTTCAACAGGTTAACCGGTGAGAGGAAACCCGTTAGCTCGGAGATGTTCACGACGATCTCGCCAAAGTCAAGCTCGGTCGTGCTTAACGGGAGGAAGGTCATATTCGTCGACACCGTCGGATTCATAATGAAGATCCCTGCCGAGGTCATTGAGGCGTTCCACGCCACGCTAGACGAGATAACCTACTCCGACATCTCCCTCCTTGTCGTGGATTCCTCGGAGAAGGCTGAAAGGGTCGAGAACAAGCTAGTCGAGTCCCTAAACATACTCAAGAGGATAGGCTTCATAGGAAAACCCCTCATCGTTGCCGTGAATAAGGTCGACCTCACAGACGACATGGGGTACGGCTCCGCCCAGCTCGCTAGGGACGTGCTCTCTACCACGACTCTGTGGGAGTGGAGCGTTGTGAGGGTATCGGCGAGGACCGGGTACGGCATAGGTGATCTCCTTGACGAGATCAGCAGAAGACTTCCAGAGAAAGGTATTCGTGCTAAGACTGGGGCATAGGCCCCAGAGGGATAAGCGCGTCACGACCCACGTAGCACTCGTCGCGAGGGCCTTCGGCGCCCACGGGTTCGTCCTGGGAGACGTAAGTGACCCATCGATCGCGGAGAGCATCAGGAAGGTTGCGGAGCGCTGGGGAGGGAAGTGGTTTACGTACTTGGAAGGTGTTAACTCCGTCAGGTACGTTAAGGAGTGGCGGAGGAGGGGCGGAATTGTGGTTCATCTCACGATGTACGGCTTACACGTCGATGACGTGATCGACGAGATAAGGGCCGATGACAGGGACATACTCGTTGTCGTAGGTGCTGAGAAGGTTCCGAGGGTGTTCTACGACCTCGCGGACTACAACGTCGCCATAGGTCACCAGCCCCACTCAGAGGTCGCTGCCCTTGCCATATTCCTCGACAGGCTCTACGGGGGCGAGGAACTCAGGTTTATTTTTCGTGATGCAAGAATTTACATAGAACCCATGGAGAGAGGTAAAAAGGTGATAATCGTTGAGCGTGGGGAACAAAAAGAAAAGCAAGAGAAGGCAGACGAGGAAGCCGAGGGTCAAGGACCTTCTCGACTTCATTGAGGCCTACTCCGGCAAGCTCGGTAGGGAGGTCTTCCAGTTCCTTCTCAAGAGGGGGGAGGAGGTTAGTGATGAAGAGCTGAAGGAGAAGCTCGGCGTTGAGAGAGAGGACGAGTTGCGGCGTGTCCTCTATGAGCTCCACTCGCTCGGCCCGGTCGTTTATAGGAGGGTGCATGTCCTCGAGCAGAACAGGTACATCTTCATGTGGAAGGTTGATGTGAACTTAGTGAATCAAGCGCTCCTCCAGAGGAAGAGGGAGGTTCTTGAGAGGCTTAGGATGCGGCTGAACTACGAGGAGAACACAACGTTCTACGTGTGCCCGAGGTGCGGGAACCGCCTGAGCTTCGAGGAGGCGATGGAGCACGACTTCACTTGCCCGAGGTGCGGTGAGATGCTCGTGTACGAGGATAACAGCGACGTGAAGGAAGTCCTAAGAAGGCTCGTTAATGAGCTGGAGAAGGAGATAGAGGTTGAGGAGAGGGCGCTTTACGCTAATTGACCTCTTCTCAGGTGCTGGAGGCTTCGCTAGGGGCTTCGAGGAAGCGGGCTTCGTATCCCTCCTCGGCATAGACGCGGATAGGGCAGCCGCGAGGTCCTATGCCGGGAACTTCCCGGCTTCCATCACGCTCGCGGAGGATATACGGAGCATCTCCTGCGACGACGTAAAGTACCTGGTTGGTGCGGATAGTGTCGACGTCGTGATAGGGAGCCCTCCCTGCGAGCCATTCACTGGAGCCAACCCCAGGCGGAGGCCGGACCCCCTTGACAGGCTATATGCCGACCCTCAAGGTGCCCTCGTCCTTGAGTTCATCAGGTTAGCCTCATGCCTCTCCCCAAAGGTCTACGTCATGGAGAACGTCCCAGCAATAACTGACGGCCCCCTCAAGGCAGCTCTTAAGAGGGAGTTTGAGTCAGCCGGGCTGGGGAGGCCGTACTTCAACGTGCTGAGGGCCCATGAGCACGGCACTCCTTCGAGGAGGGTCAGGGTGTTTATCTCGAACGTACTGCTTAGGCCGAGGCGCTCCAGGGCCCCTACGGTGTGGGAGGCTATAGGAGATCTCCCGGAGCCCTCGGATGACCCGATCATACCTAATCACGACCCGCCTCCTCCCCTCAGTAAGTCTAAGCTCAGGAGGGTCTCTAGGCTGAGGTGGGGGCAGGCAATGATCAGGTATGAGGGCTTCGGCGGTCGCTTGCTCCCCAACATGATCAGGCTCGACCCGAGAAAGGTGGCGCCGACAGTGCTGGGGTCCTCGAGGTTCATTCACCCCTTCGAGAACAGGCTCCTCACGGTGAGAGAGCAGGCGAGGCTCATGGGGTTCCCAGACGACCACGTCTTCGTTGGGGGTAGGGACGAGCAGTATAATCAGGTAGGGGAGGCTGTGCCGGTACCACTGGCTAAGGCTATAGCCGAGTACATCACTACACTACTGGTGTGAGCAATGAGGGTGTACGCCGCGATAACGGGTGCCTCATCACCCCAGAGGGTCGTGGACACAGTCAAGTCCGTGATCGCTGCCGGGTGGGAGGAGATAAAAGGATTCGTAGTAGCCAAAGCTACCGGGCTGGCTGCGCAGGCAGGCGTCCCCGAAGCCACCAGACTCGCCTACAGGGCGGGCATACCTCTCATATTCATGCCGACCCTAAAGGACGCTGTCGAGGTACTTTCCCCAGACCACGTGGTACTCATAACCCAGTGGGAGGACGCTGAACCATTGAGTAGGGGATCCTTCGAGGACGACTCCACAGTACTCATAGCGGTCAGCGGGCTTGACGAGGACTTCCCAAGGCAGGATCTCGGTCTCGGAAAGCCATATCGAATACCCGGGTTCCGCGGAAGACTCGGCCCAGCGGCTGAGATAGCCCTAGCTATATACCTCCTAAGGAAGGGAAGGGATTAAACCTCCAACACGGAATCAATGAATGGCCGGGCACCACAGCCGGGTCGTCTAGCGGCCAAGGATGCGGGGCTTTGGCCCCCGAGACCGGGGTTCGAATCCCCGCCCGGCTACCATCTCGGCCCGTGGTTCCTGACAGCTCTAATGCCTCACGTACTTCATTGTTTTACTTGGGTTGACTTTATTGTCGGTTACCCATTTGGTTTGGGATCGTTCTTTTTTCAGATAAATTAACTCTATTTCTTATTTACTGAGCTGGGAATACTGTAGGTTGGGGTCAATGTTTTATAGGTTTGATGTTAGGCGGCCCTTAACCCTTAAGGAGGCTTCGGAGATTCTTCATGAGCTTGGTGAGGGCGCTCTTCCGCTTGCTGGAGGTACAGACCTGATGATTCTGGTTCGGGAGCGGAAGGTCAGGCCTAAGGTTCTGGTTGATTTATGGGAGTTACGACCCAAGCTTAGTTACGTAGAGAGAGGCGGTGGTATCGTCCGGATAGGGGCGTTGACGACTGTTAAGGAGATATGCTCCGCTCGTGAGCTGAGGGACGTTAGGTACGCTGGATTCGCGGGGCTGTGCCACTGGTTCGCCACACCTTACATAAGATCCCTGGCGACGATAGGCGGTAATTTGGGGACAGGGCACTCGTTCTCTGACTTCATACCTCTCACCCTGGTTCTCGATGCCGAGGTTGTGTTACACGGAGTTAATGGTGAGAGGATCGTGCCTGTTAGGGGGCTGTACAGAGATAAGAGGGTACTGAATAAGTCACATGACGAGGTTATCAAGGAGGTCATCATTAGAGAACCACCAGAAAGGTCCGCCACCGTATTCATGAAGTTCGACAGAAGGAGCGAGCACGTCTACGGCTATGTCACGACCGCCGTCTACCTCCAGCTCGCTGAAAACGACGAGATACTTGATGTGAGAATAGCGTTCGACAGGGTGACGAGGAGGCACCCCGAGAGGGCGTACCAGACAGAGAACTACCTGAGGGGGAAGGAGTTCAGTATAGACCTCATAACGTACGCCGCCAGGGAGATCCTCCCGAAGGAGATGAGGAGGAAGAGCGACTTCAGGGCAAGCGCAGAGTACAGGCTCGACCTCTCGAAGACCATCATGAGGAGGGCCCTCTACCTAGCGTGGGCGAAGATCGTTGGGAAACCTATAGACATCAGGCGCTTCCCCATCACTGAGTTTCTTAGGATACCACCCCACAAGAGGGCATAGCGAAGCGGATTTTCCAGCTATCTCCGCCTACTTGAACATTTAAAAGACGCCTGTACTAGATGTCCTCGGGCCCGTCGTCTAGCCTGGTTAGGACGCCGCCCTTACAAGGCGGAGGTCCGGGGTTCAAGTCCCCGCGGGCCCACCAGTACCTAACTTTTTGGGTTCCTTACCCTATTCCTTGGGGATGACCGGACTGATCCCCCTGACTCGGTGATGTGGATGGAGCGACGGGGACCCATGTCTTGGTCACGCTTATTATCCCCGCTTACCGGGTAGCTGGGGGGTGTATGGAGTGCCTCTGACAGACCCTGAGCTGATCAGCATCGTGGAGCGGAGGAGAATCGTGAAGAAGATCTGTAGGAGGTGCGGCGCCATTAACCCGCCCACGGCCACTAAGTGCAGGCGCTGTAAGAGCAGGAACCTGAGGCTTAGGAAGAGGTTAGGAGGTAAGAAGTAATTTTCAGTATAGGCCAGAATCCCTGAGGCGCCTCTCTATTACCCTCTGCTCCTCCTCGTCGAACTTCCTTATCGCTTCCTCTACCGCTGAGTGATCTATCTTGAGCTTCCCCTCGAGGACGAGGGTCGCTATCCTCTTCAAGTCGTCGAGGTCCTTCTCCCTCCCAGCCCTCGCCTTCAGCACTATGTGGTGCTCCGGCCTGAGGGCCTTAACCACGGAGCCCCCAACTTTGTACTCCACGGCCGCGTCGATGAAGTCCTGCGGCACGTAGACATCGAACATGTTCTCATACACCTCAACCTCGACAGCCTCGCCGCCTGACTCACAAACGAGCCTAGCCACACCCCACCCGATCTGCCCGACGGAGCACCCGCAGGACTCCGCGACCCTCCTCAGCTCCTCCTCATCAAATGTGGGTGAGAGCGTCGTAGAGAAGAGGTCCACGTCTCCCTCGAAGTACTTCCTACCTAGAGCAAGTTCAATACATATACCACCGATCACAACGCCATCAAGGCCGGCATCCCTAAGATCGGAAATCACGGAGCCGAGTGTCTCAGCGCCGAAGCCCAACCTAGGAACCCACCAACCCCGCCACAACACACAATTAAAGCTTAAGACTCCCCCAAACCACGTAGAAACGGAGCCGGGGTGGCCGAGCGGTCTAAGGCGGCGGGCTGCAGTGGCACTGCACCCACAGACACCCGCTTCACTCGCGGGTTCGAATCCCGCCCCCGGCTCCACAAACCTTGACG
>WAOK01000051.1 GCA_015521325.1 Desulfurococcales archaeon | reverse complement strand
CTGCCTCAGCGGGTATTGTGCCCCCACCGCACATAGGGTCTATTAGTCTCTCGGGCTCCCTTGCCAAGTAGTACATCGCTGCTGCGAGCGTTGTCTTCAATGCTGCTGGGTGCGAGACCACCCTGTACCTCCTCTTATGCAGTGACTCGCCCGAGGTGTTCACACCTATGACGAACTCGTCCCCTATGACGTAGACATATATCTCTACATCAGGTGACCTCAGGTCTACCCTAGGCCTAAAGCCCCTGCTCTTTACTATGGACTCAATTACTGCAGCGCCAACCACCCTGCCAACATCGATCGAGGTAAAGTCATGGCTTCCTACCCTCTCAGCCCTAACAGCGAAACTCATGCCGGGCCCTATGTAGGGTGTGTAGTCTACTGATACCGCTGCCCTGCCGATATCGTCTAGGCCCTTGTGATACCCGCTGATGAGCTCGATGAACACTCTGTTAGCTGTTCTTAAGAAGGAATTGGATAGGTAGAGGAACCTTCTGTCGGCGTCAAAATGAACTCTTCCAGGGGCCTTCCTTATCGGGGTAGCCCCTAGTTTCCTGCCTTCTTTGGCGAGGATGCCCTCTAACCCCTTGGGGGTAGTGGCGAAGTACTTCATGCGCCCCAGCTTCTTCAGCTCTTCTTAATCTTCTCCCTCAGCCCCTGGGTGGTGTCCTCATAGTCCCGCATTAATCTTTCGTCTATCCTCATGATGGTCTCGACTACGTCTATCATGGCCCTATTGTCGAGCTGTCCGTGTAGCTCCTCAACGAGCCGTAGCTTCTCCTTATGCTTAACGAAGATCATGTCGAGCCTGACTAAAGCCCTCTCGAGCTCCTGCTCCAGATCCATCTCCGCTGCCTTTTCTAGTTGCGTCATGTACCTGATGTCGTCCAGCCTCGACGAAGCCCTCAGCAGGGCCCTCAGCACCTCCATCACAACCAGCTCATCAGCCAGTAGTGATGTTGCCAGGGCCTTGATTGTGGGGGACCTCGACTTTCTCGCTAGGGAGGTGAGGTCCATGACTATATCCTCCTGCAGCTCCCTGATACGCCTGAGGAGTGCTATGTAGCCCATCGCCGACACGAGCCACCACCCGAAAACAGTATAGCCGAATGAATTCTAAAAACATCACGTACCCACTACTCGGACCCTTTCTTACTCTCCCCGACAGGAGGCGGCGAAGACTTCTCGACCCTATCGACATCAGCCCCGGGTTCTATTGCAGCATCGCCCGAGTACCTGAGATGCCCTACCTCAGCACCGCTCTCAATGAAGGCGTTCTCGACCCAGGCCTCCTCGACCTCACCCCCCTTCTTCACGACGAGTTCCTTAGCAACAACCTCCTCGACATAAGCTCCCTTACCGACCTCCACAGTACCCCTCGCCACTACCTTGGCATGGACCTCGCTCTTCTTCCTGACATAGACCCTCTCTGCAATGACCTCCCTAGCCTTCAGCGCCCCGGCGACGTCAACGACGTCAGCGACTACTCTCTCAGCCCGGAGCGACCCACTGATCTCGACCCTCTCAGCCTTCACCTCGCCAGCCACCTTAGCCGACCCACTCACCTCAAAGGTCTCCGCTTCTAGGTCTCCATCAACTTTCAAGGAGCCGCTGACGCCCAAGTGCTTCACCTTAATCGGGCCGCTCACCCTCCCTGACCCACTGATCTCGAGCTCTGTGCCCTCCCCACCTCCCTCGATGCGTATTGAGCCACCGACCTTTATCCTCCCGAACTTTATGGGCCCCCTTATTACAGCGGATCCCCCAACATCCAGCTCCTCTATCTCCTGCATGTGTTCTCGCCGTCAGAGTCTGCTGTGAAAGGTTATAACGAATGACCACAAATTGTGATCGATGAAGAGGTGCTGGCACCAGGAAGTTGCGGACGTCTTGAAGGCGATCATGAAAGGAGCTGATTCCATGAGGGCAGTGTGTATGAGGGCCAACATGCCCCTTGATAGGTGCTCAAAGCTCCTTAAGCACCTCGAGAGAGGCGGGCTTGTGTACTGCTGGAGTGAGGGGAGGAAATATGTGTGCAGAGCGACCGAGCGGGCGTATGTGTGGATTGGGCTCTACAGAGAGCTAGAAAAGGTCCTCCCCAAGCCCTAAAACATTCAGCACAAAGTCCAGCCACTTCCCCACGTAGTCGGGGTTCCAGAACTCCGCCCACCAATAATCGCTGTCGAGCGCGTGGTGAAGCCCGACCCTAGCCGCCCTCAAACGCCTCCAACCGACCCTGCCTGAAGCCTCCACCTCCCTTAATACCCTATAAACGTCTCCAACCCTCGACCATAGCTCGCACTGCCCCTCCACCTCACCACACCACTTCCTGTAACCACCCAACCAAGACGTCTCCTTCACAGACCTGATCACCTCCTCAGCCGTGGCGGCAGCGTCCCTCGGGAACATCGTCTCAACTATCCCGGCATCCTGCATCCTCTCAAGGTACGCGTAGTAGGCGTCGAGCATCGCGGCCGCGTTCCTCGGGTACCTACTGAACAGGATCCAGTTCTCTCCGTCGAGCGCCGCAGTTATGATGGGTCTCTCTACACCCGAAGATATCGCAGCGTCAAGGGCCCTTAGCAGCATGTCGTACACAGCCCTCACAGCACCCTCCGCGGTTTCGTGGTTGTTATTAAAGGATAGTGAATTGCTTAGGTCCGGATCACGGAACAGCAGAGAGATCTCGCCCCTCCTCCTCAAGACATAAGCCTTATGCATGAAGGCGTCGGATGGCATGTGGTGGCGGGCGTCCAGAACCGTGTACCTGAGGCCCAGCGAGGAGTAGATATCCGCCAGCTCATTGACGAACGACATCTCAGGCGTCCAAACACCGGAAGGGTTGACACGCATCACCTCACGCGTGATCCTCAACCCCATAACTAGCTCCTCCTCAACCACGTCCACCATACCGAACCTGCGTATTATGAAGCCCTGTATAGGGTGCGCCCACGGAGAGGTCAGGACCTCTATCACGCCCTTAACAGCCAGGGACGAGAAACCCCTCAGCACCTCCTCCACGGCTCCAACGGCATCAGCATTCAGTAAACCGCCATCCTCCGTAAACACGTACCCATCCTCAACAAGCTTAGCCCACCCAGCAAGGAGTGAGGGACTCAGGTGCTCACCAACCCGAACCCTAGGATGTCTTACGTGCTCCAGCAGATGAAGCCTGTACACACCCGCAGCGCCCGCAATACCTACCTCATCCCTCACAACATGGAGAATATGCCAGTACCTCCTGTAGAGACCTGAAGGCAGTCCCCCTACCGGCTGGTGGTTATGGAACACAGTCACGAAACCTACGGAGTCATCACCATCATCGAGGACGAGCACGTCAGCGGAGTCCAGAACCGACGGACCCGAGAGTAGAGCGATCCTATAGCGTCCCGGCCTTCTGGCATATACGAGCACAGACGGCGTGATGCCGCCCGCCGCCCCCAAGCCATACTCTGTACACCCGTCATCTGAGCATACCTTGACCCGTAGGTCACCCCTGTCACAGGTCAGGACCGCATCGATGACCTCTCCCCGCTTATACGCGGGTCTACCCGGCACAATCAAGCACACGAGATCATCACCGCGCGTACCTGCTGAGGATCTTCAGAACCCTTCCCTTAATATCCTCGATACCCCCAGAGACGAACTCCGCCCGCACGGCGTCGAGTTCATCCGCGATCACGCCGGCTTTTAGAACAATCCTGAACCATGCCTGAAAATCACCTCTCCCGAGGTGGTAGATCACCGACTCCTCCGGAACCTCCTTCAAAAGCTTTATGAACCCCTTCATGGACGATGCCGCCCCCAAGAAGCCCCCGTCCGGTCTACGGAAAACGAATTCCTTACCTGGTGGAGCCTTAAAGGAAGCCAGGTAGTTCCCCAGTCTCTCCTCGATCTCGTGCTCAACAGCCCTAGCAAGAACCTGTAGCGCACCGAGATACGTAGCGAACGACTCCACCGGGTCCTTGAACGGGCTGAAGTACTGATGCACAGCCCATGTAAGCCCCTCTTTCGTCGCCTGGTAGTATAAGTGGTCGCTCGTGCCCAGCTCTCTCCAGAGCCTAAGTACGTTACCCCCTAGGGCCCTCACGTAGGGAGCAAGCTCCTTGTAGAGGGCGAAGGAGGTTTTCTGGAGGTCGTTGCCTAGCCAGGAGCTAGTGTCCCTCCCCTCAGCCCAGCTAATAGTGGCCCAAGGCGGGACGTCAAAGACCCCTACCGGGTCGTGCTCAGCAGACTCAGAGACCGTGGCGAACCTCAGCCCTCTCTTCATTACCTCTCTTGGGAGCCACCTGAGGAACTCGTGGATGCCTGATTCGGGCCAGTGGTGCTCACCGAAGGTCTCGTAATCAACCGCTATCAGTACGTAATCCCCTTGAAGCATCGAGAGCCAGTCAGCGTACTTATCGGCTGTTAGGGGCCACTGATCCCATGACCTATCGCTGAACCTGTACCCGACGTCGTCGCTTAGCCTATAATGCCTCGTAAGTATCCTCGCATCGCAGCCCCAAGCCCTGTACACGAGGGTCGGGGGCCTCCCTCTAAGAACCCAGTCAACGCCCTCAGTAACTATGGTTCGGAATCCTAGGGAGTAGAGCCCGCACCCGATATCATTGTTATACATCATCTCAGTATTCTCAGCCGCACTGGGTCTCTGCCCGAAGACCTCCTCAACCACCTTAGCGTGCGTAAGCACCTGCTCCCTGAACTCCTCCCAATCAACGAACCAAGCGAGCGAGTGGTAGTACGTCTGAGCCAGGAACTCAGCAGCACCTAATGAAGCGAGTTCCTGGAAAAGGGCCAGGGCATCACCAGCCCAAGCTCCGAGTTGCTCGAGGACAGTACCCGAGACCGAGAAGGAGATTTTGAAGAAGTCAGTGCCGAGCTCCCTAGCGACCTCAATCAGTATCTTTGTTGCAGGGACGTAACACTTCCTAGCAACCCTCTCGATCACGAGCTTGTTAAGACCATCATCAAAGATCGCCTCCTCCACGCGGGCAGGGCTCTTAACGGTCCACGGATCGACCGGGATAAATCTACCAAGACCTTTCCTCAGCCGCCTCGGTTGATGAACCTCGAACAACAGAACAACGTCCAGCCCCGGGCACCCAAGAAAGCATCGCTGGGGAACTTAAGAAGACACCCAAAATTTAAAGCTCATTAAGTAGGCGCCGCAATAAAGCTAGGTGCGTTACGTGGCCGGCTACAACGTCAGCCTAGACGTCAAGCGCTGGGGCCCGGATCTAGAGGAGAGACTACTCAAAATATGGGAAGGAGAAGGTCCAATACACGAAGAGATAGACTTCGAGAAGGACGATAAGTACGTCGTGATCGACACACCCCCGCCATACCCCTCGGGGATGTGGGGCGTCGCTCAGGCAGGCCACTACGCCCAGATAGACATGGTGGGGAGGGCTTTCAGGTTAATGGGTTACAAGGTGCTCCTACCGTTCTACGCTGACAGGAATGGACTCCCGGCCGAGGTCACGGTAGAGAAGCGGTACGGGATAAGCGCCCACGACATAGCGAAGACCCCTGAGGGCAGGGAGAAGTTCCTCAAAATGGTCAAGGAGGTGCTCGACGAGGTTGAGGCAGACCTAGTTAAGATATGGAAGAGGCTAGGGTGCTCATTCGAGTACTGGAGAAACGGCACCGACTCTCCAGCGTACAGGAGAGTCACTCAGGCAACGTTCTACGAGATGTGGAAGAGGGGCCTCATATACGAGTCCGAGAAGCCGGTCACGTGGTGCCCCAGATGCAGGACAACACTGGCGGAGGCAGAGATAGAGTTCAAGAAAGCGAAGGGCAAGCTCTACTACATCAAGTTCAAGGTCAAGGAGACTGGGGAGGACATAGTCATAGCGACGACCAGGCCTGAACTCCTGAGGGCGTGCGCGGCCGTAATCTATAACCCGGAGGACAAGAGGTACAAGCACCTGAAGGGCAAGCACGCCATAGTCCCGATCTACGAGAGGGAGATACCGATAATGGAGCACAGCTACGCCAACCCAGAGTTCGGCACCGGCCTAGTCATGATGTGCTCCTACGGCGACACGAGGGACATATGGTTCTTCAGGGAGCAGGGCCTGGAACCGACCATAATAATCAACCCGGACGGCACAATGAACGAGAAGGCCGGCCCGCTCGCAGGCCTCAAGATCGCTGATGCAAGAGACAAAATTGAGGAACTCCTTCGGAGGGGCGGCTACCTCGTTAAGGTCGAGGAGCTTGAGCACGAGGTACCGGTCTGCTGGAGGTGCAAGACCCCGATCGAGTACATACACGTGAAGGAGTACTTCATGAAGCAACTGGAGTTCAAAGACGAGCTCCTTAAGATAGCGAAGAAGATGAAGTTCGTTCCACTTAAGCACAGGGTCAGGTTTGAGGAATGGGTTAAGTCGCTCAACATGGACTGGCCTATCTCAAGGACAAGGTACTACGGTACCGAGATACCGATCTGGAAGTGCAGGCGCTGCGGCAACATAATACTCGGGACACCCGGGAAGTACGTACGTCCGTGGATAGACCCACCACCAGTCGATAAGTGCCCCAAGTGCGGGGCCCCGAGAGAGGAAATTGTAGGTGAGAAGAGAGTGTTCGACACCTGGTTCGACTCATCAATATCGGTGCTCTACGTCACGAGATGGATTGACAACCCGAAGGCGGCTGAGAAGGCCCTCGAGCACGCCCTAAGGCCTCAAGGATATGACATCATAAGGACGTGGCTATACTACACAACCCTGAGGGTCTGGCTACTCACAGGAAAACCACCGTTTAGGTGGGTGAGGATAACCGGCATGGGCCTCGATCCCAAGGGCCAGGCGATGCACAAGTCCTTGGGCAACATAATATATCCAGTTCCGTACATAGAGAAGTACGGAGCAGACGCGTTCAGGTACTGGGCAGCCGCCTCAGGCAGGCTGGGCGAGGACTACAGGTGGTCTGAGCCAATGGTCAAGACGGGTAGGAACTTCGCCACAAAGATAGTGAACATAGCGAGGTTCATCAGCAGATTCCCGTTCCCGAGCAGCGGGTACAGGCTCAGGCCTATCGACAAGGCAATGCTCGCCTACGTCGCCAACGTCGCCAAGGAGGTTGTTAAGGCCTACGAGGAACTCGACGTGTTCGACCCGATAACGAAGCTCTTCGACGCCATATGGAACGTCTACGCCAGCAACTACCTCGAGGCAGTCAAGAAGAGGGCGTACGCACAGCCGGGCTTCGACGAGGAGGAGGTGGCTGGCGCCCACTACGTCCTCCACAGAGCCTTCCGCACACTCACGAAACTCCTCTCACCGATAATGCCGTTCGTCACGGACTACGTGTGGAGAGCCCTCTACGGCGAGAGCGTGCACAAGCAGAAGGTGGGTAAGGAGGACCTAGAGGCTGAGGGCGACCCCGCACTGATCGAGTACCTGATGAAGATCAACGAGGCCGTCTGGAGATACAAGAAGCAGAGGGGTATGAGGCTTTCACAGGAACTCACTGCAGAGCTCGTTATACCAAAGGAGGCTGAGGCAATAGCAGAGGATCTGAAGAAACTTCATAACGTCGCCATGGTCACAGCTACCGACTCGCCGCCGGAGGGTGCTGAGGAGATAGGTGACGGGGTCTACTTAAGGCTCCTTAGCGCCTAAATCTCTCACGGAGTTCCTTAAGTATAGGTATTTCCTCCACCTTCTTTTCGGGCATGAGCTCCCAAAGGATTCCCTCAGGTCTCGGGGGCCTTTTCACGGCCCTAATCACCTTAGTCGGCGTGATGATGTAATCGACGCTCACATCCCAGGGATCGGTCGGTAGAGGCGGCGGCAGCACCTGAACATCATGCACTGTGGTCGCTATCGGTGCTTCCCTGTCGAGAACGCCGACCTCAACCAACACGCCGAACTCGATCTCCGAGTAACCCTCGCCCTTACCGATCCTCCTCCCCTCTGTGTCAACAGCTACTGACCCGACGACGGCGGCGTCTATCCTCGGCAGGTTCCAGGGCTTCACCGGGGTTCCGTACCTGAACGCACCCTTGATTGTTGATGCGTATCCTAGAGCGCTCCTCGGTATCCTTTCGGGATCGAGTAAGAGGAATCCCTTACGGATCCTCGGGGTCGGCATCACTACCTTCTTCCCGTTAGTCAGTGCCCAGTACCTCACAGGGCGCTGAGGTGAGTCCGGGTTAATCTTAAGTACCTCGGCCCTAGCGAACGGCTCCAGCTCCGCCAGGAGTTTAGCAGCCTTCTCAGCACCTACGAAGTTGGGTATCCTTCCATGCGGGGGTAACGGAAACCTGGCTATATTTTCCCTCAGCATCCTGTCCCAGACAAGTTTCCTTATCTCCTCCTTCCTCATGATGCACCAAGAATGTGTGAAGCACCCAGGAAATTATTCGTTGATGACGGGCACGCTAATAGGGTTTGGACACGTTACTTAGTTCTTGGTGGGGGTTGCTGAGCGCTGGGCCCATTGAGGATCTCATGAGGCTGGCGAGGGTCAGTCCGGTAGCCCTTTCCAGAGTATTTAAGCAGATGGAGGTTCCGGGGCCGAGGCTTTTTCCTCCCTTGGTTCTGAGGCTGGATGGTGTAGGATTTGGGAGAGCCCTCTCTGAGGCCGGTTTCTCTCAGCCGAGGGATAAGCGGGTCCATAACGCCTTAGTTGCTGCGGCTGAGGCACTTATGAGGAGGTTTTCAAGTGCCTCAGCGTACGTAGTGAGTGATGAGGTAAGCATTCTGCTAGATTCAGGCGTGCCTTACGGAGGGAGACTCTTCAAGGTTGTGTCGGTCGCTGCCTCACTAGCGTCTGCCGTAATCACGGAGAAGCTGGGCCGAGAGCTCCTGATGGATTGTAGACCTGTTCTCCTCCCGTCAGTGGGTGTGTGGGGCGCTTATGTACTCTGGCGCTCGAGGGTGGCTGCAAATAATTTCTTGTCCAAGCTCTACCACGGTTCGAGAGGGAGGGCGATGACTCCCTCATTCTCGGTTATGCTGGAACACGTTAAGGAGAAACTCTTTGGTGTCGAGGTATGGGAGGTGCTCGGCTCCTGCCTATCCTATGAGATTGCGGAAGAAGCCCGGATCAACCCTGTGACTGGTGAGCCAGTGAAAAAGAGGAGGCGGGCCCTTAGACGTTATGATGGCCCCTGGCGGTGCCTCCGCTAGAGTGCCCCTGCCTCCCTTAGATATTCGGCTACCTGCTTGATTCCTTCCTCTATCGTTGCCTCGTCCTGGGTTACGAACGTGACCCTCATGAAGCCCTTGCCTAGGGCGCCGAAGGCCTGGCCCGGCACCATTACTACGTGTTTCTTCTCGGCTAGGTCGAACGCGAACTTGACGTCGTCCACGCCCAGCTTCTCGAGGTACGGGCGGAAGTCGGCGAATATGTACATGGCCGCCTTCGGTAGGTACGCCCCGGCTTCCGGTAGGTACCTCCTTAATGCGTCATAGGCGACGTCCCTCCTCGAACGGTATATGCCGAGTACCTTCTTTAGGTATTCCCTGAAACCCGGATCTCTCAGTCCAGCAGCAGCCGCGTACTGGGCGGGTATAGAGGCACAGATGCCGAGTATACCCTTGAGCCTCTTGACCCCGGCGATTACTTCCTTAGGCCCGTAGACGAACCCGAGCCTGAACCCGGGTATGGCCAGGTCTTTCGAGAACGAGCCAACACCAATAACGACATCAGGATAGTCCCTGGCCAGATAGTAATGACTTCCTTCGTAGTAGATGTACCGATACGCTTCATCGTAGATCACGTACGCACCGCTCTCCTGGGCAGTCTCAGCAATCGCCTTAAGCACGCCCCTATCAGCCACCCTACCAGTAGGGTTGTCGGGAGATGCAATTATGACAGCCTTCGCTCCTTTCCTCAGGTGCTTGGCGATGCACTCAACATCGGGCTGGAAGCCGTTCTCAGAGGGCTGTGGGCATACCTCTACCCTAAGGCCTAGGAACTTTGAGACATATTCGTACATACCATAGGATGGCTCTGGGACAACAACTCTGTCGCCAGGATCCGTCAACACCGAGAGAGTAAGCTGTAGGCCGTCAAGCCCCCCAGAGACTATCGCGACGTCCTCGGGCGTGAGGTCGGGGCCTCCAGCCCTTTTTACATCCTCTGCAATGGCTTCACGTAGCTCAGGTAGACCGGCGCTGGGGCCGTAACTGCTCACCCTGTAAGGATCCTTCCTTAATGCTTCGCCTAACGCTTTAATCGCGCCCTCGTAGGGTGGGACGCCAGGTTGACCGGCTGCGAAGCTAATGACCTTGACACCCATCAGTTTAAGTTGGTACACAAAGTCAGCCAGTTTCCTGTGGGGTGAGACACCGAGGCTCATTAGGCGGTTAGACAGCACCATTTGTTTGCACCGCTGATCTGATCTCTTTGCTTAAAAGATGATTGCTCAGGAGGCGTTGCTCATCACTATTCAGCGAAGAGCGCTTTCATCATTATTTGCATATATTCTGCATTAGAGGATTATCGCTGTGGCGTATAAGTATTATAGACATTATGCTGCATTGACTTATGATGCCGTATCGACAGATTTTTGTCAATGAATATTTAGTTTTTTATATTAAGCTGATAGCTTAGCAATATTATTTAACTAAATAGAGGATTAGTATATGGTGACGGATATGGAACCTAGTCAAACTGAAACCGTCGTGGGAGAAAACGCAATATGGGTTTCAACACTTGGGAACTCAATTATCATCGAGTCCGGCTCCGTAAAGGGACCGGAGAGGTTCAGATTCGAGTTCCGGTTAGGGGATAAACTTGATGAGGCTATAGCGTTCTTCGTAAGCGCTGGTGAGGTAGCGAAGCAGGGTCTAGTGAGCAATAATGTTAACGAACATCTAAAGGTACTAATGAATAGGCTCACATCGATACTAGTTGACACGAAAGAGACCAGGGATCCGGTAAGAGGCGGCGTCATCATGGTGTTGACGGCGTCAATGCTTGGGCTATGCAAGATCATCAGGTGTGGCGAGCCCAACATCTCAGTTCTTCCGCTCGCGTCCCCGGCGAAAATTGACGACATAGTTGAGTGGATAAAGACAGCGGACGAGTTCGGCAGGTATAGGAACCTCAAGAGACAGGCGGTGATGCGACTGATCAACGATCTTAGCAGGCCGGGATATAGGCTCATGATAAAGGGAGAGATCAGAGGTAGGGCACAGCCGCTGAGGAGAAGGGGGAGACCCCCGCTCGTAGTAGTTACACCGTCACCCGCCGGGTTAGCGTACCTCTTTGTCGCTATGCGGGAGATAGAAAAACTCATTGTTCATGTAGCTGAAGCAGCAGGAGTGCACACAAAGTCTGACTTAGTCGCCAGTGAAGCCATAGCGAGGCTAATGAGGACGCTCTATTGCATAGAACCTTCTCTGAGGAAGGGAGCTGCTACAACTATAAAACTACGCGTCACAAGCTCCGGCTGTAACAGACTGTTACTGAATCACCTAAAGAAAGGAGAGTGAGCCAGAGGAAATCAGTCCGGGGTATGTCATCAGCACTCAGTGACGCCTGCCTTCATCACTTTAGTCTTAATCACTCGATATTACTGCCTAGGGTGTAATTAATGAAATATACCCGTTTAGGAAAGCATGGACCAAAGATATCAGTCATAGGTCTGGGCCTCTGGCAATTCGGCCAAAAAGCGTGGGGAAAACTAGGTAACACACCGAAAGAAATATTCCATGCCGCCATTCGGCACGGGATCACCTTATACGACACAGCTGAAATATACGGTAACGGATTATCTGAGAAACTATTAGGTGAGGCCCTAAACGCCGAGGGAGTTCCTAGAGAGGAAATAATCGTCGCCACTAAGCTTGCGGGTTTTAACGCCTCCAGCGGAGAAAGGGCGCTTAGGTCATTAAGAGCTTCTTTGAGGAGGCTAGGGACGAATTACATAGATCTATACCAGATCCACTGGCCCCCACCCAGGTGGTGTAAACTATGTGATGTCCTCCGTAGCCTTGAGGAAGCCATTGAGAAGGGACTCATCAGGTATATCGGACTCAGCAATTTCTCCGTTAGGGAAGTTGAGGAGGTCAGGACATGCTTAAGGAAATACGACATTGTCTCTGTTCAGTTCCAGTACAGCCTAGCGTACCGCGCTCCAGAGAAGGGACTGGTACCGTATCTTAAGAGAGAAGGAATAGGTGCCCTCGCATGGTCGCCGCTCGCAAAAGGTGCCTTAACGGGTGAGTCCAAGGGAAGAAACTTCGCCAGACTAACTGACCCAGTTTATAAGAGGGCATCACGTGACACCGAACTCTTAAAGACACTGAAGGAGATCGCAAGCAATCATAACTCGACTCCAGCCCAGATAGCGCTTGCATGGATAATCGCTAAGGGAGTGATCCCAATACCAGGCGCCAGAAAGATCTCCCACGTGATAAGTAATGCCAAAGCAGCAGATGTAGCACTAAGTGATGACGAGATCAAGAGGCTTGATGATGCATCGGCGAAGTACTTGGGGACTTACGGCGGTTTTTCACCGCTTGGGAGGAACATACCATGTGTGATCCAGAAACTTATGCTGAGGATAATTGGGATATAGGCACACACTATTATCTCTTCTCTTTCTCTTCCTCAATAAACAGCTTCGTTACCTCTTTGACGCCCCTCGCGGCCTTATCAGCTACCTGAAGGGGCGAGGGGGGTCTTACGATCTTTTCAACCCCTCTGCGAAGCCCGACCTCCTTTTCTGCAATCTTCACAGCCAGCTTTCCCTCCCTAGTAAGGGGCTCATTCACATTGCTGTACCTCGCGCGGAAGACAGCATATGATACACCAATTACGAGGAGGGGGTAGACAATACCAGTTAATATAGTTGATAGGACTGATCCACCGGCAATGACCTTGAGCGACGCGCTGAGTGTCTTCGTCACTAGTGTTGAGAAAAGTGAGAAAACTATTGAGAAGATCGTGTAAATGTAAAGTGTCAGTCCGAACATGCTCAACTGTTTCCCGTACCTTCTAGCGAGATCTGCGTCGTGCTTTTTGGCAGCCAAGCTCTTCCCAGCGTTGATCGCTAGGAGAGTACTGACGATGAATAGCACCCACCCAACCCACTCAGGTATCTCGGGAAAGAGCCCCATGGTTATACCTAAAATAACTCCTGTGTGAGGGGTAATGAGGTTGTACCGACCCGTTTTATTAACTGTCCCTCAACGCTGTACTGGGTGGGTCATTGTCTATTCAAGGCTTCATGAAGAGAACGAGATGGTGCGGCGAACTGAGGAAGGACGACGCAGGGAAGACAGTCATCTTAAACGGTTGGGTTCATAGGGTCAGACGTTTCGGAAGGCTAGTATTCATATTACTAAGGGATAGAACCGGCTTAGTTCAGGTAGTGGTGAGGAAGGGGTCGCCAGCCTTCGATGCCGCCAAGAAGCTCCAGCCGGAGTACGTTGTCGCCGTGAAGGGCACTGTGAGGGAGCGCCCGCCCAAGGAAGTGAACCCTGAGATGCCTACAGGCGAGATAGAGGTTATTGCCGAGGAGCTCCAGATCTTAAGCACATCCAAGCCCGTACCGATCCCGATCCATGACGAGTCACTCATGAGCACCACCTCTGAGGCGGTGAGGCTCAGGTACAGGTACCTCGACCTAAGGCGCCCGAAGATGTTCAGGAACATACTCATGAGGGCGAAGATCGTCGCCGCTATGAGGGAGTACTTTGACTCATTGGGCTTCATAGAAGTAGAGACCCCGTACCTAGCCCGCTCCACACCCGAGGGTGCGAGGGACTTCCTCGTTCCGTCAAGACTCCATCCCGGGAAGTTCTACGCCCTAACGCAGTCCCCGCAACTGTTCAAGCAGCTCCTCATGATAGCGGGGTTCGAGAGGTATTACCAGGTTGCGAGGTGCTTCAGGGACGAGGACCCGAGGGCGGATAGGCAACCAGAGTTCACGCAGTTCGACGTTGAGATGTCGTTCGTGACCAGGGAGGACGTGATGGAGGTCGTGGAGGGAGCGATGAAGCATGTGCTGAAGAAGGTCTTCGGAGAAGACATAGAGACGCCGTTCCCCCGCTTAACATACTGGGAAGCAATAAGGAGGTACGGGAGCGACAAGCCGGACACGAGGTTCGGTCTCGAGCTAAGAGACCTGGAGATCAGCGAGGGAACCGCTAAGAGGTACCTGGTAGTGGAGGGCGGCAAGGGCATAACGGAATATCTCGCCGCTGAGGCGGTGAAGGTATCAGGGGAGCACGGCGTCCGCGTTGACGTCATAACCGAGGGCGACCTCAGCACCTACGGAGCCGAGTCAGGTGACGCCGTCATAGTTGCTGAGGGCGACTACCTGAGTGTGTCTGAGGCTCTCGGGAGACTGAGGCTCTCCGCCGCATCAAAGCTGGGGCTCATAGACAAGACAAGAAGATCCTTCATCTGGATAATAGACTTCCCGCTATTCGAAATAGACAAGGAGACAGGCAAGCTAGCGGCGAGGCACCACCCGTTCACCTCACCGAATCCAGAAGACATTCACCTACTCGATAAAGAGCCGCTGAAGGTGAGGTCACTCGCTTACGACCTCGTGCTTAACGGTGAAGAGGTCGCTGGGGGTAGCATAAGGATCCATGACAAGGAGCTCCAGATGAAGATACTGAGAATGCTGGGCCTGAGCGAGGAAGAGGCGATGAACCGCTACGGTTTCCTATTAGAGGCCCTTGACTACGGGCCACCGCCACACGGAGGCATAGCCTTTGGCCTAGACAGGCTCGTGGCGGTGCTGCTAGGGGAGCCCACGATAAGGGAGGTAATAGCGTTCCCGAAGAACAAGGACATGGCCGACCCGCTGACAGGTGCACCCGCTGAGGCACCAGAGGAATATCTGAGAGACCTTTATTGGTTACAGATCAAGCTCTAGCCCGGGGCATCTTTGTAATAGCCCTAAGTTTTCTAGCGATCTTCTCCTTATCCTGCGGCCCTGACACAATGGCAATTAACCCCTCGGGCATCATAAAAGCCTCGCTACACCCCAGAAACGGTGTTCTCACGAACTTAGCCACGGAGACACCACGTACCGAGCCCGGGATAACGGATACGAACACTTGATCATCGCCTGCATCGATCGCTACCTTACCACACCCCTCATCCAGGGCTGCCGCCACCTTAGCTCTAGGAAAAACCTCAGCGGCAACGGACTTAATCAGCTCTACAGTATCGTCCACTCCCAAATTACTCACCACCAATCTATTCTGACGTGAGGGGTGATGAACTTCATTGTTCTCGCAACCTCTATAGTCCCTATGCTATGATCAGAATAAGGTGCTGGGGGTGAGGAACGAGGTAAGAGAAGAGCTGGGAGTGATATCGGAGCTAGGGAGCCACTGGTTCATTGCGAGAACCTGTGAGGGTGTGTGCGGCTCGATGGCCAGGAGATACGTCGCCATGATGCTATCAGGTCACGTCAAGAGATTGTGCAGAGTTGTTAATTGCGGATCCCTCGGCCCAGACATTTACGGTGTAATTGATGCCCTAATACGGGTCGGTGACGAGCTCGGAGAAGGTGGGGACGTTAATGATCATCTCATAGAGAGGGTGGTTGAGGAGTTCATGAATATACTGCCTTTCATCGAAAGGAAACTCATAGCCCGTCGGCAGGATCGAAGTGGCGGCGAATAATGTTTTCATAAGGAATGATAAGGGAATAATAAAGAGGTTATTAATAAGGAAAAGAAAAATCACTTATTTCCGTTACTCTTTCTCATTCTCTCAGCCGCGTCAAGGATAGCCTCAATTATCTTCTGGTACCCAGTGCAGCGGCAGAGGTTGCCCTCGACCGCCTTCCTTACCTCCCACTCACTCGGCCTCGGGTTCTGCTTCAGGAATGCGTAGGCAGTTAGTATGAAGCCCGGCGTACAGAACCCGCACTGCACGGCGCCATGTTCTGCGAACGCCTCCATCAGCGGCTGGATCTCCCCGGTCTCCGCCAGGTAGTCGACGGTGATGACCTCCCTACCCTCAACCATAGGCGTCAGTATGGTGCATGAGTACACCGGCTTCCCGTCGAGGAGGACCGTGCAGGCACCGCACTCAGCAGTCTCACAGCCCCTCTTAACGGACCTCGCGCCGAGCTTCAGCCTCAAGGTATCGAGCAATATCTCGTTGGGCTTGGCGTCTACCTCAACCCACTTCCCGTTTAGCTTGAACCTGACCTTCATCCCATCACACCTCCACCTTAACACCTGCCCTGCGTAGTGAGGTCAGTAATGACTCACGGGTTAAGGCCACGGAGAGAAGCCTCCTGTATTCCTTCGACGCCCTTACGTCGCTAATTGGCGAAATGTCCTTCAGTACCTCCTCAGCAGCCTTCATGACGACCTCGGCGGTTGCTTTCGAACCCTTCAGTGCCTCCTCAACATGCGGCGCCCTAACAGGTGTCGGCGCGACGGCGTTCAGTGCTACCCTGGCGTCGACTATCTCGTTACCCTCGACCTTCACGAGGGTCGCCACCGACACTATGGACAGCGTGAAAGCCTGCCTCCTCCCTATCTTGACGTACGACATCCCGACACCCTCCCCAGCAACCTTAGGCACTATTATCGCCTGGATGAGCTCGCCCTTCCTCAGAGCGTTCTTCTTCGGCCCGACGAAGAACTCCCTCACAGGCATCACCCTCTCCGTGCCAAGGCCCTTGATCACGACCTTGGCGTTGAGCACGTAGAGCGGCGGTGCTGTGTCGGCGGCTGGTGAGGCATTACCTAGGTTGCCTCCGATCGTTGCTATATTCCTTATCTGCCAAGAGGCCATCTCGTTGACTGCCTCGGGCAGGACAGGTGCGTGCTTCCTAAGGAGCTCGCTGTCGACGATGCTCTGGAGCTTGGTCACGGCCCCTATCACTATCGAGTCCCCGGCGTCCCTTATCCCGTTGAGTTCCGGCAGGTGCGCTATGTACACCAGCTTATCAGGCTTCCTCCTACCCACCTTCATATCTATTACCAGGTCGGTACCCCCCGCTATCGGGGCAGCGCCCTCAGTCTCCAGCTCCCTGAACGCCTCCCTCAAGGTTTCGGGCTTGACGAACCGGAAGTCTGGGAGCAGGTAGTACATCACTTCTCACCCCTTAGAGTGAGGAGGATCCTCTCAGGTGTCAGTGGTAGCTGAGTGAACCTTATGCCCAGGGCGTGGGCAACGGCGTTAGCTATCGCCGCTGGCGCGGGGATCAGGGCCATCTCGCCCACGCCCTTAGCACCGAAGGGGCTGTACTTGAAGAGGTCCTCGACGTAGACCGGCTTCATTACCTGCGGCATGTCCAGCGCCGTCGGTATGACGTAGTCGGTGAGGTTCGGGTTCAGTATCCTGCCTCTCTCATCGAACACGAACTGCTCCATCAGCACGTAGCCCATTCCCTGTGCCACAGCGCCCTCGATCTGTCCCTCGACCTGCTGCGGGTTGATTATCTTCCCTGCGGCAAGCGCTGGCCACACCCTAGTAACCCTGGTTACGCCGGTCCAAGTATCTACCTCGACCTCGGCGATCATGGCTATGAAGCTGTAGGCTGGGTAAGCGAAGCCCCTGCCCTTCTCGTCGTCGAACTTGCCCTTCGGCAGGAAGAAGTAGCCGGTTGCGCTGACCTCTACGCCGCGCTTGTATGCCTCGTCGATAAGTTTCTCCCAAGTTATCTGCTTGTCAGTGCCCCTCACTTTGATTATTCCGTTCACGAACTCTATCTGCTCAACCGGGGCGTGGAGGAGCTCCGACGCTAGGCGCTCGAGCCTCTCCCTAACCTTCGCAGCAGCTATGAACGGGCCTATAGCGCCGACGGTGGTGCCTCTCGAGGCATGTGTTGCCCCGGTATCAGGCGCGTCTGTGGTACCGTACACGACTTTTACTTTCTCTGGCGGTATACCAAGTACTTCAGCAACGATCTGCCTGTGTGAAGAGTTCGGCGAGCCCTGCCCTATCTCCACAATGCCTGTGTGAACCGTTACCGAGCCATCCCTCTCGACCTTCAGGTAGGCGTTGCTCCAGTCCGGCACACCTCTCGATGTGCTTATGCCGTGCCACGCAACAGCGACACCGATCCCGCGCCTGAACCTCCCGGTGTCCTTGCCGTAGGTCTCCCTCTTCCTCTTCCAGTCCGCCACCTTAGCGAGCTTCTCGAGCGCCTCAGCTATGCCGACCGAGTCCTCAAGCACCTGCCCGGTGGCGGTGTCATCGCCGGGCCTCAGGAGGTTCTTTAGCCTGAACTCGACCGGATCCATGCCGAGCTTCTCGGCTAGGAGATCCATCTGCGACTCAGCCGCGAACTGGGCTGATGGATTGCCGAAGCCCCTGTAGGAGCCCTGCGGCACCTTGTTAGTGTATACTGCATAGCCGTCCACCTTGACGTTAGGTACTTTATAGGGCCCAGTAGCGTGGACTGTCGCTCTCCACAGGATGAATGGGCCTCTGTTGGCGTAGGCTCCCGTGTCATGTATTATGGTTATCTCGGCAGCGACCAGCTTCCCGTCATTGGTGGCACCGCTCTTGTACTTGATTATTGTTGACTCCCTCTTGGGGTGAACTAAGATCGACTCCTCCCTGGTGTACTCAAGGAATACGGGCTTCCCTGTCAGGTACGCCGCCAGAGCCGCCTTAGCAGCGACAAGCGGACCCTCGTCATCCTTACCGCCGAACCCGCCGCCGAGGTACGGCACTATTATCTTGATGTCCGACCAATTCACACCCAGTACCTTAGCGACGATCTTCTGCGCTAGGTGCGGATGCTGAGCGGCGGTTATTACGGTCAGCCTACCGTCTAGCCCGGGTACGGCTAAAGCAGCCTCAGTCTCTAAATAGATGTGGTCCTGCCTATGCGTCCTGTACTCGTTCTCCACCACGACATCAGCCTTGGAGAACCCCTCCTCGACGTCGCCCTTCCTAACCTTAGTGCGGAACGCTATGTTCGACCCGTTCTCCTCATGTATCAGCACGTCAGTCCTCTCCATCGCTTCCAGGGGATCGAGTATGTGCGGTAAGGGCTCGTACTTGACGTCGACCTCCTCAGCCCCCCTCAGCGCGGCCTCGAAGTCGTCGGCAACGACGAGCGCTACCGTGTCACCGATGTACCTGACCTTCTTGTCCGCGAGTAGGGGTTGATCCGGAAGCGCGTAGCCTACCTCATTGATTCCGGGGACGTCCCTCGCAGTGATCACCCTCCGCACACCCTTGATTCTTAGAGCCGCCGAGTCATCGATCCCCAGGATCCTGGCGTGGGGTTCAGTGCTCAGCACCATCTTGGCGAACAGGGCCCCGTCGAGGAAGTCCTCGACGTACTTAGCTCTCCCAAGTATCTTCTCGATAGCGTCAGCCCTGGTGACGCTCTTGCCGATGACAAGGAAGGACCTTGCCTTCATCCACCTCTCAATTAACGAATACGGATCCTCAGGCATGCCATTCACCTGAGACTTTCTCGTGTCTCACGTAAGGATCAGATCACCTAAGGTTAAAAGGATCGGGTCCCTTACACAGGGCCTCTGCATAATTTATGGTCTCACCCACTATCTATGGGTAGAGTAGCTTGAGCGCTTCGCTGGCTAACTACTTCTCTCTTAAAGAACTCGGTGAACTCACCCTAAAGCTCAGCATGTTTCACAGAATACAGGGCTCTTCCGGACTAGAGTCGGCGGCGTCTTGGATAAGCGATATCCTCATAGATTCTGGCCTAGAGGTTAGGGTGAGGAGGTATCGTTACGAGGAGATGAAGTACCCTAAACCTGTGGCTGGCTGGGATCCTGTCTCCGGCTTCGCCGAGCTAATTTCACCTGTGAAGGAAAGGATCACTGACCTATCATGGGCTTGGACAGCGGTGGCGGCTCACTCACCCTCAGGGGACTTCGAGGGCAGGGCGATTATGCTTGATGAGGACACGGTGTGGGAAGTTCTTGACCTGGAGGGTAAAGTCGTTGTCGCCAGTGCGAAGCTGAAGGTTCTTTACCCCATCATGAGTGAGCGTGGTGCTGAGGCGGTTCTCTTCTACCGTGACGACCTCCCCCCAACAGCGGTTCCGTATGTTGGCCTTTTCCTCTCTCCGGAGGAGGCGTCTACCTATAAAACCCCCGCCCTCTCCATCCCACGTCTCTGGGCCGAGAGAATAGGGCTCTGGCTAGCCTCCGGTAAGGAGGTCATCGTCAGAGGAGAAGTACGTTCTAAATGGCGAGGAAGGTCCTACGCCCCAGTGGTCGAGGTAATTATAGGTGATGAACCGGTTGAGTACCATCTGATAGCTCATTACTGTCACCCTGGAGGCACTATTAACGATAATGCTTCAGGTGCCGGTGCCTTAATGGAGCTCGCCCTGGCAATCAACAGGGCGATCAGATCAGGCTCATTAGTGTTGAGAGACCATGCTTTAAGAATAGTTCTTGTCCCTGAGTACTTCGGGACAACACCGTATCTCAGAGAGAGAGCTAATGAGGGCGCATCAATTAAGGCAGCGATTAATCTTGACATGGTTGGAGGGGACCCGAGGAGGACGGAGTCTATACTAAACGTTATCAGGCCTCCCATGCTCCTGACTTCCCCCATAGAAGTTGCGGGGTTCATAGAAGTCTCTAGGGCACTGGGGAACATTTCCCTGCTCCGTGTGGAGCCTAGGAGCTACTCCATGGGGAGCGACCACGACGTCTACGTGATCAACGGTGTCCCCGCCATAATGATCAACGAATGGCCTGACATCCGATACCATAGTAGTGCGGACTGGGCGGACGCGTTTGACCCAAGAATCTCCCGGGCCATAGCGCTAGCGGCCTTCTCGGCAATCGAGAGGGCATCGTCCTCATCCCTGACTCCGGAGGAACAGCTGGCTTACTACCTAAGGATACTCTCCCATGACATAGCCGAGGCTGCTGAGAAGGGACAGGACGTGTTTCAGGCGGTTCTTAGTATGTACTGCAGGTACGTTATTCCGAAGGTTCCCGACATATTCCAGCTCAGCATAGCGAGGAACTACTGCAGGTACCCGGCCGGGGGCAAGTTCGTTAGGGTGAGAGGAAGTTACCCACCGGTGAGCCTCTCGTACCACCTCTCGAAGGCGGAGAGGTTGAGGTATCTGAGGTGGGTGAAGGGCAGGGAGTGGGTAGGGACAGCTGCGTCACTAATACTCGTGTATGGCAGGAAGACGGCGAGCGTGGAGTCGCTCAGGCATGAGCTAATGGGTGAGATGAAACGCAGCATCAGTGCGAAGGAGGTGACGACACTCCTGAAGTTCTTGGAGGTGGCTGGGCTCGTGGAGCTGATGTAAGGTAAACTCTTTTTCATCGACCTACCTATTCTTGGCAGGTGTGCATAGTTGGGTAGGGCAAGGCTGGGGATAGTGGTCTCTGAATTCAACTACGACGTGACCTACCTCATGCTTCAGAAGGCCCTCTCCCACGCTAAGTTCCTCGGCGCCGAGGTCGCGTATGTGCTTAAAGTCCCCGGAGTATTCGAGACCCCTATGGGGGCCCTCGCCCTCCTGAAGAGGGACGACGTCGACGCCGTGGTGGCTCTTGGAGCCGTTATACAGGGCGCGACCAAGCATGATGAACTCGTGGCTAACCAGGCTGCGAGGAAGCTCCTTGATCTGGGGCTTGAGTACGGAAAGCCAGTGACGCTCGGCATAATAGGTCCTGGGGCGAGCCGTTCCCAAGCACTCGAGAGGGTCGAGGATTACGCTAGGAGGGCCGTTGAGGCAGCGGTTAAGATGGTTGAGAGGCTAGGTAAGCTCAAGGAGGTTAAGTACGAAGGCATCACAGTGACTCTGGAGTGAAGCGCTGTGCCGGCGACGGTGGTAATTGAGCTAGTGGGGTACAGGGAATGGACTGAGTCTATAGGCGACGATAGGGAGTGGGTGATCCAGTCAACCCAGTCACAGATCTCGAAGGCGCTACACAGCATAGTCAAGGACTGGGAAGGGGCTGCTCTACCCTTAAGGTATGACTACGAGATCGTGATACTGCCCTACTGGACGGATCTGAGGAAGTTCGGTAAAGAATTACTTAGCGAGCTAGAGGGTGTTGTGCCTACCCCCGTGAGGCTTAAGTACTGCTGCGGTCCCATACCGGACTCCCTTGATAGCTGTGCTGAAGGTATGCCCGGCGGGTGCGGCGCTGACGAGGTTGCTGTGGCGCATGCCGACATAAACTTCTTCACGGAGATGACGACGTACAAGGGCTTCTACGGTGCTTACGTGACTGCCCTCAAGCTCGTCGCTAACACGGCGTCCATGCTCGTGAGTGACGCGATAGTGCAGTACCTCGGAGGCGATAACCTAGCGGCGATAACCTCGACTCACAAGCTCGGTAAGGTGCTCGACGTGATACTGTCGTTTGAGGGCGTAAAAGTAGGTGTTGGAATATCGACTTCGCCCCGCAAGGCGTTTGAGGCAGCTGCTCGCTCTCTCCGAGAGATAAGGGAGGGTGGGAGGAAGGAGAGGGTGAGGATAACCCGTGTCTGAATGCACGTGCTCGACCTCTCCCGAGGCGTTACCGAAGAAGCAGGGAACCTACGCTCTATTCGTCCGTGTTGTTGACCCAATCACTGTCGAGATTGGCGGGCTGAGAATGTTCCTGTCCCCAGGCGTGTACGTTTACGTGGGCTCTGCCGGCGGCCCCGGGGGCCTTAGGGCAAGGGTGGCGAGGCATTTCAAGAGGTATAAGAGGATACACTGGCACATAGACAGGCTCACCACAGCTGAGGGTGTAGTCGTTGAGGAGGTGTGCTACGTGGTCGGTCCCTACGGTCCATTGATAGAGGCACGCGTCTCTGCTTGCATGGAGAGAGCAGGGTTTTCCCCAATACCTAGGTTCGGTGCATCCGATGATCCTCTCTCAAGCACGCACCTCTTCTACGTAGGTGAGGGGGTGCTTGCTGAGGAGGTATGCACGTGTTTGAGCAGATGTTCTGAGTGAATGATTTTTACTTACCCTACCAAAGTAACTATAACCAAAGAGGTAGAGGGGGTGCGGAGACATGCCGGGGAGGTTCTACGTAACGACGCCAATATACTACCCGAACGATAGACCCCACATGGGTCACGCCTACACAACAGTATATGCCGACGTTCTGGCAAGGTATCACAGGCTCATAGGCGATGACACCTTCTTTCTCACGGGTACGGACGAGCACGGACTAAAGCTCCAGAGAGCAGCGGAGAAAGAAGGAATTTCGCCTAAGGAGTTCGTGGACCGGATGGCCAAGATCTATAAGGAATACTGGAAGATACTTAACATATCGTATGACAGGTTCATACGCACAACCGATCCCGACCACGAGGAGGTAGTGAAGTACGCACTGAATACGCTGTATAAGAAGGGGCTCGTTTACAAGGACGTCTATGCTGGGTGGTACTGCGTAAGCTGTGAGAGGTTCTACAGGGCGAGCGAGTACGAAGTCATTAACGGCGAACCACATTGCCCGATCCATAAGAAGCCGCTGGAATGGGTTGAGGAGGAAACATATTATTTCAAGCTCTCAGAGTTCAAGGACTTCATACTCGATGTTCTCGAGAATAAAGAGGTAGTGTATCCGAGGGACTACGCCCGCGAGGTTCTCGGCAGGATAAGGGCTGAGGGCCTTGTCGATATATCTATGGCTAGGCCTAAGGACAGGGTGTCTTGGGGTATACAGCTACCATTTGACCCCAACTTCACTGTCTACGTATGGTTTGATGCCCTCCTCAACTATGTGACCGGGGCCGGGTACTTACATGACGAGGAGAAGTTCAGGCGGTACTGGCCTTCAGTGCATCACGTCATAGGCAAGGACATCCTCTGGTTCCACACCGTCATATGGTTCTCTATGCTCAAGGCCCTCGACATTCCCCTCCCAAAGAGGCTGATCGTCCACGCATTCATCACAAGCAGAGGTCTCAAGATGGGGAAGTCGGCCGGAAACGTTGTGAGGATAGAGGACCTCATAGAGAGGTATGGCGGTGCTGACGGAGCCAGATATATTCTGATGAGATACTTTAGTCACCTAAAAGATATAGACGTAAGTGTCGAGACCCTTGATTCAGCCTACAACAGCGAGTTAGCAGATACATACGGGAACCTAGTCAGGCGCGTAGGGGTTCTAGCAAAGAAAAAACTTGGCGGCAGGGTGGAAGGCAAGGCAGACGAAACCTTGGGTAAAGCTGCTGAGGAAGCCTTAAAGAATTACTTGAAGGCTATGGACTCATTCGATGTGTCCTCAGCCGTGACAGCATCCATGGACTTACTCAGGGAAGCTAATGCATACATGAACGCCACAAGGCCTTGGGAGAGAAGTGACCCGAATAACGAGCTATATAGTGTGCTCGAGGCCGTACGGTTAGCGACGACAATGCTTTATCCAGTAATACCCGGTAAGGCTGAAGAGGTCGCTAGGGCCCTCGGCTTTGAGATAGTTAATCCTTTAGAGAGGGGTTATGGAGAGTGGGAGAGCTATGACGTTGTGTCAGCGCCTATACTGTTCCGTAAGATCAGCAAGTGACTGATCCTAAGCATTTGTTTATACTGCATCTAACAATTAATGAATTAATAAAGTTTGGTGTGATCTCGAGATCTTGGGTAGGTTATTGAGTAAGGACGATCTAGACCTGCGAGGGAAGCTGAGGCTCCTTATCCTTCTCATACTCAGTGATAGCCCCAAGCACGGCTACCTAATAATGAAGGAGATCGAGAAGCTCACTGGGAAGCCTCCCAGTCCCGGTAGTGTCTATCCAGTGCTCAACGAGCTCCTTAGAAAGGGTTACGTGGAAGCAAGCGTGAGCAGAGTCGGGGCGAGGGTACAGAAGACGTATTTTATCACCGAAGCAGGGATGAGGTATTTAGAGGAGAACAAAGAACTAGCGATAAAGGTAATGAGGAGGTTTAAGGGATTCAGTATCCTTCGTGAGCTCGGCCTCGAAGAGCTCAAGGACGCCTTGAAGGAGCTGGCGGAAGCTGTCGTCGACATCGACGACGAGGTAAAACTTATCTACATAAAGAAAGTGATCAGCGAGTGTTCCCAGAAGATACTCCTGGCCAGAGACGTTATAGCAGGGGCGGGTCTCCAGAACAATATAGCCCTAGTGAGAGAGGAAACCGTTCGTGAACTGCCTTCCAGCCCCGCCACAGGAGCAGAGGCCCATGCAGAGCCCAAAGATCTCTGAAAGACCCTCGAAGCGTAACATACACCGTAAGCTGTGTGTTCCTCCTACCTGGGCATCATATTTAGTTCGGTGTCCCCGCATTATCTGGGATGGTTTTCGTGTACGCAGTATCCGTGACGCCAGAGATAGCTCTAGAAGGTGTGAGGACTTACTCTGGCGGTTTGGGTGTTCTCGAGGGCGACAAATTCCTCGGCGCGAGTGAGAATGGCATGGAATACCTTGTTTTAACTCTCCTGTACAGGGGAGGCTACGTAGATTATGTCATTCGGGGGTGGGGGCCCGAGCCAAGGCCGCAGGAGTGGAAATATGATAGTGTCCTTAACAGTGAGGACGAGTTCTCTGTAGTTGTTAAGGGTGAGGAGATTAAGGTAAAGGCCTGGTCACTCACCAAGGGGAGCGCTAAGGCAGTGTTTTTCGAGGCCGTGTCACCGGAGTGGGCAACTAAGTTCAGTGAGAGGCTGTATATAGAGGATAGCGTTGATGAGAGGAACCTCAAGTATGTCTTCCTAGCGAAGGCGGCAGCGCATTATCTTCGTGAGGTAGTGGGCCTAGAGAACGTTAAGGTCGTAGACCTGCAGGAAGCGTACACAGCCATGGTTCCCCTTGCACTTAGTGAGTTCAAGGAATTTCGATTTATAACCCACACACCAGGGCCTTGGGGCCACCCGACAGTGCCCGCGTCTCTTCTCCGTGAGGAGTTCGGGTACGAGCCGGGTGAGGACCCCGTTAACCTGACGATCCTCGCTGCCAGACATTCAAGGAAGGTGTTCACTGTTTCGAGGAAGCATTACGAGATAACAATGAAGCTTTTTCCTCAGATCTCCGGAAACCTCACGTACGTGACTAATGGCGTCTTTATCGAGCGCTATGTCCCATACGAGTTACCGGATGCTGTCAAAAGAGGGGATCTCGCAGCGTTTCGGGAGATTCGGGAGATTCTTAGGAATAAGCTACTTGCAGAGGTTCGGGATCAGCTAAAGATCGATATAGAGAGTGATGAGAGGCCCGTGGTTGTGTGGGCGCGGAGACTGGCCCCGTACAAGAGGCCGGACTTCCCAGCACGTTTTATTAGGGATCACCCCGATGACGCCATATACGTTCTTGCTGGGAAGCCCCACCCACACGATAGGAGGGGGATAGAGTTTATGAGGGAGTTCATCAGGCTCGCTAACGAGTACGGGAATGTGGCATACGTCCACAGGTACGACCTGGAGACAGCTAAGGTACTGCTCACGGGGGCTGATATTCTTCTCTTCACACCGTTCTCTGGTTGGGAGGCCTGCGGGACGAGCTACATGAAATCGATGGCTGCCGGGGTACCGGTCCTCGCCTCTAGAGACGGCGGCGTGCCAGAGCTGATAAAGGACGGTGTAAACGGATGGCTCTTCGGCCAAGACCTCAGGTACCTAATACCCTATGACAGTGTCGAGGCAGCCGAGATCAATGAAAGGGACTACGAGGAATTCAGCAGGAAGCTCGAGGCGGCAATAAGACTGCACGGTTCAGAGGAGTACGTAAGAATATCCATGAATGCCTCCAGAACGGCGCTAGAAAGGGCTGGCATAGACCTCGTACTCAAGAAATATTACGGCGAGTACGGGCTAATCTAATTCACTAGTTTTTAACCCTGCCTTAGATCTATTTATGAAGATAATGTTATGGAGGTGAATGGTAATGAAGAAGGCATTAATCGCCGGATTAATACTCACCACTGTGATACTATCAGCCCTCGCGATAACGCCGACACATGCACAGACCAGCATTAGCGTCAGTGACCCGGAGGGAGACGACAGGGGCCCCGGCACTTACGGGTACCCAACCAACGAGGTCTTCCAACCAGGGGTCTTCGACCTACTAGGATTCACGGTCACGGATACCGGCAACGCCCTCGAGTTCCGGGTTAAGCTGAAGAACCTCGGCGACAACCCGTGGGGAGGCCCGAACGGGTTCTGCCTGCAGTACGTGCAGATATACGTGCACACCACAGCAGGCGGGCCAGCACGCGTGGACACCTTTGGCCTCAACTTCCTCCTGAGGCCTGACTACGCCTGGAACTTCGCGATCCTGCTAGCCCCTGGCTGGGAGGAGAGCCCTGTGCCGACGGGTCAGAGGGCCGCGATCTACTTCGCTAATGGCACGGTCGTCGTGCAGGACAGTGCCTTCAATGTTAGCGTTGACGAGACCAATAACGAGATAGTGGCGACGGTGGCTAAGTCGATCTTGCCCGACACCGACAACTTCGTGAACTGGAAGTACGTCGTGGCCGTGGCGAGCTACGACGGCTTCGGGCCAATGAGGGTCAGGGCGGCTGGCGTCACCGGTGGTGAGTGGGCCATAAACGCCACCGCGTACGCGACATCCCAGGACCAGGTAACTAAGCTAGCGCAGGCAATAGCTAAGGGCATGGAGCCCAGGGTTCTCGACCTCCTCGTGTACTCAAGCGACTACAACGGCATCACCGCTGACCAGCAGTACGAGTGGCTATGGAACTTCGACCCGGAGACCGGGGCCCTACCGATAGTGCCGGGTATCGAGCGCGTGACGGAGACAGTGACCGAGACAGAGACAGTCACTACCACAGCCACGGCCACCACGACTGTATACCAGACTACCACCGCAACAACGACAGTGACTACGACCTCGACGTCTGTCTCGGTTAGCACCGCCACGACTACAGTAACTCAGACCGACTGGACCATGACCGGCGTTGTGGGCTTAGTCCTCCTCTTGATAGGTCTGGGCATCGGCTACGCAGTGTTCAAGAAGTGACCACGGCGTGATCAGATAGGTCTTTTTCCCTCAAATAAGCACCTTTAATGGTGCGAATAATTGGGCGCACTTAAGAAAGCACTAATAGCCACACTGGTCACCCTGGTTCTCGCCTCAATCGCGCCGCCGATTACCGGTATGGCTCAGCAACCCAGCGAGCCCCTCTATGTGGCCTTCATATGGCACTACCACCAGCCCTGGTACTACAGCGCCGACGGCACGTACTTCGTGCTCCCATGGGTAAGGATGCACAGCGTCGGCAACTACTACAAGATGGCGTACATACTCTCCAAGTACCCCGACATCAAGGTCACCTTCACGTTCTCAGGATCCCTAATCGTCCAGATAGGAGACTACCTCAACGGCATGAAGGACGTGAGGCAGGAGATCTCCATGAAGCTGGCGAACGGCGAGGAACTCAGCGTCGACGAGAAGTTCTCGATGCTCCAGATACCCGGAGGGTTCTTCGACATTAACTGGGCGAGGATCGTGGAGGTTGTACCGAGGTTTAAGGAACTAAGAGATAAGGCGAGGACAGCCCTCAACAAGTATGTCTCATTACCCGAGGAGGAGTACAAGCAGGCTGTCGTGGCGGAGTTCAGCGACCAGGACTTCCTAGACCTGGCGACGCTCTTCAACCTATTCTGGATAGACCCCGAGATCCTTAGGGAAGAGTACCCAAGCATCTACCAGTTAAGGCAGGAAGCCTTGACCAACCCGAACATACACTTCACGCGGGACGACCTCGCGGCTGTGCTGAACACCCAGCTGGACATCATGGGGAAGATATTCGGTATATACTCAGAACTAGCGTCCAAGGGGCAGGCTGAGCTTATACCCGTGCCCTACAGTCACCCACTAGCGCCGATAATCACGGACTTCGGCTGGTCCGATGACCTGAGGATGCACGTGAAGAGAAGCATATGGCTGTTCCGCGGAGTCTTCAACTACACACCAGCCGGTGTGTGGCCTGCTGAGGAGGCAGTTAACCAGGAAGTGCTGAGGGTGTTCGCTGAGGAAGGCTTCACGTGGACGGTAACTGACAGGGATATACTCCTTAAGTCGGGCGCTCCATCGACCGGGATCTACTCACCATGGGTAGCGAGGATAGGTGACGAGAGTATCTATGTAGTATTTAGGGACACGGACCTCAGCAACCTGATAAGCTTCGACTACTCAAAATGGGATACCCAGCAGGCGGTTAATGACCTCATCAACAGGCTCATCAGCATAAGAGACTCCGTTGGGGGCGGGCACTTAGTCGTCATCGCTCTCGACGGAGAGAATCCGTGGGAGCACTACCCAGAATTCGGCGACGAGTTCCTTAACGCCCTCTACTCTGCCCTAGAGCAGTACCAGGAACAGGGTGTACTCAGAACGACGACAGTTAGGGAGTACCTAGAGACCCACCCGGACGCCCAAGAGCTGCCGCTGAAGACCTACGAATACCTGGACCTCGAGGGCAGGGACATCTCAGACCTACCCCTCAGCTACACCAAGGACGCCTACTCAGAGCTCCCGAGGAAGGACGTAGAGGCCGTGATAGCCGAGGGCTCCTGGGCAGGTGGGGAGCTCGCTATATGGATAGGGCAGAGGCAGGAGAACGCCGCATGGATGTACCTAGCGAAGGCGAGGGAGGACTTGATGAACGCCCTCAACACAGACAGCATAGAGCAGGCCTACCTCCTAAACCCAGACGCCGTCGAGAACCTCCTCAGGGCTGAGGCAAGCGACTGGTTCTGGTGGTACGGCGGAGACGGCGGGGGCACGTTCCCCTCCAACCCGCTATTCAAGGCATACCTGCGGAGGGTCTACATCTCGCTAGGGCTCCCCGTGCCGGAGTACCTTAAGACGCAGTACAACCCTGACGCTACCCCGATTGGTGTGATAAACAGTGAAGTGCCTAAGCCCGTCACCACGCCGCCAACCCTCGACGGTAGCTTAGCCGATGAGGCGTGGAGTGATGCGTTAGTGATGCCGGTCGGCACAGAATACGTTGCCAACGTGTCCGTAGCTGTCACCCCATCGGGCATGTACGTCGCGGTAGTTCCCGCCAGTGACCTAAGCGATGCCGAGGTCGCCGTGTACCTCACATGCATGTGGAGGAGCGTAAGCCCATACCACCTAGGCTACAACCCGCTGGCGAGGGATGGTGTTACGGACCTCGGCATCGGCCTGGCCTACGAGGTCCTCCTAAACCCCGCAACAAACACCGTAGTCGTCAGCGCGGCGGACGGCCACGGCGGTTGGGTACCCATATACTATGGTGAGGCCTATGAAGCAGAGGCCTACGAGTTCTTCATTCCGTGGAACGTGGTGAGCGCGGCGGCGGGTGACAGGATATACCTGACCGCGGCCACCTACGTCAACGGCTCGATTGTTGAGTACGCCACGAGACTAGGTAACGCCTACGTACTCCAGGTCCCGGCAGCAGCTGCTGTTAGCGGCAACGTGATCTTTGAGATGAAGGACCCGATAGGCGACGACGACGGCGCTGGCGGGTACCAGTACCCGACGAACAGCGTGTTCAAGCCCGGCGTGTTCGACATGACAGGGTTCCGCGTGATCGATGCTGGTGACAAGCTGGTCTTCGAGGTAACCGTTAGGGATCTGGGAGGGAACCCGTGGGGAGGCCCGAACGGGTTCTGCCTGCAGTATGTGCAGATATACGTGCACACCACAGCAGGCGGCCCAGAGAACACCACGACGTTCGGCCTCAACGTTCAGATAGACCCCGAATATGCTTGGAGCTTCGCCCTACTCATAGCGCCAGGATGGGGAAGCGACCCAGTACCTGCGGGCCAGAGAGCGGCGATATACTTCGCTAACGGGACCGTCGTCGTGCAGGACGGCGCCTTCAGCGTCTCGGCGGACCCGGCCGCGAACGCGATAAAAGCTGAGGTCAGGAAGTCGCTGCTGCCCGACGTTGATAACGCTGGTAACTGGAGCTACGTCGTCGTCTTAACAAGCTACGATGGCTACGGCCCCGACCGCATAAGGCCCTTCGGTGTCAGTCCTGACGAGTGGGTCGTGGGAGCTGGCGAGGACATGGCCACAGCCATACTCTTCAACGCCGTCCCACGCGTAATGGACCTCCTCGCCCCAACGCCCGAGGAACAGTACCAGATGCTGAGGAGCTTCGAAATTAACAGGACAAGTGGTGAGGTGAAGCTCGCAGTGATTAAGGGCGTTAGCCCCCAGGAGGCTCAGGCCTCGGTAGTAACCACTACAACGGTGACTGAGACATTAACTTACACAACGAGTGTTACTGAGCGCTTAACCGAGACAGCAACGCTAACTACGACCGAAATATCGACGACTACAGCGACTGAGACAGTTACGCGGCCAGTGACCGATAACAGGCTCGTCGGGGTCGGCGTGATCCTTGGCCTGATAGCGGGCCTAGTCGCTGGCTCCCTCATAGCTGGGTACAGGAGAAAGAGATCGTGATACCCGCAAGGAAATATCTTTTTCCCTATAGCCACAGGTTTCATGGGACCATGGTTTGGCAACCGTGAAACTCGTCAACGTAGTCAAGAGGTTCGGGGACGTCATCGCCGTCAACAAGGTGAGCTTCGAGGTAAGGCACGGCGAGTTCTTTGCCCTCCTAGGCCCTTCCGGGTGCGGCAAGACGACGACCCTGAGGCTGATCGCTGGCCTCGAGGAGCCGGATGAGGGCGAGATATACATCGATGGGAGAGTCGTCAACAACCTCCACCCAAAGGACAGGGACGTCGCGATGGTCTTCCAGAACTACGCTCTTTACCCGCACATGAAGGTCTTCGACAACATAGCGTTCCCGCTGAGGGTGAGGAAAAAGGAGCTAGGCCTCACCAACGAGGACATAAGGCAGGCGGTTCTACGCGTGGCTAAGATGCTGAAGATAGAGGAACTACTCGATAGGTACCCGTCGCAGCTTAGCGGTGGGCAGCAGCAGAGGGTCGCCCTAGCAAGGGCCCTCGTGAGAAAGCCGAAGGTCTGGTTGCTTGACGAGCCCCTCAGCAACCTCGACGCTAAGCTCAGGCTCATGATGAGGGCTGAGCTAAAGAGGCTCCAGAGGGAGCTAGGGATCACTACCATCTACGTGACCCACGACCAGGCAGAAGCGACGAGCATGGCCGACAGGATAGCGGTGATGAACGAGGGCAGGGTTCTTCAGATAGGGAGGCCTGAGGAACTCTACCTCAAGCCGAGGAATATCTTCGTAGCCACCTTCATAGGGTCGCCCCCCGCCAACGTCATCGAGTGCCATGTTGAGAGATCCGCTGAGGGAAGGGTCAGGATAGGTTGCCCGGGATTCACCCACGAGCTTGGGGGGGAGGTAGCGGATCACTTGATTAAGGCCCTTAAAGGGGACGCCCTAACGCTCGCTATAAGGCCGGAGCACATTAGGGTGTCTAGGGAGGTCAGTCAGTCAACGCCCTACAAAGCACGCGTACTGATTTCCGAGTTCATGGGCTCGGAGCAGATCGTGACCGCTGACCTCGGAGGGCAGGCCATTAAGGCGAAGGTGAGGGAGGAGGCGAGGCTAGAGCCGGGTCAGGAGGTGTTCTTGGGGTGGGACTGGGGCAAGGTACTGTTCTTTGACGGAAAAACTGGTGAGGCGCTCATATAGCCCTAAGAGCTGAGCCTCCTGAAAAGCAGTAGTGGCTCAGACCCATAGACCGTACCGCTCACCTCACCACCCGCTACCCTGCTGTACCTATCCTCGAGTTCATAGCTGAACTCCCACCCCGGCCTCGGAACGATAACCAGGAACTCCTGCTCCGGTAGGTAACGATGGATGGCGACAGTGCCCTCATTGACGGGTTCTAGGACGGCATAGCCTAGCCTGAGGGATCTGAACCTTCTGCGGAGGTACGTCAAGTACTTAACATGTCTAAGGATCTCTTTATTCCAGCTTCCCTCATCCCACATCATCGTTTCCCTGCAGTACGGTATGCCACCGCCACCCATGCCGACCTCATCGCCATAGTACAGGGCCGGGGACCCGGGTAAGGCAAACAGTATTGTCAACGCCCTCATGTATTCCTCAACACCGCCTAAGGCGGTGATCGCCCTGTCCGTGTCGTGGCTGTCTAGGAGGTTGTACATGGCGTGGACAGATGGTAGTGGGATCCTAGCGTTTAGGGAACCGACCGTATCAACGAACTCCCTCGCCGTGATGGACCCGCCTATGAATTCCCTCACGGCGAACATTAGGTCGTAATTCATGGCACTATCTGCTGTGTACTCGTAGCGATGGTGGGGCACGCCCCTCGATACCTCAATAATGACGACGGCATCCTCTCTAGCCTCCTTCACACACTCCCGGATCCCCTCCAGCCCCTCTTCAGGTATCCCCAGAGCGACATCAACACGCACGCCATCAACGCCGAGGCCTAGCCAGTGCCTCACCACATCGCAGACATACTTCCTCACGCCCTCATTCCCGTAGTCGAGCTTGGGCATAGTCCACAGGTTAAAGAAACCTTCATAGAATGGGTCCCTGTCCCGAATCTCGTGAGGAAGTTCCCTGCATCCACCGCTTATGAAGTTCCATAGAGCACTCAGATCCTTTGGGTCGGCCTCACTCAAGTCATCTACTAGGAAACGGAACCAGCCCCAGTACTCGGACTTCCGCCACTTCCTCAAAGCATTGACGAAGAATGAGGAGCATGGGGACACGTGGTGCGCCACAAGGTCGATGACGATCTTTATCCCACGTTCATGGGCTCTGGTAATGAGAGTCCTAAACGCTTCGTCCCCGCCGAGGTACGGGTCGACCCTCTTGTGGTCAATGACGTCGTATCGGTGGTATGACGGGGCCACATATATCGGGGTGAGATAGAGTACCTCAGCACCTACTGACTCAATGTGCCCGAGCCTCTCGACAATGCCGAGTAAATCACCTCCCAACCTCACCTCCCTACCCTGCCTCGGAGGCAACTCCTGTGTGCTCGAAGAAAAACTATCGACAAATATCTGATAATAGATAGCACCGTGGAACCACCTCACCCTCGAAGAACTGTGTTCAGGCCTTATCGGTGCCTCGTCACCTTTCCCCTCCTCGCCAAAGAACACCTCATCCCCGTCAGCGCTCCTTACCCAGAATACGTAACCTCTTACCGAATCGCAGGGCACAATACCCTCGAATACAGCGAATCTCGAGTCCAGCAGATACTTCCTCATTGGGTAGGTTCCTTCCTTACAGCCCAGTACCTCGAGGCGGGCTTCGGCAACAGATCTCGGGGCGATAGCCCTAACTGCGGTGTATCCCGAAAAGCGCGAGAAGAACCTAGAGTCTCTCTCGTTGTGGAGGAAGTAATCGAGGGGGTTCCCGGCAAGGAATTTATCTGGAGGAACTCTCGCCACAGAGGCGTCGTATGTTGTCCCCCAGTGCCTGACCCTAGTCCTTATCACTACATCCTCATCAGGCCAGTACCTCATCCTCTCGTCGCCGAAGAAATAGGGGTAAGTGCCTGGAAGGAGATCGAGGACAATCTCCCCAACTCCATCACTGACTCTGAGCTCATGGCGCCCTATGTAGTATGAGGAAAGCTCGGACACAAGGTAGACGTGCTTAGAATCTTTTGGGGCTCTCGTCTTGAACAGCACCTTGTAAACTCCGAGGCGGGATCCGTGGTAGTGCTCAGCGCCGACGACCTCGTACATCGGTGCACCATCTCGTAGGCTTTTATCCACTTAAATTAATCATATTCGGTGACCTTATTGCGCAGGAGAGCAGGATTAACAAAGCAAGCAATCGCCGGGATAATCATAGTTATCGTAGTCATTGCGGCGGCAGCAGTTCTCATCATGCAGGGAGGTGGGCAGCCGACTCCGACCCCAACGACTACAGCGCCCACAACGACCACCACCACAACCACTACCACGTCTATAGGTACAACCACCACAACTACCTTGCCAACGACGACCACGACAACGACAACCACTACGACAACGACCCAGCAACCCCAGCTCAAAACAATAACGATCGGTTCGTCGACCATACGCGTGCCGGATGACTTCTACGAGTTCGTACAGAAAGCTAAGAATGGAGAGATCAGCGTCACAATAAACTTCTGGACCTCTATGCTCCCGTTCGAGGTAGACGCGATAACCCAGGTGGTGAACGAGTTCGAGTCGGAGTACCCTGGTATCAAGGTCTCCTACACAGGGACCCAGCAGAACATGAAGGAGGCGGTGAAGGCGGGCGTGCTGGCCAACGACCTGGAGAACACCGCCAACGTCTTCACATGGGCCCACGACTGGACAGGCGAGCTCGCTGAGGGAGGCTTCATAGTCCCGCTCGACAAGTACCTGCCGCCCGAGACCATAGAAGACCTTCAAGCGCAGTACCTGACCAACGCGTACTCGGCCGGCGTCTACAACCTACACCTCTACGGCCTGCCGTGGGCAGCCGAGGCAATAGCCCTAGTCTGCAACGCCGAGATGGTTCCGACTCCGCCTAAGACCTTCGCTGAGCTCGAACAGATAATGCAGCAGTACTACAACCCCGACAACGATACCTACGGCCTAGCCTACCAGATCGACCCATACTTCGTGTACCCATTCGTGACGGCGTTCGGCGGCTACTACTACGACGACGAGACAGGGTCTGTGGGAGTGAACTCCACGGGGACTAAAGAGGGCATAAAGTTCCTCATACAGCACGTCCTCGCTTACGAGTTCACTGGCGACCTTGGTCACGAGACGCAGCTCAGCATATTCCAGCAGGGTAAGGCGCCTTGCATGATCACTGGTCCATGGGATATACCAGCTATAAAGGAGAACATACCTAACATAACCGTGTCAGCGATTCCGCCGATAGATGATAAGGTGCCGAGGCCGTTCTCGGGTATAAAGCTCCTCTGGATAAGCAAAGTTACTGAGCAGGACCAGAACAAGCTATATGCATCTATACTGTTCGTGATGTGGTTCAGCCTGAACGACGACACCCTCAAGTTCCTCGTCGACAACGCGGGCTTCATACCAGTGAAGAAGTCGGTCGTGACCTACATCTCAGAGCACATAGACCAGTACCCAATAGTTGCGGGATTCATAGAGTCGATATCTAACAGCATACCAATGCCTAAATCTCCGCAGATGGCCAAGGTTTGGGGACCTGTTTCCGAGGCCCTAAGTGCTATACTGGCGACATACAGCGAGAACGGGCCGGACGCTGCGCTAGAGGCGGTTGACCAGGCGCTTGACAACGCGCAGGAGTCGATACTTCAGAGCCTATCTGGCTAGGCACGATTATCACAACTCGTTTTTACCTTCACCAATACAATTAACTTGGCTCTGGGGGATCCCGCTTGGGGAAGGTGAGGAAGCTAATTCTTTTCCCGGCTAAGGTGGCCCTCGCCCTTATTCTGCCGAGCCTCATCCTGTACCTCTTCTTCAATATCTGGCCCCTGATATTCTCGGTATACATAGCATTCACGGACGCAAACGCAACTAACATAGCGTCCCAGCCCATGATAGCGGAACTAGAGAGAGTGAGGGCTAACATAACGAACTATCTATACAGCAACAAAGACAGCATACTCGCTGAGGTCAGCAGAGCCAAGGAATACATAAACCAAACCATAAAGAATATGGAAGATCTACTGACCTACGTCAACTCTTCTACCACAATAACATATGATGGCATAGACGCCCTCAAGACAAACATAACAGCCTCTTTAACTCGGGCAGTGTCAATAGTAGTGAGTAACGAAACGATGCTCTATTATTACCCGGGCCTAAGAGACGCATTAAACACCGCCCAGAACCTCATGTACTCTATGTGGAGCGATGTCGAGAGGATAATCGGTTTCTCGATAATAATACCTCCCGACAAGGCCCAGCAGATAAGGGATACGATAGTCAAGAGTTCGCCCGCCATAATCGGTAACCTAAGCCTGGCATACGGGGAACTAACAGCTATTGAGGAGAACTACGACTCGTTCGTTAAGTCAGCGGTGAGCGACATAGACAAGCAGATCGATCGCCTAAGCCTGCACTTCATCGGGTTAGGTAACTTCCAGAAGCTGTTCTCCGACTCCCGCTTCCCTTACTCAATACTGAAGACGCTCCTCTTCGTGGTCACGAGCGTACCCATGAAGCTAGCTCTCGGCGTTGCCCTAGCGTTCCTCTTCTCCAGTAACCTAATGAGTGGTAGGAAAGTCATGAGAGCACTCCTCCTAATCCCCTGGGCCCTCCCCGTGCTCCTCACCGTAACGACTTGGAGAATGCTCTTCATTCCAGACACAGGTGTCTTCTCCTCAGCCCTCTCGGGGGTGCTCGGCTACGAATTCAACATATACTACCATGAGTGGGACGCCTTCGCTGTGTACAACATCGTGGAGATGTGGCTCGGCTACCCATTCGTCATGACCGTGACCATGGGCGCCATAGCTGGCATACCTAAGGAACTCATAGAGGCAGCGTACATTGACGGAGCAGGAGTCTTCCAGAGGTTCAGGCACGTGACGCTTCCCCTTGCACTGAGACCGATACTGTTTGCGGCGATCCTCACGACGGGCGCGTCGCTGCAGGCGTTCATGGTTCCGCTACTTATTAACAACGGTGGGCCCCAGGGCTTCCTCTGGGTGCCGGGCTTCAAGCCAGTCTCGGGCTATACGAACGAGATGATGGTGCTCTACGGCTATAAGAGGGCATGGATCGATCAGGAGTTCGGGCTCTCTGCCGCCTCGTACCTAGTGATAACGCTGATCTTCCTGCTGTACGCTTTCGTGTGGTATAGGTTAGTCTACAGGAGGGGTGGGCGATGATAGGGAGGTACTTGGGTAGGATAGTGTTGACGGTTCTCGGCGCCTTAATTGTGTTCATTCTCCTGTACCCGGTTTTCTACATAGTGCTCTCATCGCTGGTTAGGGGGCAGGTACTGATAACGAGCATTGAGGACGTGTGGTCCTTCGGCATGTCCCTAGAGCACTACGTAAACGCCGTGAGTGACCCAGAATTCTTCAGCTCGACACTCACCAGCGTCACGGTAGCGGTCGCCAACATATTGTTGGCTGTCCTCGTGATCACGCCAGCCGCCTACGCATTCTCGAGGTTCGGCTTCAAGGGGAAGTCCTCTCTCCTCATGCTCTACCTAGTCCTCAGCCAGGTAGGGGGAGGCTTCGGGATAGCGGCCGTCATAGCCCTCTACGTCTTCCTCCTAAGGCTGAACGCCATGGGCGTGCCCGTCGTAGGGAACCCGTTCGTCCTAGCGGTGATATATACGGCATCAGCAGTCCCGTTCCAGACATGGCTCATTAAGAACTACTTCGACTCCCTTCCCAAAAGCCTCGATGAGGCAGCCTTCATAGACGGCGCTGGCTGGGCCAGGATAGTGTTCAACATTATCCTCCCTGCATCAAAGCCAGCAATGATAATCATAGCGCTCTTCGCCTTCATGGGCGCATGGGGCGAGTTCATACTCGCCAGCTTCCTAGGGGTAAAGACCCTGGCCGCCTACATCTACCAGACAGCCACAGGGCAGACGATCTACTGGAGCGACTTCGCAGCGAGGACACTGCTCTTCGCCCTACCCGTCGCAATCGTGTACGTCTTCGCCCAGAGGTACATCGGCGAAGCGATGCGGTATGGTGCTGGAAAGATGTGACCTCAGCACGTGACGTGAATTATAGCCAAGTACTTTCTCCGCTCTCCCTCCACCCTCGCCAGGAGCCCGTCATCAGTTACGGACATAACTATCTCTACACCGGCCTTAGACAGTTCTTTTAGAAGTTCTTCAGCATCCTTGGTGAGGGGGAGGGCTCCATACACCCCTCTCCCTATGTATATGACCTCGGGTTTGCCGCACTCCTCGATATATGTCCTGAGTTCGTCGCCGGTGAGGGGTGTGTGCCCGTACCTTGACCTCATATGGGCTGATAACTCCTTTCTCCTGCGTCTCACAAGGCCGTTACAGACGACTATATCGTGACCGTACTCGGCACCTTTAAAGACAACCCTCCCAAAGCTGGTTCTCCTCACGTAGGGACACCAGTAAATATGTTCTACCAAGCAATCTTTTCCCTGATAGGTGTTGAGGAGCAAGGGATACGACCCGATAGAGCTGAGCAGAAGAATAGAGGAGGTTGTGGTACGTGGTGATAGGAGGAAGTATTATAGGCTAGGCAGGCCCGGCAGGTTTTACGGCGGCTCATGCGCCGCTGACTGCGTTGGTTGCAACCTGAGCTGCGTGTTCTGCTGGTCTAACATGCCTAGAATAAGGCCTGACCTTGTAGGCAGGTTCTACTCGCCCGAGGAGGTGTTTAACTCCCTCATCAGGTGCTCCAGGTCCGGGGGTTACAGGGTGATCAGGGTATCCGGTAATGAGCCGACCATAGGTAGGGAGCATCTACTGAGGCTGCTGGATTTAGTGGAGCGCTCAAGTGAGGACGTGATCTTCGTCCTTGAGACCAACGGAATCCTCATCGGGTATGACCCTTCATACGCTGAAGAACTGTCACGTTACCGAAAGCTCCATGTTAGGGTATCGATAAAGGCGTGCAATGAGGAAGGCTTCCACAGGCTAACAGGTGCCGTGCCCGAAGCGTTTAGGTATCAGCTGGCGGCACTTAAGAACCTAATAGACAGCGGTGTCTCAGTGCATCCCTCGGTAATGGTGTCCTTCTGCACTGAAGAGGAGCTGAGAGGGCTTGTGAAGAGGCTCGCCTCAATTGACCCGTCACTCCCACCGTCCTTGGAGCCTGAGGTGGTGACGCTCTACCCCCATGTGGAAAAGCGCCTTAGGAAAGCCGGTATATGGCCCAAGCTCTTTCGGAGACCTTGAGCTACCCTAAAAACTGAGCGGGCAGAGCGGGTCCTTGGCGTTATGTACACCCTTAAGCAGTTTTGCCCTAGCATAGCAGCCTCCTCTGCACACGCTCGCGGCGGGGCAGCCAGAGCACTCGGGAGGGGGCCTAGACACGCTGCGCAGGATGCTCGAGGTAAGGAGCTTTTTCCACGCCCCCTCGACACCGTCTTCGAAGATATTCGCAACGACCTCGCCTAGCACATCACACGTAACGACATTACCTGATGGGGTTACGTCCATCACGCTCCAGTCCCTGCAGTTACCGTACCTCAGCCTGCCCGGGAGCTTTATCGCAGCTAGGAAGGGAGCGCACCAGACACCTACCTCTACACCCTCCTCCTCACTAAACTCGGCTGCCTGCATCACTGCTCTCATGAAGTTCCGGGGCCTAACCCAGACACCGGTCTCGGCCGCCCTGCCCGCCGGCATAGCCGGTATTATTGAGACACTAGAGGCCCCCAGCTCCAGAGCCTTCTTCAGCGTGTCCTTCACGTAGGCCCAATTGAGTTCGGTGACGGACATGTTGATGTGTACTCTCACACCCTCCTTAATGAGGAGGCGGACGCCCTCCACCGTTCTACTGAAGCTCCCGGCCCCCCTAATAGCGTCGTGAATAGCTGGTGAGGGCCCGTCGAGGGATGTGTACACCTTGATTACATTATCAGCGATTCTACCAGCGAGCCCGGGCTTCAGTGGCAAGAGGGTTCCGTTAGTGAATAGGGACGTCTCCAATCCGCTAGCATTAGCGGCCTCGAGGACACTCCATAAAGGTTGCCATAGGAGCGGTTCCCCACCCGTGATGTGGAGGTGTTCCACGCCTGCATCAGCGAACATCTTCACAGCCTTAAGGGAGCTCTCCTCGCCCAGCTCGCGTTCGCCAGCATATTTTGTAGCGTAGCAGTGCCTACACCTTAGGTTGCACCTATGGGTCACTATCCAAATAACCGTCTCCGGCGCCCTAGCACTCATGGCGGACTCACTCAAACCTAAACACTGTGCCCACGCCGGCAACGGCATACCTCTTCCCGAATGCCGCCGCCAAAGCCGCCTGAGCCCTCAGCCCTGTACAGTGAGTTGGGGCGATCGTAGCAGGTTCCCTACTCGTAAGATACTTCACAACCTCCCCAATCCTGCGTTCTTCTGCACCCATCAAGTGTAACCCTCCAATCAGGCCAGCAATTCTTTTCTCTCCCGCGATCTCTGTAGCGTACTCGATGATGTTTTCAACGCCTGCATGACCGCACCCAGTTATTATGACGAGTCCCTTTTCTGTCTCTAGGATCAGTGCGGAATCATCTGGTAGAATATCTTCGACGAGACCCTCTTCACCTTGTCTTAGCATGTGTCCCGTGTGTGATGGCCCCCACTCCCTCGGTATCTCCCCTGTGACGATGACGCCGTCGGCTATCCTCATGGGCCTCCTTGTGTAGGCAAACCTAGCTCCTAACGATTCAAGCTCCTCCTTCCGGAAGGGATTCCCTATGTACCTGATCCCGCCTTTCCTGTTCTTGGCATACGCTGGCTCGAAGAGGTCGGGATGCGAGATTACTAATGTCTCGTTGCCACTCCTAGCTTCCAGGAATGTCTTGAGCCCACCGGTGTGGTCGTAGTGCCTATGGCTTATTATTACAGCATTTATGTTAGTAGGTTCTACGCCTGCCAGCCTTAAATTATTCATGAGTACTGACCCGGTCGTCCCCGTATCGAAGAGTAGGGTGAGTTCTTTGTCCGGGATCTTAACTAGTGCAGAGAAGCCGTGCTCGGCGAGCATCCCTTTGTGTCCTAATATGTAGTTATCGTCCAGAATGATTATCTCCATAGACCCCCTCCTAGGTATTTAGTGGTGTAAAGGGGTTTATGATGATCTCTTTTTATTCTTTTTTCTTCTCCGTTAGAATCCTCTCCAGAGCGTCTATTCTTCTTATTATTCGTTTCTCCATTCTCTTACTATATATCATCTGTACAGCCGCTATTAGCGAATGGAAGCCGGCCAGGGTCAGCATGATGGCTATTAAACCCCTCACGTAGTACTTGATCCCTGTGAAGAAGTAGTGATACGCGACAACGAGGCCCAGAGCTATCCCAGGAACCAGCATTAATGCACCTAAGGAGAATATCAAGGATGCGGGGTTATACCTCCACGCCAGCCGTATAATGTCAGCGAATATGCTAACCCCTGTAGACAGACTTTTCGTAAATGACTGGCTGAGCTTGCTTTTACCCTTCCTTCTCCTGTACTCTATCTCCACTTCGCCTATCTCTCCCCCGACGGATGCTACGTGAGCAGCGATCTCGACCTCTACACTGAAGCCACTGGTCTCGAAGAGGGCGGACGATAATGTCTTCGTCCTCACTAGATAGAGACCTGAGAGCACGTCTCTGAGGTTTGTATTGAAGAGGAGATTAAAGATCCTCGTCAAGAACCAGTTACCGAACCTGTTTATTAAGGGTATGTTCTCCCTTCCCCTCACTCTGGCCCCTATGACCTCATCATACCTTATGTCGCTGCATATCCTATCGAGCATGTCCCTTATGTACTTGGCGGGGTAGCTGTAATCACCGTCAATAACTACCACATACTCTGTATCGACGAGCTCGAGACCTGTCCTCACAGCGTCTGCTTTACCTTTACCGAACTGTCTAACAACAATAACGCCCTTGGACTTGGCTATATCGGGCGTTCCGTCGGTGCTTCCGCCATCAACAACTATTATTCTTTCTTTTGGGACACCAATAGAGAGTATTTCGTCGATGACGTCGCCTATCGCCTCTTTCTCGTTGAGTACAGGTACCAGCACTGAGACATCCTTCCCTATATCGCATCGTCTTCTAGGCCTCATCTGCGTTTCATCTATGATTCCTGGCTAGTGAACAAGATATAATCTTTCAGTTGTCGCAGACCACAAGATCTCCGACTATGCTCACGTAGATAATCACAAAAGTGTTCGCGAGGTAAACATGTGATTGGGGTCACTCACCGAAATCACATCAGCCAGAGATAGCGGGTTATGCCGTATGGAAGGGAGTAGGGATACGGCTGGGACAGTGAAGCCGTCCAACTATGGCACGGCCCCACATGCTTTACTGCTTTTCCTCCTCATTGTCTCTGGCGCTATCGTTAGACTCATACCGGTATTGGTTACTGGTGAACCTTTCTCAACAGATGTTTGGCCCGTTATCAATCTAGCTAAGAGAGTATCTATGGGGGCGGCTCCACCACTACCTCAGGCCACACACTCAAATACGGCGTATGTTTGGCCGGGTTTACCGCTCACTATGGCAATGTATTATGCGTTGGTCGGCCTTGGCGATGAACGTGTGATAGTATATCTTTTTACTGCCCTCATTACTGCCTCATTTTCTGTCATGTTGCTCGCCTGGCTTAAGGGCGCATATCCTTTTGGTGCCTATTATGCTGTTGTGTATGCTCTCTTTTTTCCCAGTTTCTTACTAATGACCTCTGCTCCCCTAAAGGAGTTCCTCGGCCTCACCCTTGTCATGGGAGCGCTACATATGATGAGCTCTTCGAGGAGATGGAACTATCCGTTAATGACGATGCTGTTGATGGCCGCGGTATTCACGCATCTAGTCCCAACAGCAGTGATGCTTGTGTCAGTGTTTTTGGCAAGTTTTATCGCTAGCTCTGGCTGTTGTGGCGTGGTTAAAAAGAGGGTTATCGCATATTCTTCTACCGTATTATCAGTTCTCGTAATTTACAACCTTGTGATGTTTCGGAAAATAGTAATGGTGTTTAAGCCGCTAGACATCATTGTTTATACTATTAGTGTGCTTGCTGTACTACTCCTGTATTTGAAGGTGCCAAGAACCTCGAAGGTCTATAGTAAGTTCGCCTTTGGCGCTCTTGTTGCGTCAGCTACGCTTATCTTCATTGCTGTATTCATTCGATTCCCAATTATGATAGGTGCTGAGAGCCCATCTCTTTTGCTCTTCTTTATCCCCGCCCTCATAGGCGTAGTTATTCTTTTTTCAGTAGGAAACAGAGAATTCTTGTCACTGGCTAAGTCGATGTTGTTGGTCATTGGTGCAAGCGCGCTGTACCTGATGTTATGGAAGACAGGGTATTTGATGATTGTTCACAGAATACTCAACTACCTGTTCTTTGTAGGCGCTATTCCCTTGGCTCTCATTGCTGAAAGAAGGAAAAGGATTGCTCTGGCTATTGTTATAGTTGTGATAGCTTCTTCCTCTGTGGCGCTATTTGATACGATCGCTGGCTATGACCCGATGACGTCATACTGGGTCTATAGGCCCTCGGAGGTTGGCATGTACACTTCACTGAACTCTATCGCACCCGGCAGAAATTTCCTAGGTGATGAGAGGCTGATGTACTTCTTTCTTGATTCTTTAGAGAATGTATCGGTCTCGGTGCGGGAGTTGTTTAAGGTATTGCAGGGGAACGGTTGTTCAGCGCGGCCAAAGGAGGCAATTGTGAGTTGGTTCAATAAAGAGGTAGGGTTCGTTGGTATAGTAAACATCGCTAAGGCTGAGTTGAGGGAGAGCTCAAGGCTAGTGTCATACGGCAGTAATGTTGTGATCGCTGTTGATGCGTGTGGCATCGAATGACCTGCGTGTGATACCCCTAGGGTTCCAGGAACCTATTTCTTGAGGCATTGCTACATAAGGAGGAAATAATAGTGCGTGGTGTACTGAGGAACAGCCTGGCTCGGAGGTGTCGGCGATCGAGTCAAGCCAGGATAAGGATGGGGTCAGCACGGTCATTCGCAGCAGCCTATGGCTATACTTGGGTAGCATGGTCAACAATTTGGTCGGGTTTGTTTTCTGGGTTCTACTCTATGCGATCGCCGGGGCTAAGGACGTAGGGACGGCGTCGGCTGTTATCAGTCTAGCTTACCTAGTCTCATCAGCCGTTAGCCTAGGCGCAGGGGTGGGCATGAGTAAATGGTTGGGACACTGTGTATCTAGGAATGATAAACTCTGCGAGGCAACCTACTTCTGGAGCGCCTTCACGTATGTCCTCCTAGCTAATTTTGTGTCAGCGATCATACTTTTGTTAATCTCCCTTGCAGGTAAGCCCTTACTTAACTACGGGCCCTCCCAGCTCCTTATATCATCCTACCTAATCTTAGCACTTTCTACCGACATTTTCATGAACTACTTCATAGGTATTATGGTGACACGGCCCTACTTTGCGGCCGTAGCAGTGTCCAATGCGGCCAAGCTCGCTATTGGGTTGACTCTAGTGATGTTGGGGTTTGGGTGGGTAGGAATTGTTTCTGCCTTCATAATTCAGAGTGCTGTCTTCGGTGTTATCGGAATGATTTACGTCATGAGAAGGGCAGGTCTTCATGGAATACTGGATATTCGCTTCTTGCCCGACGTCCTCAAAGCTGGTATACCGTCTTGGCTCCCGAACATGGTCACCGTTCTGGGGAGGCAGCTAGCTGTCATAGCTGTGTACAGCGTTTGGAGCCCCGAGGAAACAGGCAACCTCTACATAGCCCTCACGATCGCTAACTTCGTCACGGGTTTCTCGACGAGCCTTCAGTCGATAATGTTGCCTTACTTAAGCGGTCTAGACAGTACCAAAGAGAGGGCTCTATGGGAATCTCTCCGTGTTGGCATGGCTTTTGTGGGTCCCACAGCACTCACGATAGCTGGAGCTGCTAGGGAGGTTCTCTCTTTCATAAAGCCAGAGTACGGTGATGCATGGGCGGCGCTTACGCTCGCACTCATCGCTAATCTGCTCATGGTTCTTGTGATGTCAGTGATGAACCTTAGCTACTCCTTTAATAGGTTTCTTGATGTTCTCGGCATAGGTCTCAGCGCAAGCTTAACGAGGATTGTTCTGTACATACTATTAACGCCGGTTATGGGCAGTACAGGGGCAGCCTTCTCTTACCTCGTGGGGGCGGCAGTTGGTTTAGCGCATTCGGCCCTGCTGGCCCATGAGAGGAGTTACAGCATTCCATGGTTGTCTGTTCTCGGGATACTGGGTGTGTCCTCCCTATCGGGTTTCCTGTGCTGGTTACTAACGAAGCAGGTGCCTGGTCTCTGGTTGCTATGGATTACGATATCTGTTGCCGTTGGCTACTCCCTCCTGTGGGTTATTGGTTATATCAAGAGAGAGGACGTGTCTGTCTTAATCAAGGAACTACTACCAAAGTCTCTTAAGTCACTTATAATTACCGGGGATTAGCTCCTATAGCCTTCTCAATAGCTCTCAGCACAGCCAGGGCCTTCTCCCCCGGTACTAAAGGCTCCTCTTTCCCCATGACGCAGTTGATGAAATGCCTAAGCTCCGCCTTTAGTGGCTCCTTTTTTCTTATCCGCACGTCTATGGTGAATTCCTTATCGTAAATCTTCAGGCTCTGTTCTATGTAGTCCACGTTAGCTATACCCTTCTCTCCTACAACACTCAGTTTCCTCACCTTGTATGGTGTGAGCCAATTGGCCTCAACAACGCCTACTGCACCGCCTGCCTCCATCAGCACAACGGCGTAGTCCATTAAACCCCTTGGGTGAATGATTGACCCCCCACGCACAATAACGTCTCCGATCTCGGGCTCTCCGAGAAGATAGTATATTACGTCTATGTCGTGGATCGCCAGATCCCTTACTACGTCAGTATCCATGATCTGGGGTGGGTACGGACCGACCCTCTTCGCACTGAAGACAAGAGGCTTCCCTATTATGCCTCTAGCGAGTAATTGCCTCAGTCTCGAAACAGCAGGGTTAAACCTTTCTATGTGGCCGACCATCAGTATCCGACCGTACTCCTTGGCTGTCCTCACCATCTCCTCCGCTTCTTCGGTCGTGGAAGCGATTGGTTTCTCTACGAGGACATCGACACCTGCCTTAAGGAAGGGAATCGTTATGTCCCTATGCAGGGTCGTGGGCACGGCGATGCTTACAGCGTCAACGCCAATACTTAATAGCTCTTTGTAATCGGTGAAGTAACGAACCCCGAGGGAGCCGCCAACCGCCCTGGCTCTTTCAAGGTTCTTATCGACGACACCCACTAGCTCAATACCCTCGATCTCCTTCTCGAGTTCTTTGTAGACTCTAGCGTGGTGCCTCCCCATGTTGCCTACGCCGACGACACCAACCCTGACCATTTAGGTGTCCCGCTAACCTCTGTGCACTACACAAATAACCTCAGGGGGACAGTTGTTTATATTTCAATGCGTGACCCTTTAGGATAGGTGAATCAGTGGTGTTTAGGGCCAAAGTGATTGGTGCCGTAATGCTGGTCGTCGCGATTATTGTTACGATTCTGTATATCTGGCTCATGTTCTGTCCGCCGGACATCGAGGTCTTTGGTATGTCTGTCGATTACTTCCTTCTTAAATTGACAGCGGTCGTGGCGGTCGCGGTCGTCATGGGCCTAATCGGATGGATAGGTTATACTTTG
>WAOK01000050.1 GCA_015521325.1 Desulfurococcales archaeon | reverse complement strand
TCGATCGTGCAGAAGTACGAGGGAACCGAGAAGACCGTGGTGATCGTGGTGCACCCGCCGTTCGTCATAAAGAGCGGTGACTACGAGGCCTCGCCTGAGGAGTTCATCAGCAAGTACCCAGACGCTGTTCATCCGTCCTGGTCGAGCCATGAGGACTCGTACGTCAGGTTCCTCCACATACTCAACGACTACGACTGTGTGAAGTTCGTCCTCAGCGGCGACACCCACAGAGACGAGGTCGCTACCTACAACGGGAAGGTGACGCTAGTCACGGTCACCGCCATCGGGCACCCCAACGTCTACAAGTACAGAGGGTTCAGGATGATCCAGATATTCGCCAACGGCTCGATCAAGTTCTTCACCCGCCCCGGCGCAGACCCGCTCGGGCCGGAGGCGTCCTACAACTCTGACCACCTCTACGTCGACGTTGCCTTCAGCGATGACCACAGCTTCTACGGGTACTACGTGAGGGTCGAGCCGGGCTTCGGCCTCAACCTGACGAACGCGCCGATCTACTTCTTCCTGAATGCCTCCTACCCACTCAGCCAGTACAGCGTATACGGTGACACGGGGAAGGTGCACGGGATAGAGAAGTACGTCAAGGGCGACATGGTCATTATCAAGGCCTACGTGGACCTAGTCGAGGGCACGGAGAACACGTTCGTAGCTGCTGCCGAGGAGGACACCGCCGCGCCGGAGGTCAGCATATCCTCGTGGACGCCGCTCAAGCCAATGGCCGGGAGGCAGCCGATAACAGTGATGATAAGCGCTACCGACGAGGGCTGGGGGGTCAAGCAGGTAAAGCTACTCTACAAGACACCCGACATGAGCGACTGGGGAGAGGTCAGCGCGGTCTACTCGTCCGCCACATACTACAGGGCAAGCGTACCGGTACTGAACACGCCCTACGTCCTCATGAAAGCAGTAGCGATAGACTGGGCAGGGCATGAGGCAGAGTCCGACACCGTGAACGTCACGTACATAGGGTACCAGGCAACGACCACAACGACAATCACGACTACAACGACGACACCCCAGATCCAGCCCCCCATAGAGACAACGACCACCACAACCAGCACAACAACGACCACAGCGGCCACACAAACCACAACAACCACGACGACTACGACCACCTCTACCACGACCACAACAACGACAACTACGACCGCAACAACGGCCGCACCGCCTGAGGGGGCCTTAACACCTGCTCAGATGGGCGCAGTGATCGTTGCGGCCATAATAGTCATTATTGCCGCGGTCGTGCTTATGAGGAGGAAGTGAGTTTTTCATCAAAACTCACATACCTATTTCTTCTACGGAGACAGCCCCTCCCTTGCGGGTCAGGACGACTGCTATGGCCGCCAGCACAAGAGCCCACACTATTGATGATGCGGCCGCCAGCCTCAGATTAATTGTTTTCACTGTCCCTACCCTCGCCAGCCACTTGAGGTAAGCACCCACAGGTGGGTAAACGCTGAGGCTGTGGTACATGAGGAGAGCTGGTAGCGGGGCTAGGGGGATTAAGTAGACGATGCTGCCGAAGCTCACCCATAGCTGGGCATAGACTATGAACCCAACGATGAGGGTGGTCATGCTCCCCCCGCTCACACCCCTGACCCTCCTCGCCACTATGAGGGCCATGGCGACGTCGTAGGCCAGCCAGTACAGGATTATGCCGGCGAGGACGAGGTCCGCCAGCACACCGACCGGGCTATCAGGCACCACCAGCACACCCCACCTCATATATGAGAGAACCTCAACCGAGGCGAATATCACGGCAGCGAAGAACACGACAGCCACTACCGAGCCTATGAAGTCCTCCGCAACAAGTGACGCTGGCCCGAGCCGGCCGAACCTCGTGATGAACCTCCTCGCGAATGAGGACCTATACACTCCGGCGGTGAGGCCTATAGCAGCGGAGGACATCGACAGTATGCCGAGGAAGGAGTACGCCATCGCTATGTTCCCCTTAATCATGGCCTCGCCCCACCCGACCTGGGCCGGTGAGGAGGGGCTGAAGACGAAGAGCCACATCAGGACCCAGAACTCGATGAAGCCTATGGACCAGGCCAGTGCCTCGACATTCGTTATCATGTCCTTCAGCTTATAGAGCGCGTACTTGCTCATGCTATCACCCCATCCCTACCTCGTAAATCCTGTCAAGGGTCACGAGCTCCGTGAGGGCCTCGCCCTCCTCGCCCTTAACCAGGCTGAAGACCTTCCCAGAAGCCTCGAATACAAGGATAGCGTCCTCGACCTCCCCCCTCACGAGCCTCGACTCCAGGAGGTCGCCGGCCCTCACAGGCCCGTAGGCCTTACCCTCGAACATTAGGTAAGTGGTCCACTCCCTAAACGGCTTCAGCACCCACGTTTCATGAGTATTGACGACGAGCGTGCCCTCCAGCCTGCTCAGTTCTTCAGCTAGGCCAGCCTTCTTCGCTGGGTCGAGCTGCTCGAAGGGCTCGTCTAGGAGCGTGTTCCTCGCGCCCACACTGAGGGCTATTCCGGTGGTGAAGGCCTTCCTCTGCCCGCCGGATAGCTCCCAAGGTTTCCTCTTCTTAAGGTAGTCCCTCCTGAGCCCCAGCCTCTCCATCATCTCGAAAGCCTTATCAGCGTCGCCGCCCAGGAGGTCTGCATAAACGATTACGTGGTCGTACGCGTTGAGGAAGAAGAGGTTATAGACCTCCGGCAGGTTAGTGGCGAGAGCCCCTGCCCGCGCATATATCTTGTTAATATCCTCTCCATCTATCAGGACTCTCCCAGACTTAGGAGGCGTTAGGCCTGAGAACACGCGGAACAGTGTGGTCTTACCGGAGCCGTTCGGGCCGAGGAGGAGGCACCTACCCTCGAACTCCGCTGTCACACCCTTAAGGACGGGCTCCTGCCTCCAGCGGTACTGAACATAGAGGTTCTCTGCCCTAAGCAAAACGGTGCCCCTACCAGTATGTGCATAATTAGGAATAAAGATATTCGCCAAAAGAGGGCTAGAATTAATTTTGTTCAAACAAATACAGGTACGAGGCAGGAAGATGAGGAAAGCCTTAGCCGTTCTCATCCTCATAGCCCTCGCCCTCGGGTCAGCATACTACGTCCTATCCCTGCCCGAGGTACCCCCAGCGAAGACGGACATAGTATCTAGCTACAGGCTGGCGTACGTGCTCAGCGCGTACGGCATAGAGGAGCTCGGGCCCGTGAGCGGCGAGCCCCCGCCATCAGCGAACTTGAGCGGTGTCCCGACGATCAGCTACGAGAAGTCGTACTGCGCCACAACATGCCTCCAGATGGTCGCGGCGTACTACGGCATCAACAAGAGCATCCACTACCTGAACTTCATCACCGGCTTCACATACGGTGCGACGCTCTTCAGGTATGGGAACGAAACATTCTTCCTCCCATACAGCGACCCGTTCGTGGGCCTCAAGAACGCCTCGGGATACCTCGGCCTCAGGTACAGGTTCCTCGTAACTAACGATGGGGAAGAGTTCATCAAGGCAATAAAGACCTTCATAGCCTCCGGGACGCCGGTAATAGTGCCGGTGAACGCAGCGAGGCTCTATTCATTCAATGGCTTCGCCCCTCATTTCGAGCTAGTGGTTGGTTATGAAGGCGACGAGTTCATACTGCACGAACCCGTGAAGCGCGGTCCCGGAGCACCGAGCATCGTTAGGTTCGGGGCGTCCCTCCTAGCTAGGGCTAACGAGGACCTCATGAAGGCCTACGGCATGCTTTGGTCACACGGCTTCGCTGTTTATGAGCCGGGCGGAGACGTCGTTAGGAGTTTAGCCGACGCCCTAAGGAGTGTGGGGAGGCTTGAGAAAGGGTTCTTGTTCGATGCAGGTAACGTAACGATAGCCACGGGGTCATACGCTCTGGAGAAACTAGCCGACGCTGTTGAGAAAGGCGAGATTGACCCGAATTATCTCTCAATTATTATGAAGATGGCTCAGCAGACCAGGGCGGATGATGCGCGGTTCATCGGAGAGAGCTTCCTGTGCTGCCTAAAGACGGCCGCAGCATCTAATTTGCTCTGGAACGCCTCGCGGACGTACGGCGAGGTTCTGAGGCTTCTGAGCAACCCAGGCGATGATTGGGCTGAGAGGGCGGCGGCCTTGATAAGGTCTGTGGCTCAGAAAGAGCGTATTGTTGGGGCGTTATTAATTGATGCATCGTACTCCTGTGTTGCGGGATGATTTCGCTTGTTCCACGATCTGTTCCTAATTAATCGAGTTCTTGCTTTTTTGCTAAGTGATAGATTATCTAAGTAATACTTATATTTTTTGTAACGTAATCAGTACGGGATAAAATATAGGTCATTATAGGGAAGGTGCGGCAGAGTTGAGGAAATCACCCAGCGAGCGCAAGAAGTATAGAAAAGAGAATGAGGTCATAGAGCGTATCCTGAGGTTCGTCAAGCAACGTGATAGGGCGCTCAAGACCCACATCATGTACGCCGCCAACCTCAACACCCTGAGCCTCGAGAAGTTCCTGGCCCGCCTAATAGAGTCCGGCGCCATCGTGCCGGTGGGTGAGGGCGATAGGGTTGCCTACGTAATAACCCCTAAGGGGGAGCAGCTCCTCAGCCTTCTCGTACTTGTGAGGAAGCTTATGAGCACATCGGACACCTACAGCAGTGGGGTGGCGGAGTCCCTGAACGAGAAGGAAGGCGTCACGGTACTGCGGCATGAAGAGGTCGTCGGCAGGTCAGGCGTGATCTACCGTGTCGGGATGGTTCTCAGGTTCGCTGACGGGAGGGACTTCATAATGGACATCATAGAGCCGGGCACGGACCTCACGGAAGGGGTGCTCAGGATAGCTAAGATAGCCTTCCTATCAAGGGACACGGGACTGGCGGGGGTTGTGGCGCTACCTACGGAGTTCATCCGGTTCATAACCCTCTACTACGGCGGTAACGAGCCCCTCTTCGGTGCGAACATGCTGTTCGTATACTACACAGGGCTGGATGACCCGGCCTCTGTTGCTGAGAGGATATGCACTATCTGTGGCTACGGTGCTCGATGAGTAGGATTCCTACCTATGATTTATTCGGATTATTTGTTCACAAGAAAATTACGTTTATTTTAATAATAAATTAGTGAGTAAATAACACGTGGTGTAACAAAGTGAGAAGTAAAGCAATAGGAATCTTAGCTCTGCTAGCACTGACGGCGTCCATCGGAGTCGCTATGGCTATGTGGACAGAGACACTGAAGGTCAACGTCAGCATCAACACTGGCGAAGTAAACCTAGACTTCGACGCCTGGTGTGTGGAGCACCCGGAGGTCGAGGGCAAGGACGTTGGTTCCTGCGACGCCTACATAACCGAAGACAAGTACGGAACCCCCGTGCTGATGATTAACGTGAGCAATGCCTACCCGTGGTACGGGTTCACGGTGTACCTAAGGATCAACAACACCGGCACGATACCCGTCAAGATATACAACTACACCTACTCAATCTACGGCGACGACCTAACACCTTGGCTATCATGCACCGACAACATAACACAGGTGCAGATAGACCCCTACGACGTCAACCCGGACGAGCAGGTGAAGACGTTCTACATGAACTGCACGTTCATACAGGACAGCGAGGACGGTGAGGTACTGCCGGAGAACGCCCACATGACGATAATGGGGCAGGTAGTGTTCGCCCAGTGGAACGAGGTAACCGGACCCATACAGGGACCGTAAGGTGCTGAGAAATGAATAGAGCAGCGAAGGCAGCGGCTGTCGCGTCCTTGATAGCCCTAGTGGCTGTCGGGGCGACAGCTATGTGGACAGAGACACTGAGGTTCAGGGCCGATGTCGACACGAGCGAGCTCGACATTGAGTTCGTCGACGGTAGCCTAACCTTGAAGGACGCGTGCGGTCTCCAGCCAGGGTACGGTAACCAGGGCGGTAACGACTGGAACGCCACCTACTACCCCAACAGGGGTAGCACGCAGCTGGACAAGGACGTGGCGTGCACGAGCGCCTCATTCAGTGACTCAGACGGGGACGGCGACCTAGACACCCTAACAATAACCATAAGCAACGCGTACCCGTGGTACTACACCCACGTGGCGTGGATAGTGCACAACAACGGCGAGATACCGCTCAAGATATGGAAGATAGTGGTCACGTACGACAACACATCACAGGAGTACTACGCCCTCAACCCCGACGAGCCGGTCGAGATAGACCTCAGCGGTGACGGGGAGGCAGACGTGCTCATGTGGTGGGGCGACAACTTCGGCCACCAGCTACATCACTGCGAGAGCGCCGACATAAGCATGGACCTCACCGTCCTACAGGAGGCCCCAATGAACGCGAACCTGACGTTCAGCATAAGCCTAGTAGCGATACAGTGGAACGAGTACTCAACACCGTCCGCGAGCATACCGACAACCACTGTAGTGCCCTGGTAAGCGGCGAGCTGAGATGAGCAAACAAAAAACAAGAAAAACCGATAGGGGCGTGATAGTGAAGGGGTTCCCCCTCACTACTCACGCCAAAACTTTTATTCAGGAAGCGGCCAGGCCCGTCGCCGTGGCCGCGCTCCTCATAACCCTATTTATGGCGAGGTCCACACCCCTAGCCGGGCCCCCCGCATACCTTGTTCCCGCTTCCATCGGCACACTGATGCTCACCCTCCTATGGAGTGGGGTCAGGAATGCCTACAAGGAGGGCTGGGGACTCGCCTTCATTGTGGTGGCGTCGATCAGGGTTGTTGCCGAGGTTCTCGCGATAGCGGTGTTTGGGGCAGGAATAAATGCTGTAGCCCTCGACCCGCTGTCGTCCTTCGTTGGCTTTATCTCATTCATCCCCCTAGCTCTGGCGATCGAGGCGAGCAGGGTATACATAATACGGAAAGGGGGCAATAACGCCGCGACGGTTATGGGGTCGGCAGCCCTAATGACACTCGTAATCATACCCTTCCCTAGGCTTGCTCAACTAGCGGGCCCGTCAGCCATTGCTTGGTCATACATGACCCGCTCGCTCATACCCGCGTTCGCCAACAACCTGATACTCTCGGAGCTCGCTGCCTGGTGGGGGTTCAGGGCGTCCGCTACGTACTCGCTCCTTATGTGGGGTATGTACTCGATCTCGCCCATAATGCCTAACACCCCCTGGTTCGCTACCGCAATATTCGCTGTGACCGTGGCCGTGATCCAGTCGTTCTCAATCATCCCGGCCGGCCCTCTGAAGGAGAGGGTGAGGGAGGCTAGGGCCAGGCGCAGGGTGAGAAGAGGGAGGAGTGTGGTGGACAAGGTGATCACTGCTGCCGCCATAACGATCCTGGGTCTCGCCCTAGCCGGCTTCGCGCTGGGGTATAGGGCCATGGTAGTTGTGAGCGGGTCAATGGAGCCGGAGATCCGGGTGGGTGACGTGGTGGTGTCGGCACCCAACACCGACGGGGTCGAGGTAGGTGACATAGTAGCGTACGCCACCCCACAGGGGATCATTGTGCACAGGGTTGTGTCGAAGGAGGTTAAGGATGGGGAGCTCGTTTACCGCACGAAGGGTGACGCCAACAACGCCGTTGATCCTTGGGTCGTGCCCAAGGAATCGATTATTGGGGAGGTCACTGCGATAATACCGTACGTAGGGTACCCCATGTACCTGATTGCGTCGGCCCTCGGGGGCTTCGCACAGGCGACCACCGCCCTGATAACAGCTTTTCTCCTGACTTTCTATGTGTACAATCGCTTTATTGGAGGTGATCTCGTGTGAAAAGAAAGGGAGGAATAATTAACGTACAGAGAATGAGAAGGCTGCGGCCAGCGCTCATAGCCCTACTAGCCCTAACCCTCGCAGTCTCCACAATAACATCGGCTATGGCGTACAGGGCAGCTGAGGTCATAACACAGAGCCACACCATCTACGCACTCACGCAGCGCACTCAGCTATCGTACTTGGCAGCCGTGAAGCCCTCGGTGATATACGACAACGCCACAGTGATAGGGCCAGGTCAACCACTATACACAAGGCTCATAGAGGCAATCAACATAACGTACGAGCACGGCACCCAGCCACTCGTTGCTGACCTAGTGAGGGAGTGGGGAACCTACGACGTGGTGATGACCCTTTCCTCGGGAAGGGGCTGGAGCAAGACAGTTGTGCTGGTCCCCGCCACCAGCTACGAGGGCACATACTCCGGGACAGTAGTGATCAGTATTAGCGACATAAACAACCTCATAGAGAGGTTAGAGCAGGAGACAGGGCTCTCCTCCTCAACCTACACACTGACCGTGGACGTGGAAACAAACTCGACCCTACTCCTCTCCGGCGTGGGCGAGGTAACTAATAACTACGTGTCCTCAGCAGTAATCGAGCTTAGGCTCGGGGAAGGGAGGATGAGCATAAAGACCCAGGGAACTACATCGGAGGTCAGCAAAGACGAATCCATATCCCAAGAAAACACACTCAAGATCCTAGGCAAAGAAGTACCTGTCACCGACGCAAGAAAGTACTCAACGGTTGCCCTAGTTACCTCAATGATGGGGTTACTGACCATCACACTATACCCAGGTAGCAGGCGGAGGGAGCCTGACAG
>WAOK01000049.1 GCA_015521325.1 Desulfurococcales archaeon | reverse complement strand
TGTTCTGTCCGCCGGACATCGAGGTCTTTGGTATGTCTGTCGATTACTTCCTTCTTAAATTGACAGCGGTCGTGGCGGTCGCGGTCGTCATGGGCCTAATCGGATGGATAGGTTATACTTTGGTCACGGTACCTGAGCCAAAAACCGTTGAAGAGATAGAGAAATTAATTGAGGAAAGGGAGAAAGAGAAAAGTAAGGCCAATGAGTAGTTCTACAGATGCTCGCCAGCGTGCTTCATCAATGTTACCATATCTTAGCGATAGATAGGGTCCCGCCCACGAAGGCCGCGACTATTAAAGCTATCAATGGGTGGACATTGAACTTTGTAACCATAACTATAACTGAGGTTGCTATAGCGAATAATATCAGTACCTGAGCCGTACCCACAAGATTAAGGGCTGTCTGCCTCGCCGTTGTGTAGAGGGCGATGGCTATCAGCCCTATCACGGCTGCTTTGAGGCCGTTGAGCACGCCCTGCACTATCGGGTTGCTGAAGAGCCCTGTGACGAAATACACTACTAATGAAATAATTATGAATGGCGGCAGGATGACTGCCGAGGTAGCTACGACGGCGCCTATTGGACCACCCAGCTTCAGCCCTATGTAGGTAGCGGCGTTCACGGCTATCGGCCCGGGGGTCGAGCCCGCTATGGCGACTAGGTTTAGGTACTCGGACTCGCTCAACCAGCCAGCGTCCTGAACTATCTCCCTCTCGATGAGGGGGAGTATGGCCCACCCGCCGCCGAAGCCTACGAACCCTATCTTGAGGAACCGAAGAAACAGTTCTAGGAGCATACCGTAGTTCACTGTGGGCACCTAAATCTACTCTCGCTGACGGGTAATTACGGTTGATGTGTGAAGCTTATTAAGGGGTTCTGGCCCTGTACTGTGAAAGGCGTCTGTGGGTGGTGGTTATGCGCCAAACGATATAGATCTCTCGGACCCCGTGTACGAAAAAATATTAGTTAAGTCTCCAGCTTCAATAGCGAACCTAGGCCCGGGCTTTGACATTCTTGCCCTGGCCATAGAAGGCCTTTATGACAAGGTGTTAGTAAAGCCCCTAAAAGAGCCAAGAATAGTCGTTAATGCTGATGGTGCCCCTCCGGGTCGGGATAATTCCGCGTATGCCGTCGCCGAACACATGCTAAGCAGGTACTGCCCCAATTGCGGTGTCGTGGTACATGTCTGGAAGGGTGTGCCGGTGTCAGCAGGGCTCGGGAGCTCTGGCGCGACATCTGCAGCGGTCGCTTACGCGCTCAATGAGTTATACGGCCTCAACCTAACTACTGAGGAATTATTAGAAGCGGCTGTTGAGGGGGAGCATCTAGTATCGGGGGCCAGGCACTACGACAATGTTGCTGCGTCACTCCTTGGTGGCTTAGTGATTATCGGTAGGCATGCGGGGCTAGGGGTGCTAAGGCTTGATCCGCCGGACGCGTGGCTCGGTATTGTGATTATGCAATCGAATGAAAGAGGGAAGACTGGTCTCGCCCGCTCGTTACTGCCTAGGGATCTTGATCTTCAGCGTCACATAGCTCAGACATCAGCGGTTGCCTCGCTCCTAGCGGCTATACACCTGAACGATCCGGTGCTCTTTGGAAGGGCTGTGAGTGTTGATTACGTAGCTGAGCCTGTCAGGAAGGCCATGATACCGCTCTACGATGAGCTAAAGGCTACTGCTTTGAGAGAGGGGGCTCTCGGCTTCAACATAAGCGGTGCGGGCCCTTCGGTCTTCATAGTCCATAACGATCGTGGCGAAGCCGAGAGGATAGTGAGAGAGTTAGTTCAGCTCCTGTCAGCAAACGGTGTGAGCGCAGAATCCTTTGTAACCAGTCCCTCTGCTGAGGGGGTGAAGGTCATTGATAGTGATTAAGATAGGTGGTTCTGTCCTTAGGAGAGGTAAGGACTACATCACCGCGGCTGAGAGAATAAAAGAGGATTTCATCGAGCGCGGAGAGAGGGTCATAGTCGTGGTCTCGGCGATGAAGTCAGTTACCGACCTCCTAATAAGGGCGGCGAACGGAGACATCGAGTCTGCAGAGAGGGTTATGAGGATCTATAGAGAAGCAGCTAATGAAGCAGGATTACTGCCGAGGGGCTTGGAGGAGGTCATCAACGCTCTGAGGAAGGCAGTGGAGCGGGGACCCAGCTCTCTTCATGATAGAGAATACATCGTCTCACTCGGAGAGACCATGAGCTCCCTGCTCATGGCCGAGGCCCTCGCAGCCGAGGGCTTAAGGGCGAAGAGGTTCGACGCAAGGAAAGTCATTGTGGCTGAGTCGACAGGGGCGATCCCTAAAGTAGACTACAGGCTGACAGCAAGAAACGCTCTCCGGGTAAGGGATGCGGCCATCGGTGGAGCTATACCAGTGATTGAGGGATTCGTTGCGAGTCTCCCGGGAGGGCACACTATAACGCTCGGGAGGGGAGGCTCGGATTACACAGCGACTGTGCTCGCTGTCTTAACGGGTGCGAGGGAGGTGTATTTCGTGACTGACGTGCCAGGGATAATGAGCGCTGACCCAAGGCTCGTTAAGGACGCGAGGGTAGTCCCCTCTCTAGACCATAGTGAGGCATCTGAGGCGTCGTCGTATGGTGCTAAGAGAATACACCCGAGGGCGTTTGAGGCGCTCATAGATACGGACGTTATCGCCCTCATAGGTAACTGGGCATTATTCGGAACCGCGGTGACGCCCGACCCGGAGCCATGCGTAAGGCCTAAGCTCGTCGCCAGCTCGTTCGTTGACGGTAAGGGAAGGGCAGCATTAGTTGGTAGGGGAGTATGTAGGCATAGCTTCATCGCGTCACTGGCTAGTGAACTTAGGGACTATGACGGGTCGGTACTGAGTGTAAGGCCGGTGTGCCCCAGGCCAGCAGTTGTTTTAGATACCATAAAAGAGGAGCTGCCTGAGCTAGTGAGGTGGTTGCACACAAACTTTGTTCTAGGTGGTGAGCCATGAGAAGGGTTGCCGTACTGGGCTCTACAGGCCTCGTGGGGCAGAGGCTAATGGCTATGCTATGGAACCATCCGTGGTTCGAGCCTGTCCCCGTCACCCTCTCATCTGATAAGGCAGGGAAGAGATATGGCAACGTGGTTGATTGGGTTATCGACTGGGCGATGCCTGAGGGGTTGGGGGAGCTCACGCTAGAATCGTATGAACTAAACAATCTTAAGGAATTAGGCATAGACTTCGTGATATCGGCCCTACCATCAAGCGTGGCAACTGAGGTTGAGCCTGCCCTCGCGAGAGAGGGCTTCGCCATAGTCAGCAACGCGAGCTCGATGCGTCTCGAGCCGGACATACCACTAATTAATCCGGAGGTGAATGCCTCACACATTAGCCTAATTGAGGAACAGGGTAAGAGGGGTTGGAAGGGCTTCATCGTGAAGGTACCTAACTGCACAACCTCTATACTGACACTAACGCTCAAGCCAATAATGGATACCTTCGGAATAGACCTAGTCGCAGTTACCAGCATGCAGGCAATATCGGGTGCAGGGTATCATGGGCTCCCGGCAGTGAAAATAGCCGGAAACATCATACCCTACATCAAGGGCGAGGAGGACAAGGTGAGGGAAGAGACGAAGAAAATACTTGGTTCATTAGCTGGTAGTGAGGTGAAGAAAGCAGGCTTCAGTGTTATGGCGAGCACCAATAGGGTCCCGGTTCTTGATGGACACACGCTGTCAGTGTTTGTGAAAACAAAGAAAACAGCTGAGCCAGTCGACATAGCTGAGGTGCTTAGTGAGTTCCCGAATAATGAGATTGCGGGGATGGGTCTCCCTACTGCGCCAGAGAAACCCGTGAAGGTATTTGATGCTACGGACAGGCCCCAGCCGAGACTAGACGTCGATATTGGCAACGGTATGACGGTCTCTGTTGGTAGGATAAGGAAGGACCCGGATACAGGGTGGATCAAGTATGTGGCACTAGGCCATAACACGGTGAGGGGGGCTGCAGGGAACGCTGTCCTAATATCGGAGCTCCTGCTAAGGAAAGGCCTAATCTGAAATAAGCCCCATAACCAGAGTGACCACGTCGGCGGGCCTCACAGAGAACGAGGGTGTGGGGTGGGATGCCGCCACTTCCGGGTCTTTGAGGGCGTGCCCTGTCGCTATCACGGCAACTCTCTCATCTTTTCCTATGATCCCTTCATCGACGAGCTTCCTCAGCCCAGCGTAAGCCGCGGCGCTCGCCGGTTCCACACCGATTCCCTCATTCCTCGCGAGTTCTCTTTGCCCATTCAATATCTCCTCATCGCTCACCTCCTCGAAAACCCCTCCCGACTCCCTAACAGCTCTCATCGCCCTCTTCCAGCTCACGGGCCTGCCGATCCTTATCGCTGTAGCGACAGTCTCGGGCTTATCCACAAACTCAGGCTCCTCAACACCGTGCTTGAACGCCTTGGCTAGCGGTGCGGCACCGGATGCCTGAATCCCCGCTAGCCTCGGTAACTGTTCGATGAGGCCGGCGGTGTATAGCTCCTTGAGTCCCTTCCACAGCGCCGATATATTGCCGGCGTTGCCCACGGGGAGAACTATCCAGTCGGGAACCCCCATTTCCTCAACTATCTCGAACCCAACCGTTTTCTGGCCCTCAATTCTCCAGGGGTTGATAGAGTTCATTAGGTAAGCTAGGCCCTCCGCACTCACCTTTACAGCTGCCTCTAATGCTTGGTCGAAATTCCCTTTGACGTTGATTATTGTTGCCCCGTGGAGGACTGCCTGAGCGAGTTTCCCTTTCGCCACCTTGCCCTCGGGGAGTATGATTATGGGTTTCAGACCTGCCCTCGCCGCGTACGCGCTCATCGATGCGGAGGTGTTTCCTGTTGATGCGCACACAACAGCGCGTGCCCCGAGGTACCTCGCGACCGTGGTCGCTACAGTCATTCCCCTGTCCTTGAAGGAGCCTGTCGGGTTAGCGCCCTCAAACTTGAGGAACGTATGTCTCGTCGGACCTCTTAGCTTAATGAGCGGTGTCCCGCCCTCCCCTAGGCTCACGATCCCGGCATCGGTCGGTACGGGAATGAGTTCCCTATACCTCCACACGCCCCAGTGCCTGCCCTTGAACGTGTCCCAGCTCACCTTAGGGAGCTCATCGAACCTTACCTCGGCAAGGCCCTTGCCGCATGGGCACATCACTATTTTCTCGTTTATCTCATGTACCGTACCGCACTCATCGCAATATATGCTCGCCCTCAAGCTATGACCTCTGATCAAGTGTTTGTGAGCAGGATATAATGGTCTATGGTATTCTTTTTACCCACCTCACCCGATTTGGTGATTAGGTGGTTGCATGAAGGACGTACCCAGTGACTGGAGGTACGCTCTGCTGCTAGGCATTTTCGTTACTAGCCTGACTGCGGCGAACTACTTGGCGGCAAAGATAGTCGTACTCGGTGAGGTCGCGGGAATACAGCTCCTAGTACCTGCTGGTGTGTTAGCGTATGCTGTGACATTCACCGTGACGGACATAATCGGTGAGGTCTACGGGAAAAGACCCGCAACCATCGCTGTTATGATAGGGTTCATTACCCAGCTCCTGATACCTGCGTACTCAGTATTTGCGTCACTCCTTCCTACCGCACCGTTCCAGAAAGGCATTGAGGACGTGCTCAACAGTGTCCTCGGTGTGGCACCAAACATCGTGTTGGCCAGCCTTACAGCCTACATCGTCAGCCAGAACCATGACGTCTGGGCGTTCCACTTCTGGAGAAGGTTAACTAAAGGGAGGTACCTGTGGCTGAGGAACAACGCCAGCACAGCCGTTAGCCAGTTAATTGACACCGTAATATTCATAACCCTAGCATTCGGCGTCCTACCCAGCGTAATAGGCGGTATAGGGATCCCGTGGGAACTCATACCAGCAACGATCGCCGGGCAGTACATAGTGAAGCTACTGATAGCTTTCGCTGACACACCGTTCGTGTACTTCGGCGTCTACCTCCTAAGGCAGGGAGCAGGTATAGGGAGAGTGGTTGGTGATAGAGTTGCTGGGGGTTTTTAAGCAGGATGACTCGCTAGGAAGGAGGCTAGTGGTTATCCTCAAGGGCTTCCCGTGCTCGTGGGGAAGGTGTACATTCTGCCCCTTCGCGCTCGAGCAGTCATTCAACCTCCGCGAAGTAATGGAGACTAACAGGAAAATAGTGAAAGAGGCAATCGAGATAGCTGAGAACGAGGGCTATGAAAGGGTCGCCGTATTCAATGGGAGTAGCTTCCATGAACTCCTCTACGACACAGTCGAGAGATTAAGGCCGCTAGCGAGGAACAGGATATTCGAGATTGAGGAGAGGAGTGAGTACGTTACCAAGGAATCCATCGACGCCCTCCTTAACTACTACTCCCCGAGACGCCTGGTTATTAGGGTAGGGTTCGAGGTCTTTGACGAAGGAATAAGAGAAGAACTCCTTAGGAAAGGTATGCCGAACTCCGAGGTCTTCAGACTCGCTAGGCTTAGGAAGGAACTAAGGGAAATGAGCTACCCAGTCGAGTTCCTTATCTATGTCTTATTCGGTATTGAGTACATACCCGAAGAGAAGGTCATTGAGTCAGTGAGAAAATTCAAGGAGCTGTTCGACGGCGTCATAGCTGTGAGGTACAGGAAGTACTTACCTAACCACCCAAGGGAGGTACCTGTCTCGAGAGAGCTGGCCTCATTCCTAAATGCTGAGGCTGACTTAGTAGATTGGGGAGGCGAGCAGTGGGAGTTCCCAACAAGGAAAAGAAAGGGCTCGAAGTGATTTGGGATGGGAGAAACCTGGACTGGGTAGACCCGGGTGACTGCAGGGCATACCT
>WAOK01000048.1 GCA_015521325.1 Desulfurococcales archaeon | reverse complement strand
TCGTCAAGGTCAGGAATGAGGCCTTCTCAGAGTACGGATGGGAGCCCGTTGACCCTGATGACCTGAGACCCTACTACGCCGACCTGTTCCAGAGGTACGGGCGCGTCCTAGTGGCGGTGGCGTACGCCCCAGGCGGCGAGCCCGCCGGCTACGTCGAGGCATTCGCACATAGGGCCCTGTCTGGGAGGTTGGTCGGCGAGGTCTCTATGGTGGCCGTGAGGCCCGGGCACAGGGGCAGGGGCCTCGGCTCGTCCCTCGTAACCTGGGCATGCGAAAACATACTCAAGGAGGCCGACCTAGTCTACCTACACACCGTCGGCGCGGTTAGGGATTTCTACCACAGGCTCGGCTTCTCTGAGAGGATCTGGTTCGTTAGGTTATTCATGAGGCCGCATACTGAGCCTCCTCAGGCGCTCATCGAGTAATACCTCCTCTAATTGTTCTCCATGACGCGCTCATTCATTACTGTTAAGGGTTCCGTAGCTATCTTTCGTCGGTGTCTGTTTGAGGCCCATAGGGGTGGTGACGAGTGGCGCTAGGGTATCACTGGCTCCCGCCCTTATATTCAAGGACGCTGAGCGTGTCGCCTCAGAAGAGGCCCTGGTCCTGATCGATGATATAGTAGCTGATAAGAGGTTCCTCGGGGTCCTCAGGTGGCTCAATAGGCAGGACCCCCTCCTCAAGCACACCCAGAGATCGGCTGTTGTAGACAACCCGGGCCTGGCTTATGCCGGTGCCGACATACCTTACGAGTACGGCTATGTTAGGATCATTGGCGAGCTCGCAAACAACGGAGAGGTGTCCCCTCCCAAGGCACCTCCCACACCCAGGTCAGTAATTAAGCTCATCGAGTCCCCCACCGACGTCAGGCTAGCCCTAGACACCGAGAACGGGCTGGTAATCGGGGAGCATAAGCACAGCGGCATATGCGTGCCGATGCCTCAGTGGGTGCTCCCATACCACGTCGGCGTCGTCGGGGCAACGGGGAGCGGCAAATCAAGGCTCGTCAAGGCCCTCATCGACGAGGTGCTCGCCAAGACCCGGTACTCGGTCATAGTCTTCGACCACTCCGGCACGGACTACGCCGGCTACTGGCCAGAGAAAGTGGTGAGGGCGTCGGAGATAGCGCTTGACCCACTCATAGCTACGTCACTCATAATCGACAGGACCCACATAGGGAAGAACGGCTTCGACTACGTACTCACAGCCATATACGCTTATCTAGCGGCATGGGGGGCCCTATCAAGCGGGGGCCAGGGGAGGGAGAGGAGAAAACAGAGCAGGCCGCTCGACGCGTTCTTCCAGGCCCCGCCGCGGGGGAGGGAAGAGGAGAGGGAGAAGGGCTTCGAGTGCCCGGACAACGTCTTCGACATACTTGAGAAGGCGAGTATTGAGGACCCGGAAGCCTTAATGAGGGACGCTCCCTGGGACCTGAGGACGTTCATAGACTGCTTAACAACTGTGGCGGAGGAGCTGAGGGCGAAGGCACCCTTCATAGCGAAGATGAGGCTACTCCTCCGGACCTACGGAAGGCCGATAATAGAGGGCTTCGGGAGGAGGTCCGTCACGAGTAAGGAGGTCATTGAGATGGCTAGGGCAGAGAGGCTGGTTGTGGTAGACCTGAGCGGGGAGGAGCAGGCGGTGAAGAGACACATAGTCGCGTCGATAATTGAGAGGGTGTGGAGGAACATCGAGGAGACCAGGGAGAGGCAGGACCTCATAATAGTAGTTGATGAGGCACACAACTATGCCTGCCAGTCGGGGTGCTACCCCTCATCCCAGGCAATCGAGAGGGTCGCTAGGGAGGGCAGGAAGTGGGGACTGGGCCTAGTCCTGGCGTCGCAGAGGATGATAGACGTAGGCACGGACATCAGGGGGAACATAAACACCTACTTCTTCAGCCGCCTCCAGACACCCGGCGACTTCGACGCACTGGCAGGGGTCATAGACCTCGGCGGCCTCAGTGAGTCAAGCCTGTCCCTCCTGGACAAGAGGGAGTTCTTCTTCGCAGGGTTAGGGAACCCGCTGAAGTACCCGTTACTCATGAAGGTGAGGAAGGTTGATGAACCGGGGAAGAAATGAGGCTCCCGAACCGTTCGTGGAAGTAGGTGAGACCGGGATAGAGCCGGAGCTGGTCGAGCACGCCCTCGAGGAGTCTCTACAGGGCCTGAGAACAGTCCTCTCGAAGATCGAGGAACTAAGGGACATCAAGGACAGGCTATATAGAGAGGGCAGGATCAAGGAACTAGGTAGCGGCGAGCTCACATGCTATTTCGCCGTCGACTCCGGGTTCACCTCACCACCAATCGAGGTCCTGGGAGGTTATCTGAGCATCATACAGGTAGCGACCGTCCCCTACGGCCCGGGATGTGGCGGAGCACCCGAGAGGAAGCTGTACGTCAGGTTCAGGCCCGACAGGGACGACACAGATGCCGCCGCGAGGGTGCTCGAGAGGGAGCACGCCATGAGGGGCCTTAGGTGGTTGGAGGGCGTGGACGGCCCGAAGGCCCTCCTCATCGACGGCGAGGTGGTTCCGAGGTTCGGCGCGAGGAGAAGGGCCTCGGGCGATGAGGTCGTTGCTGAGGCGATAAGGAGGTCTAGGGAACTCGTTCGGGAGGCTCTCGCGCGGGGTATCCCCGTGATCGGTGTCCTGAAGAGGAGCTTCTCGAGGGACGTGGCCGTGGTGGAGGGTGTCGGGCCGGACGTCAGCGACAGGGCACTGATGAGCGCGGTGCTGGAGCCGGGGAAGTACTTCGTGGCTGGTGTCTACAGGGAGATAGCCAGGGCTTTCAGTGAGAGAGCCACTGAAGAGCTCAGGTGGAGGGCTGAGTGGCTTGAGTGGGTCTCGGGCGATGAACTCTTCGGTAATGTATTGGTGGCGTTCTATAGGCCCAGCGTCACACTGTTCCCCGCAGCCACAAAGGTCGAGCTCGCCCTCCCTCCCGGGGTAGGTCCTGGCGAGGTGCTCTCATCCCTGGCCGCTGTGAGTGAGTCCACAGGTCTACCGGCACCGATCGATTACGTGGACTCGCTGGCGAGGGTCGGGCCCGAGACGGTCTATACCGTGTACCAGCTCCTTGTGACGAGGTTGAGCAGGGTTAATGATGAGGCTGCCCAGATCCTGCTCTCTCTGG
>WAOK01000047.1 GCA_015521325.1 Desulfurococcales archaeon | reverse complement strand
TCGTCAAGGTCAGGAATGAGGCCTTCTCAGAGTACGGATGGGAGCCCGTTGACCCTGATGACCTGAGACCCTACTACGCCGACCTGTTCCAGAGGTACGGGCGCGTCCTAGTGGCGGTGGCGTACGCCCCAGGCGGCGAGCCCGCCGGCTATGTTGAGGCATTCGCACATAGGGCCCTGTCTGGGAGGTTGGTCGGCGAGGTCTCTATGGTGGCCGTGAGGCCCGGGCACAGGGGCAGGGGCCTCGGCTCGTTCCTCGTAACCTGGGCATGCGAGAACATACTCGAGGAGGCCGACCTCGTCTACCTTCACGCCGTCGGCTCGGTTAGTGATTTCTACCACAGGCTCGGCTTCTCTGAGAGGGCGTGGTTTACGGTGTTTTTTGTTAGTGGGGAAATAGCCTCCCAGCCGGTTAACGTATCCTTTAATGGTGCGGGGAGTAGCTGGTAGTAGAAGCACGTGTACTATGAGCATACTTAAAATAGGGCTGTACTTATTATGCGCCCATGCTCCTTCTTATTCTAGAGAGTAGCTCACCCAACTTCGTATCAATCACTGGGTACAGCATCATTAGGTACGCATTGTAGTTGCCGGAATCTGCGGCCTCGTAGTACCTGATGACGATATTGTTTGTCGCTATGTTCCGGGCGATTCTTGACTGCCTGATTATGTCTACTATTGATTTAGCAGCATGTATTGAGGACGCCCACGCCACAACTATCGGGTTACTCCAATCAACGATATCGTCGCCGTACCTCACTATGTCACCGCTTAGGAGCTGGGTAGCGGCGGCGTCTAGGCCTTCTCTATCGAGCACGCTATAACTCACTACCTTAGTGGGTATGAACACCTTTGCTGCCATTATATCGGTTATGTTACCCGCTATCCCGCTCAACGGTGCTGCCGCTAGGCTATCGAGCAGCTTATGCATAGCCACTATATCGTCGTTGCTAGTGTATGACTCGTTTGCCTTAGCATCCATTAGGTAATGCAGCAGTATTAGCGGTATATGGGTGTCTCTCCTCATATAGCGGTCGAATACCTCTCTTCTCAGATAGCTGAATCTCAGATCCTTCTCCCTATTAGTTACGTTGCCACCGATCGGCGAAACCTGCAGGACGTTAAAGCCGGTCACCGTTACGTAGTCGTCGCTGGTTATTTTGCTCCTCAGGCACTTCTCCGCTATCTTCAGTGATGCGGTTATTCCGGTTGCTCCGGTGGAGATGAAGGAGTTCAGCATCACTATATTGCTTAGAGTGTTCATCTTGATTAGTCCGATTCCTTCATTCATGGCTTTTCCTAGCTCTGTGCAGAGGAACCAGAGACCCGCACCGGTCTCGGGATTAAGTTCTCTCTCAATATTGGCCAAACCTATGTCTGTGGATGAGTGGCTCGCCGGATAGTTCACTATCTGCCTTATGATACAGTAACTATCTACTGCGAAGCTCCTCTCACAACCATACTCCACTGTCCTCAGTATTGATCTCCTTACCTCCGACGGTGCTCCAATCAAGTACAGCGACCTCGGCTTTGACGGCGGGTCCGGGTACAGCAGATCCGGCGAATTCATCCATGCCGTCGCTGTTCCTGCACCCACAGTTACCGAATGCACTGGCCCAGGCATCATTACTTTGCGTACCTCGCCATTGAACTCTAGCTGTGCTATGTCAAGCAGAGCTCTATACTTGATACACGAGTAGATCGGTGCAGGACTTGGTTTCCTTTCACGGATTGCGTACACGGTGTCTCACCCCACTAAGCCATGAATAGTGAGTACGCGATCATCCCCACCCCGGCAACCGTGAGTATGGCTGACCAAGGCATCCTCCTCCACATAACGCCGATGAAGGCCACCACGACACCAGCAAGGAACACGTAGGTCGCCATTCTCGCCCTTTCCCTGCCGTAGGTCTCTTCATTACTGCTTGGCGTGCCCACCTGTGCTGGGGTCGCCTCTTCACTTGCTCCCCCTGTTTCCGCAGAGGCCTCACCGGTGGCCTCCGTTTCTAGGGATCCTGTGATATTGTTTCCTTGGATCACGTATAGGATAACGCCCGTTCCTCTCCCCACTACTTTTTCTCCCTGGCTAATCGAGGATGATAGGTTCAGGATCGTGACTGACATCTGCCTGTATGGTATGACCTCCACCTTCGCGTACTTACCTACTACGTCTATTCTGTCGGTGCCCTTCAGTATGTGGAGCTGGGCCTGGATAGTGAGGTTTCCGTGCCCTGGTAGGGTGGTGTACATGCTCACCGCCCACATGACCTCGCCGGAGCTGCTTAGGAGGAGGACGTGCTGGGGCCTCGGAGACCCTATCCACTCAGCAACGACGCCGTTCTCTATAATGCCGTAGTTGACGGAGACGTTGTTTACCTTGAGCTTGACGTCACCTACCGGGAGGTTAGTCTTGACAGTCATCTGAACCTTGAACACTGGCTCCCTTATCACTATGGCTGCCCCGCTGTTGAAGACCGTGCCCTCAGCTGTTCTCAGCTCCCTCAGAGCGAAACCTATCGGTGACGGGACGAAGTACGCGTGGAACAGCACGTCACCGTCTCTGGAGTACACCGTTATGTTGAGGTCTGAGCGCAGATACTCGGCCTCAAACGTTACGGCGAAGCTAAGCTCCTGCGACAACCCCCTAACGGTTTTGCTCAGATTACCCCACCTAATGACAGCGTACGACGGCTGCTGAGGGACAACCACACCCCTGACCTCGACACTGGAATACCAACTTTGCTCGGTCGATTCCGCGGAGGCCGCGGGGATCATGACCGGCGACAGGAGCGCCAATATGAGGAGTACTGCCCCAACCTTACTCCAGACCCTCTTAGCTTTCTTGATAATGAATTCGAGATCCTCATCAACGCCGCAGAATCTCCCGCCACGCAGAGCACATTGAACAGTATATTTCAGGGAGGGCGGCCACCTAAAGTTACGGGCAAACACAGACATCAGCCCTAGGCCAAGCCCCAGGCTCGTAACAACCCCAAAGACCACGGCAGGCCGAGGTCTGTCAGGAGCCACCACGTTCGAAGATATGTACTCAACAATAGCATCCCAGGGCACTATCATGAGAATGGCGGCAACAAAAGCGAGGATCGCTCCCAGCCGAAGAACTGCTTCAAGCCTCGGGTGCTCCTTCTTGTATTCATTGATGCATGCATTCGTCATTTATTGTCACCCTCAATATAAATAACTTATTTAGGCTAATATCTTTTTTTGATCTATTGAAGTTTAGATCGTTTCTTACTTTATGACATTTCTTATTTTCATAGATTCATGGCCCATTCACCATAAGAAATGCGTCATTAAAAACTTTTTGTTGGGGAGGGTACCCGGGAATTTTATGGAACAAAAAGGTAGTTAGTGCCGGATCAATGAATAGAAGCAATTGGGACTCAGCTATGCATTTAACTACCCGTACTGGGGGTTCGCGGTGTTGGGTTCGATTAACTTAGCGAGGTTTTCTATGGCTTGCCTGACCACTAATTTTCTCTCCTCGATCTTCTTCACTCTCTCCCTCGCGATCTTAACTAGCCTCATTGTCTCTTCATGGGCAAGATTTAGGATCATGACTAATGCCCTGCTGTTGTTGTTCTCAACGATTTCATTCATTCTCTTAAGCAGCATTCTCTTGTGCTCTCCCTCAAGTGCGTTGATATACTTCATGACCTCCTCCTTAAGTTCCTTAACCCTGAGCCTTATCACAATATTTTTATTCTCTAATTCCTTCGAGAGCCTCACAAGGTGAGGCTTCGAGAGCGGGTGCCCAAGTACCCTAAGCCTCTCGATTATTTCGTCAATGGTCGCTATGCCTTTCAGATCCCACAGGGCGTACACTATGCACATCTTTGCGTCGATACCCTCATTCATCGATACATTCTTTGATCCATTCCCTTCATTCAGGCTATTTTTAGTGCCCATATTCACTGCACCATAAATCTGTCTTAACCCCTTTAATACCCTTTCATGGAAATTTCCATGGAAATTAATGTAGTAGCGAAGTATTACCTATTTTCAGAACATCACTCTATATTTCCATGCTGACTTTCTAACTTTATTGATCCGCGATTACTTCTGGTATAGGTAAATTCAGTGTATCTTTTAAGTAATGTGTAGCCTAATTTGTGGCTACGGCTATATTAATGGTATTGTGTCGTCTTTAGTATTATTTATGTTGTTTTTATTCTTTCTTTAAAGCTGAGTTTCCATTGAGATTTACTTAGTTTTGTGATTGGTGGGTGGGTGAGATTATGGTCTGTGTGCGGTATTACCGGTTTGATTTTGGTATGGCTTCACTGTCTTGGGAACGAGTTAAGGGTGTCGAAGTATTCCTCTTGGTGGTGGTTGCTTGAGATCTATAGGAGTTGTTACGAGTGGTGCGAAGGTGTCGCTGGCTCCTGTGCTGATCTTTAAGGATGCGGAGTCGTTGGCGTTGGAGGAGGCCTTGGTTGTTGTTGAGGATGGGGTTGCTGGGAAGCGCTATCTTGGGGTTCTGAGGTGGCTTAATAAGAGGGATCCTCTCCTGGTTCATACGCAGCGTTCTGCGGTTGTTGATAAGCCTGAGTTGGTTGGCTCAGGTGCTCATATACCTTTCGAGCACGCGCACGTGAGGATTATTGGTGAGCTCGTCGATGGTGCCGTGGTGCCGCCGAGGACTCCCCCGACGCCAAGGTCTGTTGTTATGCTTGTGGAGTCACCGGAGGACGTGAACCTATCGTTGGGTGAGGGGCTCGTGGTCGGTAAACATAAGCACAGCGGTATCGAGGTGCCGATGAGCCCGCGGGCCCTCCCTTACCACGTGGGTGTGGTGGGAGCGACTGGCACGGGTAAGTCCAGGCTCGTTAAGGCCCTTATTGACGAGATCCTTGCCAAGACAGACTACTCGGTGATAGTGTTCGACCACTCTGGAGTTGATTACGCCGGGTACTGGCGGGGGCGGGATAACGTCATTAGCTCTTCGGAGATAGTTCTCGATCCCCCGATGGCTGCGTCACTGATCGTTGAGAGGGCGCACCTAGGCAGGTCGGGGTACATGTTTGAGTACGTCCTCACAGCGATATTTGCGTACGCCTTAGCCGCGTCGGCAGCGGGAGAAGAGGAAAGGGGTTCGCGGGGCGGCCTCCTGAGCTACTCGAGTAAAGGGGGTGGCGGCGGTGAGTCAAGGAAAGTAGACTGTGGTAGGTTATCGCTTGAGAAGCTTGAGAAAAGGATTGAGAAGGATCCGGAGGATATGATGGCGTCCGTGGCCTGGGACACTGACTCATTCATCAAGTGCCTTACCTCAGTGGCCAAGAAGTTGGGGGCCAGGGACCCGTCGATAGCGAAGATGGGCATACTCATGAGAACCTACGGCAAGCCAGTCCTTCAAGGCCTGAATAAGCGGAAGAAAACAAGCAAGGAAGTCATAGAGGAGGCTAGGAAGAAGGATGTAATCGTCATTGACTTGAGCGGCGAGGAGCAGACAGTGAAGAGGTACGTGGTCGCCGCAGTCATAAACAGGATATGGGCGATGATAGAGGAGAGCAGGGAGCCGCAGAACATTGTCCTCGTCGTTGATGAGGCACATAACTACGCCTGCCAGCAGGGCTGCCTCCCATCCTCCAGCTCCATAGAGAGGGTCGCTAGGGAGGGGAGGAAGTGGGGACTCGGCCTAGTACTCGCCTCCCAGAGAATGATAGACATAGCGACGGACGTTAGGGGGAACATCAACACGTACTTCTTCAGCCGCCTCCAGACACCGGGGGACTTCGCATCCCTAGCGGGCGTGATAGACCTCGGAGGCCTCAGCGAGTCCAGCCTATCCCTCCTCGAGAGCAGGGAGTTCTTCTTCGCGGGGCTAGGGAACCCACTGAAGTACCCGCTACTCATCGAGGTGAGGGAGGTTGAGGACCCCGGAAAGCAGTGAGCCCTCAGGTGAGCCAGAGATACTCGAGGCACCGGCCGGTGTGGAGCCCGAGCTGGTTGAGGAGGCACTGAATGAGGCTATTAAAGGCCTGACCACCCTCCTGAGCAGGCTGGAGAAGCTCATGGATGTGAAAGAACGCATCCGGAGCAGTGGGCGGGTGAAGGAACTAGGCCATGGATCTCCGACATGCTACTTTGCTGTGGACTCAGGCTTTACTTCCCCACCGATCGAGGTCCTTGGGGGTTACCTGAGCCTGGTCCAGGTAGCTACAGTGCCCTACGGCCCGACCTGCGGAGGCCCGCCAGCGAAAGTGCTCTACGTCCACTTCAACCCCGAGAGGGACGATACCGACGCATTCGCCAGGGTTAAGGAGAGGGAGCACGCCATGAAGGGGCTAGAGTTCCTTGCCGGCGTCGAGGGCCCTACGGCGATCCTCATAGACGGTGAGGTCGTGCCCAGGTTCGGGGCAAGGAGGAGGACGTCAGGCGATGTCGTGGTTGAGGAAGCAATAAAGAAGTCGAGGGCCCTCATCCAGGAGGCCCTGGCTCAAGGTGTTCCCGTGATCGGCGTGCTGAAACGGAGCTTCTCGAGGGACGTCGTAGTTTCCGAGGGCCTAGGCCCTGACCTAACTGATAGGGCCCTCATGAGTGCTGTCCTGGGTGAGGGAGAGTACTTCGTAGCCGGCACGTACAGAGAGATCTATGATGCGTTCCGCAGAAAGGCCCCCGACCAACTTAGGTGGAGGGTCGAGTGGCTTAGGTGGGTCTCCGGTGATGAGTACTTCGGTAGGGTGATAGTGGCTTTCTATCGTCCTCACCACGTCCTGTTCCCTACCGCTACTAAGGTAGAGATCGCGCTACCTGACGGAACGGATGCGGGGGAGGTTATCGCAAACTTGGCCGCCGTGAGTGAGTCCACAGGTCTACCGGCACCGATCGATTACGTGGACTCGCTGGCGAGGGTCGGGCCCGAGACGGTCTATACCGTGTACCAGCTCCTTGTGACGAGGTTGAGCAGGGTTAATGATGAGGCTGCCCAGATCCTGCTCTCTCTGG
>WAOK01000046.1 GCA_015521325.1 Desulfurococcales archaeon | reverse complement strand
GTTAACCCGCTCTACGCAGCGATGCTTAACACTAAGCAGTTAACGATAATAGCCTCCGTTGCAGCGTCATTAGCCCTCCTCGCAATAACGCTCGTTAAGATCGCTAAGAGGGAGTGGGGTGAGCGCGTAGCCCTCCTTGGAGCGATCCACTTAACTAATATAGTGCTGGCGCTCCTGATAGCTTTCTCAGGCCATGTCCCCCTGAGAGGTACGCTCACGATGTCCTTCACACTAATACTCTTAATCGCGGCGATGAGGGAAGTGAGTAAGTCAAGTAAGGTGGGAAAGGTGGCTATTTCAACGACGTCCGCCTTCCTTATTTCGCTTCTCTTTATCGCCCCCTTACTCACCTACGGGGCGTTCCCGATAACGTACTCTCCGACACCGGAGATAGGAATGGACGTCGTTTCCATAACTACCACATCTAATCTGATAACACCTTACGTTGTCGAGTACAATGGACCGGTCATAGGGTATTTCTACGGACTCGGCGACCTCCCGGAGTACATATCCCCGAATAACGCCTACATTGATAGGATACTGAATCATCAATACCCCCTACTACTCTACACCCACAGACTCATCTACCGCGATAATTTCTTTGTATATAACATGACGGGTGCAGAGTACTCTGTCTCGTCATATACAGAGCTAGAAAACATAGTCTCTGATAATGTTGAGGCCAAGACCATTAGCATGGTCTATAGCGACACCAGCGGAAACTTTGCTACCTACTCAAGGGGTGGTGGATGATTGAGGGTTGCCTATGTGACGATGGGCGACTCCGTGTTAAGAGGTGGTGTGAAGCTATTCATTGAGCTTGGTAAGAGGGTTGCTAGAAAGGGTGGATGGGAAGTCACCATATTCATGCTCGGTACCGAAGCAGGTGCTCACCCGGAGCGGGAGTACCGAGAATTATATGGGAGGACGCCGGATGACGACGGCATCAGCATTACGCACGTGGGGGGCGCGATAGTCCCTGGAGGACTCACCAGAGGAATCAAGGCACTGGATCTGCCTACGGTCCTCAGTAAGGTTGGCATTAATAAGGCCCTAGTCATGGATGTGCTTCACATAATAGCGATTAAATACGACGTCATCCATCTCTCGCCATGGTACGCCCCATATGTTTTAGGGCTTCCCAAGCGTGTGAGGAGAGGTGCTGTCATCACCCCCCTCTATCACCCATACTTGTTTGCCCCGGGCGAGGGGCCTTGGCTCGAGGGTGTAATGGATCCGGTAACGCTTGGGTTGATAAAGCTCGCAGTTCTTTCCCCGTATCTTCGCGGTTTTAGCGCTGCTACGTGCTCCACTCCGTACGAGACCAACCTATTCGCCAAGATCATCAATCGCTCAGTATTCGTTGGTGAGGGAGTAGACATTGATGATGTAAGGCGCTTAAGCAGAGCTAGCCCTCCACATAGTTTAATTAGCCTAATGGATAGGTGTGAGCTCACGCTCCTTTACCTCGGCAGCAGGGAATACGGTAAGGGATACCACCATACAGTTGAGGCAGTAGCCAAGTCCGGGAGGGCATGCCTAGTAGTTATCGGGCCGCGTGCAAGCGGTCCACAACCAGTGTCCGAGGGCGCTCTTCGAGCGGAGGGAAGGTTACTGGATCTGGGCGTGGTCGATGAGGCCACGAAATTATCTGTGATTAGGGCCGTGGACGCTGTGATATTGCCGTCGGTCTACGAGACAGTACCACTGGCGTTCTTAGAGGGGTGGGTATTTGGCAGGCCAGCGATAGGAGCAGAAACCCCGACGCTTACAAGCGTCATAACTTACCAGGGTGACGGAGGGTATCTAGTGAAGTTCGGTGATGTAGGATCACTCACTAAACTCATTAATGCCTTAGCGAAGGGGGTGCTCCCTCTACGGGAGGCGGGGATGGTTGGGATGGCGAAAGTTGAGAAGGTGTTTAACCTAGATGCTGTGGCGGCAAGGGTTATGGAGTTATATGAGGGGTTGGTTAGTGATGCCGCAGCGTAGCAGGGCTGTAGTAGTGAGAGGTGATACGGTAATTAAGCTATATGAGATACCTGAGGAAGCCCTTAAGGAGTACTCTGCCCTGCTCTCTATCTACGAGGCGGGCCCGAAACATTTCCGTGTGCCTAAACCTCTGGCCATCAAGGAGGTAAGGGGGCGTACGGTCATAGTAATGGAGAAGGTCGGGGGCACCCCCTTGAGCCGGTACGTAATGAGGGCTGCCAGGGGTGATCGGGAGGCCATACGATCACTCTTTTTCGTGGGACGCGCCCTAAGAGAACTGCACTCAATCAAGGCGGATTTACCACGGTGCCGTGCTGCTGCCTCACGTACGGAGATGGCGCATGAGGCGGTCAGTAGCCTTGAGTGGGTCTGTAGCGACGGCGTAAGGGCCCTCTTGTGCGGGCTCCTCAGTAGGTATCTTCCCAAGCCCGAATACTTTCTTGAGGTGAGTAACGAGGTCTTCTTTGACTCGCTGATTCACGGCGAGTTCTATCCCTCACACATATTCATCGATGATGACTCATCAACGCCAGTATTCATAGACTTCGGGTTCTCCTGCATTGGCCCGGCGTACATTGACCTCGCTATGTTTGTGGTGAGCGTAGCCACCGGTGCGCCAGCCCTACTCAACGCGGGTCTAGAGGGTGCCCGCACACCGTTCCTCCTCGGCTATTTCGGCTCATTACCTAGCAGGTTAGATTTGTCGCTTAAGCTCGCCGAAGCCTATATAGCTGTCAGGGTTCTGAGGGACTCCTTACTAAAGGCGGGCGGAGGTATCGACAGGGCCCTGCAAGCACTGCTGGCCTTGTACTTCCTTAGGGTAGCGTCGAAACGGGGTGAATTACGCTGGTAGGCGGGGGTATCTCCATCAGGAGGGTGCTCCCCTCTGACGTACCATCGCTCATCAAGTTCTTTATTGATTTAGACAACTTCCCAAGTGTGCGGAGATACTACAGGGCTTTCCCCACTAACTCACCTTCTCTAATGATTCGCACAATGATCGAGTTGGGTAAATACGTAGCCCCGATCCTGAGGAGAAACTACATTATGTACGTGGCTCTCGACGCCGGCGATATTGCAGGTGTATGCCATATCGAGGTACGAGGTGATACCGCTACGTATGGTATAGTTGTTCATCCGAGATACTGGGGAAGAGGGGTGGGACGGGCCCTCTCTGCCGTCACTATCGATGAGGTCAGGGAGAGGGTGAAGCGGGTGCTCCTCACAGTAGACGAGGACAACGCTAGAGCAATATCCCTCTATAAAAGACTGGGTTTCAGGGTCGTGGGCAGGGTCCCTGAGTGCGTGAGCAGGGAAGGCGGGGTTGTGGGTTGCTTGGTTGCTGTCCTTAAACTCAATGGGTGATGAGGCAACATTGATAGGTCGCTGTGTGGAACCTATTCCTAGATAACTGAAGGGTGCTCCAGATGGGGAAGAGGGCACTAATCACTGGCGTTACCGGGCAGGACGGGGCCTACATGGCTAAGTACCTTCTGGAGAGGGGGTACGAGGTATTCGGGACGTACAGGAGGCTTAGTACGCCCAACTTCTGGAGGCTCCAATATCTCGGGGTATTCGAGGACGTTAGCCTAATCCCCATAGACCTGAGCGACACCACCAGTATCGTAGAGGCGATAAAGATCGCTGAGCCGGACGAGATATACCACTTCGCCGCCCAGAGCTTCGTCCAGGCCAGCTTCGAGACCCCCGTCGCTACGGGTGACGTGACCGGCTTAAGCGTGACTAGGTTCCTCGAGTCTGTCAGGCAGGTGGCGCCAGACGCCAAGTTCTACTTCGCCGCAACGAGCGAGATGTTCGGGTGGAGTGGCTGGAGGAGGAACTCAGCAGGTTCGTACGAGTGTGTGGTGTGTAACGAGGACACACCATTTCAGCCGATGAGTCCTTACGCAGCCGCTAAGCTGTATGGGTACTGGATAACGAGGATATACAGGGAGGCATACGGCCTCTTCGCGGTCAGCGGCATACTCTTCAACCACGAATCCCCGATCAGGGGGCTGGAGTTCGTCACAAGGAAGATCAGTAACGAGGTAGCGAAGATAGCCCTAGGCATCAGTAAGGAGCTGAGGCTAGGGAACCTAGAAGCGAGGAGGGACTGGGGCTATGCCCCTGACTACATCGACGCTGTGTGGAAGATAATGCAGGCGAAGGAGCCGAGGGACTACGTGATAGCTACTGGCGAGGCACACAGCGTGAGGGAATTCGTTGAGAAGGCCTTCGAGGTGGTTGGCCTCGACTGGAGGGACTACGTGGTCGTGGACAAGAGGTTCTTCCGCCCGATAGACGTGCCCTGCCTGATAGGGGACTACTCGAGGGCGAAGAGGGAGCTTGGGTGGGGACCGAGGGTAGGGTTCGAGGAACTCGTGGAGATAATGGTTAAGGAGGACCTGAAGCGCTGGGAGATGTGGCTGAACGGCGAGAAGTTCCCGTGGGACGCCCCTAACTACCCCTCCGAGGCCAACATAGTGACTAGAGCCCTGAGGATGTGAGCATGATCCCCGTCGCTAACCCAGATATAGGGGAGGATGAAGAGCGCCTGGTCCTCGAGGCACTGAGGAGCGGCTGGATAAGCGGTAGGGGGCCTTACGTGAGGAGGTTCGAGGAGGAACTAGCTTCGTGGGTCGGGGTGAGGCACGCCATCGCCACCTCCAGCGGCACGGCGGCCCTACACCTCGCCCTGATAAGCCTCGGGATAGGTCCGGGGGACGAGGTAATAGTGCCTGACCTGACCTTCGCCTCCCCAGCCAGCATGGTGGTCCTCGCGGGCGCGAGGCCCGTGTTCGCGGACGTTGACCCGCGGTATTGGGTGATCTCGGCCGACGAGGTGAGGAGGAGGATCACGCCCAGAACTAAGGCAATCATAATCGTGCACCTCTACGGCGTGCCTGCCAACATGGGCGAGATAATGGAGGTAGCTAGGGAGGAGAACCTGTACGTGATAGAAGACGCGGCAGAAGCCCTCGGCGCTACGGTCTTGGGGAGACGTGTCGGGTCGATAGGGGATGTGGGGGTGCTCAGCTTCTACGCCAACAAGACAGTGACGACAGGCGAGGGCGGGGCTGTCCTCACGAACTCAAATGAGGTTGCTGACATGGCTAGGCTCGTCAGGGATCACGGTATGAGGCCTAGGTACTGGCATGTGGTGATAGGGCATAATTACAGAATGACTAACCTGCAGGCAGCACTAGGGATCGCACAGCTGAGAAAGGCTGAGCACCTACTCAAGCGCAAGAGGGAGATAGCGCGGGTGTATGTGGAGGTGCTAAGCGGGGTTGAGGGCATCACAACGCACCCCAACCCTCCTTGGGGTGAGGGGGCCTTCTGGCTCTACTCCATACTGATCGACAAGAAAGCATTCGGAATGAGCAGAGACGAGGTCATGCAGGCACTGGCAGCGGACGGCATAGAAACGAGAAAGTTCTTCTATCCACTCCATACAATGCCTGCGTTTTCCGCCTACGCCGACAATAAGTACCCTGTATCAGAGTATCTCTCGGCCAGAGGGCTCAGCCTGCCCAGCGGCCCCAAAATAGGGGATGAGGAGGTGCTCTACGTCGCAGAAAGAATTAGATCACTGCATAAGGAAAGTTAAGTCAGGAGATGAAGTGCTTGCGTTTGTTTTCAGTATACGGTGCCTATCAAGCAAAGAAGGCACGTTTTTTGTTCCTGTACCGAATGAGTGGGGTATACATATCGGCATCGCAAAGCACAGGAAAGGCTACCACACCCCAATGCACTACCACGTGAGACCGCCCCAGGAAGAGAGGGTAGGGACAGAGGCCCTCATAGTCCTTGAGGGACAGATACTAATTCGCCTCAAACATAGCGAGGGAATTACTGAGGTACCGTTGCGCGGCGGTGAGGGCATAATACTGAGAGCACCTCATGAGGTTATCTATGCTGACGACTCAGCGATCCTCGAGGTGAAGGAGGGACCATACCCCGGGCCCGAGAAAGATAAGGTCTTCATTATCTCCTCAAATGCTTAAGGAACATCACACCCAGCCGAGGATCCCTCATATAACGAAAGGCTATTGGTAGGGTTCGTCTGAAGACCCTATCACGTAAGGTCTTCTTGGCAAAGAAATACGCCCTGAGAGAAAGCGGCACCCTGTAAGGTAAACAGGCTCTACCACGAAGCACTGCATCAGCGACGGAGAGCGTGAGCCAGTACGCATCCTCAATAAAGACATCCTTAACCAAGTTGGTAACTGTCCGATACCAGAGTATAATCATTAATACATCATTCGCTGCTATAACACCCTCCTTATACACGGCGTGAGCTAGAGCAAGCACCACCTCCGACTCTAGGGACGGAACCCGCACCGTGACTCCGCCTACATCAACGCTTCTCGGGCTATCCCATAGAATGCCTGGGTCAAGATAAACTATGTGGGCAAAGGACGGGTAAGTGTAAAGGTCGACAAGTGCGCCCTTACCTCCCAATGTGACCGTAAAGGGTTCCTTAACTAGGACCTGGAGCCCGAGTTTTCTCAGAGATGCAACTACCTCCGGTAGGTCTTCTGGCCTTACTAGGATATCGATGTCGGCCGGTACGTATTCGGCAGGCTTAACAAGCTTAATAAATAAGTGATCGACCCCTGTCTCCTCTAACAAGTTCGATATACGCCCTAACCAGTTAAGGAATACTGAGTAACGCTTTTCTTCAGCTTCCCTCAAACTGCCTCTAATCCCTGCGCGCCTCAGCAATGCAAGTAGAACATTATTCTTGCTCGCTAACTTAATGAGCTCTCTAGTAGCGTTCCTGTCCAGCTGTTCTACTCCGAGCAACACCATAACGAGGTGCCTGCTGAGATTATTCGTCATCCATGATTACCCCCAGTACCTCATCAAGCGCCTCCTCCGGGGATTTGTCTCCGGTATCGACGGTTTTGGCGCCCAGCACCTTCGCCAGTCCGTCGTAAATAGGTAATTCGAACGCAATTCTCCAGTCTTCCTCGGGTCTTCTCTTTAGTAGCACGTCTTCATCAGCCCTCACATAGATCAGCTTATCGCAGACCCTCCTCGTTATCGCTACGCTATACTCGAGGGCGAACCTAGGAGGTCGCTCGCCGCCGAATGTGAGCAGCAACCATATAATCAGGTCGGGAGGGCTTCTTTCAGCGATCACTAAGTCGTGGCGCATCCTCGCAAGAAGGAAGCGATGAACTATAACTGGCGTTATACTGACCACCTCAATCACTGCCCAAAAATATCTTGAGTGACCACGGATGCATATACCATAGTAAGGATTACACGCGTACTCGCTTCGTAAATCTCTACCTACCAGTGAGACAAACTTAGCAATAAATGAGGCAATAGTATGAGTACCCCTCACCCACACAATGACTGCATCAATGCCTCGCATCACCATGACGTCACGGAGCATCCTAGCCAATGTAGACTTTCCAGAACCGTCTGGGCCGAAAAAACACACTACGCCACGGGTTCCGCTATCGCGCCGCGATTTTATCATCATCTGACGCACACCTAGGCCTCCTAAGAGGGATATGGCTTGCTCCGAATAAGGTATCTGTTTCCGCCTAGCCTAGGAACGATATTATTTGGACTGCGCCTCTTTCATCGGGTGTAACTAATAAGCGACGTTGCCGTGGCATGGAGCCGCGTGGCAGCGAGGACAGCTGGCATAGCTAGGAAGTTGGGGCTGGAGCTCATAGCATTTAAGGATAGGTTCCCTTACGTAAACGCATTCAAAGGAACTCTGGGTGCGGCAGGTAGTTGGGATAGCGTCATTCTTCAATTGCCTCCCGGACCAGCTCTAGCGGGGATGATCCTAGCTAAATTCATGACCAAAGACTTCAAACTAATCTGCGATGTCCACACCGGGATGATAGCGTTTCGAGATGCGAAGCAGGCGCTCCTTAACTCGCCATTCACTAGGATGCTTAAGAAGTGTAATCATGTCTTAGCACATAATCGGGACAATGCCTTCATAATGAAATCTCTGGGGTTGAGTAACTACACCGTTATATATGATCCGATGCCTGAGCCAGCAGTGGGCAGGAAACCACCTATAGACGTAAATAAGTATGAGTACATAATCGTTCCCGCTGGATGGGACGCTGATGAACCGTTCGATTACCTGATAAGTGAGATCGGGCCAGACCCCCGCCAGACCATAGGGTACAGAGTTGTGATCACCGGAAACTACAAGAGAACAAGACTGGGGCTCACCTACTCAAGGAAGCTTGCGAGGATGAGGGGCGTGGTATTAACCGGTTATTTACCGCAAGATGAGTACGTATGGCTCCTAAGAAACTCTGCAGCCGTCCTCGGCATGACTAACTCTGAACATATTATGTTGAGAGCCTTCTGGGAAGCAGCATCATACAACAGGCCAGTCATTGCCCCTAAGACGAGGGTGACCGTGGAGGTTATGGGAGCTTATCCGTACTATTACCGCACATACGTTAAGGGAAGCTTGAGAAAAGCTATTAGTGAACTTAAGGGCGATCCGGAAGCGGCGCTGCGGCGGGCGTCCCTGCTTGCTTCCAGGATGAGGAACCTGAGCGAGGATAGCATGGAGAGGCTCAAGCGTATTGTGGAAAACTAGGAGCCCTATCCCCTTGGGCGCACACGTCTCATGACCCGTAGCGCAAGCCTCCATTTTGTAATGTAATCCATCTCTTCGTCATCCTTAAGGACGCTTCTCTCTAACTCCGTGATCCTATCTCTAGACTTAGGTAGGGGTGCTCCGAGGTAGTGCATGACCAGCTGCGCTACCGCATGATTAGGAAGACGATCCGGTATGTAGCCTATATCATCAGCGTCCCCCGACACTATCAATACCCCGTCCGGGTGATGATGGTAGACCCTGTCTTTGATATACACACGCCCAAGCAGGTATGGGGGGTTGACCCAAACCCTCTTATCCGTCCTAGGGAGAACAACAATGTCCGGTCCCCTATTGAGGTAAGGACCATTATAGACATTTTCGGGGATGTCAGCAATTACAAGGTCACTGTATTTCTTCAGGCTCTTCAGCACGTCGCCCCTCCTTGATGTGTCGTTGAGGAGCACCCCGAAATATAGGTGATATGGAAAGAAGGCGACTGATCTCGCAATATCAACCCACTGACTTGTGTAGACCTTGATCTCTCTTCGAAAGAGTTTACTCGCTAGGTGAAGAGCTGCCTTAGCAGGTTTCTTGAGCCTTAGCTTCTTTATCGTGAGCAGTAGCCACGTCGGTATTTTTAATTCCTTATCTTTGATGCTCTCTTTCTTCATAGCCCGAAACACTGTCTTGAGTGGAGGCGGTTCACTCGCCTTTATAGCGAGCCCTTCTCTTACGAGGATATCGTTTACTGAAACCAGGGTATCGTATCCAGTAAAGCCGTGATCGGATACTATCATGAAAACGTCAAATGAGTCACTCATGATCTTCGCGAGCCTGTCGACTAAGCTATAAAGCTTTACCTCCTCGCTCATAGTTTCGCGGTCAACAAGCTCAACGCATTTATGGAGAATGGAGTCTGGAATGTTAAGGTTTATCCAGAGTAGGTCTGGTTCCTTCGTTATAGCTTTCTCTGTTGCGGCGATGTATGAATTAAGAACCTCCACATATCTCTCCACGATCTCGCACGTAGGCACTATAGACGCTGTCACGATCTTTTCCCAATCGGGGAAGAAATCTTCTCCTACCTCCCTAGGGTATGAGAACTGTCTATCCACGAAGAAAAGGTTGCTAACAACAATGGCCCTCGGAAATGGGAGAACAGGGTAATCTGGTATAGGATTGAAGACTATGGATGACAGGCCAGCCATTGAGGCCATCTCGTGAACCCTGGGATGCATTAAGTCGAGTGATGTCGTTACCCGCTGTCTCCACCCATCACCTGTTTTAGTGTAGTGGAAGAACGAAAATACACCATGCTTTCCCGGATTAACCCCTGTCATAATACTTGACCAAGAGGGTGCCGTTACTGGAGGCACCGCCCGTAGGACTACGGCCCTACCCTTTACAGTGAGCGAGCTAATGAATGGTACCGCCCCCGCATCAGTAAGTTTCCTTAAATAGTCATACGATAATGCATCAAGACCTAAAACACCGACTCTCTGCTTCATACCTTGGAGCCATTATATGGAAGTGACCTTTACTTAAAAGGCCTCTGAGAATGTGAAAGGAATGAATGATAGTATCCGGGGAGTAATCATCTGTGGGAAGTTTGCTCTGAACACGATTAGGTGTTTCTGACCTACTGGGTTGACAACCCTTTGCCAGCCACTCGTCTTATCTACTAGGGCCTGACCTCGAGGGTTTTCTAGGCTCTGGTTAATATTGCTATTAGTCGGTCGAAGAGGTTCTTGTTTGGGCCTGTTATTGAATTTACCGTAGTCGCCAACTGTTGTGATGAGCCAGCGCTTCTTTATCAGCTACATGACGACGTTGCTGCGATTTTGTTCGCTTACTGCTATGTCCACGAATATGGGGGTGCCGCACTTATCAGCGAGATACGTGTGGGCGTTTCGGGTTCTAGGGTTAGGAAAAGGGGCAGAGACACCAAATATTTTGTTGGGGCGTAATAGGGTTGCAGGTGACACCGTGCTCAAACATGTTATTGCAATCCTAGTGCTTTCATCCGCGGCGATACTCTACGCCGTAGGTGTTCCCTTACTTGGTTCCCCGCCGTATGAGAGGGCATGCGTATGCATAGGCGGTCCACCCGCTAGGGATGCCTATGGGGTGAGGTGGTCGGTGGCTATATTAGAACCTGAGGATGTCAGGCCAGAGAATCTCGAGGCGATGAGCAAATATTCCTCTCTGGTTCTTGCGTACCTGAACTTCGGTTACGCTGAGGAATGGAGGGATTACTGGGGTCTCGTGAACTCGTCGGGAATAGTGCATGGGGAGTCCCCCGAGTATGAAGGCGAGTACTTCGTCGAGTACTGGAGTAGGGAATGGCTGAACATAACGTCGTCGCTGGCAATCAAGTACATATCTGAGGGGTTCGGTGGCGTGCTACTCGACAACATCGATGCCTGTAAGGCTATAGAGGGGATGCCGTGGGCCCCGCCCGACCCATGCGCGGCGATGGCCTTGTCGGTATCTGAGCTAGTAAAGAGGGTTAGGGAGGCATACCCGGAGGCAAAGATGTTCGTGAATGTAGGGACGGCTCCCGAGATCCTCGCGAACGCCTCATTCCTCAGTGAAATCGATGGGGTCCTGCGGGAGGAGGTGTGGTACGTGTGGGTATCACCGTGTGAGTCAGCCCCCACCCAAGCGAGTGAGAGAGAGGAGACGCTCCAGTACCTAGCAGCTGCGAGGGCGGCGGGTAAGACAGTACTTGTGGCAGACTTCGTCAGTGACGCCCTGCAAGCCAACGCTGTCTGCTGGGAGGCATGGTCAAGGGGCTTCATACCAATTCCTCAGCCTGCCTGCAACCACGACTACACTGAACCGCCTAATTACGGTGCATGCGCACTTCCCAGCATAATGACTCCGGAAATATTGATCGGGTCAACCTAGCTGGACCTTACTGTGGATGTCCCTAGATTTCCTTATGACATTAGATAGGTTCAAAGCCCAACACCCTTAAGAAAGAATACAGCCGTTATAGTTGCAGTCATTCGTTAAGGTTTCGTCTCTCGGGTACTTCCCATGTACTCCATGCCCTCCCGTGATTTGTTTCACAGAGTGAGGAAGTGCTATGAGGCTGTCTAAAGCATCATTTTCGCTGACTAACAGGAATGCCCAGTGTCTGACAGTATCTGGCATTTGATTTTTATTGAATTGTATACATTAATTATTTTATTATATAAAAATGTTACGTTAGTATAGGTGAGCAGTCCAGCATATAGAGTAAGCAGGCACTTCCCTTGTATGCAGGGGGAGCGGTTATTGAGGCTAGGTTCACATCGTTCGTTAGTACCCGAAGTTTTGTGAGGATGTTTTTTATGAGCACGCGTTGGCGATCTCTTTGGCGGTTTCGGGGCATTTTATTCCTTTAAGGGCTAGTATAGCTTTGCATAGACTACATGCGCTCACGGTGACGCCGCTGATAATTTCTTTGGCGGCAATGCGGATGAGTTCTTTGATGTCGTTAATTTTCTCTATTTCCCTTACTGATAACGGTCGTCTTTTCCCGTGGAGGTATGCATTGAGTAATGGCTGCGGTATCCCCACTAATCTCGCGGCCTTGAGCTGCGGCAGCCCGTGTTTCTTAACCAATTCCGCCGCTATCAGTAGTCTTATGCCTCTCAGGTAGCGATATCCGTAAAGCTCGCATGGCGTTGGCTTTATAGCGATGTCTTTCTTCATATTTCTCCACCGAAGTACTTGCTTAGTTGCTCAACATACTTTAGGCCATTATCCGGGTATATCAAGACGTAGCTTCCTTTCTCAATGACTCCTTCCTCACGTAGTTTCAGGAACGCCGCTGTTACGGCGCCACTGCTCAGGCCGGGGAGTATGCCGTCCTTTCTTGCTACCTTTAAGAGTGCCTCGATCGCTTCTTTCAACGTTACGTCCACAACCCCATCGAGCTGTACCATGTGAACCCACTTCATCCCTGTCTCTATTCTTCTAATGCCCGGGATGACCTCCTTCGGCGCTGGCTGCACCCCGAACACCTTTATGTTGCCGTACCTGTTCTTGAAGTAGAACGATATTGCCGAGAGGTGGCCGGAGGTACCTAACCCACCCACTATGGCCTTAGCGTCGATATTGGCGGTCCTTAGCTGGAGATCTAGTTCCTTCGCAGTATATCTAAGATGCACCATGAAGTTGGCATCGTTCTCGAACTGATTAATATGGAACGCCCCTTCTGCACTAGCTGCTTTCTTAACGTCCTCGATCGAGTCAACAGTTAGGGGCTTGTCTGTCCTAATAACCTCAGCACCTAATGCCTTCAGGAGGATATCACTCGCTTTCTGTATGCTCTTAGGTATGAACAGCTTCACTGAGAACCCATTCACTGCCGCCATAGCAGCTAGAGCCATGCCCGTGTTGGTTGATGTGGCTTCGAATACTCTCTCTGATTTCTTCCCCTTCTCCAGGGCTTTCTTAACCATGTACCAACCTATCCTATCCTTCACGCTGAAGCTGTATGGATTGTACCACTCCAGCTTCGCCCACACAGAGTAGCCGCCGTCACTCAAGGACCTAAGCCTCACCAGGGGTGTCGGCCAATTATTAGTCAGTAGCTCCACAGTACTGTTGAATACCCTGTACCTATCGCCCTTTACATCATCGTATAGGCCGAGTTTCTCTAGTGGGACACACTCGCCCTTACTCCCTACAGGTACGCGTGTTAGGCCTAGCTCAGCGATAGCGACCAGTTCCTCGAATCTATATTCAGCTATGTCAGTTTTTGATTCTATGCACCCCTTTCTCAGTATCTTGGACCACTCGTTCATGAGTACCTCGAGCTCGGGTTCAGGGACCTTCCTCTTGTACACCTCTTTCAAATCTATAAGCTTTAAGGACATGAGACACACCCCCAAACAAAACATGTAGAGGAACATTCACCTCGGGTATCTCAAAAGGAGTTATGTGGCGGCTAGTCTTGGGCGGCAACAACTTTCCCTCTATACCAGCCTTAATTACGTCCTCCTTACTAACCGCCTGATTCCTCTTCCAGGAACGTACCTTGATTCCGTTGTTTCTGTAATTAACAAGGACAGCGGGTACGTAACGCGCCCCTAACCTCCTAAGTGCCTCAACCCTGTGGTGGCCGTCGAGAATGATCATGGTTTCCCTATCGACAAGTATTGGATAGATCAGTTTACCATCCCTTATTATGTCATTCATCAGTTCTCTCACATGCTCCTCCATAACCCTCTCATGAGGTCTCAGCGACTCTATCGGAACTAGCTCCACACTCACGCTTTTCTGTAGTTCCCTCACCATCATCTGTATCCTATAACAATGTTATAGGAGAGGTATAAAAGTATGTGGCCCGAACAAAGAATAAACTATTACTGTACTGATCATCACCGGGTCAGCGAATGCTCGCTCGACTCAGTAGCTTTCCCAAGTACGCTTTAGGAACTTTTCCCACCCCACTGGAACAAGCTCCTAGACTGAGTGAGGAACTAGGGATAGAGCTGATGTTCAAGAGAGATGATGCTGTCGAGTTAGCGCTCGGCGGGAACAAGGTTAGGAAGCTCGAGTACCTGATCGGCGACGCCCTATCAAAGGGGTACGACACGGTCATAACCACGGGCGCGACGCACTCGAACCACGCACGCCTGACTGCCGCGGCGGCGGTCAAGGCAGGTCTGAGGGCTTACCTTGTCCTCACACCGCCCGGCAGCAGGGAGCTTAAAGGCAACCTCCTGCTCGATAAGCTCCTCGGCGCGGAGGTGGTGTTCACGGAATCTGACCCAGTGAAGGAGATGGAGATACTTGCTGAGGAGCTGAGGGAGAAGGGTCTCAAGCCATACGTTATACCGGCCGGCGGCGCATCACCCGTTGGCGTTCTCGGATACGTCGAGGCTGCTGCCGAGTTAATGGAGCAGGTCAGGGCCCTCGGCAAGGGCATCAACTACGTAGTGTTGGCTGATGGCACGTGCGCAATGCATGCAGGCCTACTCTTGGGTCTGAGGGCGCTTGGTGTAGAGGAGGTGGGCGTCGTGGGCATAAGTGTCGGGAAGGCCAGGGGCGCCGCTAAAGACGTAGTGAGGCGCCTCACCAACGAGGCAGCAGAGCTACTCGGTATCGAGAACCCTGTGAGGGAAGGGGACATCGTCGTGGTGGACGACTACGTCTTCGGCGGGTACGGCAACATAACGAAGGAGGTGGTGGAGGCAATGAGGCTCGCCGCCACCAAGGAAGCCATCATTCTGGACCCCGTGTACACGGGAAAGGCCTTCGCTGGCCTGATCGACCTGGCGAGGAACGGCTACTTCCCGAGGGGCTCGGTGGTGGTGTTCATACACTCAGGTGGTTCACCGATAGTGTTCCAGTACGATGAACAGATAGCCTCTTTCCTCCAAAGCACTACCTTTTAGGCTGGCCACACCAACTCGCTGGGTGCGTGGGTGAAGAGCGGCCTTGCGAAGGTACTGCTATACGTGCCCGCCGTGGCTGGCCTAGCTATCTACTACATGGGCAGTACCGACGTCAGCGACACAACAATAGTTGTCTCAGCAGCTGCTGCGTATCTCCTGCTCCAGTTACTCTTGGATGAGTCCTTACTGGCCAGTGTACTCAATGCCTACCTCTTCATGGGTGTTCTTGGTTCGGGGGTTCTCATAAGGCCGGTTCGGGAGGCCCTACCGTTCCCATACATAAGTAGGTTATTGTTCGTGGGCTTGGTCGTGGCAGCTGCCATTATCTGGGCGTTGACGGTTGCTGGCGTGATCGGCTCTTTGAGGGTGAGGTACTCCCGTGCGAAGGCAGTTATTAAGTGGTCAGCAGTCGCCGCCGCCCCGCTGGCCGCCCTGCTCTACCTCGTTGTGGGGGAGTTAAATGTCGGTGGAGAAGAGGTCGCTGCCTTGGTAGCTACGTCAGCCGCTATGACGTTGTTGATAGCTCTCTTCGATAGGTACTTGTTCATTAACATCATCAGACTCGCCAAGTCCGGTGAGGGAGGTGACGCGGACTCATTCGTCCTCTCCCTGATCATCACGGCGATGATATTCGCGTTGACTGTCGTCGTTGTCACAGTCCAGAACGTGAGGTACGGGCAGAGGGAGCTCTACGCACTGGCCATAGCGTACTCGTACTACTACGCATCAACGGCCCTGGGCCTCGTGTCACTCCTCTTCATAGTGCATGGAACAGTGGTGGAGGGCTTCGAGCCAAGCACGCTTCACCTCGAGAGAGCGGCGACAAACTACTACAGGCTCAGGTACGTCCCAGCAATAATCGACATAGCGAACCACCTCGAATCCTTAGGGAACAGGGGAAGGAAAATCCTGAACACTGAGCTTGCCAGAGTGATTGGGGAAGGAATTAGGAGGGTCAAGCACAGGATGCCGCCATCGGTTATACACATCGCGAATGAGGTTCTTGAGGCAGTCGAGGGGGCTAGGGTTGTGAGGTTGAGAAAGGAAATATACGAAGCGCTCGTGAGTGCCGACGACACAGGCAGACTCGCGAAATCCGTTGAGTCAAGGGTACTCAAGGTCATCAGTGGAAGGGGACCCCGTAGGGAGATCAAGCAGTTGAAAGGCGAGCTCAGGTCAGCACTCCGGAAAGCTAGTGACCCTACCCCGGTCGAGGCAGTGATTAAGGCTCTCGAGGAGGGTGACCTAGGCGCCCTTATTGAGGAGAGACCGATGATGTTGAGGG
>WAOK01000045.1 GCA_015521325.1 Desulfurococcales archaeon | reverse complement strand
GGGGGAGGAGGTGAGGCAGGGTATAGTGGAGTCCGTTATTGGTGGGGAGGTGTGGCGGGGCCTGCCGCTGACTATGCCTGTCCCCTTGAGGGATGGGGTCGTGTATGATGAGGAGGCCTCGATCGAGGGTGAGGACGCTGTCATTGCGAGGGCGGCTGCGTGGGCCCTCCTCAACCGGTTCGCTGACCTAAGCCCCGGCGGCGGGGCCGTGCACTACGCGGGGAGGGAGCTCGGGGTAGCCCCGGCTGAGGTCCTCCGCCTCACGCTGATAAGCGGGTCTGAGAGGGCGGCGGACGCGATAAGGAGGGACGTGCCAGGCCTCCGGATCGGGGTGAGGGAGGCGATGTATGCTGGGGGCGGGGCGGCGGGGTTGATAAGGCCGTCCCTCGACCCCACGGAACCAATCAGGGCGTGGGCCGTCGCGGGAGTCGCTGGGCAGGAGCTGCTCTTCCCATTAAGTGGTGGGTGCGTTGATGGGGCGGGGACTGTCGCGGAGCTCCTTGAGTGCCTGGCGGGTGAGGCGAGGGAGCTCCTTACCGAGCACGGGGAGCACATTCGGGAGCTGGGCGAGCTGCTGAGAGTGAGGGAGGAGGGGGCCCTAGTGATCAGTATAGATACCGGTCCTGCCAAGCTGATCGTGCCGAGGCAGTACCCCGCGAGGCCTTACGTAATAGCCAAGCCAGGGTACGTTGACGCCGCCGAGAAGTGGCTGAGGGGTGCATTAAGGGTGGGACGCACGATCTATGCACTCAAGGACGTGGTCGAAACACCGGCGCAGCTGAAGCTCGTGCTGCTGTCTGCCCTCGAGGCTATGGGAGGGGCCCTGGCCGATAAGGTGGTGGAGGTCTATGAGGGCCTCCGTAAGGGGAGGGAGGGGGCGGCCTAGGGCCAGCGCAGCGGGTTAGTGGGCCTACTCACTGCTCTCGTTACCCGCTGCCTCGAACCTCACCCTTACCTCTCCGTACCCGGCAGACCTGTTGCCGCCGATTCCCGTTACCTCAGCCAGTCTGAGGAGCCCTTGAACGAGCTTCCTCACCTCCCCGCCGGCCTCCTTCTTTGGCCTGAGCTTAGCCCACCCTGTGAAGCCCGTGGGTGTCTGCTCCCCTTTCTCGACCTTGATCGTCTCGATGTCTAGGCCGGATATGTAGAGGTGCTGCGCGACCTCCTCCGGCCTCGGGAGGTCCTTCCCCGTCACGAACCTGGCTATGGCTATCGCCGACGCCATTAGGTGGGTTGGGTCGGGGCACAGTATCTTGTACTCCATGTCGCCGGTCAAGGGGTTGAGGTATGTGGGGGTCACGAACCTGAGGTCCGCCCCCACCCAGTCACCGCCGGCGTCACCCATTATCTTGGCCGGGTCGAGGACGCTTATGCGGACACTCGCGACGCGGAGGGGGCAGGCAGCGACGTTGATCACCTTCCCGATCCTTGAGGTCAGGGCGGACATGAAGCCCACCGCGTACTCGTCCCTCAGGATGAGCACCTTCAGCTCCCCCTGAGCGCCTGCCTCAACAACCACCCTGCCCCCATGGGCTGGGGGCCATGGAGGCAGCCTCCTAGGGGACCTCCCGCCCACAACCGACCACGCCCCCTTACTGAAGCGGATCGCCCTCACAACGACCACCGACCTCCTCCCCCTACCCCCAGGGAACTCTACGCCGTCGTGGAGAATCTTGGCGAGGGACTCATCCGTCTCCTTAACGGCCGAGAGCACGGCGGCCCTGCTCTCGTACCCAGCAAACGCTGGGAGGGTGCAGCCCTCCTCAGCAACGAGCTCCAGAACGAACTCAGTTATCAAGGCACTACCCCCAAATAATACCTTGCGAACTCTAAAGCAGCGGCGGAGAACCCAGACCTCGGAGACGTCCTAGCGGATGCAGCTGTGACGTAATCAGCGGCAACGAGCGCAGCGACTGAGGCCGTGAGGACGGCGAAGCCTCCTTCCTTACTGGCAGCAGCGTACCACAGCCAGTCATCGATTTCGCTACCTACCATCGCTATGGCTTCCTCAAGGTTGCTCATCACTTCCTCAGCGGCGGTCGGCACAGCCCCTTCAAGGTTTGACCTCATGCTCCTTGGTAAGGGCTTGATCGCCTTAGCTATTAGGTTCGCTAGCTCACGCGCTGACCTTACCTGGGGCCTGATCTTCTTTAGGTCCTCTATCTCTATTCTTTTCTCTGTACTCATTGCGTGGTGATGATAGAGCACGGCGAACACGGGGGCAGCAGCGATGATATCGTCAGTTATCTCCGCTTCACGAACTAGCCTTGCGACTATGTATGCGGAGACAGCCTCGTGCCCCCTGAACGAGTACTTTATACATTGCCCTCTCCATACCCTCGTGATTACGGCCTTCCCTATGTCGTGGAGATAGCCTGCTAGGGCCAGGTAGTTAATGAAGTCATCCCCCAGACCGTGCTTCCGGCGCAGGTACCTCGCGAGCACCGATCTAGCAGCACCCGCTAATATGTCGCCGACACCCCTCAGGTGCTGGAGAAGAGGTTCTGACACGATCTTCTCGCCGCAATCCTCGTAGTAGGCCTTGACCTCACCGTAGCGCAAGTCCCCTCACCTTATCGTAACCCAGCTTAGCTATGAAGGCGGTCACGCCGTGCATGAGCATGTACCTAGTCAGTGCTCTCGCTGGCCCATACTTCTTTACTTCCCTAATCATCTCGCCCTCGTTTATTGGTTCCGAACGGTTCCGGTTCAATACGGCCTCGCTTATGAGGCCCCTAGCGATGAGTGATGCAGTTGCGCCCGCTGATAGGGGCACGGAGGCTTTACTGGTCTCTCCACGCTTCCCGAATAGCTTCGAAGGGATCACCGGCACTAGGGTGTCATCTCTTATGAGGGAGCCGCCCTCCCTCATTAGGAGGTCAGCAGCCCTCACAGCGCCTTGCCTGAAATCCCTTGCAATATCCCTTAACTCGACCACAAGGCCCCGGATGACTTCGTAGACGTTCTCGTAGGCGCTGTTGATGAGGTCGGCATACCCTTTCCTGGCCCCGGAGGGGTACTCAGGTAGGTGGAGGCCGGGGTTGCTGTTGCTCACCCACTCTATCGTCGCCCTTACGAGGTCGGCGGGGTACACTTTATAGAATTCATCGCCATTCACTTTTCTAGTAACGATTTTGTTCCCTGGCCCGGGCTCCCACCATATCAATGCTCTCCCGAATGACTCACCACGCCTTAGGAACCTCCCCGCCCTCTGTATTATTGAGGTTGGCGGGGCGGCATCGCTGACGAATATGTTGGAGGTTATGTCAACCCCTGCCTCCACAACCTGCGTAGCTACGACGACGTAGTCTCTGCCTCCCTCACTGAGGCTCTCCAGCCTATCCGCCAGCGCCTCCCTATCTGCCGCAGTATACCTTGAGTGCACGAGCACCTTCACAGCGTCAGCAACCCACCCACCAGCGGTATTCAGGGCATCGAACGCCTTCACTGCCTCACTAACTGTGTTAAACACTAGTAGGGCACGCCGCCTCTCCATGTCCTTGCCCGCATCGATCAACCACTCTACTACCTCCTCAACCCCTTTCACAGGTCTCGCATCAACCGAGTAGCTTTTCCTCTCCCTCTCCGCCACGAACGTGTCCTTGGGTGAGGCTTTGAATGGTATGTGGAGGAACCTGTCCCTACCGACTGCCTCCTCAAGCACCTCATAGAGCTTCTTAGGCGCTGTCGCCGTCATGAGGACTAGCCTCACCCTCTCCTCCGCCGCCATGCTGGCTAGAGCCACCAACGCGCTTAACCCTTTGGGGAGGTCGGCCATCAGGTGAGCTTCGTCAATGACGATGTTGCTCATCATGACAGAGGCCCTAGAGAATAGGTAGTGCCCAACCGAGGCCGTCGCCGTGCCGTCGTTGAGGTACCCCTTAAGGACCCTGTTAACGTCCTCAGGGGCGAGGCCCACGTAGGTCATGGTGAGTGTGTCGATAGTCGTTAACGTGACGGGCTTCACGAGGTAGGGCGACCCCGGGTTAAGCATGTATCTAGTGCCCACGTCATCACCGAATACAGCCTTGAACTTCCTCACCTGATCCTCGAGGAGGGTTCTCAGGGGGTAGGCTATGATGGCCTTAGCCTCCTCCTTAACAGAGTACCTAGCGATAGTGAGTGAGACGGCTGTCTTTCCGTAGCCTGTAGGAGCCTCTATGAGGAAGACGTTCTTGCTGTCCCAGTCAGCATCGAGGGCCTTGATGGCGGCGTCGATTGCGGGCCTCCCCAACCAGTTGAAGGAGTTGAGGACTGCCCTGTAGTGCTCGGTGAGGGTACCCAACCACTCACCCCCCGGGCTACATCACCTTCAGTAGGCTGGCCACCATCCTCCTATAGGCAGCGGCCCTGCCACGCTTCTCGGACGCCTCAGCTATGTCGGCGGCATTGACTAGCTCCCTAACGTACTGTGCTAGGAAGTGTGAGGATCCGGTGCTCACGTACCTCATGAGCCAGAGTACGGCGTTTATGACGTGCGTGCTCTCCTCACACGGCTGCACTCCCTTCATCCTGAGCCTCATGGCCTCCCTCCTAAGGCATCGGATAAGCGGGGACTTCTCCGGATCCATGTGCTGTGCAAGTACCTCAGCATACTCCCTTTCCCCAGAACTGATGCTCAGGGGTGTGTCGCCGTAGATCTTGTATGTGTTCCCTTCCTCATCAACCCTAACAAGCCTCAGGCTCAGCCTCCTGATATTCCCGGTCCTCATGGCCCTCCTAACGCCTAAGTCAACTAGCAGCCTCGACACCGCTGCCTCGACGTACACAAGCGCGTCCCCTAACCCCCTAAGTGCCTTAGCACCTGCGTCCCGGGCATCAATTAGTGCCTTAGCATACTTCCTCGCGTCCTTACCGAGTGCGGCTGACGCGATCACCGTCGCTGCCTGGGATGGGTCAATGAATAGGAAGAAGTGCGAGCCCCCGATAGATGCGGCGTGGGCGCTCCCCATCCCCAGAAGACCTATGAGGGCAGCCTCCAACCCTATCCCGAACCTGAACATCTCGGTGACTACTCCGGCCTCCGGTAGCCTGAGGCCTTTGTATCTGTCTGGCTTGAATACTGGTAGCTGGAGTCCGTTCTCGGGATCGGTTGAGACGAGGATGTACTTCTTCCTAGTCTCCACTTCGAGCCTGAGGTCTATGTCGGCGAGGGTGTCCCAGCCCTTCTCGGCCTCAGCTATGTGCTTGAGTATGGTGCCGTACCCGATTTTCTTAGCTACCTCCTCCCCTTTCTTCGTCTTCTTCCTCGGGGCTATGTCATCGTAGTTGATACCGAAGTGATCCAGGATCATCTTCACGTACTTAACGTCGTTCTTCCCAGTATTGGCTATCCCTAACTCTTCCCCCGCCCATTCAGCCACAGCCTTGAAGGCCTGCCTAAGGATCTTCGGGGAGGCAACTACCTCGTCACCCCTCTCACTCACCGAGGCCCCGGAAGCAACGAGGCGGAGCAGTCCCTCATATATTGTTGCTGAAAGAAAGGAGCCGTCAGGGGGTAACCTTATCCTCACCCTCACTTCTTCATCACCCCTATAACGCTGGCCCTACCCACCCGGTACACCGCACCACCATCCCCTGCTTCCACATCAGCTACTGAGGGCATTAGCGGGCCCTTATTCAGGGGTAGGGTGAAAAGGATCGTGTCACCCGCCACATACCTAGTAGCGGGTGAGTCACCGTTGAATGGCTTGAAGGGGTCGGCATATGACTCAACGATCCATTCGCTCCCTATTTTTGGCATGAATCTTTTCACGTACTTTAGGGGCACGGAGTACTCTGTCCTCGCCTTGCCCCCCTCCACCAGCGTTGCCTCAGTCCTCTCAACCCGCGTTACAGAGACGATGCTCTCTTTAGTACCGAGCCTATGGATCCTCCACAGGTCCCTTGCATCGAGGGAAGCGGGCTTCTCCGCGAAGACCAGTACCCAGGTTATTGTTGGGGGGCCGCCCACTGGTGAGGCAACGGTCTTTCCTCTCGCTGGCGCATCAAATGCTTTGTCTATGTGTTCGGGGTCGGGGTGCTGGACCTGTATTGATTTCCCGCTCGGGAGCTTCACCGATGATGACCTAACCGCTATGACCCTGTTTATGTCGAGTGTCTTGAGTGGGTAGATGTTCTTTGGCCTGATCGCTATTGCTAGGAGCGGCTCTACAAGCTCGTTCAGTATCCTTATGTATGAGGCTTCGCCGAGGCCCTCCCTCTTCGCTATCGCCTCCGTTACTGCGCCGAGGAATGTGGTGGGGGGTGGGTAAGTGAATGAGGGCGGTGTCTTTGATAGGCCTGCCACGTTCGTTTGGTAGCCCCACACGAACTCTGTGTCCACTATGTATGCTATGTACTCCCTCATCTCTGGGGCACCGATCACGCCCTGTTGAGGGCGTCCTCTATGGCCTTATCCAGCACCTCCTCTATGGTCTCCTCGCCACCCTTGGTGTACGTATAGAGCTTCGTGCCCTCGCTGACGGCATTCAGCTTCTTCTTGGCCCTCTCTATGTAGTCGGCTGTGAACGGGGTCGGCACCGTCCAAACGTCGTCCGATACCGCTATGGCTAGGGACTCCCACTCGATGGTTGGGAGGAACCTGGTCTTCTTGGCGCCGAAGCCGAGCTCGAGGACGAGCTTTCTCATCGCTTCTAGGGCGGCGGCTATCCTCTCCTTCCTTTCTTCCTTGCTCACGACGAGCTCGCCTGCGTGGGCTGTGTCGAATGTTATTCTCCCGATGTACTTAGTGTCTATGTCTAGGCTGAACACGTAAGGCGCTGACGCTATCTCGACATAGTATATCATCTGCCCCTGAGCTCTCTCCCCGCCCTCTCCCCTCTCAACGAACTCTGTGCCGAGGGCGTACCTGGAGTGGAGCTGCGGCTCGATGACGGCGTTCTCTAGGGCTTCGGCCACAGGTATCATATACCCGGTGTAGAAGTTGCTCGTTCTCTTCGCCTGGTTTACGCCTACTTTTCTCTTTCCGCCCCCTGCGGGAGCGAATAGGAAACCGCCTACGTCCTCTACGACGCAGCCGGTTATGATGAATTTCTCTAGCTCGTAGGCGTCTTTGATGTCCTCAGGCTTCTTGCCGAGTCTCTTGAAGTGGGCCTCGAACGATTTAGCCAGTATCCTGTCATTGCTTGATTTGAGGAATATCCCCTTGGAGCAGAGGTCGCACACGTTTAGGCCTCTCGCCAGCGCCTCCTTGGCTAGGAGGGCCTGGTAGCCGTGCGCTATTGACTCGCCGCTTATTGCTGGGACGAAGAGCGTTAGGTATTCGCCGCCCCTCCTAACCACGACGGGGACTCTCCTGTGCTTCACGTAGTTCCCAACAGACTCAGTCATGTTGAGTGCTTCGGCGTTGAGGATCACCCTACCCCTTACGGATATGAACGGTGAGCCCATCACGGATCACCCCGACGAAACCTGCTCAGCCCCCTCCCCCTTCTTTTCATCTCCCTCTCCCTCCTTGGAGGGGGCCTTGATACGCTGAGCAAGGGCTAAGGCCTTGGCCGAGATGTAGGCAAGGATCTCCCTCAACTCTCTAGCACTCCCGACCTCCTTAAGGGCCTCAATCTCCTTCCTGACGTAGTCCCAGCTGATCTTGCTGAATTCGCGGAAAGCCGCTCCCGATTCGAAGCCAGCGCTCCCAGCACGCATCAACGCATCAGCGTCCCTAAGGGCCTCCTCAATATATAGGAGAGCAAGGTCCTTAGAGGGGGCGTGGGAGACCTTATCAACGTAGGTCGGCCCAGACTCAACAGTTAACACAGCCAGGAGCCTGGGGAGCTGAACGAACTCCAGGATCGACACCATATAGGGAGCAAGGCACAGACTAAAAACCGTTAACACTCACACGATGAATCACACGACCTGAACGACGGTAACACCACGAAACAAAAGCAACGCACACACCATAACACATTCCTCACCAATATCCCCACACAGGCACAGCCAAGAACCAAGAAACTAATTCAGTCATAGTACTCCCGCGCCAGACGCTTAATACCCTCAACAACCATCACCACCTCCTCCTTGCTCACACGCTCACGCACCTCGACCTCAACATCACCAACACGGTACCTCCCAGGCAACAAAACATCGGGGAGCTCGTCCCAAGACCTCACAACAACCCTCCCAGATCCCATTAACCGCATCCCCACACAATACAGAGCACAACCAAAATCAAACATTCTAGACAACAAGCCCCCAGAAATAGATCAAGCCATCCTTTTTTACAACTCCATCTTAATAGATACACTCGGGCGAGCAGCAGAAGAGCGCTACTGCACCGAGCTACCCTCGCAACTCATTCTCGCCTAATTCGAACCCGATTATTGGGGTTACCTAGACCCGGCTGGATCCACAATACCTTCTTTGCTGGATTCACACAGAGTTTGAGAAGTACATTCGCTTTATTTTCTCTTGATTCTCACAATTCCTTCTTTATGGATTCAAGAGCTTAATAAGAGGTACAATTTTTACGCAATATTCTCGCAATTCATTCTTGCTTGATTCTTAAGTATTGGGAGTTGATGAAGCAGCAGCCTGATGCTGCCTCGCAATTCATTCTTGCTTGATTCAACCCCGACGATTACGAGGTATACTACAACCTCGTTAATCTCGCAATTCATTCTTGCTTGATTCGAGAAGACGATGACCAACATGAGGTACCAAGGCATAACGACTCGCAATTCATTCTTGCTTGATTCGCCTGACGGCAGTGTACGCTATCACCAGCTCACGGGGCTCTCGCAATTCATTCTTGCTTGATTCTTCACGAGGTCGGCGTGCTCCTTGTACCTCACGGG
>WAOK01000044.1 GCA_015521325.1 Desulfurococcales archaeon | reverse complement strand
TCGGTCACCCGCCCTCTCAGCTCTATCTTTCTCAGGACGTAGTTCGCCACAGGTATAAGCTCGGCCCTTATCTGGAAGCTGACCTCGGTGCCGTCCAGGAGCCTTATCCTTACGGTGTTGCCGAGGCGCTCTACGCTGTCTATGGCCACTATCCCGATCTGCCTGAGGTATGAGTAACCAGCGGCTCCGGTGATCAGGATGCTGTCCCGCTGGAGGGTGACATCGCAGGGGAACTCCTCAGCCCCTTCCCTGCACCTGGTGAGGACCATCACTCACCACCCCTTAACACGATCTTCCCTTCAGAGATCGCCGCCCTCCTATTCACGTGGGCGTATATCTTCGCCAGCCACTCAGCGACCTCCCTGCGGAACGGCAGCCCCGATATGCTGACCTCGCCGTCCCTCGAGAGCCTGTAGCTTATGTAGTCGAACGCTAGCGGTATTATCCTTGACCACTCAGCGATCCTCTCCAGGTACCTTAGCTGGCTAATGAACAGCCTGGCTATCTTTGGGAGGAGGTCTGCCGCCGTGATTATTACCTCATAGTAGTTGCCGAGAGTCCTCATGTCTGAGAGCTCGCTCACGGCGTCATTGATGGCGTTGATGTTCACCCCGATGGGTACCGTGACGTCACCGCTCATCACTGTCGCCTTAACCCTCGCATCTATCTCCTTCTCGAGGAGCATGACGTCCTTCCTTATGGCATCGATTAGCTCGGTGGCGAAGTACCTTATCTCCTTCCCCATCTCTGTGAGTAGCGCCACAGCAGCTGCTAGGGTCGGCATTATGTCCGAGACCTCTGAGAGCTTGTCCGTGAACCTCAGTATCAGTGACCCGGTCCTCGTTGAGGCAATCTCCTCTGCGGTGGACCTGAGCTCCTTGAAGGCGTTCCTCAGTTTTATGAGGGCGTTGTATGCGTTCACGAGCTCCTTCCTGTGGTCCTTCAGTATCTCCCTCAGCCTCTTGCTCATCTCCTTAACCGCTTTAAGGGCCTGCTCACCCGAGCCGCACTCGCTTGACTCGATCCTTATCGGGTACCCTATCACCTCAGAGAGGTTCTCCGTGAACTCCGCGAGTAGCTCTGTCATAACCCTGCACATCTCCTCACCTATGGCGTTGAATGAGGCGAGGGCCTCGCTGAAGTTCTCTGGCCCCGCCCTAGCCACCTCCTTCAGCTCTGCCGCCACATCAGGCATCGGGCCGCGGAAGAGGGCTATGAGGTTGTAGATATCCTGCAACATGGCTACGGCCTTCATGTACTCCTCCCTGAACGATTCCTCGATGCGCTTCAGCTCCACCTCGATCTCCTCAAGCATCCCCTCGACCTTGGCTAGTGCCTCGAGGTCGTGCCCGGCCTGATCGAGCACCTTCCTAGCGAATATTATCTTCCTCTGCACTGAGTTGAGCCTGTTATTGAATTCCTCCAGGACCTTGCTGCTGAGTATGGGCGCTGTCGTTACGTGCTCTATGAACGCCCTCATCTTCTTGAACCTGTCGTCGAGTGCCGCAAGCCTCCTCCTAAGGGCGGAGGCAGTCCTCTGCCCCTCCATGACTAGCCTGAGCATCATGTATGTGGTGGCGGCCGTCATCGAGAACACGCCGCCCCCTATAGCGCTGACTATGGCCAGCGTCGGGACAACCATCGTGAGGGCGTATATTATGCTCGCGCCGAGCCCGACCAGAGCGATCGGCGGGATCGTGAGGTAGGCTGATAGCATTAGGGCATGCCTCACGTTCCTCGCGTTCTGCACCCTACTCCAGACGAGTATGGAGAAAGCACCAAGGAATGACCCACCAATTATTAGTAGAACGTAGAGCCCGAGTATGGCTGAGAAATACGATGGGCTGTCCACGGGTATCTCTGCTATCACTAGGTGCGGCACGGTCGTCAGGTCGAAAGCCTGGCTAAGGCCTATGAAGGGAAAGAAGTACGTGGCTGCTGCCAGAACGAATGAGACAATGGCTCTGGGCTTTCTTATGAATGAAGTGGCTGACACCGCTATGCCGTACCCGACCGCTGATACGGTCGGGTTCGTTATTAGCGCCGCACCGAACGCTATGAGGGCCTGCGGGACCACGCAGTCGGCGTCGTTCTTGAGGGTGGCGTAGAGGGCTGGGAGTATTACGAGCGAGGCAGTCGTTATGATGTACTCGTGTGACCACGGTGCCAGGGCCCTCGCCTCTGGCACGCCATATGCTGACACCATCAGCACTATGTAGGAGACCGCGAAAGCGAGCGATATCGCCCCCGGCCTGTGCTGGGCCGCCACAGCCGCTATGCCGGTGCTTAGGCCTATGGTGATAAGAACTAATAGTGCGTTGCTCGGCGTTATCCCCAGGCTGAGGGCGAGCAGTGCTGGCCAGATAGCCGCGGCCAGTACCATGAGGAAACGAAACAGTGCTTCCGGAGTGATTACCCTGCCCACACCGATCACCTCATGCCCGGCTTGCTGAGTAATTCATCAATCGACTTGAGAATTCTGTGGGCCTCCACGGCTGCGAACCTCCTTAGCTCGGGAGCTACTCCCTCAAGACCCTCCCTCACCTTCCTCAGCACGTCAGCGAACCACTCACTCCATACCTCGAAGAGCGTGACCCATGCCGTATCCTTCCCCACCTCCCGGAACCTTATGTCCCCACTGGCCTTGGTCTCCCTCATGAAGGCCCTAAGGTCCTCGGCAGTGAATACGCTGGGGTCGGCCTCAATCACTCCGTGTAGCTCGCTCGCGCCGTACTCGTACCCGCTCAGGGCGAACCTCGAGATTGTGAGGAGCGACCTCAGGTCCTTAAGTACGTGCGCGGGGGAGATCCCGAAGCATAGGAAGGAGCCACCCCCCTCCGGCGGATCGAGCTTTGCGAACCTGGTCAGGCACTCCTTGGTGAGGGCTCTCCCCGGCATCATCGCCCCGAAGTAGTGCCTGGCCTTGCTGATCGCTGTGATGTAGACGTGCTTGCTGAGCCTGTCCGTTAGGAGCCTGGCGGCGAAGGAGACAGCGTTTATTAGGTCGTCCCCTGCGCCGGTGCCGAGGTCTATCAGTGTCTTCACGTACGCGTCGGGGGAGTACCTCTTGAGGGCCCTCAGGACCTGGTTCATCACCGCGACGGTCTCCGGCCTCGGGGTGGCGTATAGCTCCGCTCTCCGCACGTCGGCGGTGACGGCTGAGGCGGCTGATGTGGCGAGCTTTATCATCTCTATCCTAGGTATCTCGAACCAGAACCTCTTCCCCACGTCCCCGACCTTAACGGCGTAGACGAACTCCCTCCCCTCCCAAGGCTCTGTCCTCTTCGCCAGAACCAGGACCGCCTCGTCCTTACTGGCCATCCCCTCGACCTCCTCCGGCCCGAAGAGCTCGCCGTCAACAACCCTCAGAACCCTGTACGTGGCTAGGTCAATGCTGTCTATCAACCTAATCAGTCGGTCAACAGCAACATAGCTCAAACCTCGCAAACCCAGAATAATGTTGGTGGGTAAGATTAAGACATTGTTGGTTGGTTAGCGCCCCTCACCCAATCATATCTCTATGTTGGCGTGCCTCTGTCTCAGGTCCTCCTCAGTCTTCCCCAGCCTCGTCATGAGCTCAGAGATCACGGCGTCCAGCGTCACCATAGCCGTTAACTCGAAGAGCGTCCCGAGAGGGGCGAGGGGCTCGTATATGCCTATGAGCTGCCTGACGTTGTAGTCGTCCTCAGCAGAGACCTTAGACCTCCCCGGAACCCTAACGACGTGGTCAGCTATCTGGGCAAGGGGGGAGTCCGGGAATGTCGTTACGGCAACCACCCTCGCACCGACGGACTTAGCCACTTCGGCGGCGGTGACGACGAGCCTCGTCCTCCCGGAGCCAGATATCGCCACCACGACATCACCGGGCTGGAGGGCCGGCACAATGGTCTCCCCGAGGACGTAGGTGTTGAACCCGAGGTGCATCAGCCTCATGGCGAATGCCCTACCGATAAGGCCCGAGCGGCCAGCGCCGATGACGAGCACCTTCTTCCCGGACTCGTAGGAGGCCTCAAGAAGCTGTATGAACTTACTGACCTCATCCTCACTGATTAGGTCGAGCGCGGAAATAACGAACTTGGAGAGGGCGGCATACGACTCCCGGAACACCTTCAGTGTCAACGAGTTCCCTTGATCCCTGTTGCTGAGGGGTTAAAGCGTTTCCATCACGATCAACGTTATTGCTTTATCGCCAACAAGCTTACGGGGCCTGTTTTGAGGATACCGCAGATGGTCCCGTTAAGGGGTAGGGTCAGGTCAATCAACGTCCCGAGGGTGGGCTACAGGTGGTCCGGCGCTGTCGAGGTCTCCGTTGAGAGGACCGAGGTCGTGCTCCTCATGGCTGGTACGGTGGCACAGTGGCTTAGGCCCGGTGAGGAGGTCGTGCTTAAGGTCCTGAGTGACCCGAAGCCCATTGACGGTAGGCTAGTGCTTGAGAGAACCGACTACGTGCTCTGGCGTGTCTGGGGTGGTGAGGAGGTTCTTGTATGGCCTCCCTGGTCTAGGGAGTTCCGCCTGCAGAGGAGGGACCCGCTGGGTAGGGGTGTTGTTTATGAGTACAGGGTGCTTGCTAGGGAGGCCGTTACTGAGAGGGACTACCTAGACATCGTGCAGCTGGAGCAGTACCACTACGCCAGCAAGGAGGAGGTCGTCGCTGTGTGGAGGTGCCCTGTCTGCGGGAGGTTCGCTGAGGGGAACGTGCCGCCGAAGTGCCCGGAGCACGGGGTGCCGATGAAGCTCCACGAGATCCGTGCCTCCCTGCCCTCCTCCAGGTTCCTCATACTCGAGCTCGTCTCGAGGAAGGAGTACGAGCCGAGGGTCGTGGGCTACGTCAGGATGGACACCCCAATACCCCTCATGAGCAGGCGCCTCCCCGATGGTAAGGTCGAGAGGCTGGTTAGGGAGAGGTTCTTCCCGAAGTCATGGTTCCACCCAACGTTCTGGCCCGAGGCCCTGGCCAAGAGGTCCGAGCTCCTTAGAAGGTACAGGGAGCTCTACAGCATCTACGGCTCAAGGAAGATAGCGAGGACGGCGCTCGGGGAGGAGATATGGGAGGAAGCCCTCAAGTGGGCCAACACTGCGGCCGCGAGGGTTGCCAGGGTCGTGATCCACCCCGACTACAGGGGCGACGGCTTAGGCGTGCTGGCGGTTGAGGCAGCTGTGCAGTGGGTTGCTGAGAGGAGGATACCGGAGATGAAGAAGAGGAAGCACATCATAGAGGTCATTGCCCAGATGGCTAGGTATAACCCGTTCTTCGAGAAGGCGGGCTTCAAGTACATGTGGGACACTGCTTCGGGGAGGCCTGTCCTCATGTACCCTCTAAGCGAAGAGGCGAGAGAGAGGATAGAGAATTACCTGAAGACCGACCCGCTGGGGAGGGCCCACGGCGGCAGACTCTACAGGCCCAGGTTCGGGAAGGTGGAGCCCCTGGCCACACCGATCATTCTGGAGGGTATTAGTAAGGAGTACTCGAGCGAACTCGACATAAGTGGCATGCCACCGGACCTCCAGGAGGTGCTGAGGGCTTTCGGGGTGGAGAAGAGGAGGGTGGAGCGCTTCGTCCTGAGGGACGTGAACATAACCATAGAGCCAGGCGATGTCGTCGCTGTCGTCGGGGCTTCGGGGGCTGGCAAAACAACGCTCCTAAGGATAATATATGGGGCCGTGGCAGGGACCGACGACCCCGCCTACAAGCCGAGTGAAGGGGTTGTGAGGGCACCGACCAACGCTAGGGCGTCCGCCCTACTCCCCGGCGAGCTGGAGCCCGTGTTCGGTGAGGAGACTCTCCTAGAGCATGTCGCCAGGAAGGTCGGGGATCCCGCCACCGCCGTCGAGATACTTAGCTACGTCGGCCTATCCGACGCCGTGTTCTTCAGGGCTAGGTTCAGGGAGCTCTCGACCGGGCAGAAAGAGAGGGCGAAGCTCGCTTCCTTGCTGGCTGAGAGACCTAACCTCCTAATAATTGATGAGTTCACCGCCCACCTAGACACCCTGACGGCGACAAGGGTCGCGAGGAAGATGGGGAAGATACTGAGGGAGTCACGCATAACGGGGGTCATAGCAACCAACAGGCCCGAGGTCCTTGAGGCACTCTCCCCCACAAAGACGCTTCTGGTGGGCTACGGTACTGTGATCGAGCTAAGGGCTTAGGTACCGGACGTATTGTTCCCACTGTTTAAGGCAATATTTTATTCTTGTTATGACTTTCTTTTAACGTGTTTATTAAGTCCTTTGAAATAAAAGTGTGAGATGTAAATCTTGAGATACGTAGTAAACGATGCAAGCAACCGTGCCGTGGAGTTCACGGAGAAGACATCCATAATACTTACAATAGTGACAGTGCTCGCAGGCATAGCCACTATCGCCCTCTTCGGGGTCGGCGCCCTGACCTTAATCAACGGGTCCCTTGCTGGGGTAGGGGGTGTAGTGGCCGGCTTAGTTATGCTAATCAACGTCTTCGTGCTCAACCACCTGAGGAAGAAGGGTGACATGGACACTGGTAAGGCAGAATTCATTGCCGTCGACGGCAGGAGGGTTGAGGTAGTTAAGAAGAGCAGTGTCTGGATAACCCTAGCAATGGCCTTCGCCGTTATAGGGCTCATAATCTCGCTGGCGACCCTAGCGATCGCGCCGATAATGCCTGGAACAGCGTCCTTCGCAGCCGCGCCGCAGAGCATGGGCGACTTGGTGGTCGTGGCCGCTGTTCAGGTCGTTATCCTGCTGCTGTGGATAGCGGTGCTCAACTTCCTGCGCACGAAGATCGACTTCGCTGGAGAGTCAGTAACCTTGAGAACGGCGTCTGGGCAACTCATAGAGCTCTATAAGAGGAGGTCATTCTGGATACTCCTAGGGACCGTGTTCTCCGCGCTCACAGGCATAGTGATGCTCGGGGTGGCGGCCTACTCCCTAATACAGGGGACGGTTCTTCAGCTCGGCTCGATCGAGGTTGAGTTCGGAGGGCTTGCGGCGGCCGCCTCCGCTGGTGTGGCGGGCCTCGTCGCCCTGATCTGGGCCGCCGTGCTCAACTTCTTAAGGGTCAGGGGCCACGTTAGGCCACTTGCGTGAGCTCGCCGGCAATACTGTAAAGTAATTACATGCTTTTTGCTACTCTGCATAACCAACATTAATTCATTTCAACTAACCAGGTCGTGGATGCCTCATGTACAGGATCGAGGTTTTCTGCAGGGTGGGAGAGGTTGACCCCTCCTTAGGGCCTTGGGAAACGCGGGTACGGCCTTTTCTCATTAGGAGCAGAATGCGTTGGCGACTTCAAGGTTGCTCGTTTTAAACAATTAATGCTTGATCGCTTCTCAACTCTCGATAGTTTGTGTAGCTGGTTAGAAACTATAATAGTTCTGTAATTCTAGTATACTAGGGGGGCGGTCATTACGGCAAATTCTTGCAGAAACGCTCTACTATGCGTCGTAGTACTCCTCTCCCTATTCGCTATCTCCATGGCCTCCACAGCGATTGTTAGTGAGGGATACATGCAGAGCGCTCCACGTGTTATCAGGCTCTCTATCGCCGGTTACGCCGCCGCTACCGCACCGTCGACCAAGTACTACGAGGGTAATCTAGGGACCTATGCGGACATAATCCTCGAGGAGATGGAGGACTATCCGGTTCTCCACAACCTCGTTAGTGCGGTGATAGGTAACGCGTCGAAGGCAGTCATCAGGACAGATCAGGAGGCTGGGGCAGCATCAGTAGATTGGTATGCGGGGGAGGGGTTCGGCCTCACAGCGAGATACGTTGATACATCAGCTGGGTTAGAGTTGCTCGGGTTCGAGGTAGCTGTGCCGGATAACGTGCTGAGTGAGTTGGGGGTAGACGAGGATTCGCTTGCTCAGGATCTGAGGTGCATGGTCTTAGATAGAGTGAATAGCTTGCCGCAGTGGGTCAGCGTCGAGAACGTGTCGTTCCCCGGCGTCAGCGGCACGGGAGAGATATACCTCACCGTGAACGGCATGAGGCTTGCCATGATCGATGAGGTCAGTGGCTCCGTACTGACCAACCTCGGGCTGCTCTACATGGTTGCGGATACTCGGCAAGGGGTGGGTGTAGTGTTCTATGACCGCACGAAGCTAGTCAGTCATGCCTTAACCGGTGATCAACCAAGGATCATTAGTCCAGGCATCAGCGTGGAGGAGGCTAGGGCGCTGGCCTGGGACGGCCTCAGGGGAATGATTGGGGGAGAGCCCGACACCATAACCATTGACAACGCCCTAGCTCTGCTTATGCCTAATGGCACGATCGTGCCTACATACGTTGTGAGGGCCGTGAAAGAGGGCGGTAACTTCAGTGCGGCCGAGTACACCATAATAGTAAACATGGTCAACGGCGAGATAATCAAGAAAGTGTCGAATATGGAAGTGCTCGGGCCGCAGGAATCAGCCACACCAATAAACCTGAACAAAGATGCCGCAACGACACAGGAAAAGGACGCGGAACAGACCGCCAACGACGCACAGACCAACAAACCCCAAGAAGGCAGTATTTACACCGCTTCAGCGGTCGCGGCATTCGCGATTGCCGGCCTAGTAGCCGCTACCTTCCTCAGGTCAAGGGCTAGCAAGTCATCCCGGACATGAATGACGTGAGTTAACACACCCGCTTTCTTCTCTAGGGCGATCACCAGGCCCTCAACAGCGCCGGATCCCATACGAGGAACGCAAAGGCTCCTATAGGCTACCCAGACCGAAGGAGAGTGAGCGGTGCGCAGACCTAGCTAGTGACTGAAGTAGTTGCTCGTGGCCCCCTTTTTAATTGCCTCAGCCTCGCCCTATATGCCGGGTACATCAGCGGGATGTAGAACTCGGTCTCTCCTGTGAGGGGGACCGGTCTCGGCACTACGTCTATTATTGGGGTAAGTACCGCTATGAGAATCAGTAGTTGGGTGGGAGTACCAGCTAGTGCGAGGGCGATAAACAGGGCGGTTGCTACAGCGGAAGAGGCTATTAAGTCGTTCCTCGCCCACCTCACTTTCCTTTCTAATGACTGAGCCTGGATTAAGGCCCTCCCTCGACTGCCCCGTGATGGTGCAGGCCTGTACTCGGTGAGAGCTCCCTGGGTTCTTAGGGTCTCGAGGACGTCCGTGGGACCGCACACGATTGTTTTCCTTAGGGACTCGTGTCTGATGATGCGTGCTGTCTTGAAGAGGCCGATCTTTATCCTAATCATTCGGTTATAACGCTCTATGGACTTCACATCATAACCGCTAGCTTCCAGCGCCCTTATAACCCACTCGGCCGCTTCCTCGAGCCCTATGGAGCCTAGGTCTAGGCAGTTCAGGGGGCTCCCTAGAACCCTAGTTATTCCCGCTTATTCTCTCTTTCCTTACACTTAATTGTTGGGTCGCTGGTGCAGGGTACGGTGCCCGCAGCATTAGTTCTGTCTTGGCTGGACCTTCTTGTGCACGTATATGACGCCGCCGTCTAGTAGCGTGTATGTCTTGATCGTGGCGCCTTCCTCGTCCTTCGTGCTCCTTACGACCGGCTTACCTGACCCCCTCGCCAGGTCAACTAGGTCCCTCAGCTTCTTTACCTCAACTACTGGTAGGGTGGTTAGCCACCTTGGTTCACCGTCTATTATGATGTCTCTGTACTTCCTGTCAGGCTCCCTCCGCCTGCTACCTGGGTATAGTGTGATGGTCAGTAACCCCATCATTGAGGTAACTAGGGCAACCGTTGAGTACTTTCTTGCGTCGGTGACAGGTACCTCAGTGCCCAGGATCTTGAGTGTGTTTTCTTGGGATATGGATTCATCTTTGCTGACCTCCGATGTAGTTCCCTGGGTCTTTATGCTCATCCTCCCTTCCCCGAGCCTAAGCTCGATTACTGCTGAGGACACGTAGTTATTAGTTACCTCGCCCTCGCCGGAGAGGAGTAGGGTCGAGTTGGTTTCCACGTCCACGGTCAGTGTGTAGGTTGAGGAGGAGAGCCCTGTCTCCTGCTCTAACCTCTCTATGAGGTTGTTTATGTCGCTAATACTGATCACTACTGTCCCGGAG
>WAOK01000043.1 GCA_015521325.1 Desulfurococcales archaeon | reverse complement strand
TGACCATAGCGGCCAACGTGGGCTCGGCGCTCACGCCTTTCGGGAACCCGCAGAACCTCATCATATGGGCCCACTACGACCCAAGCATGAGCGAGTTCATCCTAGCCATGGCCCCGTTCACGGCAGCGGGGCTCGTCATACTCGCCGTACCCACAGCTAAGCTACCTGGGAGGGCGGTGGGGAGGATGCCCCCATTAGGCTGGATAAGAGGCTAGCTACTGCCTCACTCGCGGCGATCGCTGTAGGCATAGCTCTTATCGAGGTCGGGCATCCCTTACTGGCCCTCCTCTTGGCCTTAGCCCTCGTCGGGGCGGGGAGGCCGAGGGCGCTCCTTGCCGTGGACTACGCGGTCATCGGGATACTGGGTCTGATGCTCCTCGACTTCAGGTCGCTGGCGATAATCCTCGCACCCTGCATGCCCCACGTAAGCGGGGGAAGTCGGGGGCGTCATGCTGGCAGCCGCTCTGAGCCAGGGCATCAGCAACGTGCCCGCCACGGCCCTCCTGCTGGGCACGGGCATCGGGTGGAGGTCGTTAGCGATAGGCACTAACCTTGGCGGTGTGTGGCTCGTCACGGGGTCCCTAGCGAATATACTCGCCATCAGGCTCACGGGCATCGGCGTGAAGGAGCTCCACAGGCACCAGCTACCCTACGCAGCGGCACTGACGGTGGCGACCGTCGCCATACTGTGGGGGCAGGCCCTCGCTTATTAGGGCTGAGGCCCATTATGTGCGGTTGCACGAAAATGAGTGGGTACGGTTACGGACAGGGCCCCGGATGGGGCAGGGGAAGGAAGAGGAGGCGAAGAGGCGCTTGGTGGGGGCAGGGCTACGGCCCAGGATACGGGCCCGGCTGGGGACCTGGGGGAAGCCCGCCGCCCGGCATGGGCCCGTGGGCAGGCAGGGGCGTGTGGGCTCAGCCACCCACTAACATGCCCCAGGTCAGACCGCCGCCTGAGGGCTGGCTGAGGGTCGTTATACCCGCTGAGGGCCCAGGGATCGACGCCTCTGTGTCCCCTGTGCTCGGGAGGGCGCCGTACCTAGTCGTCGTTGACATATCCCCTGAGGGCGAGGTCAGGGAGGAGTCAGTGCCTAACCCGTTCGCTCAGGCGCCGGGCGGTGCTGGCCAGGCCGTGGCTCAGTGGATCCTCTCAATAGGTGCTCACGCTGTCGCAGCGGCTTCTGTGGGCCCTAACGCAGCCATGGTTCTCGAGTCAGCGGGGGTAAGGCCTGTGCCAGCTAGGCCTGGGGCGCGGGTTAGGGAGGTTGTTGAGTACCTGAAGCGCTCTGGGCCAGGGTACTGAAGGGTCGCCTAAAGGAATTTTCTTCACCGATCAGGCTGGGGAGTAGCGCTCATTCCCTTAACGTCTGGGCCTCGCATAATTTATTTGATTATTAAGGAAAGAAAAACTACTTTGGGTTGCGCCACTAGCTGGTACGCAACCGCTACCTCCTCTTCCCTACAGCGTAACCTATAGCGAGGCCAGCGATTAGGAGGACTATCGCCACAGCGGCCAGTGTCGTCGCCGGGTAGCCGGTCGGCTGCTCCGCCGTGACAGTCTCTGTCGTCGTTACCGTGCTTGCCTCGGTGACGGTCTCGGTTGCTGTCTGGGTCACTGTCTCGGTGGCTGTTACGGTCTGGGTGACGGTCTTCTCACTGATCGACGCGGCCTTAGTGACCCATACTGGGTTCGTTATGGCTAGGCTCCCGTCACTGTCCCATACCATGATTATTACCCATCCTGTCTGCTTGCCCTTGGTGAGTAGGTCGTCGGATGATATGCTGATCTCTATGGTCGCCTTGTTGGGGGTGTCCTCGAACTTTCTGTCGAGGAGCCTCTGTCCCCCGGTCCCTACAGCGACGACCCTGCTTATTCCGTCGACTGAGTAGATGTTTGCCGTGATGGTGATGTTGCCCTCACCCGCAGGGATTATCGTGCCCGGCACCGGGTCGAGGAAGATCAGTGGGCCGTACGTGATGAAGCTGTGGCCGTTCTTCTCCGCCAACGCGAACGCCTCTGGCGTGGGCTCGCCCTCTATGTAGGCGTATACCCTGGGCGAGCCTGTGTGGGGCGAGGCCCATATATCGTGGGTGTCTGAGCCAGCGGTTATGTACCTCATGACGCCGAGGTCCCACAGCATCATCATGTACCTTAGGGTGGCGTTGTCGTCCCTGCCGAACCTCCCGTTGATCTCTGCTACGTCCCAGTCGGGCCAGTAGCCGCCGGGCACGATGTTGTTCTCTATGGAATGAAGGTATCCCGAGCCCGTGTATGGGTGGTTCATCCTGATCACTATGGCGCCGGCTGCCCTGGCGGCCTCGAGTATCTCTTTAGCGGTGCCTCTGTAGATGAGGGCGTCCGGGTTTTTCACGGGGTACGGGTTGAAGTGACCCCACGCTGGCGATACCTCGACGCTCGGTATGAACGGCATGCCCCTGGCCGACGCGTACTGCTCGATGATGCCCCAGTTAGCGACTGAGTCGTGGTCGCTCACGAACGCGAAGTCGAGGCCCGCGGCTGCCTGGGCGACGACGAGGTACTCTGGCGGTGTCCTACCGTCCAGTATGTTGCTGTGATGGTGCAGGTCAGCTGAGTAGTACCCGTAGTCGTTTGGGTCGACCTCGAAGCTTATCCGTGCCTCGAGGTCGATGTTAGTGTTTGGTGTGACGTTGACGCCCTGGAACACGACCGGCTCGGAGATGAAGCCGGCGCCGTGCTCGACGCTGATGTCGTAAGTGCCCGGCGCGAGCTCTATCGTCACGTGCCCTATGTTGTCGGGGTCTGTGTAGACGACGTTCGTCGCCAGGTACTGGATAACGGTCTTGGGCCCGCCGTTTATGAGGATCTTCGCGTCCAGGGACTTGTTTGTGGCAGCGTCGTAGACGCTGATCGTTACCTTACCCGGTATCTGCACGTCGCCTATATCCAGCGTGGTCTCCTCACCGGCCGCCACGCTTACTGGGTGGTCCCCGCTGGGGCCGTACCCTTTCGCCTCGATGTGTATCGTGTACTCGCCTGGTGGGAGCCTTACGGCGTAGGTGCCTCCGGAGCCGATGCTCCAGCAGTACGGCTTCCCGTCCTTCATCACCACCGCTATGGGCTCATCGACTGCTGAGCCGTCGGTAGCGGTCACGGATCCCGTGACGGTGCCGAGCTCGCGGCCCTCTATCTGCGCGACCGTCTCCAGTATGGCGTTGGTGCTTCCCTCGGGCACGAATATTAGGTATGCCTTGAATGACCTGCTCTCCCCGGGCCCTAGCTGTATCTTCGTTAGTGGGTCGACCCACGAGGTCGAGGTCGATAGGTGGGTGTAGTACGGGGCCAGCAGCCCTACGGCGAAGTCCTCGTGGTAGCCGCTCGTCCAGTCATCGAGCACGCCGAGCTCCTCTTTCGGGGTTGGTGAGTAGTGGGTGCCCGTCCCGAATCCGGGTGTGAAGGTCCAGCCCCTCCTCAGTGACATGGCGTAGCCTGTGGTTAGGTCGTAGGTGTCGCTGCCTTCGTTAGTTATTGTTGTCTCGACCTCGAGGTAGTTCTTGCCGTCCTCGAGCTTGTAGGTAGTGACGACCTTCACGTCGTTCCAGTAACCGGTGACCCTAACTATCGCTGCGCCGCTCCCGTTCTGCACGACCTCGATGCTCTCCGGCGTTGCCCAGTTGCCCCAACCGTTGACGAGGAAGCTGAACTGGGCCAGCACGTCCTGCAGTATCTCCCCGTCCTTGATCGGGGCACCGTCCATTATGTTACCCTTCGTCACGCCCCACGGCGGGATCGAGCCGACAGCTATCGTCACCGCCAAGTACTCGTTGATCAGTGTGAGGTCCTCCGGGTTCGTCGCGTCGCCCTCAGGCACGGGCGTCGCCCCCCGCAGCACCAACGCTCCACTGGCCTGGGCAACCGTGTTAACGGGGTGTATCATGGCTAGTGCCGAGACCGCTATCGCCAGGATGAGGAGTATGGAGAGAGCCCTCCCTAAGCCATTGCCTGCTCTGGTCAAGAAGGTGGCACCTCAATAATAATGAGTTGCTAGGTTACTTAAGCATTAAGTTCCTAATAGATCACCTGTTAATAGCCCACGCCAGCACACGTATAACTGCGAGGAACTCCTCCCTACCCGGGCGCCTCTTATAGGCCCTTAAGGCCTCCCTAACAGCGCCCTCAACCGACACAAGCCCGGGGCATGCCTTAGGCAAGGGGGAGCGGTGAAGGACCCACGAGAGAACCTTGCAGACAACGCAGCAGTACCTCATCGACGCTGACTCAAAATCAATGAACTTGATCGCTCCCCCCTCAATGAAGGCGTGCCCCCTGAGGTCGCTCAGCTCCTCATGACATGCCCCCACCCTATC
>WAOK01000002.1 GCA_015521325.1 Desulfurococcales archaeon | reverse complement strand
GCGAAAAGAGACCGCAGCGAGGACTGTTCGGGAACCCTTGACCTCTTTGTAGGACGGGGGGAAGTACCCGTCGTCAACGCCGGCGACGATCAAGCCAGTACCTCCCTCAGTCCCTCCTCAACACTCAGTACCTTCTTCACGGTCTCCGGGCTCACAGTTAAGGCAATCACCCTGGTCTTGCCGTACCTGCCCTTACTGATGACTCTAGCGGTGACGATCCCGAGCATGTCCAGCTCGCCGACGAGATCGGAGACTCTCCTCTGTGTGACTGGCTCCGTCCCTAGCGCCCTACATATCTGTCTGTAAGCTATGTAGAGGTCCCCCGTTGACTGTGCCTTACCGCCGAGGACGAGTAGGGCGGCTAGGACGAGCTTGCCGTGGTAAGGGAGTGTTTTTATGACTTCACTCACCGTGTCCAGCTCGATCTCCTGCCTAGCCCTCTTCACGTGATCCACCGTTACCTTCTCGGCACCTTCCCTCTCAGCTATCTCGCCAGCAACCCTCAAGAGGTCGAGGGCCCTCCTGGCATCTCCGTGCTCCTTCGCAGCAACGGCTGCGCAGTACTCTATGACCCCGGGAGCCAGGGTGCCGGGCCTGAACGCCTTCTCGGCCCTCTCCTTCAGAATATCAGTCAGTTGCTCCGCGGTGTAAGGTGGGAAAACCAGTTCGACCTCGCCGAGGCTCGACATAACCCTCGCGTCGAGGCGCTCGACGAAGCTTACGTCGTTCGTTATGCCTATGAGCGTTACCTTCCCCCGCCTTAACTCTCCGTTGATCCTTGTGAGCCTGTAGAGGAGCTCGTCCCCGTGCTTCTTAACGAGGAAATCTATCTCGTCCAGCACCACAACAACGACTCCGCCGAACCTCTCGATCGCTGCCTTAACCCTAGAGAAGACCTCGGCCGTCGACAGTCCCGTGAACGGTACTCTCTCGCCTAGTGCATCAGCTATCCTGGCGAGCACCCTGTACGTGGTGTCGTCGTGCCGGCAGTTCACGTAGACGTAGATGAATCCAGGTCCCCTGCCTTCCACATACTCCTTTATCTTCATGAGGACGTACCTAGTCACAGCGGTCTTGCCCGTGCCAGTGAGGCCGTATATGAAGACGTTGCTGGGCCTCTCCCCCCTCACTAGGGGTGCCAGTATCTGGGTTAATCTACGGATCTGTTCCTCTCTATGCGGGAGCTTCTCGGGAACGTAGTCCGGCCTCAGCACCTCCCTATTAACGAACACAGACTTACTTAGCCTCATGAGCTCCTCGAGCACTATGTCGTCCGGGAGCACTCCACCCGCACCAAAGGAAATAGTGGTCTAGGTAGGTGTTAAAGCCGCGGGCTCAAACCTCCTCATACCACGTGAGGATGTTGAAGATCACGGGTATTATCGCTGACGTCATCAGCGAGACGCCGATTATCGATGTATAGAGCTGAGGCCCTATCACCCCGTAGCTGAGTGCTAGGAGTGCCAGGGCCGGCTCGATGGAGCCCCTCACGTTCATGGCTATGCCTATAGCGAGTGCCTCCTTGTACCTCCTGCGGATAATGTGGGGTAGTGACGACCCAACAGTCTTGCCGATTATGGCGAGCGCAAGTATCATCCCGAATGTCGGAGTCATTAAGTAGGAGACGACGGTGGCATAGCCGACGAACACGAAGAATATCGGGGCAACGAAGAGGTCGAGGACGGTGGTCACCCTGCTCATGAGCTCCTCAACCCTGACGGTGTAGACGAGGGTCGGGTCATGTATGAGCCTCAGTGTGCTGAGAACAAGCCCCGCGACGTAAGCCCCCATTATGTTGCTTATGCCTGTTGCTCTCGCCGCCACTAACGTGCCGAAGAATATGAGTGAGGCGAGCATGACGAACATGTCCCACTCAATCACTAGCCTGTATATCCTAGAGGAGTTCTTGACGAAGATGAAGTAGGCGGCGAGCAGGAACGTTGCCATGAACCCTGTTATCTTGAGGAGGTCTGCACCAACACCGGCGACATCACCGGAGATCACCCCGGCTAGGAGCGACATGAACACTATGGCCACAATGTCGTCCATGAAGGACGCCATGACCAGCACCCTCCTAAATTCCTCGCTAACGCCGTAGGAGTGGTGAAGCATTATCACCACCACCTCTGTGGCGGTGTTCCCAAGCGATATGCCGACAACGAGCGAGGGGAGGAGGCCGAACCCCGCCCACGTCATGGCAGCGACGGTTATGCCGACTGTGAAGCCCACGCCTATCAGTGTTGTCTCGAGAGCGAGGCCGAGGTAGTTCCTAAGCCCCTTGAAGTCTACGTTCAGACCCGTGTAAAATAAGAGGAGGAGCAGGGAGAAGGTTATGAGTTGCCCTTCCGTGACGTCCTGCACAACCCCCAGCACCGATGGCCCGAGGAGTATGCCTGTGAAGATATAGGCGGCTATGGGCGGAACGCTCACCCTCCTAAGGATGAACGCGATGGCGTTGGCGATGAAGACCGAGAAAGCGATCAGGTAAAGCTCCATCGGGCCATCACTTTCTCAGGCCCGCTCACTCCTCACCGTAGGATGAGGCCACTACAAGATCAACCGACCTGATGACGCCCTTGTTCTGCTCTATCGTCTGCTTGACGTCGTCGAAGTCGAACTCATCCCCCTGCACAGTAACGAGCATCGTTATTGTCTCGGTGTCTGTCTCGGTCACCTTAATGATTACTTTCTTAACCCCCTCCACCTTGGCGATCGATTCGGCTAGGTCAACTATTGAGGGGCCCTTAATTGGTTTCATCACGTCGAGGACGACTGAGTTTAAGGGCACCCGTCCTCTCACCACCACTGAAGATGAGTCATAATTAGGATTATTACGGTTTCTCCGTCACTTAACCCTTACCCTATTTACTTTCTTAGCTGCCCACCTGTACCTCCTCATTCTCTTTGACCTGCCGAAGCCGCAGGCGGCGCAGTACCCCTTAGCTACGTTGAACGCGTGCCTGCCGCACCTCCTACACCTTATGTGGGTCTTCGACCTCCCGTGCTTACCCATTGATGGCGTTCCCTTACCCATTGGGGCTCACCCCCTCAGAGCCTCCCTGCGGGGGACACGAATATGACGTTCTCTCCCCTGATAATGACTGTTCCGAGTCTCTCGGTCTCGCCGCCCTCCTTTATGGCGTCTGCTTCCTCAAGCACTATGTTCAGGTGTATGTCGAATGACCTGAGCTTGCCTCTTAGGAGCTTGTTACCCCTGAGCTTAACTAGCACTATCCGCCCCAGGTTCTCCTCGAGCAGCCTCTGTGCGGCATCACTCATTTCATGTCCCAGTCCTAGCCTGCTGGGTGGTTTAAAAGCTGTTCCGTCAATTTCCTCGGTGGTTGCGTGCCGTACCAGCTCATGAGAAAGAAAGATGTCCAGCGCCTGAGGAAGAGGCTGTGCGAGGAGTACCCAGGGATATGCCCAGTGATAGAGGAGACGAGGAGAGGGGCCTTCGCGGTGGTCGAGAAGCCGAGGGCTAAGGTCTACATAATTGGTTCCCTGCCAGCGGTGTTCGAGCTCGAGGGCAGGCTCTACCCAACACTCATAGCTGCTAGGATGGCGGGCATAGATGCCCTACCCTACGCCGTCGTAGACGATGGGGCGGTCAAGCCTCTCTTGAATGGGGCGGACGTGATGGCACCCGGGATAAGGGAGCACTCGAGCTTCCAGAAAGGAGACGTAGTCGCTGTGTGGAGACTTGACAAGAAAACACCGCTCGTCATAGGTGTGGCATTGATGAGCTCTGAGGAGATTGATGAGAAAGGGAAAGGAAAGGCAATAAAGAATATGCATAGAGCGGGCGATAGTATATGGCAGGCATGTCTCTCTCTGATGAGGGAATTCACCAAAAGTTAATAAGGCACTACCCATGAGGAGAAATCGGGCCGGTAGCTCAGCCTGGAAGAGCGCTCGGTTGGCATCCGAGAGGTCCCGGGTTCAAATCCCGGCCGGTCCACCAAACCTGGCGTCTACGAAACCCTTCAATAACCACATATTTTCTCCCGGCACTCACTTAGCTCAGGTGGGGGAGCACGCCAGAGTACGCTGTCTTTCTTAAGGGTGTCGTCAAGAGGTTCGGCAAAGTCACAGCCTTGGATGGCCTCGACTTTTTTGTGCGGGAGGGTGAGGTACACGGTCTCATTGGGCCAAACGGGTCCGGCAAGACCACAACGATGAGGATAATCAGCGGCATCATCAAGAGGTTCGTGGGTTACGCAGAGGTACTCGGGCTCAGGCTCCCGGCCGAGAGGAGCAGGCTGAAGGGGCTCGTGGCGTACCTGCCGGAGGACCTGAGGCTCTACGGCAGGCTGACTGGGTGGGAGAACATTCTCTACTTCGCAATGCTCTACGCCGACACCAGGGAGGAGGCGGAGAGGATGGCTGAGTACGGCGCTAGGATAGCCGGGCTCTCCGAGAAGGACTTGGCAAGGAGGGCGTCCGAGTATAGCAAGGGGATGGCGAGGAGGGTTGCCCTCGCCAGAACACTGATGACGAGGTCCCCCCTAACAATACTGGACGAGCCAACATCAGGCCTCGACGTATTTTCTGCCTACAGGATGAGGGAGTCGATCAGGGAGTTCGCCAGGGAGACGGGGTCCACGGTGATAATATCCTCGCACAACATGCTAGAGGTGCAGAACCTCTGCGACAAAGTGACTCTCATACTGAGGGGCCGTGCGGTCGCCACGGGCTCACCGAAGGAGATCATTGAGTCCGTGGGCGCGGCAGACCTTGAGGAGGCGTTCGTGAAGCTAGCGTCGGGTGGTGGGGGTGAGTAAGCTCTACCCAATAATATGGAAAGAGATCAAGGACATGCTTAGGGATTACAGAACCTTAGTAGTCATAGCCGTGATGCCCGTCATCATGATGCCCCTCATGAGCCTTGCCAGCGTGTATGTACCCGGTCTCCAACTCGTCACCGTATGCATCATCGACGAGGACAACTCGCTGACAACTCTCGCGGGACTGAGGCTCGGCTCGATCAACCTGACAACAGCCATAACCCAGGCACTCGAGAACAACGGTTTCATAGTGCAGGAAAACAGCTGCGGAGCATATGACATAAAGGTACTCATAAGACAGGGGTTCACCCAGAACCTAACAGACCTAACCGTGAGGGCAGTGGTCGAGGTCGAGAGGGTGATAGGTGTTCAGAGGGCAGTCGATGCGGAGAACATTATACGGTCCGTCGTCGGGTGGTTCAGCGCAGTAGTATCGCAGGCAAGGATAGAGTATCTAGCAGGCAAGGCCGGGGTGGAGGTTAATCCAGCTGCGGTGAGAGACCCGGTGGGTACTGAGGCAAGGGTGGTGGGACCCGGAGGCGCTCCCGTCCAGCCGGGCGAGGACATACGTGTCTGGCTGGCAAGGGTCATGGCGTTCGGCCTCCTCTTCGTCACCACCCCCTCGATCGGTTACATAACGGACTCGGTTGTGGGTGAGAAGGAGAGGAGGACGCTCGAGGCCTTACTAGTCACCCCCGTGGGCCCGAGGGCACTAATTATTGGTAAGGCCTTCGCAGCGTCAATAGTTGGCCTAGTCGTGAGCATAGGTGACGTAATGGGTGTGCTCCTATTCTTTGGGCTACCATCCCTCGTTAGGGGAGTGAACATACTCTCGTACCTCACGCCCGGAATGCTCGTAGCGCACGTCGTTGCTGTCTACATATCGGTACTCGCCTCCCTCGCTCTTATATTGCCCGTCCTCGTGAGGGTCGGGAGCTATAGGGCCTCTCAGGCGGTCAGTCTCGTGGTGATGTCGGCGGCGTCGATAATCTTCTTCGCATCCCTTTACGCTGATGTGACGAAGCTCCCTCAGCCAGCCTCCTCGGCCCTTCTCCTACTCCCCTACACTGCCGCCGTCGCTATGCTGAAGTCCGTGGTCATGGGGGATCTGGCCTCGTCCGCAGTATATGCGCTGATGGCGTTAGGCGTGTCCGCAGGCTTGATATGGTTATCGGCCCTCATATTCGATGAGGAGAAGGCAGTATATTCAAAGACTTAAATGACAGGCTCTCTAACCTAATGGGTTCGGGCAGTGGCCAGGCGAAAGAAGGGGAGAGGCAGGCGCTATTCCTACTATACCCGCAGGTCGGCGGTGGGCTCTGCCTTCAAGAGGGTCGAGCCCTACATAGCCATAGCGATACTCATCGCCTCTATAGCGGTCGGTGCTTACTACAGGCTATTCCCAGTCTATAACGCCTACGACCTGGGATACAAACCAATGCTCTTCGAGATGGACCCTTACCAGGAGTACTGGGTAGCGAACCAGATCTATACCCATGACCCGGGGTACTTCTGGAAGCTGAGGAGGTTCAACCCCGTAACGCACATATTCTGGTACCCGTGGGGCAGGGACTTCACACTATCGTCCCTACCAGCACTCCCATACTTCTCCGTCCTCACCTACGACATCGCTAAGGTCTTCAACCCCTCACTCACACTCTTCGAGTGGATGGTCTACCTACCAGCGGTATTCTTCGCCTTAACAGCTATAGGGATATTCCTCACGGCCAGGGAATTATGGGGCGATCTCCCCGCCGCATTCGCCTCAATGGCTGCAGCACTTCTCTTCGTTAGCAGACACGTCGCCGGATTCACAGTAAAGTACTCGATAGGCCTAGGCTTCATATTCCTAGCGGCATGGCTCCATATTAGGGCGTGGAAAAAGAAAGATCCGTTACTTGCTGTCCTGGCAGGCATAGCGATAGGGATAACAGCCACAGCGTGGGCAGGCTACAACCTACTCCTAGCGGCGGTGCTTGCACATGTGATACTGATCCCCATACTCAAGAAAGAGGAATGGAAGGACGCAGCCACACTGTGGGTGCTTGAAGCGATACCAATTACAGCGCTCATAGTGGCGACACCGTTCTATAAGGGTATAACATATGTGTACAGGTCAGTGGGCATAGTCATACCTGTCGGCATAGCGCTCCTCGCCCTATTCGGTCTATACGTAAAGGTATTTCCGAGACTCCGCCTACCAAAGCTCTTCCGGGATCCTAGAGTACCCTACATTGGTACAATAGTACTAATCATTCTCGGCGGCTACTTCGCAATATTAATGGGCTTCATTAGGGCAGCCGGAAAGGCATTCGCAGCGATAGGCCTCGGCTCTCTTACACACGTACTCGTTTCGACGGTTGAGGAGTACAGAAGCGCTACGGGAGCTGAGATGATGTCCGCTATGGGCGCTCTCTTGGTGGCCTCGGTGCTCATGCTTCTCTACATGGGGTACAAGGCAATAATTAAGAGAGAGACGAGCTACGTCTTCATAGCGTCGCTCTTCATATTCGCGGTCATAGCCACGAGCAACATAGCGTACTTCATAAGCTTCATGGAGTACGTGACAGCCCTCACAGCTGCCTCGTTCTTCTACCTGTTCTACAAGCAGATCAAGGAGAGAGGCCTAGGGAGGGACTGGTTCCTCTCGATGATATCGGCATTCATACTCGTGGCGTACGTGACGGCGGTCGTGGCACAGGGAGCTAGCACGTGGCTACCCTCGTACACAGCGATCGTTCCACAGATACTGAACTCATACTCAGGCATTGCCGCAGATGCTCCGGCATGGTACGATGCCCTCCAGTGGATAAAGGAGAATACGCCGAATGACGCCGTGGTCGTGGCGTGGTGGGACTACGGATACTGGATATCGGTGGTAGGAGAGCGTGCCTCCGTAGCTGATGGTGCTACATTGAACACTACGCAGATCGAGTGGCTAGCGTTGGCGCTGATGAGTAACGAGACCGAGGCGATCAACATATTCGCGGATAAGTTCCTCATACCGAACGACAAACTCTACGTGGTTGTCTACGAGTACTTCGCAGTCAACGACTACGCCAGGACCTTCAGCCCTGGCCCACTCCTCTTGCTATCGGGTACTGGCAGACCGTACTTCCGCGGCGGGGACGCTGCTAAGGCAATAGCCGCAATATCGAAGATCGCGGCTGTCCTAGACCCGGAGGCAGGGAAATTGCCTCTGAAGAACATGACGTACGTGTTGCCAAACTATAGGGGCTCAATACCGAACATAATGTTACCCGACTGGAGCAACGAGAACCTTACCAACAAGCTACTCTTTAAGCTGATACTTGATGCGGGCTACAGGATTTGGGGCAATGCGGGCTATAGGGCATCATTCCAGAGAATGTCGCCCTTCGCCCAGCCAGAGATGATAAACAACAGGCCGGAGCTCCAGCACTTCAAGCCTGTGTACCTTGCGTACAGCCTTGTCGGCACAGACGCCATGGCCGGTAGGGTTTATGTGGTCGTCGCTGTCTACCAGTACACCCTACTGCCCCCGGACTGAGGTGATGTCTTGGGGGAGTTATGCGGGGAGCTAGTAATCATTGATGCCTATCACGTAGTCAAGGACGCGTGCGTGGTTTTTGATGACATCGTGAAAAGGGTCGAGGATGGTGGCTCCGGCGAGCCCGGCACTGTCATCACACACGGTTTTGGGTCCCTCCACACTCACCTAGCGCTCAGGCCCATTGGCTGGAGCGTTACTGTTTCTTCGTCCCTCGATGAGTGGGTTAGGAAGTATGCCTGGCCCTGGGAAAAGCTAGTAAGGGATGATGAAGAACTAGCGGCTGCCTCAGCTGCTTGGGGAGCTTACGAATTGATGGCGAGCGGTGCCACGCTCGTAGCTGACATGCACTTCAATGAGGTGACCGTCGGCAGGGTTCTAGAGAGGCTCGGGATAAGGGCGGATTTATCGGTAGCGGTGATGGATGGCGGGGTATTCGAGAGCTTTGAGGAAGCGCTGGAGGAGAACAAGGAACTGATCAGGTGGGCGAGGGGGAGGCAAACAATAACGGCTAGGTACGGCCCCTGCACCCCAAGGCTCCTCACCCCTCAGCAGTACGGTGCTGTTGTCCGGCTAGCTGCAGAGGAGGGAGTTGGTGTGCATACGCATATTGCGGAGGTACCGGATGATGAGCTGTATTTGCTAAAGCATTACGGAATCGACCTTAGGGGTTTCGTAGATGTTACCAGGCTACGGACTGTGGATGCTGTGGTTGCTCACGCCATATGGGCTTACGGCTCAATAGAGCCTTCTTGGGCTAGGATCTCTCACTCACCCCGCTCTAACATAGCCCTCGGTGATGGAAAGGCGCCAGTAGTAAAGTATCTGGCGAATGGCTTTGTGGTCGGTCTGGGTGTGGATGTTGCACCAACCTATAATATAAGGGAGGAAGCTAGGGCAGCGTACTACCTTCACTCACTAGACGGTCTCACTAAGGAGAGCATCTACTCGATGCTCACTGAGGGTTCCTATATGGGCCTAGGCCTGGGAACAGGAAGGTTAGTTGAGGGCGAGCCAGCGGATCTAGTAATGTGGAGGGTTAGAGAGGGCGGCGACCCCATCTCGGCGATACTCTTTGGTGACGCTGACCCACTAAAGATTTTAGTTGGTGGCAGAGTCGTGTGGGATGAGGGCCTGCTGGGGATATCCCTCGATGAGATCAAAGGGTTTGCCCGCCTTGCTTCTTCAGCAGCGCAGCGGGTAACCTAGCGACGGAGCGGGCTAGGTTCCAGGTCAGCCTAAAAGCCTCCCTAAGTACTTTGGCGGTGGCTCCGGGAATGCCCTTCCTCTCTAGTTCCTTGAGTACCTCCCCCCAATTGATCTTTAGGGCTAGGTAGGTAAGGTACACTGTGAGGATGATGGTTGCTATGCTTATGGCTGGTGACTCACTGCTCATCGTCTGCTCTATCACCCACCCAAGGTAGTATATCACAACGGTCGTCAGCACTACCTTCCCGATGAATATGGCTAGGAAATACTGCGGGAGAGGGTACCTCATGACGCCAAGGGGAACGTAGAGTAGGTCGTCGGGTAATGGGGTGGAGGCAAAGACAACTATGGCCAAGAACATCGATCTCTTGGCAAGGCGAAGGAAAGTTCTCAGGTTCTCCTCACTCTCCTTGCTGAGCTTGAGTCTCACGGCGCTCCCTAAGAAATAAATTACTATTTTTCCGACAGCAGCCCCCGCCGCCGACGATATTATGAGGAGTGCCCTATCGGTTGGTGAGGTATAAATTGCTGCATAGCCGGCAACTACAGCTAGGTAGGGAATGCCTATGAAGGGGATGGAGTTACTTATGAGGCTTATGACGAAAATGCCGGGAAACCCACCTATTGCACCCTTTATAGCGTCAATTAGTGCCTCTAGTTCCATACCCTTTCATGCCCTCATTTTATGTGGTGTGCGGTATAATACGTGAGGTCGATCTATATGGAGGGAATAGATAAGGGACGCCTGCGGAAGCTAGGAGAGGAGACGTTGAGGTGCCCCGTGTGCGGCAAAAAGACGTTGAGGGTCGGGATATACCTCTATGACGTCCCATACTTCGGTGAGGTCATTCTCGAGGCAGGCAGATGTGAGTCATGTGGTTTCAGATGGACGGACGTGACACTTGCTGAGGCTGGAAAGGGTAAGAGGTTGAAGCTGCGTGTCGAGGGGGATAGGGAACTTAGGGCGCTGGTAGTGAAGTCGTCCTCGGCCACCATCATTATGCCAGAACTAGGGGTCGAGATCCGTCCGGGCCCTGCCGCAGTGGGTTACATAACGACGGTTGAGGGCATAGTCCGTAAGGTGCTTGAGCATGTCCCGTCAGAGTGCTTCAATGAGGGCAGCGAGTGCCACGACGTGGTTAAGATGTTTGAGGATGCTGCCGAGGGAAAGATAAAGTTCACCCTGATAATTGAAGACCCGATGGGTAGGAGCGGCATAAGGGGTGAGGGTGTATCGGTGGAGGAGGAAGAACTCTCGTGAGACCCTCACTCCACCTTTATCTTCCTCCCTTTCCCTGTCTTCTCAACCTTCTTGAGAACCACTTCGAGCACTCCGTTCCTGTAGCGGGCCTTGGCCGAGTCTATGTCGACCCTGGCCGGGAGCTCGACCTCCTTGTAATAGCTCCTGTGCTTGCCCTTAGCCCTTATTATGAGGGTCTTGTCTACGGCCTCGAGCTCGATGTCCTCCTTATCAACACCGGGTAGCTCAGCAATTACCCTCACGCTGTCGCCCTCGTCCACGACATCAACAAGGGGCTCCATCTCCTCAGCGATCTCCGGTTTTCTCCCGACCTTCCTCACATTGCCGAATTCTTCTATCCTAGGCACCCCATCCGGGCCTATCGTTATGCGGAACCCGTACACTATCGGGCCCTTAAATTCCTTCTTCTCAGCTTCCTGTATTCCTCGATACGCTGTCCTCGAGAGGTACTTCTGGAACTCCTGGAGCTCTCTCTCGAGGTCCTCGAAGAACTCGTAGAATATCTCGTCGAATACGTCGAATATGGTTTTTCTCTTCCTCTTATCATTCCTGAACATGTGAACCACCCAAGAAATCATGGCAAGGGAGCATAAAAGCAAAGTGATGGTAGGCTAACCGATCAAACCGAGGGTGAACTCCCTTATCCCTTCCCTAACGAGGTCAGCGGCATCCGGATCTACCCTAACGAGGTCATAGAGCTGGTTCACCCCATCTATTCTAAGCTCCCGAAGTTTGACAAAGCCTTTACCGCCGCTTAGGGCCTCGCCGACCGAGTGAATGAATGCTTTCTTCACTCTGACCGATGGGCCTAGTGGTGACACCATGTAAGCAAACCAGATCATCTTGGCCACCGGAATCAAATATGGGAAAGGTCTTATATGGGAACCAGGTGCGCCCAATCACGACCGGGTGCTCACTTGTCATCGGCGGGCCACGATAATGACACAGTGTATGTCATTGTCAACGGTAGTGACTTAGGGGAGAAGGTGCTGAGGATAGTGTGGGAAGCCGCCCAGAGGCTCTTTAGAGAATACGGTATGGAAGTGTACGTTGTCCCGTTCTTTAATCCTAGGCACCCCGTCACCTTGATCTATAGGGGGGTCGAGTACAGGGTAAGGAAGAATGTCAGTGTTAAGGAAGTGATTAACCTGATCCTCGACACAGCGATAGCCTCCGCATCCGACGACAATGATGGAGGTGTTGTGTTCGGGGCGGTCACGGACGACGACCCGGATTTTATGTCTGCTGTCCTAGTTAGTTCGTACGCCATAACCTAGTCCGTCGAGGTAGGACTCGCATACACTCATCTCTCTCCACCTACCTAACCTGCCCAGCAACCTCAGACCCTTTCTCCCAGCATCCCTAACAGCGTCTGCCCCTTCCCTACTCATCCTACCGAGGAGACCGTACCTAACCATGACGTATCTCTCAGCAACAATGTCGCTTAGCGTAGAAGCGAGCCCCAGTCTCTTAATATCAGAGAGCGCTCTCTCCTGTAGCCCCGAATACTTCAGCCTCCTCACGGATGAGATGTGGTACACTGAGGTAAACCCATCGAAAGGCATGCCCGGGATAACGTAGGCCGCGACCCCGCCGTACCTTAACTTAGCTAGGATGTATTTCTTGGGTTCTCTCGACACGATTCCCTTTATTAGGAAGAAAGAGATGTGTAGTGCTTCATGAGGGAAGTCAGCCTCGCCCACTTTGTAGCCAGCCTTTCGGAGGACGTAGGGTAAAGGCATTGTCGAGACTATCTCACCTGCCTTAATGATATCCCTCCTCAGGTAGGTTACTACCATGCGTTCCTCGAGATTTATTGAGGCGATACCGAGTCCCACTAACTTCCTCCCATTGACTCCCTTCAAATGCCTTCTATAGCATCGGCACCACCCTCCTCTAGGAAGAAAGCCCTTTCTCGGTCCTGCAAGTAGCCAGTTCATCTGAAGAGTACTGAGCTCGATGCTGAGCTTCGAATTTATGTCATTAACTTCCCCAATTACCTCTTCATCAAGATCCACATCAACCACGTCATCGCATAGCTTCTCTAGGCATCCGCGCTCGTTAGGGATGGAGAGCATCGGGAGATAGTCGACACATGAACCCATTAGGTCAGAGCCGTAGAGAAGGGATCCGCCCTCCCAGTAATCAATGATAGCATCCCCTTCTTGGGGCGCAGCAGATATCGTGGGGAGGGAGAGACCCAGGAAAACCTTGGAGGCCATCACTCCTCCTCACCCTCCTTTTTCTTCTTGTGAAGGGCCCGCTCAGGCCCGAGAGGAGATACTCTTGCTTTCTCTAGCTCGATGTCCCCATGTGAAGAGAGGTGTCTAATGAGATCCTCTACACTGAAGAACGTCACCATGTTATCAGATACGATACCCCCTTTCTTACCCGGAGGGCATATCTTGTCTATGTCATGGCAGAGGGGGCACAGAAGCATGCCTGTCGTCTCATCAACGCATGTCTCTATCTCTATTCCCTTAAAACTTACCCTCTTCCTCACCCACACAGGTTCCCAGAAGAGCGCCATAACTCACTACCACCTAATCGTTGAATAAAAGAAAACTTGAATAGATTAGCATGACGGGCATTCAGGCCGCATCTGAGAACTTGGAGACTAGTAGACCTATTAGCTCATCAACCTCTACACCTAGGGCGCTAGCCATCTCTTCCGCTATTGCCTTACCTTGGCTAAGGAGGTTCTCCGGTATCCGCGCGTTACTCAGCCGCCCTTTCCTGCGTAGCGAGTACAGCATAAGAGGCACAACCTTCTTTATGAAATCAGATCTCATCGAGAAGATCTCTGGCAATACCTTTTTAATGTACTCAATCTTCATTAGATCCTCTTCGCTGACCTTGACGGACACAGCAGTTGTTCGCCTGTCTGCCCTCCTTACCAAGATGACATCACCTGCGAATCAGGGTTAAGTCCACAATAGGTTACGTTGGGCAAAGTTATAAGCTAATGAGAGGTTCAGGCGATGTTCGTTCACGGCCCATCAGCGAACACGCTAAAACAGTGACTTATTCTACAGTCTTTCGGCTTATAAGAAAACGTTGACATTTCATCACCTAATGGTGTGGGCGTATTGGAGAACCCGCTGAGGGCCATAGTGAGGTACTTTGTGATTAAGCGCCTCTCGGGAGACGTCATAACGCTTCTGTCTGTTAAGGAATACCTCGTGGATCAGCGTTCTCCATCAGAGATAGGTCATAAATACAGGATAAGTAAGTATAAGGTAAGGGGCTATGTTCAGAGGGTCGTGGAGAAGGCTGGCTCACAACGCCTCGCTACAGCGATCGTTGAGAAAACTTGGCGCTTGGTCTATCAGGTCCAGCCTATAGTAATTCGGGCGGGAGGACGCTGGGTCTGCCTCTTATGTAACGAGGAGGTTGCGAGACCTGAAGCTCACGTACGCAAACAGCACAAGAAGGAAATCGAGGACGCTGTGAACCAGGTCATTAATAAGTTGCAGACATCTAGGAAGAAACTAAAATAGCTCGTCCTTAAACCGGTTTAATCAAGTATGCCTGATAGCAGATCCTAAACAATGTGGTAGGCAAACAATTATTTAAACGGCGTTAAAGGTGAGTACTGGGGAAAGGTTTGGAAAACATACTCAACTATGAAATCATAGACGAGGACGGGTCAAGGAAAAAGCTAAGGGACATCATTAATGGCAAATGGACGATTCTCTATGTATACCCTAAGGACAACACACCAGGTTGCACACTTGAGGCGAAGGAGTTCAGTGTACTCCTCAGCGAGTTCGAGAAGATAGGATTCCAGGTAGTTGGTGTAAGCATGGACACAGTCGAGTCCCACAGAAGGTTCAAGGCGAGGCACGGTCTCACAGTGAGGCTAGTGAGCGACCCCGAAGGCAGGTTAATAAGGGCGCTCGGAGCTTGGGGTAAGAAACGCTCCTTCGGTAAGGTCCGCGAGGGTGTGCTGAGAAGTACCTTCATATTCTCCCCGAGCGGCTCCCTCGTGTGGAAGAAGATCAATGTAAGGGCGAAGGGCCACGCGTATAAGGTCTTGGAGATAGCGAAGAGGGTTAGGACAGAGGTTCTTGAGAAAGGACGGACGACATGAGCTATGAGTGCATCCTTGGTAACTCTAGGGCAACACCATTATTTTTAACACGTAACTACCTTCGGGTGACTACAGTGTTCCGGATCGAGGGATACAGAGTACTTGTCACAGCCTCAACGAAGGGCATAGGTAAGGGAATAGCTAAGGTATTGCTGCAGGCAGGGGCCACCGTCACCGTAAACAGTAGGAGCAGGGAGAACGTGGAGAGAGCTGTTAACGAGTTAAGCAGGCTGGGAACAGTCTACGGGTTCGTGGCCGACCTCACGAGGAGGGGTGATGTTGAGGCCCTTGTGCAGAAAGCTGCCGAGGCGATGGGAGGCATCGACTCACTGGTCTACGTCACTGGCCCGCCCAGGCCGGGCATGTTCAGCGAGATAGGTGAGGAGGACTGGGATTATGGCATCAGGCTCCTCATAAAGAGCGCTATATGGGTGACTAAGGAGGCCCTGCCCTACATCCGCTCATCGGGTAGGGGCTCGATCGTGTACGTAACCTCGGTAGCGGTCAAGGAGCCGATACCGAACATCGTGCTCTCAAACACCCTCAGGATAGCGGTGCACGGCCTCGCCAAGTCGCTCTCCAGGGAGTTAGCACCGCACGTTAGGGTTAATGCTGTGCTGCCTGGCCACATAATGACTGACAGGGCGATCCAGCTTGCGGAGGACCTGGCAAAGCGCACGGGCAAGACCCTCGACGAAATTCTTGCTGAGAGAGCGGCTACTATACCTATGAAGAGGCTCGGAAAGCCTGAGGACGTCGGCTACCTCGTGGCGTTCCTCATAAGCCCCTACGCCTCCTACATAACGGGCGCGTCCATACCTGTGGACGGCGGGCTCCTCACATCCGTTTTCTAGGCCAGCCCACCGGCATTATGTAGAGCGGGTCATGCCTTATCCCTAGCACCCTCTTGACTTCGTCGTCATAGAAAGCCGCTACAGCCACCGTACCTAGGCCCAGCGACGCCGCGGCCAAGTATATGTTCTGCGAACTATGCCCTGCCTCCATGTAGACGTACCTTATACCCCGGGCCCCGTAGACCGACGTTGTTCTGTTGAAGTCAGCCGCTATGATTATAGAGAGCGGTGCGTCCCTCACCCACCCTTGACTTAGGGCTGCCTTATAGAGCCCCCTCCGTACATCCCCTTCCCGTATCAGCACCACCTCGTGCTCCTCGGGAACGTACTCATATACGCCTGCCTCAAGACCCTCTACACCACTTTCCCCGACGACAGCGTAGAGGAAGAGGGGGTATGTAGCCCCCGCCGAGGGAGTAGTCCTCCTCATGATGCCCCTTACGACGCCGACGACGCCTTGACCAGCCCACAGGAGAGCCGATAGGTTCTTAAGCGGTATGCCCTTCTCCTTAAACGACCTAACAGATCTCCTTTCCCTTAAGGCATCAAATACGCCCAACCCATCGGTTGGGGGCCCCGGAAGCCTTAGTCGCGTCACCGGCATCACCCACAGCACCTATCTCCGGCGTCGCCAAGGCCGGGAACTATGAACCCTCTCTCATCCAGTTCCGGATCGACCGAGAACGTCAGTAGCGCCCTAACCTCGTCTCTCAACAACACGCGCCTGACACCCTCCTCGGAGGCAATGAGCGATGCCATAACAACCTTCTCATCCCTCACCCGGAGCCTGTCTAGGACAGCGTAAATTGTTGATGCAGTAGCGAGCATGGGGTCCGCGATCACGTACACCCTCCCCCTAGGGACGCTGAAGTAACTTATCTCAACCTCAAAGAAACCATTCATTCGTTTTCCCTCAATTCTCTTAGCGCCCACGAACCCCACCTTAGCGCCAGGGAGGGCCCTTAGCATGCCCCAAGTAAAAGGTGCTGAGGCCCTCAGAACGGAGACTATCACTGTCTCTTCCAATTCAGGGAAATCAATCCCTGACCACGTCGTCCCTAGAGGAGTGACCACCCTCTTTTCCCTGGGTTCTAGAAACCTGTAGACCTCAGTACCTGCTATATACCCGAGCTCCTCCATAATCCTCATGAACACCGCCCTACCAGTCCCGGAGTCCCTGAGAATGGTTAGTAAGCGCCTTGTGTACGGAGAATCTATCAGGTGTAGTCTGCCCACGGTACCCTACCATTTCCCAGCAAAAGCGAATTTAACCGCGTGATGAAGGACTCAGCGGAGGCAAGTTGAGGAGAGGCCGTGCCAGCGAGGACATAGCCGCCGCTATTCTGGAGGAGATGGGTTACAGAGTCATCGGGAAGAGGCAGCCTGTGGTGGTAGATGGTGAGCAAGTCTCGGACATAGATCTCGTGGTGGAGAAGAATGGAGTGAAGTACGCAGTGGAGGTGAAGGCCGGCTACGCTGACGTCGGCGGGGTGAGGCAGGCGTACGTGAACGCCTTACTCACCGGCATGAGGCCGCTAATAGTGGCGAGGGGCTTCTCCGGCAGAGACGCCGAGGTGCTGGCGGAGAAGCTCGGTGTTGAGGTAGTACTCCTCAGTGACATATTCGTAACGGACGCGGCCGAGCTCGCCGCCGTCGTTGAGGCAGCGGTAGCGGAGGCCCTAACTAGGGCGCTCTCCTCTATACTGTCGGGTAAGGAACCTTCGCCTGAGGATATTAGGTACTTAGAGGCCATAGCGAACTCAGACAGCATAGCATCGGCGGCAGAGACCCTCGGGGTAGGGATAGAGGACGTTGGTAAGGCGATAGCTAGGCTGAAGAGAAGTGGGGTTCTCTCCCCTCTGGGCAGGGGGTATGAGGGGATAAGGAACGGCGCCCTCGCGGCCCTCATAAGGCTCAAGCTGGCGGGTAAGAGCACATAATTTTTACTCCGTCCCCAAATAAACGTCGGTGCCTAAGAGGTGCCTAGGAAAGATATTGAGGTATTCTTCAACCCCCGAACCGTCGCGGTAGTGGGTGCATCAAGGAAGCCGGGTAAGGTCGGCTACGAACTCCTTAGGAACCTCAAGATGTTCTATAAGGGAAAGATATACCCTGTCAATCCTAAGGCCAACGAGATCCTCGGTCTTAAGGCGTACCCAACCATAAAGGACGTGCCGGACGAAGTAGACGTCGCAGTCATAGTCGTCCCGGCGCCAGCTGTTCCCTCGGTTGCCAAAGACGCTGGTGAGGCAGGGGTAAAGGGCCTTATAGTGATCTCGGGGGGCTTCAAGGAGGTCGGGCCGGAGGGGGCCGAGCTAGAGAGGAAGCTTGTCGAGGTCGTGAGGAAGTACGGAATGAGGCTGATAGGTCCTAACTGTGTCGGCGTCTACGTGCCGAAGACGGGCATGAACACGCTCTTCCTCCCACCGGAGAGGCAGGGCTTCCCCGGCCACGGCGTGATAGCGTTCATATCACAGTCAGGCGCCTTCGGCTCAGCGGTCCTCGACTGGGCGGCGATGAGGGGGGTCGGCATAAGCAAGTTCGTCAGCTACGGGAACAAGGCCGACGTAGACGATGATGACCTCCTCGAGTACCTGAGGGAGGACCCGGACACTAGGGTCATAACGATGTACATCGAGGGGGTGGAGGACGGTCGGGCGTTCATGAAGGCCTTGAGAGAGACAACGCCGATCAAGCCGGTGGCGGTGCTTAAGTCAGGTAGGACGGCGGCGGGAGCTAGGGCGGCTTCTTCTCACACAGGTGCCCTAGCTGGCCAGGATCATGTCTACTCGGCGGCCTTCAAGCAAACGGGAGTCATAAGGACGTACGGAATGGAGGAGCTCTTCGACGTGGGTATGGCACTGGGTATGCAGCCTCCCGCACCAGGGGATAGGGCAGCGATCCTCACTGTGGGCGGTGGCTCCGGCGTTATGGCAACTGATGCCCTTAGCGACCTTGGCCTGAAGGTGCCGAGGCTCAGCGACAAGACCGTTGAGAAGCTTAGGAAGGTTCTGCTCCCCATAGCTTCACCCTATAATCCGGTTGACGTGACTGGTTCGGCAACTGACGAACACTTGATCGAGTCAGTGGAGATCCTGATGAGGTCTGGCGAGGTCGACGTGATCATATGGCTTCCGTACTACATAGTTCCTGGCATATCGCCTGAACTCAACAAGAGGTTCATCGAGAGGGTTAGGAAGGTGAACAGAGAGCTCGAACACCCCATACCGATACTTGGTGTGGCGACTGGAGGGGAGTACACCTCAAGATACTCAAGAGAGGCGGAGGAGATGGGTATACCAATGTACCTATCCCCCGAGAGGGCAGCTAAGGCCGCCAAGGCACTCGTCGACTACGGCAAGTGGCTGAGACTCATAGGAACGTTCGACGAGTACGTCGAGAAGTTCAGGAAGCAGGTCGGTTACTGAGGTCGGCAAGTTCAATTTTTCAGGCCGGGATGCACTCTCTACTAGGGTATGATGAGACCCGGCCTTACCGAGCCAGGGCCTTGAGGAACTATTCATGCCCTGACCTCACCCATTCACCCACCGCGAGACCCGTTACGTACGAGGTAGTGAAGAAGGCCGTCGCTATCAGGTTGATCGTGGTGAGTGTCGCCGAGCCCATGAATGGTGAGAGAGCCAGTACTGAGAGACCAGCTAATGTCCAGGCAGTGGACATTGCCCCGGCAGCTGTTGCCTGATATTCCCTCGGAAGCGCTCTTGAGACACCCATCATAGCTGCTTGGTCAAAGAACTGGTACACCGGTATGAACCATGCTATTAGGAAAACAGGTGGTGGAAGAACCGTGAAGGCGGTAAATACGGCTGAATATGAGAGTATCGAGAAGAGGAACATCTTACGTATGTTACATCTGTCGCTTAAGTAACCAGCCAATGGCCTTAGAATAGCTCCTAAGACGCCGGGCACCATAACGTAGATCACGCCGTATAGGGTGTCCCCTAGGCCCTCTGAATTAACGAACACGCGTATCTTGTATGAGGAAGCGTTCCACATGAGTTCAAGGGCGATGAGCGCCAGGATCACGGGTACGAGCGCGTTGCGGGCGTACCTAACCGCCTTGAGGGACTCCTTGAACGAGGTAGCCCTTCCTAGGTCTATGTGTGTTGGGTAGCAGATGTAAGCAAACGTGAAACCAGCCACCACTGCTATGAAGGAATATATGAACGACACTGAAACACCGAACGCGCCCATGAGTGCTGAACCGATCACTCCGCCGAAGGCCCACCCCAGGGAGCCGCCTATGCCGTAGTACGAGTAGCTTATGCCTGAAGACGATGTCGCCGCTAGGTACGTGCCCGTGACCGAGGGAGACGAGAGGGTGAAGAGCGTGACGTGGAGACCCGCTAGTAAGGGGTAGAGCTGAAGCGGTGAGCAGGACATCAATGCCAGTGGGACAGCCGATAGAAAACCTATGGCCATGAGCCGTCTCCTCCCAACAACATCAGCCAGAGCCCCAGCGAACACGGCAAGTATTGAGGGGATAGTCTCGGCCGCTATCAGATACGTTAGGAAAGTGTAGTCAGCTCCCAGCAGGTCCCTGGCCACCGCCCTGCTTACTGCTACGTACGAGCCGTATGCTGAGCTGTAGAGAAAGAGGTAAGCGACATAGCAGATAGCCCATGCCCTACACCTTAAGCTATGACAACCCAACATCGTCTCCTCCGCTAATCGGTACCCCCTCAAGAACTCTCTCCTTAACTACGCCAGTGACCCTAACGAGGAAGGCTTTACCAATAAGTTCCTCGGGCCTACCCCACTTAACCCGAACCACCGGGCCGTGGGGAAGCATATATGACACGGTGGAATTGCCTGACCTCGCTACACCAACGACCTTAACGACCCTACCTACGTAGGCAGCGTTGGCTTCCCTATTGAGCCTGCGGACGGCCTCGTAGAGGGGCCTGGCAACGGACTTAACCGCAGGGGGAGGTCTGGGAAAGCCTTCGAAGGCTGTACCCCTAAGTGGCGTGAACCTGTAGAGGGTCACGTGCTCAGCACCGGCCTCTCTCACCTGCTTTACCGCCTTAATTGTGTTCCTTACGGTTCTCTCGTTCTCTCCCGGAAGTCCATGGATGACATATACATAGGGTATTAGGCCAGCTTCTTTCAGGAGCCTCACAGCCCTAATGACCTCGCCCACAGTTGAGGGCCTGCCTAGGGCCCTGTGATGCTCCTCATCACCTGTCTCAAGGCCTATATGTACTGGTGTACCGCGGAGATACTTACCGAGTAGTCTAGCGACATCCTCATCCACGAGGTTGGGCTTGATGTTCTCAACAAGGACATACGCATCACCACCTCTAATCCGAGGGTGATCGGTTACGGACGAGAGAAGAGCTTCGAGAGCATCCAGGTTAGGCGGAGGGTTCCTCGGATCAGTCAATGGTTCTGGCTTAACGAGCCAGTCGCGTCCGTAGTCAAGGATATCCGGTGCTGAGAGCACCACTCTCCGGACACCCATGTCGAGGAGGTCGTGCACTTCCTCAATGATCGCCTTTAACGGCCTAGATCTTGCCGGGCCGAAGAGAGCCGGGACAGAGCAGTACCCGCACCCGGGCGGTATGTTGATCGGGCAGTACGTCCTCATCCCTAATGGTCCGGTTCGGCAGATGTCGCAGAATATGCACCTCCGCCCGTCGGCAAGGCGGAGGGTAGGTCTAAAGAAGTTGCTGCACCCCCTCACAACTTCTACGTAGACCCTGGCACCCCACCAGCCGGGATACGACCTAACTGCTTCCGTATCTGGGGCAAAGCGCCATAGGTGCGGCTCAGTAACGTAGGGTGGGCCAGGGTTACGTATTGGACTATTCTCGCCCAGCCACGCCACGTTGGGTATGCCGGAGACATCAGCACCCTCATTGAGCCTCTCCATGAGGAGAGGGAGCGGTAGTTCCGCCTCACCTATGACGACATAGTCATAGCCCATCCTTAAGAGACGGTCGTAGTCAACAAAGGAGGGGCCGCCTGCTATGGAGGGCTTACCCACCCAGAACTCGCGTATCCTCTCCATAGACCCAAGATCTGTGCTCATGCCGGAGACGAGGACATAGCTAGCCTTCCTAATGAGAGAGGCTCTCTTCTTTACCTCACTACATGGGATCAGCGCGGCATCGTATCCCATCGACTTAAGTATACCTAGCACTAGCCTAGGTCCTGCCCCTATGGCGTCGAGAGTCGAGACCCTCCTCAGCCTATCACCCGTTGCTAGGCAGTCAAGTATCACGGCATCCATGGTGACTGCACCACGGGTCAGTGCTCGAGTCCTTCATCACCGATCAAAAGCGGCGTGGTCATCATCCTCTAAAAAGGTGTTTAGGGGTGAAAAAGTGGTTTCCACTATCACCTTCTCCTACTCAGCGCCACTATAATGACGAGTACGACTACAACGATACCGATGACAACCAGTGTCGGTGTATAGTCCCCGCCAGCTGGCGGAGCAGCGGTTGTTGTGGTTGTTGTGGTAGTAGTCATTGTCGTAGTGGTCGTCGTCTTAGCGGTGGTAGTGGTCGTTGTTGTTGTAGTAGTGGTCGTTGTGGTTGTAGTAGTGGTCGTTGTGGTTGTTGTGGTAGTAGTCGTTGTCGTAGTCGTCGTTGTTGTAGTTGTTGTTGTGGTGGAGTAGCCTAAGTATGTTATATTATATGTATCCGTGTCTGCGATATTCCCTGCGTAATCGGTTGCCTCAGCCCTCACAAGCACAAATGGTACGTTCAGTGCCGGTATTTGGGCTAGGTACATGCCTCCGCTGAACGTGGTCTGGAGCTCGGTCCAGTCAGTGGCACCTGCTGGCTTATAGAACACCTTTACCTGGGCTATCCCCCACCCCTCGTCGCTTGCCTGTACCATCACGGTGACTGCCTGTCTCCCGGCGAAGGGCTTCATCGGGCTATAGGTCAGTGATACGCTAGGTGGTGTGTTGTCTGGCTCAGCGGCAAGGATCAAGGTGTACTGCGCCCCGGGCTGGGTATCCACTACGGTCTTCACGACGTAGTTGTCGCCGTACCTGATGAACTCGTAGTTCTTAACGTGGTCACTACCCTGGTAGAATGTGTAATTATCTGGTGTGATTGAGGCATTCACGAAGAGGTATACAGTTGACTCATCCGGCAGGGACGGGTAGAGGGTTGTCGGTATGTTGAGGTTCATTATGTAGACCTTGCCGTCGTCTAGGTAGAGGGTGTCCATCAGTATTCCGTTGTCTGTGTTGAACGATGAGGTGTCTGTGAAGAGATCGCTCTCCTTCTTGAGCCAGAAGTGAATAGTGCCGTTATCGAAGACGTCAACCACCCTGAAACCCCTATAGTACGGTCTTCCACCGCCCAGGGTCGTGGTCGTTATCTGCCAGTACCTTTCGGCATATAGTGCCACGGCATCCCTGTGTATGTGTCCGGAGAACCCTGCTATGATGTTGGGGTGCTGGTTGATTATCTTTAGGAATGGTACTAGGGAATCGCTGTAGTGGTCTTTCCAGGAGGAGTAGAGGGCGGCCTTCACCTTGCTCTCGTTGATCGTTCCCTCAACTAGCATGGGGTACTTGCCGGGGCTGTTGAATATCGGGTGGTGGTAGAGCAGCATCACGTACTTGTCCTGGAACTTCGACACTGTGTCGTTGAGGAATTCAAGCTCGTACTTGGGGAGGTAGCCGTCGCCTGTGCTGTCGAGCCCGATGAGCACGAACTTACCTATCACTCTGTACCAGTACGGTTCGCCTATCCATCTCCCGTAGAACTTGCTCTCGAAGTCCGCGTCGCTTGTGCCGGCGTGGTCGTGGTTGCCGGGGACTATGAAGGTAGGTACCATGAACTCGTTCGTAATTGACCAGAACCTCTTAAGTGATACGAGGTCGGAGCCCACGTCGACGTCATCGCCCGTGATGACTACTATGGCGTTCGTGATGTTGTAGGCGGTCACATAGGCATTTATGAGGTTGACCGCTGTCTCATACCTCTGTCTTGCGAACATGCCGTCGATGTAGACACCTATGTGTATGTCGCTGAGATGGAATATCGTGAGTCTGTCTGGCCAGCTAGCCAGCACCCACACGGACCTCGGCTCCCTAACCGTCCTGATGCCCTCGCCCACGGAGAAGTTGATCACTATGTCGTAAAGACCGGGTCCCACATTACTCGGTAGGTTCACATAGAGTTCGACGGTTGTGTCACCGGCTCTCTCTGTCTCATAGTACTGGGGTGGTATTACGTATGTCTGCCCCGGCTTTTCCAGCGCTAGCCCCGCAACAGTCGCCGAGGCAGTGGAGTCATAGACTTCAATGCTGAAGTTACCGCCGACGAGCACCGGGTACGGTGCGGAGTACCGTGGCTCTACGACGTAGATGTCCATCGGCAATGACGGCGTCGAGATATATGCTTGAGTCCGGATCGCCGGATACGCTGAGGCGATGATGACTATGGCCAGAATTACGGCTAGGTACGCCCTCCTCATGTTGACACCAATAACGTATTTCGCTGAGGAGGTAAAAATGGAGGGTCAGGCCACTGCCTCGTACGCTATGTATTCCCAGCCTTTGGCGGGGAAGAGTATGACGTCGTCGACCGGGATATAGAGCTTAACCCTGTCTCCCTGCTTGAACGATATGTCAGGGTCCACGTACGCGCTGATCACTTGCTTACCTGTCCTGACCTTCAGCCTATTGTAGGGGCCGAGGAACATCGATATCTCTATCACTCCCTCTATCACGTTATGATCAACCCGCGGCGGCTCTAATTCGAAATCCTCAGGCCTTATTATTGCTACAGCCTCCTCTCCCCTACTTAGCTTATAGCCAACTGCTACCCGCCCCCTCAGCTTGAATCCATCCGGCGTCGTTATGGTTGCCCTGTCCCCCGCGATCTCGTCTGCCTTGCCCATTACTGCGGTGGATTTGCCGATGAATGTGGCGACGAAGAGGTTCCTCGGGCTCTCATAGACCTCTTTCGGTGTCCCGACCTGCATTATCTTGCCGGCGTTCATCACAGCTATCCTGTCAGAGAGGGACATGGCCTCCTCCTGGTCGTGGGTCACGTAGATGGCCGTGATCCCTAGCTTCATCTGCAGGGTCTTCAGCTCCTCCCTCATCTTCAGCCTGAGCTTCGCGTCGAGGTTGCTGAGGGGCTCGTCGAGCAGGAGGACCCGCGGCTCCACGACGATCGCCCTTGCCAGGGCAACCCTCTGCTGCTGCCCACCGCTGAGCTGGGTTGGGTATCTGTCCTCCATGCCCTTCAGGCCGACTAGCTCGAGTGCCCACTCAACCTTCTTCTTTATTTCTTCAGGCGGGAGTTTCTTCAGCTTCAACCCATACGCGACGTTGTCGAAGACGCTCATGTGGGGCCATAGAGCGTAGTTCTGGAAGACCATAGCGGCTTTCCTCTCGTACGCCCTCTTCATGGTGACGTCCTCTTCATCGAAGAAGACGCTGCCCTCGTCCGGGAACTCGAGGCCAGCGATGATGCGTAGCGTGGTCGTCTTGCCGCATCCGGAAGGGCCGAGGAACGTGAAGAACTCACCGTGTTTTATGGTCACACTGACATGGTCTACGGCGACCACCTCACCGAACCGCTTCGTTACTTCGACGAGCCTTACCTCAGTCATTGTTACACCCCTATGAACGCGTACCTCTGCTTCAGCACCATCGTTATTATCACGATCGAGGTTAATTGAATTGCTATGAGTATCACACCCATTGCCCCGACTATCTGGTAGGCCTCAACCTTCGTGAACTGGTCGTACATCACCGCAACCAACGGCCTCTGGTCCTCATTGGCCAGGCCTATCGTTATTGATGTGGACGTCTCTGACATTGAGTACACGAACGAGATCAGCGCACCACTCAGGACGCTGATACCTATCAGTGGCAGGAGTATGGTAAAGAGGGTTCTCGACTTACTGGCGCCGAGGTTCATGGCGGCTTCCTCATAGGTTGGGTGTGTCTGGAGCAGGCCAGCGTATATTGCCCTTGTTGTGAACGGCGATCTCCTCACGGCGTACGAGATGACTAGCGCTACGGCGGGGTTGACGTAGATATAGAGCGGCGTACCCCGCAGGAACGGCTGCGAGAACATGAGGAAATAGCCCGTTGCTATCGCTATGCCCGGTATGGCCAGAGGCGATGTCGCGAGGACGTCAAGGACGCCAATACCCGGTAGCTTTACCCTAGCAACCACATAAGCTGCTGTGAACCCTAGTAGAATAATTATGAGAACGGCGCTAAATGAGTAGACAAGAGAGTTGATCACCCCCTTATAGAGGGCTGGGTCGGTCGCTATCTTGGCGAAGTTCTCCGCTGTTGGGAACCCCTCGGGTGAGGGACCGACCCATCTGTGCGAGAACCCTAGTATAAGGACGCCTATCTGTGGGGCAGCTGCGAAGAGCAGGAACGGCAGTAACAATAGATAGACGATTAAGTGCCCCTTCAAGCCAAGCATCCTTGCTCTGGGCGTCCACCTCCCTCCCTTAGTCATCATGGCGTACTGCCTTAGGCTGAGGTATTTCTTTATGGAGACGAAGACCGTGAGAGCTATAGCAAGTATTATAGCCGAATATATGGCTGCGTCAGGTATCGCTAGGAGACCTGCCTCGGCGCTAGCGCCTCCCTTAATTGCGTTGCTTATTTTCTCGAAGATCTTGTAGGACAGTAGGTTATGCTCCTGGAACACTATTGGGCCTCCTAAGTCCTCGAGTGAGAAGATAAACACTATGGCTGCTCCCGAGAGGAGACCTGGCAGAGAGAGTGGTAGGGTGACCGTCCTGAACAGCTTGAAGCCTCTTGCGCCCAGGTTCTCTGCCTGCTCCTCGAGTGTTGGGTCAATTAACATCATTGACGAAAACACGTTGAGGTAGACTATAGGGAAGAACGTGATCACCTGCGTGAGTACGACTCCGGCTATTCCGGTCACATCTATTAGGTACGGGAGACCTAGTACGGCATTAACGAAGTAACTGATAGGGCCGTCTTGGGCAAAGAGCCTCCGCACAACGATTGCATTAGCGAAAGGCACCATCAGCAGAGGTATTATGGCGAGTATCCTGAAGAACGTCTTTCCATAGAAGTTGTATCTAGCGAACACAAAGCCCACAAGCAGACCAAGGATCACTGCTATGGCCGTCACTGTAGCTGCAACAATTAGCGAGTTTAGTAGAGCACCTTCGAACTTAATGCCATGGATCGTGATAAGTGCTGCCTCCTCACCTGTAAACGGTGATCTATATGGTATGGTCACCGACCTTAGATCCTGAGGTAACTCAATCCTTGTCCCATTAGGGAATACAGCATACGGTGTTCCGTCCTCCCATTCTATGACCGTTCCCTTAACCAAGTTAATTCTCTGACCGTTAGCTAGAATATAACCGTCAGATGGGAGCGTGTACTTCATTCCTGGGAACAGCCCTATTTTTTGCCCGGTGGTCACGGTGATCGGGTCGACGAGCAGATTCGTCCCGATTATGTCGCTTGATGTAACCGCTGATATAGGAGAATAGCCTGCTTGGACAGCGACAAGTGCGGGACTTATGAGTACGTAGCCTAGCGGTATCACTAGGAATAAAGTGAACAGGAGCACAGGTATTATAATCATCGTTATTGTGAACGGGTCAAGGGTAAATCTCAGGCGCCTCGACAGCGAGCTTTTTTTCTTTATTTTATGTGATTTACCTCCTTTATATTCACTCACTAACCTCCCCCGTTCCTACAATTCGGTCTGGTTGGATAATAACGGTTGATTTTCAACAATAGGTACTCCTGAACCCAGTTAGTGATGGGTTTGTGTTGAGGGAAAAACTAACCAGATAGTTCCGAAATGAGCTGATCCAGCCTAGCAGACATGGCATTCTTCCACGCCGTCGCGTACTGGGATGTCAGTTCTGGGTGCTCTATCAGTATCTGGTTGACCCTCATGGCGTCCTCCTTAGTGAATGTCACTGTCTGCCCGGTCTGCGGGTCAGTGTACTGAAGCGGTGCACCGACCCGCGCCACATACTGCTCGAACTGGTCGTAGGTTATTTCACCGTTTAGGTACTTGCTGAGCAAGAGGGTCCAGAACTGCTTCAGCTTCGGGTTCAGCTCCACGAGAGTCGCTGAGAAGTAGTGCCTCATCGCGGTCTCGTACATCAGGACCTCGGTGTCATTGAACGCCATAGCCTGGGTGTGGAGGGCAGTATCGAACGCCTGCCTCAGGTCGGGCCTCTGCTGACCCTCCGGTGTGTTGAAGACGTTCGGGTTGGCGGGAAGCCTGTTGATGTCGGGGTCAAGCCATATCTTCTGGCCCTCTGTCAGCACCCAAGCGATGAAGGCCTGCGCTGCCTCTGGGTGCTTGCTCGAGATTGCCATAGCTATGGGGTCTCCGTTGACGATGGTCTCGTTCGGTGGCATGATGTACTTACAGTCGGGGTTCTGCATCATGGCGGTGTAGCCGTAGAAGTCGATGGTGATGCCGACGGCTATCTCACCCCTGATGACAGCGTCCCTCACGTCTGCGGAGCCGCCATAGACCTTCGCGTTAGCAGCCATGGCTGTGAGGAGTTTCCAGCCCTCGTCCCATCCGTACCTCTCCAGGATGATCTCGTACATCCTGGTGTTGCTGGTGGAGGCGAGCGGGTCGGCGATGCCGACTGAGGGCTTACCCATGTTCACCAGTGTGGAGCCATAGACCGGTGACCCGAGGTCCTTCCAGGAGGAGGGCTCAGGTAGGCCCCACTGCTGTAGGACTTTCTCATTAACTGTGAAGCCGAAGGACGCTATAGCTGCTGCTACCCAGTAAACCTTTCCGTCAGGACCGATCCTCTTCATAGGTGACCCAGCGAGCACATCAGGTATCTGGGATATGGCCTGCTGAACTACATCGCTGGTAAGTGGTGCGAGGAGCCCCTCCTGATATAGTTGATCGAAAACCGTAGGACCACCGCCCCAAAGGACATCAACATCGCCAACGTCCTTGATCCTTGACTCCCACCAGCCTGTCTCGAGGTACAGCATCTTCACGTCCACTATATTGTACTGCCTCGCTATGTCGGACTTCAGGAACTCTTCCTTAGCTTTATCCCTAATATCGCCGGGGTGCCTAGTAACCACAACCAAGGTTATGCCCTGCGCCGGGGCTGTTGTTGTTGTAGTGGTAGTCGTTGTTGTTGTAGTAGTGGTCGTTGTGGTTGTTGTGGTTGTAGTGGTTGTCGTTGTCGTAGTCGTTGTGGTCGTCGTCTCTGTTGGTGAAGTCGTTGTTGGCCCACCTCCGGGCGCTTGCATGAGGTATGCCACAGCTGCGATGACTATTATGGCCAGAATTACAATGGCGGCTATTACGTCACGCCGCAATGCTTTCACCAATGAGTGTTTCATCTCAACCCAAGTTAAAATTGTGTTCTCCTCCTCGGAGGACTGTCAACGACTTTTTATGGGATTTACAGAAACTGTTTAGTGAGGGTCAAACATGAGGAAGGTATTACCCGTTCTATTACTAGGACTAATGCTCCTCTCAATAGCTGGGTTCGCGGGCATCAGCCACGCTGCCAGGCCAGCAGGGATCGTGATAGCTGTGGACATGTCCCATGGCCAAAACCCAGGCGGTCTAGTAGAGCTGATGCACCTCATACCTGAGGCTGACTGGGTCGTGATCGTGAAGACCGAGGACGACATTGCTAACCTGCCGACATGGGTACAGAACAACGCCTACGAGATAAGGGCCGGCGGCATAACCACTGACAACCTGAACTACGTCGACATGCTGATCATCGGCCAGCCCACCGAACTACTGACCCCAGACGAAGTGAACGCTATAACGTCCTGGTTCAACGAGTACGGCCTAGCCATCTGGGTAGCTGCCGACAGCGACTACCCGGCCCAGGGCAGTGAGATTGCCCAGCAGGCAGCTAACCAGGTGCTGGAGGCAATCGGCGCCCACATAAGGGTTGACTACGTGTCCGTTGAGGACAGCCAGTCCTACGCTGGCAAGACCTACAGAGTTGTCGGCATAATTGACCCGCCGGCCGAGCTCAGCTTCCTCAAGTGGGGCGCTAGGAAGATGCTCTTCCACGGCCCCGGCGTGGTCTACGCCATCGACGAGAACGGCAACCCTGTTAACCCGATAACTAATCCGGTGCCGAATGTCTATGTACTTGTGAGGACCTCCGAGGGTGGCGAGATCGTCGAGCACCAGCCGAAGGCCCCTGGTGAGCCCGGCAACGTCGGCGTGTTCTATCAGGTCGGCCAGACCGGCGAATTCCCGCTCCTCGTCGCCGAGAACCTGAGCGGTAAGATAGTCATAGCTTCCGGCGAGTCCCCGTACTCCGGCTACCAGGCAGGCATCACCTGGATCTACTACGGCGTCGTGATGCAGGGCCCGCAGTTCTTCAAGAACCTCGTGTACTGGGCCACCGGATACATGGGCCCGCTCATGGACATCAAGGAAATCTACGACAAACTAGACACGATCTCCGACCTCCAGTCATCCCTCAACAGCCTGCAGTCCACCGTCAGCAACTTGCAGTCCACCGTTAACTCTCTCAGCAGCAGCGTCGACGACCTTACTGACAGCGTAGGCCAGCTACAGGGCGATGTCCAGGACCTCAACAACCAGCTAAGTCAGCTAAAGGATGACCTAAGTAGTCTGCAGTCCACCGTCAATGGATTATCCGGCATAAGCGACAAAGCTAACAACGCGTTCTACATCGGCATCGTGGCGATAATCCTAGCATTGATAGCGTTAGCGATACCCTTCGTTAAGAAGTAAGGGAAGTAAGGAAACACGCTAAACTATACTCCAAATCAAATATTGGGCTATTTTTCTCGAAACTCTTCCTGCGTTTAAGGACAGCGTGTCATTCTGTATCGTTTGCATCGATTTTATCATTGAATATGCTGCCTATTTCCTCGGGTAGCGAATATATTTGTATCAATACGGGATCCTTGAGCTCCTGTGTTGCCTTACTCAGTGCCTTTAACCCAATGTACTCATTCCCGTCTAGCAGCAGATAAGCAGCCATTACCTTGCCTTTTCTTGAGGCAACGACGAGCTTAGTATCATTAACTGTAGCTAACATAGCTGTTACATTATTTGTGGACAGCTCTGTCAACGCCTTTAGCCCTTCCTTAACTCTGGCCTTCACGAAGAGCATCATCCGCCCTTTCAAGATAATTTCAGCAGATCTTACTCTCCTCCTAAATAACTCGCTAATGGTATCAATCCTATCTGAAACCAGCGGTTCCCTTAAGAGAATAGGTCTCCTGAACTCTCTGATAATTTTGTCCGGGGTCAGTTTAGTGAGTTCGGCACCGCAGTTAACGCATTCAGCACTCATAACTATGCTTACGCACCCGTCTCCACTGACCTCCGTATCACCCAAGTACCCGGCGCAGTGAGTGATTATGCCATCATCCATGTGGATATCGATAGCGATTGACTCTTTCGCCGTAGACCCAGCAATAGAAATATTCCCCGTAAAGCCTGTAAGTGCGGCCTCCACGAGAACCGCAGCGATCGGTCTCTTCCTAAGCTTCACGAACCTAAAACGACTACTTTTGCTAATAATGACCCACCAAACCGGTACCTGAATGGGAGGGTAAAAACCTATTATTTGCCTAGATTAGCTCGAGCTCGGCCCTCCCCCCACGGAGCTTGAGAACCTTGTTCGGGTAGACGATAATTCCCTTATCGGTTATGTCGAACGGGTGCCTCTTCATTGAGTGCGCAGTACCCCTCATCTTCCACACAACCAGCGATCTCTTGAGCTCACCATCTATCTCGACGAGGTCAAGGCGTATTATGCCGTCAACAGCGTGCTCCACGCCCGGGCCGCCGAACCCCCTCTCTGTCACAGATACTTGGGACACGAGTATGGATGTAGTGCCTAGGCCAGAGAGCACCCTCTTGAGCCTCATGACAGTACCCCTAGCAAGGGCCGGCTTTGTTAGGTAGAGCGTTGATACTGAGTCGACCACAACCCTGATGGCGCCAACGTCCCTTATCGCCTCCTTTAGTACGTCGATCAGCATGTTCACGTCGTCAGGGTCCCTAACAACGTATTTCTCTCGCTTAGCTGCCTCGCCGATTCCGCCAGTGAAGGCATCCACCATAGCGAAGAGCCCTTTCTCCTCGTAGGGCCTGACGTCCCACCCGAACTGCGACATATTTATTCTTACCTGGACAGGGTGTTCCTCGAGGGCAACGAATACCCCTGGTTCACCGTTCTTTAAGCCGTTCCACAGGAACTGCTGGCCGAATATTGACTTGCCTGTTCCCGGGCCGCCGGAGAGCAGTACAACGTTCCTCTCAGGTATGCCGCCATTTAGTATCTCGTCCATGCCCGGTATTCCTGTCTTGATCCTCCTGACCATTCTTATCACCGATATAGTTAGTGAGATGAGTCAAATAGAGATTTGGTTTGTTTTTAGGTTACTCTGTTGCAAATTGACGCTCGAATTAGATTCAATCGCATGTTATTGAATATCGCTCTTTTGTGTAGTACCTATAGCGCGATATAATTAACAAGTCTCCGTCAAAATACCCGGTGTAAGTGTTGGGGCTACGTGTAGGAGTGCTGACAAAGTTCGATGAGGTGATGGCGGACGCGTTAGCGTTCCCGGTAATTAGGGGAGAGCGTCCGGGTAAGGTCGTTCCGAGGGTTAATCAATACTTGGAAGGGATGGTAGAGTCTATGTACAGTGCTGGTCTCGTTACGGGTGAGTTATGGACTCACACACCTATATATACAAACAAGGGCGGTCCCAGGGTCTTCATCGCTGTGGGAGTCGGCGAGAGCCTGAAGGGAGTGGGCGCTAGATCCCTAGGCTCAACAGCGGTCTCTGCTGCGAGGCAGGTGGAGGCAATCAACAGCCTCGCTATATACCTGCCGGACTCGGTGGTGTCGACCGATATCGTTAAGGAGGTTCTGGTGTCGGCTTCCCAGGCGAACTACGAGTACAGGCTCGGGGGCAAGAAGAGGGTGCTCAAAGAGATCGCTGTTCTCCTCGACAACCCCTTAGATAACGCAGAAAAGATTGTGAAGGAGGCCGAAGCTATAGCCGAGGCTCTGAGGCTGGGCAAGGACATAGCGAACGCGCCCCCAGACGTATTCAACCCCGACACGGCCTTAGCGAAACTTACCGAGGTGTTCAACGGCTTAAACGTGAGCATACAGGAACTCGGCGAGAAGGAGCTGATGAGCCTCGGCCTAAATGCAATAATCGCCGTTGGCAGGGGCTCTGTTAGGAGGCCGAGGCTCATCATAATCGAGTACATGGGGGCAGGGCCAGACGCGCCCACGTACCTCTTAGTAGGGAAGGGGGTGTGCTTCGACTCCGGCGGAGTCAACACCAAGGTCGGGGGCTTCATTGATAAGATGAAGTTCGATAAGGCCGGGGCGGCCACGGTAATAGCTGCCGTCTACGCCGCGGCGAAGCTGGGGCTGAAGGTGAACGTCGTGGCACTAGCACCCCTCGTTGAAAACATGTACGATGGGGCTGCCATTAAGCCGGGAGATGTAATAAAGACCTATAAGGGCTTCACCATCGAGGTAGCCAACACTGATGCCGAGGGCAGGCTCATACTTGCTGACGCAATAGCTTACGGTATAAGCAAGTATGACCCAGTAGAGGTGATTGATGTGGCGACACTAACGGGTGGCGCCCTAAGGGCTCTGGGCCACGTAGCTGCGCCTGTGATGGGGAACGACGGGAGCTTCGTTAACGAGATAATAGAGATCGGTGAATCCGTTGGGGAGAGGATGTGGCCTCTCCCACTGTGGAGAGAGTATCGCGAGTACCTCAAGTCGGATGTGGCGGACATAAAGAACATAGGACCTTCAGGCTACGCATCAACGATCATCGGCGGTACCTTCCTCTCTCACTTCGTGGAGGAGGGGGTTAGGTGGGTGCATATAGACATCGCTGGTGTAGCGTTCACGCTGAACGGTGTGAAGTACCCGCCATACTTCAGTAAGGGAGCGACGGGCTATGGGATAAGGACCTTGATCGAGTACCTGATAAGGCGTTCGGCGTGAGCCTCACGTTTTTAGCTTCAGTACCGACCCCCATAATTAGGTGTTAGGTTGGCCCCGAAGTGGGACACGGTAGCGGACGCGCTTAAGAAGGCCGACGGAGAGGAGGTGCTCCTGCGGGGCTGGGTTCACTGGATCCATAAGCTAGGCAAGAAGGCTTTCATCCGTGTGAGGGATCATACCGGAGTAATTCAGGCAGTAGCGGAGAAGGCGTCACTCAGCAGCGAGGAATGGAAGGCCGTGAAGAAGTTGACGAGGGAGTCCAGCGTAGAGGTAAGGGGGAGAGTTAGGTCCGACCCGAGGGCCCCCAGCGGCAAGGAGGTCGTGGCAACATCCGTCAAGGTCTTCGGGTACTCGCCCCCCTTCCCCATTTGGGGTAGAGAGGATGTCGATTTCCTGCTCGATCACCGCCACCTCTGGCTCAGGTCTCGCAGGATGACAGCAATCATGAAGGTTAGGGAGACTCTGCTCTCGGCCATGAGGGAGTGGCTCAAGCGCGAGGGTTGGTGGGAGGTTCACCCACCAATACTGACGGCCTCAGCAGTCGAGGGCGGTGCTACCCTATTTGAGGTGAAGTACTTCGACAAGAAGGCCTACCTGAGCCAGTCAGCACAGCTCTACCTCGAGGCACTGATCTTCAGCCTAGAGAAGGTGTGGTCCCTGACACCCTCTTTCAGGGCAGAGAAATCAAGGACAAGGAGGCACCTGGCGGAGTACTGGCACCTGGAACTCGAGGGCGCTTGGTACAGCATGGAGGACATGATGGAGGTCGCTGAGGAACTGGTTGCTTATGCTGTGAGGAGGGCTGTGGAAGAGAGAAGGGAGGAACTTGAGCTCCTTGGCAGGGACATAAGCAAGCTTGAGCCAGCATTCGAGACGCCGTACCCAAGGATAACCTACGATGAGGCGATTGAGATACTAAAGCGTAAGGGCTTCCCGGTCAGCTGGGGCGATAACCTCGGGGCTGACGAGGAGAGGGCGCTGACGGAGGAGTTCGAGAAGCCGTTCTTCATCACACACTTCCCGAAGAAGATCAAGGCCTTCTACATGAAGGAGGCGCCCGGGAGGCCCGAGGTCGTGCTGGGATTCGATCTACTGGCTCCAGAGGGCTACGGCGAAATAATAGGTGGTTCAGAGAGGGAGGAGAACATTGACAGGTTACTGGAGAGGATAAGAGAGGAGGGATACGACCCAGCGAACTATGAGTGGTACCTCGACCTGAGGCGCTACGGTTCAGTACCTCACTCGGGCTTCGGCCTCGGCCTAGAGAGGGTGGTGATGTGGGTGACAGGGATAGACCACATAAGAGACACCATACCATTCCCTAGGTTCAGGGGGAGGATATACCCGTAGAGTGGTCGGCATGATTAGCCTAAGGGATCACAGAGTAAGAATAGTTGTAGGGATCTTTCTCCTAGTACTAGGGATGTTCATGACTGCTGCAGCAACTCATCCGACGCCGATGAGCCCGTACTATGAGGAGAACGGCACCCTGAGCTTCAGGGGTGGCGAGATCCTTCAATTGCCGACCAACATATCGGCGTTATACCCCTACGAGTACAAGAGCGAATACTTCCTGAAGGTCACTCTGTGGGGTACTGGTGAGGTGGAACTCACCAATACTTACACGGGCGAAAGACTCAACATAAATCTGAGTCAGGACGGTGTGCCAGTAACTATTATACCGCCAGCGATCGTCGAACTCTCATCACCCAGTGCCCAGATGCTGAGATATTCCTTAGCAGTCTACCCAAGCACATCTGTGGCTTCCGAGCTCTGGCTACTTATTATAGCACTGTTCCTCGCCCTCTTAGGGGCTGTGCTCGGAGTGAGCGGTGTAATGAGGTTCATAACGAAGAAGATTGTCGGGATCTAAATAAGGAGGTAGTAATGGGTAAGATTGGATCCAGAATTTACTATACAAGAGAGTGTACGAACTAGGCTTTTATTTTCATGCTGTAATGAAGGTATCGGCATACATGACCAAATAAACGTGTAACTAGGGTCGGGGTGATCGGCTCTGGAGCTTGTAGAACTCACTGCGGCTGATCTTCCTGAAAAAACGGTTGAAGCCCTTCAAAGGTCAGTCTCTAGAATAAGGGAAATAGCGCAAAGGATATTGCTTCAAGACGTAGGTGAACCTAGAGAGATACGGTTCATGTTAGCTAATGCGGATATCGATTGTTTATCGTTCGTTTACGACCTTACGGATACAAGCTCATGCAAACATGAACTCATAGTGTACGCTGACTTGGCTGGCAGAGCCTACTTCGTGATGACGGGCTCTCATTACGAAAAAGTTTTTGCGTCACCCCATACCCAGCTCAGCGATGACCTATTGGATCGGGTCGGGGGCGACGATGCAATATCGTATCTAGAAGGGGTATACGGTATGCCTGTGGCTGTGGCGGTCGTGGTTGGTCTTGCAGCCCTTCACAGATATCTATTCGAGGGTACAGGCAGAACAACATATACCGAAAATATAGTTGAGCGGGATATCGCTGAGGGCATACTAAACATGTATAAGAGCTCGGAGGGGCTCGAGGTTAGCATTAGTTTAGAGTAATTTATGCTTTGATTATATGATCAGTATCTTGTTGTGTTTTATCATTGCAAGTATTAACGAAAGGTTAGGGAGTATTGAAGAATTACCCCTCATTTTTTCGTGTTTGGAGCAATACTTATAAAGACCGTCTTCGAGGATTACCATGAGGTGAAGTTATGGCAAAGGTAGCTAAGTTTGTGCTCGCATCATTAATACTAGGCCTGGTCCTAGCAAGTGCGTCAGTAGCGTTCGCTGAGGGGCAGCCTGTTACTGAGATAATGTGGAAGACGTCCCTTAACGAGCAGGCAGCTATTCTGCAGGTTGCGCAGGGGCAGGCAGACATTTTCGCGTGGACATCACCCCTGACGAAGTTCCAGGGCTTCGACCCCACGATCCTCGGTAGGCTAGAACTGATTAGGTCGACCTCCACCTACTACGACATCGCTGTTAACCCAGCAAACAACGTCATAGACCCGAACGCCCCCGGCATCGTACAGCTATATGACGTCAACTACACCGGCCAGGTCATCCCTGGCCTGGTGCTGGTTAACCCGCCGAGCAACTGGGTGAACATAACCGACATTAGCGACTACACCAACCTGCACTTCAACCCGTTCGCCCTACAGAAGGCGAGGTTCAGCCTCAACTTCCTCATTGACAGGGAGCTGATCGTGAGAACCATCATGGGCGGCTCCGCCGCACCCGCCCTCGGCGCTATCAGGCCGTCCCAACCGTCCTATCCGAAGCTGAAGCACATCTACGACGAGCTCGGACTGACAGTCACCGGTGATAAGACCAAGGCTGTGCAGCTCTTTGAGCAGGCCCTCGCTGAGGCTAACCAGACCCTGCAGAACTACGGCATGATGATCTACTACAAGCCCGCAAGCGACTCCCCAGCCGGGAAGTGGCTGTACTTCAAGAAGCCTGATGGAAGCGAGGAGAGGGTCGAGGTAACCTTCGTCATTAGGGTTGAGGACGAGAGGCTCGAGATCGGTAGACAGATAGCGAACTGGATCGAGGAATACTACGGCCTCTACGTGAACAGGGTTGAGAAGGAGAGGTCAATCGTCAGCCCGGTCATCTACGGCACTAACCCGGTCACCACCTCTGACGCCATCGGTGGCACCATCTGGAACCTCTACACTGAGGGCTGGGTCAGCATGGGCGAGGACATCGACGTCTACGCCAGATACGATGTAGCGTTCTTCTACGCCCCCCTGAGGGGCTACGGCCCGAACCACAGGGTCAAGTCCTGGTGGTACTTCTACGATCCGGAGTACTACAAGATCGGTGTCGACCTCTACTACGGCTCCTACACACAGGAGAACGTTGACCAGCTATGGGCGGAGATAGCGAAGATGCTGAAGTGGGGTGTCGAGCAGTCCCTCAGGGTCTGGGTCACTGAGAACTGGGAGTACGCCCCGGCTAACGCTGACAGGGTCACTGCCCTCGTGCCGGGCGTCGCCTCCGGTATCTGGACCCCGTGGGCCCTGAGGACACTGCAGACCGTTGACGGTAAGGCAACGATCGTTGAGTTCAGCGCCCAGGGCGCTCTGTTCATGAGCCCATGGAACCCTGTCCTCGGCTTCGAGGACGTCTACAGCGAGATCATGGGCAGGCTGGTGAGGGACTTCGCCTTCTACAGCAGCCCAATCAACGGCATGCCTGTACCGATAGCCCTGAACGGCTGGAAGGTTGAGAAGGGCGACATACAGGTGCAGGGCTACGTCTACGACCCGTGGAGCGACTCCTGGGTACCGGCCAACACCAGCGAGACCGTGCCTGCCAAGGTCATACTGAACTACAAGCTCGGCAAGTGGCACGACGGCAACCCGCAGACCATCTACGACATCCTCTACTGGTACGCCTTCGACTGGGAGTGGGCGAGCGATGAGAGCACCAACACCACCACCGACAACTACTACGATCCAGAGATCAGCGAGGCCGTAAGCTGGTTCCTCAGTACCATTAAGGGCATCGAGCTAATCAACGACACCACCATAGCAATCTACGTCGACTACCTAGACGTCTACGACGTGCTGATCGCATCCTTCCCAGCAATGGATCCGAGCATGCCTTGGTACGTGATGGCCGCTGCTGAGAGATTGATCGCGAGCGGCAAGACCTCACCGTCCGGCCTGCCGTACGGCTGGAAGGACAGGGAGGGCGCTACCACGGGTATCAACTTCATTGACCCGGCCCATGCCGCTGATGTGAAGGCTGAGCTGCAGGCGATGAAGGATGAGGGCTACATAACGCCGTACATCAGCACCTTCCCAGGCTTCCCAGGCTTCAGTAACCTGAGCGCTATCTACGACAACGCGATAGCGTTTATCAACGCACACAACCACGCATTCATATCGGGCGGCCCGTTCTATGTGGACTACTACAACAAGAACACCAACGAGCTGCTGATGAAGTACTTCACTGACTACTACTACCCACTAGGGTACTGGAACAATAAGTTCGAGCTATGGGTACCGGCCATTGAGGGTGTCTCCGGTCTGCCGAGCATCGCCATCGCCGGACAGAACCCGATAAAGGGCACCGTTACTGTGAAGCTGTACGAGATCCAGCCGGAGCAGGCTGAGGAGTCCCCGACCGACGCGTTCATACAGGTCGCCATCTACAAGGCCACTCCGGAGGGCGTGCAGTTCATAACGACCCTGCCCGGTGAGTACGTGCAGAACATCGGTCCTGGCGAGTACCAGTTCACCATACCGACCGACTTCCAGCTCCAGTACATGAACGAGGACGCAACCTTCTACCTAGTCATCACCGTCCAGCATCAGAAGTCCGGTATCGCAGTTAACACCCTCAAGGAGATCACCATGATCAAGGGCATCCAGCCCACAACAACCACAACCACAACAACAACCACGACCACCACGACGACAACTACAACAACCACAACAACATCACCTGGTGCCCTACCCACTGTGACCTTCACCACGACCTACACCGAGATCGAGACCACGACCTACACACTGACCAACACCGTCACCACGACCCAGACCCAGATCTCACCGACCACCATAACGCAGACCGTGACCGAGACCAACTGGTTCATCACCGGTGCTGTCGGCATAGTCCTGCTAGTAATAGGTCTAGCGATAGGGTTTGCCATCAAGAGAAAGTAAAGTCAACCACTAACTCAATCATAAACAATTTTTAGTCCAATTATGAGAAATTTTTTACAGATGTAGAAACTTCTCGATTAACCGAGTTGCTATAACGATGATTTACGGATGCAACTAAACTTCTTTTGAAGAGAACGGAAGTTTATGCAATGCTTAAAAGCCTCTCACAACGCATAAGTTTTGAGGGTTAGACGTTGGCTGGCGTAAGCGAGACAGTACTTCGCACCATAGCTAACGCTTTACTAGTCCTCATAGTGGCTGGGCTACTAATTACCGTGATCTTCGTTCAGCAGAGCGAGCTACTCCTGAAGGGCTCGGTTAAGGAACAGATAAACCTTCAATCCAAGGAGCTGGACAGGCAGTGCCAGCCCATAGTTGGTGTCTGTACACCCGACCAGCTCTACAATGCTGGTTTGAAGGTGTTGCCGGAAATATTTACTGAGTTCAAGAACGATGTTATGTCAAGGATTAGCGGTTGCGGTGATGTATCGTGTGTTGTCAAAGCTGTTAATGATTTGAGGACACTACTCGGCGACCCAACAGAGCTCTCAGGCGCTATGTATATGTTCGATCAGCTCGAGAAGTGGAGGCCCAGAGTGGTTGAGGAGACCGGACTCAGCGATCAGTGTGCTGACCTCCTTATAGCGTTCGCTCTAGATAAGGAGCAGAGCGTCCTCGGCTCAATAAACCTGAAGCTAACTGGTGTAATCGACGTAGATGAGGCCAAGGCTATAGTTGAGAACGAGCTAAACAATTTCGTTAACAATGTCCCTGAACTAGCTGAGAGCCTAAAGAAATCCGACGTAATAGTTAACGAGTGTAGCTTCGCTAAGAAGATAAGGATATCGTTCCAGGCCTACGACAACGTCGGCCTTACGAAGCCATTCATAGAGAGGGTCTTCATATACTTCTCCAAGGCGGTAACGCTCCAGTTCCAGGATCTGAGAACCAAGCCCGGAGTGACCTACGTAGGTGCTGAGGCACCGAACGCCCTCGCAGTTATTAAGGCAGCGCTCCCGGCTTCGGTGATGCTGTTCACCACAGCAACGATCATAAACATCATACTAGGTATATTCCTCGGGCTACAGGCAGCTAAGAGGGCCGGCGGTCTCCTCGACAGGACGTTGTCGACAGGGGCCATGATATCGGCGTCCCTCCCGATGTGGTGGGTTGGGATGCTCATGCTCTATATATTCGCGTACAAGATACCGATATTCCCGATGGCTGCTAAGGACGTTTACTCGGAGCTCGGGGTGCTGGCACAGCATGTGTCGGGACCTATGTTCTATATTCAGTCAATACCGATATGGCTGAAGTACATGACACTCCCGCTGATCACTGTCGTCATGGTGAGCTTCGGCGCCTGGGCTTACATCATCAGGAACGTAGTCTTCACCACAATGTCAGAGGACTTCGTATGGGTCGCTAGGGCTAAGGGCGTACCAGAGAGGAGAGTACTTTACAAGCATGTGCTAAGAGCAGCCTCGCCACCGATCGTCACAATGTCGGCCCTATCTCTTGTAGGCTCGATGGGCGGTGCAATCATTACTGAGACAGTTTTCCAGTGGCCCGGCATGGGGTTCGCGTACTGGACAGCAATAAACAATGGTGACTCAGGTGTGCTAATAGCCCTCACCTACATGTTCGTCTTCCTGTTCGTGGCGGTGATCGTGCTACTGGACTTCATATATGCGCTACTAGACCCGAGAGTAAGGGTAGGGGGTGCACCAAGATGAGCCTCTATGAAAAGACCAGGTGGTTCTTCGGGGAGCTAAAGAGGGTGAAGTCCGGCCTAGCTGGCTTCATCCTCTTAATAATATTAGTAGTCACCGCTGTTGCCTACCCGCTCATTGGCAACATGGAAGACATAGAGAATTGGTACGGGCACGAGGCCTACTGGCTGGACAAGATGTTACCGAAGCTAGCGCCTCCGGCATGGGTGAACTCGATATCATCGGCTAAGATGGCGCTCACAGAAGACCTTATGAAGAATACAGACCTCCGGGTGATATACCTGAACCTCAGCAACGACGATGACATGCTAACGTACCTTAAGAACGTCGATCCAGCTACGTATAACCAGACAATGCAGATAATTAACCAGATACCTGACCCGCAACAGAGGCAGCAAATACTAGATAGGATACTATCGGGCCTAAGGAACGCTCTGCTATTCAGATACGTCTATGTCATAGAGTATAATATAACATACAACTTCAACTACGACATCGAGCCGAAAGACATAGGCGCTAAGTTCACGATAGGGCCCATACCACTAGACCCCACAATAAGACAGGGTGTGCAGGTATACCTCACAAGACCCGACGGTATTGTCGTGCCCCTAGTGCTCGATGAAGCGCTGAATGGCTCGATATATAACATAAACAATTATGCCGACCTGGGAAGAAGAGATCAGCAGGTAGACATACCATCAATGCTTGGAATACCGGTAGGTACCGAGAAAGTAAGCTACAATGAAACGCAGGTACTCTCGTGCGTCACAGCCAACCTCATTAACATCACGGCAGCACAGGAATGCTATGGAAACTTCACCTCCCAGATACCAGCGATTCCCGAGAACTCAACATGGTTCTACTTCCTCACTGACAGCTTCACCAAGGCGAAGACAATGAACCAGGGCCTGGCAATATCATCAATGCTTCAACCGCTTCTGGCACCTCTTAACCTAACTGTCCCGCCCGGTAAGTTCATAGTGCCGACGTCGATCCTGTTCTCACAGCTGGGTCCTGGTCTTGTTGAAGGTACAGAACCGAAGCTAAAGGGTACTTATGTTCTGACGTTTAGGTTCCTACTGAGATTACCGGAAAGAGTGACGTTCGTTAGGGAAGGCATTGATACACTTAATGTCACTACGGTAGACTTCGGAAGCAAGGTCATCATAGACAGGGTTTACAGGCTTGGCACGCTGGCTATAAAGGTTGCTGAGAGGGAGAATAGAACTGTGCTGCAGGCTGAATTTAACGGGGAACCCGTAACTGGCGAGAAAGTATTCACTCTCGGTGAGTCAACCATAGCAGTAACGGTTAGTGACGCCTCAGTCAGAGCCACGCTTGGGAACGATACTATAGAATTCGTGCTGAACTCTACAACAAACAGCATAGATATATATAGAAACGGCGAGTACGTGAGATCCACCGATAAGAAAGAATATGATCTCATCCTAGCAGGTTACGAAGGCACATATGAGATGCCAATAAAAAGCGACTTCATCGAGATACAGAAAGTCAGGGTTTTAGGTGCTTATGGGCTACTCGGCACCGATGGATCTAGAAGGGATCTATGGTCTGGTGTGCTCTACGGGGTCAGGTGGGCCCTCATCATCGGTCTCATCGTAGCATCAATATCGACGACGATCGGCGTCATCTACGGAGTCATCATGGGCTACTACAGCGGCATCCTCTCTAGAGCAATGATGACGATAGCGCAGATCGTGTACTCGCTGCCTGTACTGCCACTCCTTATCATGTTGGCGTACTTCATGGGCAGGAGTATCTGGAACGTAGTGTTCCTGCTGATCGCTTTCGGGTGGGTAGGCGGAGTCTTCACAGTCAGGGCTATGGTGCTGCAGATCAAGGAGCAGCTATACATAACGGCGGCTAAGGCAGTCGGCGCTAGTAACAGGAGGATTATCTTCAGGCACGTCTTCCCGCAGGTACTGCCGTACATGTTCGCCTCGATGGCCCTCGGTGTGCCCGGAGCGATCCTGGCGGAGGCAGGTATTTCGTTCCTTGGCTTAGGCGACCCGAGCATAGTGACGTGGGGCCAGATACTGAATGAGGCGCAGAAAGCGAACGCTGTAGCAACCGGTGCGTGGTGGTGGGTACTGCCGCCGGGTCTGGGAATAGCGATAGTGGGCCTGACATTCGTCCTCGTAGGGCACGCACTGGACAAGATACTGAATCCGAAGCTGGTGAGGTGATCCATGATGGCCCTGCTCGAGGTAAAGAACCTCAAAACCTACTACTACACCCTAAGGGGTGTGGTTAGGGCGGTAGATAACGTCTCCTTCAGCCTAGAGAGAGGGGAGGTGTTGGGCCTAGTAGGTGAGTCCGGTTGCGGTAAATCAACGATAGCGTGGTCCCTCCTCAACATGGTCCCGCCGCCTGGCAGGATAACCGGTGGCTCAATAGTTATCGACGGGATCGACATCACCAAGCTCTCCGAGGACGATCTAAGGAAAAAGGTCAGGTGGAAGAAGATATCAATGATATTCCAGGGAGCCATGAACGCACTTAACCCGGTATTCACTATCGAGGATCAGTTGGCCGAGCCACTCATGATACACAAGGGGCTCTCGAAGAAGGAGTCGAGGGAGATAATAGCCAAGCTCCTGAAGATGGTCGGTCTAGACGAGACCATAATGAAGAGGTACCCGCACGAGCTCAGCGGTGGTCAGAAGCAGAGGGTAATCATTGCTATGGCACTGATACTGAACCCTGACCTGGTCATAGCGGACGAGCCCACAACTGCGCTGGACGTAATCGTTCAGGCGCAGATAATCAACCTGTTCAAGCAGATCAAGCAGCGCTATAAGATGGCGATGATATTCATCACCCACGACCTGAGCCTCATCGCCGAGATAGCTGACAAGGTCGCGGTTATGTACGCCGGCAAGATCGTCGAGATAGGCAGCGCCGACCAAGTCTACGGCAACCCGCTCCACCCGTACACACAGGGCCTGCTAGCGAGCATACCGAGGCTGAGGAAGAGGGAGGAGATCAGGTGGATACCTGGCGTACCACCGGACCTGTCGAGGCCGCCGCCGGGCTGCCGCTTCTTCCCGAGGTGCCAGTATGTCATGGACGTCTGCAGAAAGGAGGAGCCCGTGCTGAAAGAGGTCGAGCCAGGCCACTACGTGGCCTGCCATCTTTACTGAGGGGTGATCCACGTGTCCGCAGGAGACGTTATCCTAAGGGTTCGTGACCTGAAGAAGTGGTTCCCGCTCAGGAGGTCGTTAGTGGAGGCATTGACGTTCAAGCCGAAGAGATATGTCAGAGCTGTTGATGGTGTATCTTTCGACCTACATGAAGGAGAGATATTCTGCCTAGTCGGTGAGTCCGGCTGCGGCAAAACCACAACCGGTAGAATGATAACAAGGTTGATAGTCCCCACTGCGGGCCACATGTACTTCAAAGCCAGCGAGGAAGTAAAGTCGATTACACCGGAGAAGTTCGTGAGTGAGGACGGTTATATAGACATCGCCAACCCGAAGCTGCCGAAGCATGTTGACAAGGCGCTGAGGAGGGAGATCCAGATAGTCTTCCAGGACCCCTTCGGCTCCTTGAACCCGAGGATGAAGGTGTACGACATACTTAAGGAGCCGTTGATAGTGCACGGCATCGGCGCTTCCGAGGAGGAGAGGAGGGAGCTCATATACAGGGCTCTCTCAGAGGTAAAGCTGGTTCCGCCGGACGAGTTCATCGGCAGGTACCCGCACATGCTCTCAGGCGGTCAGAGGCAGAGGGTAGCATTCGCAAGGGCAATGATCCTAGGGCCGAAGCTCGTCGTCGCCGACGAGCCCGTCAGCATGCTAGACGTCTCGATACGCGCGGAGATACTGAAGCTCATGATGGACCTCAAGGAAGCCAAGGGACTCACCTACCTCTTCATCACCCACGACCTAGCAGTGGCCGCATACCTCTGCAACAGGATAGCCGTGATGTACCTGGGCAAGATAGTGGAGCTAGCCCCGACCGAGGAACTCATCAATAACCCGCTCCACCCATATACCAAGGCCCTCCTAGCAGCTGTGCCGGAGCCCGACCCAAGCAACAGGTTCAGGATAAGGGAGGTCCCGATCAAGGGTGAGGTACCCAGCGCCGCCAACATACCGCCAGGCTGCCGCTTCCACCCAAGATGCCTCTACACGATGGACATCTGTAAGAAGGAAGAACCCGAGCTATTCGAGATCAGCGAGGGCCACTACGTCGCCTGCCATCTATATAAAAAGAAATAAGCAAGAAACCTAACCGTTTTCCATAACCTCTTCCCGAATAACCAAGGTTACCCCAACCCACACAGCTATCAGCAGAATAAGGAGTTCAAGAGATAAAGGCTCACCAAGGAACGCCCAAGCGATCAAACCAGCCCCTATAGGCTCAGCTGCCGCGACCGAAGTGACTGTGGAAGCCCTCATCTTCTTCATCAAGTAAATCATGAGGCCGTGACCGCAGAGCATCGGTAGAGCAGCTAGGGCAACGAAAGACACCCAAGCACGAACGCTCTCCGGGAATAGGTCAGTACCGGAGACGACACCGAAAACAGCAGCGACCGATGCAGCCACAGTATTAGCTAGGAGGGCATGCCTCACAGTCGGTACATCAGCCCTCCTAACGAGCCGACTAATGAAGAAATAAGCAGCTGCTGCAAACGCACCCACCGACGCCATGAAGACCCCTCCTACGTCAAGGGCCTCGACCGAGAGGTTGGCCAAGACCAAGGCACCCACTGCTACTACGAGACCCAGCACTCCCTTCGCCGATGGAGGCTCGCGGGCCAACCACTCAGCTCCAGCCAGTATCAGCGGGTACGTAGTTACGATAGCTGTGCTAAGGGCCACACCTATTAAGGGTATGGAGTTCATCCACGAAACAAAATGTATGCCAAGGGCGACCCCAGCCAGAGTCGAGAGAACCGTAAACCTCCCTACAGACCTGATCACTAGAGGCAAGAGCATCACTGACGACAGGGCCAACCTCCAGAAAGCGCAGGCAGTTGGCTCGGCACCCGAAAAGACCACTAGTGGACCGGCGAGGGATATGCAGAACCAGACAGCGACCAGCGCCACTAAATCCAGAGGGGAGAAGCCCTCCTTAAGCCTCGGCAACTATTAGATGACCTCCTCAGGCGGTATGTAGGGTATTATGATGCCCTGCATCTTCCTTGCCCACCACCTGAGATGGTCCTGCATGGACCTCCTGTAGCTGACGTCGATGTTGAACTTCTTCTTTGCCCACTCTACCTCAGCCTCACCGATCTTTCCTCTTCCCTTACCGGCCGCCAGCCTGACTATGGCGTTGATTTCCGCTAGCGAGAACCACCTAGTCACCTCGACCAACCTGTCTACCACCTCCTCGCTATAACTTATCCTGTAGTTCCTCAGATGCCTCAGTATAGCCTTGTGCCTCATCTCCCTGTCGGGGTAGCCGAGGATGATGACCACGTCTATCCTCCCCGGCCTGATCAGCGCAGGGTCAATGAGCTCTGGGTAGTTCGCTGTCAACACCGTGAAGGGCCTGTCATCCCTCTGGAGATGGTATAGGACTGTCGAGACCTCAGTTATGTGGGCCTCATGGAAGCTGAACCCCCTAGCCATAAGGAACTCCGCATCATCGATTACCAGGATAACCTTCTTCCTTCTCTTGTTCAGCTGCTGGAAGATGACGTTCAAGGTCTTCTCGGTAGCCCCGTACCACATCGATCTATAGGTCGAAGGCCTCAGTTCTACAAGCTTTAGGCCCAGGGCTGACGCGAGTGCCTCAGCCATGACTGTCTTACCGACGCCGGGGGGCCCGATGATGAAGGCACCTTTAGCAGCAAACGGAAGGCCTCTCTTAGCTGGCTCAACAATAGTTATCCTAATGTCTTCTACGATCTGGTGAGGGAGGTCCTCTATAGTCCACTGTGGGGTTCTTATAGGTATCTTCAGTTCCCTATACTCAGTCCCGTCAGACACAACTGCCTTTATCTCCTCGAGGACATCGCTTCCCCTAGCAATCGCTATTAGGCCAGGCGAGATGTCGGGGACAGCCCTCTCTATGCTCTCAGCAAGCTCTGCTGTATCAAGACCATCGACACTTAGCTCCGAGAGCGTTTTCACTACGAACCTCTGTCCGGCTCTAAGCACACTCGGGAAGATTTTCTTTAGCTTATCCGGCTCCCTCGCTATGATCACCGGTATCATCACCGGGTAGAAACCCCTGTTCCTCGAACCAAGAGGGACTGTGTAGGAAAAACCGAAGATCTTAATTTCCTCTCCTTGATGCTTTCCGAGAACCACGACGGGCGCGAAGAGTGTGCCGGTCTCGCTAAGCCAGCGCTCAATAAAGCGCGAAGCAAGAGAGGACGAAGATAGGAGGAGAGAACTAACTAAGTGACCGGGCTTGAGAGTGCTCCTCACGAACACCTTATAAAGCATTCTTCCCTCCTTAGTAGGTGCGGGAACCTTCCGAAGGAATCTATGCATGGAGGCCAGGAACCTATATGATGGAGTTGCCTCAACCGGTCTCTCAGATGACACCACCAGTGTTCTGGACTTCCTCCCCAGCACGGACTTTAGCACCGCTACCATCACCACTCAGCAACCACCTCCCGGCCCTCCAACAACATCTCAAAAGGGCTCATAACTCTGCGTCCTCGGAACCAACACATAATTATGTCATACAAACAATATAGTGTCGGTGATAATTCATGAGCAAAGCACTCCCAGCGGTATTAGCGGCAATCATATTGATACCCGCGATCCTAGCCCCCACGACCCTATCCCAGACGGAAAACCAGACAGCGACCGAGGTCACCCTCCCATCGTTCCTGAGCGACGCCCTCAAGAACCCCAAGGTCATGTTGGCTGTAGCGATACAGTTCTTAATGGGTCTGGGCCTCGGATACTACTCGGCCAAGGTGATCCGCTACATACTGGCCCTCATAGGGATACTGATTCTTGGGTCAATACTATCAATATGGTCACTTGGAGGTAGCGCCTATGACGTGATTTCGAGATTAGGGGAGGAGGCATCGAAGATATACCCAGTGATCCAGAGTGTCTTATCGGCTCTAGGTATCCTTACGGTAGGTCCGATAGCTGCAGGTTTCATAGTAGGTGTGATAATAGCGATGAGAAAGTGACCTCTGTGCATTCTTGTCACAAGCAGTGTTTTTCCCTCAACTAATACCTTAGCTCCTAGAGAATAGGGTGTTGCTCATGAGAAGCATATATAAGTGCGGCAAGGGTTACGTGGAGTCACCAAGCGATTGTAAAGAATCAGCCGAACCCCTAATCGATGCTTCGAAAAGGACGTCACTGAGTAAATTAATGAGCTATATTCTCAGGCACTCACCCGGAGATGTTTGTATAGAGCTGGAGAAAGGCGGCTGGGTCAGTATAGAGGAACTAGTTAGGGGAATAAGGGAGTGCTGGAGAAACAAAGAAAAATATCAGTGGATAACGCCCGAACATATCATAGCTGTTGCATCTCTCGATCCCAAGGGAAGGTTCGAAGTAAGGGATGGAAAGATCAGGGCGGTGTACGGGCACTCAAAGAACATCAGCCCCGATAAGCTACCGACCTACTACGAGGATAACTCCGTCAAGATACTATATCATGGTACAGCGTCCCACCTCCTCAGGCCAATAATGAAGGAGGGGATAAGGCCTAGGAGACGGCACTACGTTCACCTAACAACTGATCCCGTCATAGCAGCTGAAACAGGTGCGAGGAGAGGTATACCTGTAGTCCTTGAAGTTGATGCTGACTGCCTCAGGTCAAGAGGTATTAAAGTTCTCAGAGCGTCGAATGTTATTTATCTCGTGGAATACGTTCCGCCAGACTGCGTAAGGCACGTGATGAAAAACGTTTTAACGAAATCCTAAATATAGCCGCTAGGGCATGGCCGTGAGTGTCAGCGCAGCGCAGAAGAGGGTTATTGCCTTAATTCTCGCCATAATAGTTGGCACGGCACTCTATACCGTAATGCCGCCCGACTGGCCAGAGGGCACCTACCAACTAGCATTAGAGATACCGAGGTATGGGGTGAACGGAACACTCACGTATATTTTGGGAGAGGGGAGTCAGGACACTACGGTGGCGTTCAGCGGCAACAACATCAACATCACCGTAAATGTCGAGGCAGTGACCAGCATATCCCCCGGGAATAAGATAGTGATCACGGCGAAGATAGAGGGGGCGGAGAACCTCACACTATCAGACATACACCTGAAGGTCTTGACGCCGGATGGAAGGCGTTACGAGTACTTACCAATAAAGTACACAAATAATGAGGCGGTCTTCGAGATACAGCCGTACTCAAAGCTCAAGGAGTCAGCGTTCATATTCGGCTCAGCGATAGTCCTGTTCGCGGCAGCATCTGTAATTCACTACGTAATAACGGGTATTTACGTCACACTAGCCCTCGTGCTAACAGGGGTTGTGGCCCAGAAGGCCGCCTTTACAATGTACATGGCGCCGCTCATCTGGGTATTCATCGCTGGCTCCGCTATGGAAATCATAATCAAGGAGACGGGCCTCGATAAGAGGGTAGCTAGAACCCTCACCTCATTTGCTACATCACCAGCGAGGCTCATAATAGGGGCTGGGCTGATAGTCAGTTTCCTCAGCATGTGGATGAGTAATACTGCCGCAACGTACGTGATACTGCCCCTCGTCATAAGCCTGGTTACCCAAGCGAAGATAGATAACACGAGGTTCTCCTCAATACTCTTTGCCTCACTAGCGATGGCGGCCAGCGTCGGCGGCACGGCAACAATAATCGGTACGCCACCTAACCTCATAGTATCACAGCTCCTCAACGACGTCGTCTACAAGAACGTTGGGGCGACCCAGTTCATGGACTTCAACCGCTGGCTAATGGTTGGTGCGCCAGCATGGCTCATAGGCATAACCGTTGGGCTTCTCTTGGCAATAATGTACGCCAGGGTGGTCGCAGCTGACGAGCTCCCAAGAATAGGTGAGGCTCTCCGAAAGCTGAAGGTAGAAGAGGAGAAGAAACCCTTTAGCAAACTCGAGATCCTCGGCCTAGCTAACATGCTCTTCCTCGTCGCTCTCTGGCTAACCGAGCCCATCCATCACATCTCGTCAGGTATAGCTGGTGCAATAGGCCTACTTGTGTTCTTCGCCACCGGCGTACTAGACGTGAAGAAACACTTCAAGAAGCTAGCTTGGGATCTCATGGTGCTCTTCGGCGCCGGACTCACCCTAGGTAAGGCATTGATGGCCACGGGCTTCGCTGAGCAGCTACTCGTAGTGCTCTCGCCAGTAAGGTACATGGGCTTCGCGGCATGGTTCGTGGTGGGCTTCGCCGCCTACATCGTCGGCACATTCATATCCAGCCACACAAGCGCGTCCGCCTTCATAGCGCCGTTGACCATCCCGCTCGGCATGCTCATAGCTGCGGGCATGGGCATACCCCTCGAAGCGGGTGCGGCCGTAGCGACGATAGCGGCCGTGGTATCGCTGAACAACGCCGTTGCCTTGCCGATATCGACACCTCCCTCGGCAATAGTGTACTCTACTGGCAGGGTCAGGATGAGGGATCTTGTGATGTACGGCCTCCTCTACGGCATAATAGCTAATACCTTGGCAATTGGGATTCTAGCCAATTACTGGATCGGTGTCCTAACGCCGTAAAGAACGAAAATAATTTTTTGACTTCCTCAAGTCTCTATAAGGTGTTTGTGATTGCCTCTGGTCATAATTGAAACAAAAGACTTACGAAGACTTCGTGAGTATCTGAAGAAACTGGGTGTTGACCTAAAGGACGGTCCTCATGCGGTACTTCCAGATTCCTCAGAAGTGATAATAATGGAGGGCAGTCATAAGGGAAAGAAAGTGTCGTTAGTAGCGCACTACATCGACAACCACTACGCGGCACTCACAAAGCTACCTACTGATGCCGACGACAAGTCCATAGCCGAAGCCCTCATCAAGGCCGACGCCGAGGAAAGATGGGAGAGCCCGGTAGAGCCAGTTATTATCTCTACAGAGTCGGAAGAGATCATACCTAGCCTCAAGGAATATAGGGACGACTACCCAAACGAGGAAGTCGCGAGGCTGGTGAGGGAGTACCAAGAAAGGGATGATGCCCTAACAACCTACCTCACGAGGAAGATCTTCTCCACGGGCGGCCCTCTCAAGAGCGTCGAGCGCGACATTAACACACCATCTAAAGAGGGGGCCGCGAATACCGAGAAAGGACAGGACTAGCCTCCAGAGAGGCGGATTAATCTTAGCGCCCGCAGCCCTAGGATGACCGCCTCCCCCGATGAGCTTAGCTGCCTTTGATACATCAACGCCGCGTCTCGACCTAAATGAGAGCGATCCCCTGCGGCAAATTATCGCTACATCAATATCAAATCGGTTCATGAGGAGAGACGCGATGAAGGAGGTGAGATGATGGTCGTCTCTACTCTTAAAGTAAGCAACAGCCCTCAACCCGCCCTTACCACTAACTACTACGGCCTTAGCCACAGCAGATGTAAGTATTTCCAGCTCCTTCGACACTACTTTCTCAACTACTTCCTCAATTTCATTATCGATTCCGGTAAAGCCGATTAGTTTAGTCACCGCTCTTCTTTTCCACTCTGTTCCACCGTAGCCAACATACTTGGCTAGGTAGTTCCCCCTCCAATCGTCAAATACCCATAGGTCAACTGAGCAGGTCGCGCTGACAAGTTCCTTTACCCATTCAGAGCTAGCTGGCAGATACTTAGCGACCACCCCAGCACCACACGTCTCCGTATCAACGTATACCTCCGCCCCTGCATCCCGTAGCCTCCTCACCCACCCTTCCTCCCACCTATGATGATCGAACCACTTTACTGTCCCTTCAGATTCGGTGATCCTCCCAATCTGTTTAGCAACCTTCTCGAGAATGGGTTGATTAATACCAAGATCTGACACGTATACCTCTGCCCCGTTAGGGATCTTAGCGAAAACAGCGCCAAGCTGATGAGGCTGGGCAAACATCAGTCTATCAGCTTCTCCAACGGTTCCTACGATTATTGCGGCCGCCGCTACACCATCGAGATCTGTATGCGTTACTATCACTCTCTCGCTCATAGCTCTCCTAGGTATCCCCTACACCACCTTATTACCTTACCTCCTACCAAGATCAGACCTCCTCGGGGTAAGTCTCTAAAAGCATTCCCTCAATGGTTATTGGTCTGACCTTCGAAACAAGCTTCAGGGCTTCATCCAGCCTCGTCTCGGAGTTACTGTAGATCTCGAGGAGGACATCGCCCTTCCTGACCTTGTGTCCTCTCTTTACGTGAAGCAGGACGCCCGCACCCTTGTCGTGTGGGGCCCCGGCCGCCCTCGCGATCAGCGTTATCGCCCTATTGTATACCCCTGTCACGTAGCCGTCCATCGGAGCCGTTATCTCGGCTCTGTGTGATCCTACAGGTATATCTTCGGGCTTTATGTCGGGGTTCCCTCCTTGGGCCTCAATCATTCTCCGGAAGGCCTCATAGGACTTACCGCTTGCCAGGATCTCCTTTGCTGTCGCTTTCCCAGCGCCTCTTGGAGCGATGCCGGCCATCTCTAGTACGAGCCCTGCCAAAGCAGTGGCTTTTTCTCTGACAGACATGGGGCCGTTTCCGAGGAGTGTCTGGAGCGCTTCCCTAGCCTCTAGTGCGGGGCCGACAGCGTAGCCTATCGGCTGCCCGCCGTAGGTTAGGGCAACCCTCATGCTGAGCCCGAGCCCCTGCCCTACCTGAGTGAATATTGAAGCGAGCTCCCTGCCCTTTTCCAGGCTCTCTACCTTGGCCTCTCTCCCTACAGGTATGTCTATGAGGAGGTTCTGTACGCCCATGCTGATCTTCTTGGAGAGTATGGACGCTATCATCTGGGAGAGCGGGTCAGCCATGAGCTGGTACTCCACCCTAATCAATATGTCGTCTGCTGGCGCAAGGTTTAGGGTCCCTCCCCACACAATGAAGCCGTACGTCTTCTTCGCCAACTCCTTAAGCTCCTCTAGTCCGAACTCGACGTTCGCGAACACCTCCATCGTGTCAGCGGTGCCGGCTGGCGATGTTATTGCCCTTGAGGACGTCTTGGGTATGAATACCTCCATAGCAGCAACAGTAGGTACAGCCACTATCGATACCTTGGAATTGCCTGGCACGCCACCGATCGAGTGCATGTCATAGACCGGTCTGTCGAAGTCGATCTTGACGCCGGTCTCCACCATCGCCTTCGTCAGGTGGATCATCTCATTAATGTCCATGCCCACGGACTCCTGAGCCGCGATGAATGCCGCTATCTCCGTATCTGTTAGGACACCGTCCACGACGTCCTTTATTATGGTATAGATCTCTTCGTAACCAAGTCTTCTCCCACGTAACTTCTCTTTAATGAATCTAACCGACTGAGGTATCACGTGGGGATGTAGGTCAACCCTCTCGGGCTTACCTATCTCCTCCCAGAACCACCTGCATATAGTTACTGTCTTCTCTTTTATTGAAGGATCTATAGCTACTAAGGCAGTGGTCTCCTTGCCGTTAAACCTGACCCTCGCCTTACACCCGCCGCAGAGCCCGACCTCGGCCGCTATGCTTGGAGGAACAATCACTATCCGATAGTGCCCGATGTCCGCATCGATGACCTTAACAGAATATGCTGGCATACACCAACACCGGCAAAATAAATCTATCACGAAACACATATTTAAATCTTCGATAAACAGCCTGAAACAGGTCAATACCGGGTGCGGTAGTGGATGAGGATAGTGGTTGTGTCAGGTGTGCAGAGGCACGGCTCCGGCAAGACCCAATTAATTCTGGGACTTGCTAAGGAGTTAAATAGGCTGAGTATCAGAGTTGGCGCATCGAAGCCTGTATCGGTTACCTCCCTCTGGTACGACTTCGCGATACTGCGGGAGGTTGTGCGTGAGGGTGTATTAACGGATAAGGACACGATCACGTTCTCCAGGTTATCACTAAGCGAGCCACCGACCGTCTCTAACCCCGTGAACGTAGTGACAGCCGCACCTGATCCTGTGAGGTACGGGGATATTCGGACATACCTCGATGACCTAGACAGCCCCTTCTCTCTCCCAGTCCTGGCAAGAGTAACTATCGGGGGCGTGACGAGGTATTTCAGGATACATGACCTGGAGGACAAAGCACTAGATCCGGAGATAAGCACTGCGGACGACCTAATAGAGGAACTCGGGATTAGCGCTAGAGAGGTCAGCATAACCTGGTTCTACTCCTACCTCGGTTCTAGGGAGGTCGGTGCGGGGATAGCCGAGGTCATGCACTACTTGGGCAGGGATCGGGACGTGCTCCTAATAGAGTCGATCTCGACTGCGTTACTGCCCGTGACGTCTCTCATGAACATTATTGATGCCCTCATAGTCGTCACGCCGGGCAGGGCCCTACTCTACACAGGCGAGCAAGTAAGGGCATACATAAAAGGAGCCTCATCTCCCAGCATGCTAGACACCAGGCACTTCATAAGGTTCATGAAGCCCACCCTCACAGCGCCGCTGGGCCACGGTCCCGGGAGCGCAGGAATAAGGCCCCATAGGAGGCTCGTTAGGGCCGTAGCGGCGCTGGTGAAGGGATAAGAACGTGATAAGGAGAAAAACCCTTCCGCCCGATCATATCGGTAACAGGCGATGATACCCCCCTACCTAAGGTTCGACTTTGATAAGGCAGCCTCAACGATTTCTTCATTCATTCGGGCCTCTGTCAAGGAAGCCGGTGCTAAAGGCGTCGTCATAGGGCTCTCTGGGGGCAGTGACTCCAGCCTGGCCTCAGCTCTAGCCGTTAGGGCACTAGGTAAGGAGAGAGTGAAGGTCATATTCCTACCGGACAGAGAGACGTCACCGGAGTCGAGGGTCGCTGCTAGGGCGGTGGCCGAGTCGCTCGACCTCGAGCTCCTCACCATAGACATTACGGGGGTTGTAGAGAGCGCGCTGGCGTCGCTAGGGCTCTCCTACGCTACAGCGGACAAGATCGTTAAGGGGAACATCAAGGTCAGAACGAGGATGCTCCTCCTCTACGGCATAGCCAACAATGAGGGAAGACTAGTCGTGGGCACCGGCGACCGCTCGGAGTGGCTCATAGGGTACTTCACGAAGTGGGGCGATGTCGCAGGTGACATATACCCGAACATAGGCCTCTACAAAACACAGGTACGTGCCCTAGGAAAATACTTGGGCCTCCCGGCAGAGGTGATAAACAGAGCACCTACCCCCGACCTATGGCCGGGGCACACAGCCGAGGGTGAGCTGGGCCTCTCCTACGATGTCATCGACGAGGTACTGTACTGGATATTTGACGAGGGCCTCGATCCCGGCGAGGTCCCTCAGAGAGCGGGCGTCCCCAGGGAAGCCGTCGAGAAGGTTATGGAGATGTACCGCAGGAGTGAGCACAAGAGAAACCCGCTGAAGGCGCCGTTCAGGTCGTTTAAGGAACTTATGAAGTAAAGAGACTTACGAAGTTCCTGTGAATCACCCTACGCACCTCTTCTTCATCGATACCCTTAGTCCCCGCTATGAACTCTATGACCTCAGGTATCATGTGGGGCCCGAGCCTCAGCCCGCGGTAGTTGTAGGGGCCGTCGCTCTCTGTTATCATGATCTCTAGTGGCGCTGCCTTAACGACCTCACGCATCTTTTTCTGTACCTTCAGCGCCGCGTTTACGCCGATGTAGTACCCTCGGGAGGCGATCTCCTCGAGCAGGTCGAGGGGTCCGGTGAACCAGTGAATGACCACCTTCTTAACGCTTAGCTCGTCAAGAACCTCGAGCACTTCCCTCCATGCACCCGCGGCATGAATTGATAATGGCTTACCTGTCTCAGCAGCTAGGGAGGCGAAGAACCTGAAGACAGGTACCTGCTTCTCATACGTCTGGGGCACGAACTTCTTGTCAAGCCCTACCTCGCCCACAGCCCTCGTGGAGGAACCCCTGATCATCTCAGCGAACTCGCTGAGGACTGAGCTCACATCCTCTATGTCGCCGACCTCCCACGGATGGAGACCGACAGCTGGGAAGACGTTTAGGCACCTCTGCCCCAACTCAAGGGTCTTCCTGGACGAGGCGAGGTCGTCAGAGACAGCCAGTAGTAGCAAGTCCTTCCTCCAGCAGATCTCCCGGATCTCGTCATCGCTGAACTCATGGAGGTGTATGTGCCCGTCGATTATGGGTGTCACCAACCTTTACACCACCTATGACGTGCTGTGAGCACATTAATTCAGCGCGTGGACTCAAGATCGGTGACTGCAGTGCTGAAGAAAGCCCTCATTGTTTTCGTTCTGTTAAGTGTTGTCTCCCTTCTCGGAGACCTGACATACGAGGGCGGCGGCTCAGTGCTGGGTTCCTACCTGGAATATCTAGGCGCTTCAGCGATCCTCACAGGTCTCCTAGGGGTGACTGAGTTAGTCTCGTACACGATGAGGCTTGTCGGCGGAGTAATAGCTACGAGGTACAGATCCAGCTCAATCTACTGGGGCCTCACAGCCCTCGGGTACGCTTCCCTTTTAGCTATACCAGCACTTGCCCTTACAGGTAACTACGCCCTCGTGTTGCTCCTAATAATGATCGAGCGCATGGGCAAAGGAATAAGGGCGCCTGTCAGGGACGTAATCCTCGCTGAAGTAACGCAGGGGATGGGGAGAGGGCTGGGCTTCGGTCTTCATGAGTTAGCTGATCAGATAGGTGCATTCGCAGGTCCGGCGGTCGTTGCGTATATGCTCTACTCGTCAGGCGGCAACTACAGGGCCGCTTTCTCAGTCCTAGCGATCCCAGCGATCCTCGCTGTTGCAGCTGTGCTGTCTGCTGCCGTCATATATCCGAGAATAAGGAGCGTGGAGTCAAGGCCTACGGGAAAGGGTGTCATGACCCCCCAGTTCCGGCTATTCCTTGCTGGAGCCTCCCTAGCGATGCTGGGCTTTCCATACTGGAGAAGCATTGTCGGGTACCACATGGGGGCAGTCGGGTTCGTGCCTGACTACATGATCTCCTTGTTCTACACACTCGCTATGGGTGTGGACGCGGCCGTAGCAGTGCCGATAGGGCTCCTTTACGACAGGGAGGGTCTTAGGGTCGTAGCAGCGGCACCGTTATTCGCTGCTCCAGTAACGGCTTTTCTCTTCCTTCAGCCAAGCATAGAGAACTTCGCCATAGCCTCGGCATTGTGGGGTGCCTACATGGGTGTTTACGAAACAGTGTTGCGGGCTTCGGTGGCTGACCTCATAGACCCTGCCTCGAGGGCGTGGGCCTACGGCATCTTCTCGTTCACGCTCGGCGCTTCCTGGATGGCGTCATCAATAATAATGTCGGCTCTCTACCAGCTGAGCCCGCATCTGATAGTTCCGTACTCGCTAGTGTGTGAGGCGGGCTCGCTGATGATTCTTTTGAGGCTTGCCCAGGCCAAGAAGTAAATTCCGCCTAGACCCGCTAGAATAAGAGGGAGGTGGGCGAGCTGCTGAGGGAGCTTAGGGGCGACTGCGACACGCTCGGATGCTGGGTGGGTAACCTCCCCAGGGGTTGCGAGCTATGCATGGAGGGCGCTAAATCGGTTATTTTTGTGACGGGCGTGTGTCCAGAGAGATGCTGGTACTGCCCCCTCTCAAGGGCAAGGAAGGGAAGGGACGTCATATACGTGAACGAGGTCCTCGCGAGGGACATCAAGGACGTGGTAACCGAGGTAGCGGCAAACCTTTCGAGAGGAGCTGGCATAACAGGGGGCGATCCCATAGCAAGACTGGATAGGACAGTAGAGATTATCAAGGCCTTGAAGGATGCCTTTGGCCGGGACTTCCACATCCATCTATACACGACCGGTTACCTCCTAACGGCAGAGAGAATGGCAGAGCTTGTGAGGGCAGGCCTCGACGAAATAAGGATACACGTCACTGGCGAACACTCGTACAGGGCTCTAGCGATAGCGGCTGGGTCCGGAATAGATGTGGGTGTCGAGAATCCCGCCATCCCCGGCACTGAAAAGAAACTCCTCGATGTCATACGCAGAGCAGCTAAGACAGGGGCTGTTTTCGTGAACCTCAACGAGCTTGAGTTCAGCGAGGGCAACGAAGCAAGTCTTCTCCTCAGGGGATACAGAACAGAGGACGGTGTTGCTGCGACCGGGTCCAGGGAAACAGCGCTCCACGTGTTAGCAGCTGTCGTGAAGGAGGGGATCGATATAAGCGTGCATTACTGCCCAGCTAGGTATAAGGACGCTGTACAGTATAGGAGAAGGCTGGCGAGGAGGGCTATTGCGACCAGAATGCCTTACGAGGAGATCGATGACTCCCTCGTGAAATGGGCCGAGATCAGTACCGATGAGGGGGTCAGTAAGAGGCTAATAGTGAGTGGGCTTGCCTTCATCCGGGGCGATAGGGTGGTTACCTCATGCACTCTAGCGAAGCGGCTGGGACTGCGTCACACACTGGTTAAGGCGTATCCCTTGAGCCCGAGAAAGGTTATAGAGACCCGCGAGGAACAATCTTAATTCAACCAAGACAACACATCTCCTGGTCAGGTGCTGTGTATTGAAGGCAGTAGTCCTAACAGGGGGTTTCGCGACTAGATTAAGGCCGCTGACACTCACGAGACCCAAGCCTCTTCTCCCAATACTCGGTAAGCCATTGCTTGACTGGATACTTGAGTCTCTGGCTAAGTCCGGCGTCGACGAGGTCATCCTGTCGGTGAGGTACCTGGCCGACATGATAAAGACTAGGTACGGCTCTGGAGAGAGGTTTGGTCTGAGGATACGGTATGCTGAGGAGAGGAGGCCGCTAGGCGACGCTGGCCCCATACCGCTCATTAATGAGATGTATGGCCTAGATAGTACCTTCATCGTGGCCTACGGAGACATATTCTCCAACATTGACATGAACGTCCTCCTCAACTACCACAAAGACAAAGTAATGGAGGGAGCCCTCGCCACAATGGCCCTCACCCCCGTGGATGACCCAAGCAGGTACGGGGTAGCGGTTCTGGACGAGGACGGGAAGGTTATTGAGTTCCAGGAGAAGCCCCCGAGAGAGAAGGCTAAGTCGAATGTGGTTAATGCTGGCTTCTACATCTTTGAGGCAGAGGCACTCAATTACTTCCCCCACGATAAGTACCCATCCAAGATAGCTAGAGACGTCCTGCCTAGAATGGTTGAGGATGGCGTACTCTATGGCTTCATTCACACGGGCTTGTGGTCAGACATAGGGGTGCCAGCTGACTACGCCAGAGCTAACTTCATGGCTCTCAAGACATACTACCCGGAGGGCTACATCCATGAGTCGGCTGAAATAAGTGATGACGCAGAGATAATCCCGCCGGTCTACATAGGGCCGGGCACGAAAATAGAAGGAGGGAGCTCTATAGGCCCTAACGTCGTCATCGAGAAGAATGTAGAGATAGGGCCCTATACTAGGGTAAAGGACTCAGTGATTCTAGCTGGCGTCACAGTAGAGGGTGCCTCTGTAATTGATGGTGCAGTTATCGGCGCGAGTTGCTTCCTAGGGAGGTGGGCAAGGATAATGAAGGGTGCTGTCCTAGGTGATGAAGTAGTCGTTAATCCAGAGGTAGTCATCGCTGAGAGGGTCGTCGTGCTCCCTTACAAGGAGATAGTGTCTAGCGTGAGGAAGCCTGGTGAAATCATACTATAAACTCTTTTGGACGTGTAGAGAGAACTATATACTAAAATAGTTCTATGTTAATTCAACCGAGCTAAAGCTTATCAATCAAACCTGTATATTAGTTGTACGGTGATAGCATGGTGAGGGCAGTTATTCTAGGCGCTGGCTACGTCGCATCGCACCTCGCCGCTGGTCTTGCAAAAATTAAGAAGGGCGAAGTAGAGCCCTACGGAGTCCCTCTAGCCAGGTATGACCTCCCTATCAAGATCGAGGACATAGAGATTCTGGCAGCGTACGAAGTCGACAACGCTAAGGTAGGGAAGACACTCTACGACGTGGCCGTGGAGGTATTCAAGGACACAGGTCACACCATACCCGAGGATCTGAAGAAAATACCCATAAGGAGGGGCATGCACCTAGGCTCCGCTAAGGTACTCCCGGTAGAGGCGAGAGGGCTGGAGGACGAGGTAGGGATTAAGGAGGCTATAGAGAGGCTCGTGAGAGAATGGTGCGAACTTAAGCCCGACGTGTTCGTTAACATCATAACAACCGAGGAAGCTAGGAAGGTTGAGAGCAGAGAAGAGTTCATTGAGAAGGCCCTTAAGGGAGAGCTATCAGCAACCCAGACCTACGCCTACGCAGTCGCCGAGTACGTGAAGAGGTGCGGTAAAGCAGCTTTCGTGAACGCCATACCAACCCCGGTAGCGAACTCGCCGGGAATAGTCGAGTACTTCAAGGAGGTGGGAGCAGTGCTTTTCGGCGATGACGGTGCAACGGGAGCGACACCGCTGACCGCCGATCTCTTGGAGCACATGGCGGAGAGGAACAGGAAAGTGCTCTTCATAGTCCAGTTCAACATCGGCGGTAACACCGATTTCCTCGCCCTAACCGACCCGAAGAGAAACGCTATGAAGGAGACAACCAAGTCATCAATGGTCGAGGACATACTGGGCTACGATGCCCCACACTTCATAAAGCCAACCGGGTACCTAGAGCCCCTCGGCGACAAGAAGTACGTGGCCATGCATCTAGAGTATATATCGTTCGGTGGCTTCAAGGACAGCATCTACATCAACGCAAGAATAAATGACTCACCAGCCCTTGCCGGCATGCTAACGGATCTCATAAGGCTGGGCAAGATAGCGATTGATAGGGGAGCTGCGGGGACGGTCTACGAGGTCAACGCGTTCTTCATGAAGAAGCCCGGCCCGGAGGGTTCGAGGAACATAGCGAGGTCCCATGCGTACCTGAAGCTACTAGAGTGGCTGGGCCTCAGCAGGTACTAAAAGGTTTTACAGCTAAACAGACCGAAGAACAACCCTGCGCTTATATATCTCGGAAAGAAAGTCCTTAGCAATTCTCGCCCTCCTCTCATCACCTCTCCTCAGCATCACCTTAATGGTGTACCCAGTAAAAGATACGGATGCCCTTAGCCCGAGCATCTCGAGGAACTCCCCTATATCCGTCGGATCGGGTAGCGGCGGGTTCCCGCAGGGGCCGAACCTACATAGAGCGCAGCCCATGCCGTGGGATCTAATATTAGCTGCACATGCTGACGGGAGATACTCGAGACCGACCTCAGCCGCGACCAAACGCACTATTTCTTTTGTACTGTGGTCGGGAATAGGAACTTGCTTTCTCGAAAGTTTAATACTTCTTAACGACTTCTTGAGCACCTCTGCCGGTATACCTGTAGACAACAACCTCTCAACTATGCTTCTCGTAACCCTTAACGATCCTGCAACTACCCCAGAAAAGCCTGCATCTTTGGCGGCGACGAAAAGTTCCTTCACCTCATTCTGGGAGAGGAGGCCCGGTATGATGGGACGAAGAAACAGATCGACGCGCAGACCTTTCTCTACAGCTATAGAGGCCCTCTCTATCCTAAGTAATGGTTCCGGTGCGTTGGGCTCTAGTTTCCTCCAGTACTTAAGGCTCGACACACTCACCAATATACTAGCGGCCGGATCCGCTTTGTACAGGCCCTCCACGAAGCTCTCGTCAATCAGTAATTTCGTGCTCAATTGTATGGGTAGTCTTAACCACTTAGATATGGAGGTAGCGTATTCGAGCGTCCTTTTCTTAAGAACGGGTAGTAGGGGCTCGGTAACGGAGCCGAAAGCCGCTAACGTTCTCTCCGGAACAACGTATGGGTTCTTAGCCAGAGCATATGCAAGTTCCTCACCGCTCAATGGATATGGTCGGGGCTCGGCAGTGAACCCCATGTCATATATGTAGCAGTAAGCGCACCTCAGTGGGCATCCGTGCCCAGGGTGAATGGTTATACCACACGGCCTTGGCCTCCTCCTGGCATGTGGGTCCTGTGCTACAATGGCTGCCCTTTCCCTACCGAGGAGCTCGCGGAGCTCGTTAGCTACCCTCTCCTTCAGCACCCATAGACGCACTGCCTCACCCATCCCAGCTGAGCCTGTAGATGTTTCGCCTAAGCCGCTTAAATCGTGAGCACTGCCCACCTTTTGGTGGCGTAGATGATCCCGGTGGTGGCGGTACACGGCGGCGCTGGCTCGAGGAGAGGCTGGAGAAACTATGATAGGGTGAGGAAGGAGCTCGAGGCGGCTCTGGATGAGGGGGTAAGGGCGATCCGAACAGGTTCCGCAGTCGATGCTGTTGAGGCGGCTGTCCGGTACATGGAGGACTCGGGAATTTTCAATGCCGGGGTAGGATCTGTTCTTGACCTGAAAGGCGGTCTCAGCATGGATGCGGGGATAATGGATGGGCGCAGCCGTAGAGCGGGCGCTGTAGCGGCGGTTGAGTACCCCAGGAATCCTGTTGTGCTCGCGAGGATAGTTATGGAGAAGACAGGCCATATCATACTAGCTGGCAGGGGCGCCGATGAACTCGCGAAGAAGCTCTCCCTTCCCCGCCACCCCGGCCCAAGTGAGAGGGCTATCAAGAGATGGAAGGAGTTGCTTGAGAAAGTGAGGGAAGGAGGTAACACATACTACGCACTGAGGTACAAGGAGGCAAAGGAACTGGGTCTCCTCGATACCGTAGGTGCTGTAGCGGTTGATGCGGACGGAGGCACGGCAGCGGCCGTAAGCACTGGGGGAGTCATAATGAAGTTCCCTGGGCGTGTAGGAGATTCACCAATTCCGGGAGCGGGGTTCTACGCTGATCGCTGGGGTGCGGCTGCGGCTACAGGCTACGGCGAGGTCATAATCATGAGTATGGCCTGCCTTAGGGCGGTAGAGAAGCTAGCGAGTGGCTCATCACCCAGCGAGGCCGCGTGGTTGACAGTGTCCTCAATAACTGCCCTCTTCGGGAGCGGTAACGTGGGCATAATAGTGGCTGATAAGTACGGGAGGGTGGCAGCGGCTAGGAACACAGAGGTCATGCCATGGGGTTACATGAGGCCGGGGCACAGACCAACCATTTATATTTAGGGCAGTTTTTCGGCGAACACCCACCTACGCTTAGTCGCATCGAAGTACACAACACCGTCCTCGCTTAAGGCCTTCAGGAGGGCATACCCCTTCTTACCGAGCCTCCTCTCTATTTCTGCGTCATCGCTTGTGTCAAGCTCGTTGAGGGCTGACTTGAACTCCTCCCAGTAATCGGGGTCGACAGCGACTCTCCCATACTTCAGCTCCAGTACAACGGCGCCGTCCCTTCTGAGCCTTTCGAAGAAAGCGTCCCTGTTCCTTATTCTGTTAGCTATGTCGGCCTCGAACATTATCTTCTGCTCCTTGAGGAAATCGATCGCCGACTTCCTCCGCCTCCCCCTCTCTTCGTGCTCCGCTGCCTTCGGGGCAGGTCTGGGAGGAGCCCCAGCGGATATGTTCTTTATCTCCTGCTCGAGCGTGGAGACCTTATCAAGCAGTGCCTCAAGGATTTCGTAAGTCCTTGAGGTCCACTTGTGTATGTTGTCAAGCTTCTGGATTATGAATGACTCGGGCACGGTGCCAGCTACGCTCTCCCCCTCCTTCTGAGGTGGTAGCGGTATGAGTGCCTTACCACCCTTCTCTGTTTGCGTAACGGCGTCGATGATGAACTGCCGCACGGCCTCCTCAGGCGGGAGTCCCTTGTAGCGCTGATCCTTGATTATCTTCTCGAGAACCTCGTAGGGGATGCTTATACAGAGGCGCACCAACTGCTCGACCCGATTAGTAATTGTTTTAGGCCATTAATGTGATAGCTCCTCAACGGCTTCAATGATTTCCTCCCCGCTCACTAGCACACTACCGAATCTCTCGGCCACTTCCTTCGCCATTGCCGGGGGCATTGCCTCAGACCCATAGAGCATCTCCGCCATTACGACCGACGGTCTCAAACCACCCAACTCCGCCAGAGCTAGCGAGAGCTCCGTATGCCCTCTCCTTTTCTCGAGCCCCCTACCGAGAAGTATTGGTACGTGGCCCGGCGCCACGAACTCCTTAAGGAACCTCGCCCTCGCCTGCTCACCGCCCACCTCTATCGCCGTCCGGACGACCTCATCCAGCGCCCTTATTGTCACGGCTCTATCACCATCCCTTATCCCTGTCTTGACACTCCTGTGATTGACCCAGAGGCTGAAGTTAGGTGGGTCACCGTACGAGAGAGGGTGCCCAGCAATCTCCCCATACCCCGCCTCACGGAGGATGTCGTCCATGTACCTCAGACCAATGAGGGCCCCGATCCTGGCTGGCATGGCGTAGCAGATAAGTCCTCCAGCAATGGTCCTGAGGTTAGTAACCTTCTCTGGCGTGATCAGCGCTGCGTAATATACCATGTCAACCTCGCCCTCTCTTTCATCCCCGTCATAGATGAACACAGGCTTCCCCTCACCGAGCAGTGCCGCCGCTCTCCTCACTCTCTCAATCAATTCCTTGACCTCACCCCTACTTCATTGAACAGAGTTTATCAATGCTCTACCCCTCCCCTGATACGCTTTCCTGTTTCGAGATCCTGTACCCTAGCAGAACAGAAATAAGCCCGCCCACGATCATCGCCGTACCCACCAATAGACGGGAGGGTATGGGCTCCCCCGTAGCCACGAAACCAGGTGCGGAAATAGTTAGGCAATTGTTTGGAACCTCGGTATACACGGGTGGACTGATCCGTGATCCCATCATAACAACGTTAGCACTGCTTACCCGAATGCCCTTATAGAGCATATCCCCCTCGAAGTGTGTGAAGGAGAGCTTCTCAATATATAAGGAGCCCTCAGCCACCTTACAGGGATCGCCGGTGCTAGAGCACACCCGATAGGGCTGCCGTACCTCGGCATGCTCAATGGAACCGCCCTTGAAAAGGAGTACCTCGACCGGTTCTCCGTCACATGCCACCCACACCCCCTCGTTTCCCGCTCCCCACATCAAGGGCTCGCAGGTAATCGCGAAGAGCTCGTGCCTGGTGATATCAACGAACCCGACCCCATACCCTAGCCTCACCAACACAGTGCCGTTCTCTAGCCCCAGCACAGCGGATATGTTAGTCAATTCCACGAGCAAGGCCGTTGGTGAGTCGAGCCTGTAGTAAAGCAGTGCATTATCGCACGCAACAGCTAGTTCATCTCTGTTCGACTTAGCTGAGAAAGGGTGCGTGCAGACCTGACCTACGTTGACACTCGCCTCGCCGGCGACATCGACGACCCCACCCTCGTGGATGATAACCCTGCCCCCCTCACCTAGTCCTAGGAAGTCGCCGGGTCTGTATATCGCTGTGTATATTCCTGTGTCATTTACTAGGATGAGCCTCAAGCGGTCAGAAGAGCTGTAAGCAACAGCGGTCGTGCTGCCGATCCAAAGGTCAGCAAGTGTTCCATTAGCTAGTGTGCACTCACCTATCGAGGCTGTGTACTCGGTTATGTGGAGTATGCCGTACCCAGTTATAACTGCTGCATAGGGTGATGTAGCGGCGAGGAGCACGAGCAATGCCGCGGCTTCACTCCACGCGCTCCACATCCTTAACTCCGCCGTACCTCTTCAGTATGTCTACGAACCTTTCATATCTTTTCGTGTAGAACCTGAACTTCACTAAGGGCTTGCCGAGCTTCCTCAGCTCAACAAACTTCCTCACAGGGCTATACACCACCTTGTACTTCTTCGTGTCAAGGGGGAAGAACTCGACTATGCCCGGGCCGAGGATGCCCTTGTCGTACACCTCATATGACTGAACAACCTGCACCATCTCCTTCAATGCCCGCCTCGAGAGGAAGTTCAGCCCCATTATGATGGAGTACGGTATCTCGTACCCTGCCAGGAAGATCAGCACCCTCACCAGCACGTCGTCGGTCGACCTAGCTATGGGGGTCGCGTATCCGAAGTACGTCGGGTACCAAGCGAACACTACTATTAGCCCTAGGAATGGTACGAGCATGGCCTTAGCAGCCGGCATCATCTCTCTGGTAAGTCTCTCGGCGTCAGCTGCCTGCAACTCCTTAACGACCTTGGGATCTGCCTTAAGCAGGAGCTTACCCGATCTTATTTCCCTCGCCTCCCTGCTCCTCACATGCTTGAGCATAGTCCTGGCGGAGAGGGCTGCGAAAACGCCCATACCGATAATGAAGATTATGAACGTGTATCCAAGGTACTCGGGAAAGAATACGTTGAGGACTGTAAGAACACCTATCATTGCCTGACCATACACCATACTGATCATGAGCTGTCGCTTGCTCATCTGGTACGCCAAGGAAAGGCCCCTGTTCAGATGGAACGAACAGCTAAAAAGCAGTAGACCTCAGGCCTTGCTCTTCGCCCTCACCAATATGCCGAGAGAGGTTGCTACATCGACCCCCTTCTTTGTTGGAGTGAATATCGGCACACCTTCACCGTCCTCTATAACCCTGATGAGGCCAGAAGAGATCAGTAGCTCCAGGTCTCGGTCGAGGTCCTTGCTGTATGGCCCAAAGGAGTACTTAACCCACCCGTACTGGAGCCCTGCTTCGTAAGCTATTCTATGCAGAGTTAGCTTACCTCTCACGGAGCCCTTAGACACTATGAGAGCGAGGAGCATTAAGGGCTCGGGAACAGGCCGCTTCACCTCGGAGACCACCGTTAGAAACTATACAGGCCCGATGACTCAAAAAGGGTGAGGCACTACTCTCAGCGCCTCTCTCTATCAGCCGGTATTATTACTGCCTCGGAGGAACACCGAATAATATCGAAACACGATAAGATTAGGGAGCGGATATAGTGCAGGGCTTCGGTGCAAGGGAAGTCGGCGCGGTGCTGAGGGAGCGGGTCGGTGACTACGAGATAAGCGTTGTGACGAAGGAGAACATGACGCAATACACGAGATCATTAAATGGAAAAGAAATAGTTAAGCTGGCCATAGCGGGCAGGGCACTAACGTACTCTGTCTCACCCAGGCCTCCCGGGAGAGGCAGGCTGAGGTCCGCGACCCACCTAATGGTAAGGCTCCCATACCCCCTTCTCGTTGGTCCAATGGATTCTGTGCGCGTCGAGTATGCTGTGCCCGCGGACATAGAGGTGAAGGTAGGTGACTACGCAGTGGATTGGTTTCCCCTGCACGGGATAAAGTATGCGCTGTATGGCTCCCCGGAGAGGGGGCACCTCTGCAGGTACTTAAGGGCAGAGGAGCTGGCGAGGGTAGGGCAGGAGTACTTCATGAGGTTCACCCTGCAAGTAACGAACAGCTTTGATGAGCCTATCAGGGTGACGAAGTTCGTGATCCCAATAAATGCTATCTCAACCTACGTCGACACGTCGGGGAAGGCGTATAGCGATACGATACTGATGAACGTGATTGACAGGAGGAGGGCTGTGGTGCGAACGGCTGTGGCTGTGAGGTACTATAATAAGAAGCTGATACTCGTCGCTAAGAGGGCGGTGAAAACGTTCGTTATGCTTTACGGCTACTGAGGTGACGAAGTATGTGGCCCTTTGACCAGATAATCAATACTGCCGCCAACCTCTTCGGAACAGAGGAGTCTGTCGTCATGAGGTACATTATGGCGGCAGTGGCGTTCATACTCGCCATAATAATTGGGAAGTACCTCGACAAGCTAGTTACGAGGGCCCTGCTAAAGACTGCGTCAGTATACGTCGCTAAAATGGCTGGCAAGTTCTTCCTCTATGCCAGCGCGATCCTCGGTATCGTGGCAACCATATCGATCCTCGGCATAGACGTCTCCTCCCTAATCATAGCATCCGGGTTCCTGGGCATAGTGATCGGTCTCGCGGCACAGTCGTCTCTAGGCGAGGCAATAGCTGGGCTCTTCTTCACTGCAGAGGGACACGTCAGGGTGGGTGACCTAGTAGAGCTTGGAGAAGCTGTCGGCTACGTTATAGATATAGGGTTCCTCTCCACCAAGGTCAGGACGCTCGATGGTCGGATAGTGAGGGTGCCAAACTCCATCCTCATAAGCAGTAATGTCGTGAACCTTAGCAGGATAAGGGCCAGGAGGTACGACATACCGGTCGGCATTTCTTACCTCTCGGACATAGGGAAAGCCGTCGAAGTCATAAGGGATGTTCTTGAGCGCTCGGAGTATGTGTTAGCGGAGCCGGAGCCAGAGATATTCGTTGAGGAACTCGGCGAGTCAAGCGTGAACCTCCTGGTGAGGGCGTGGATACCGATAGAGTACTGGTGGGAGGTCAGGAAATACCTCATCAAGGAGATAAAGGAGGCCCTCGACAGGAACGGCATAGAGATACCATTCCCGCAGCGTGTTGTATGGCTAAGGGATATGAGGAGAGTAGAGGATAAACCGAATAAATAAGAGCCGTAAGTAAAAAGAAACGGGCAAAGGTCTTGCCGGACATCATCACCGCCATACGCTCCTCCCATACCAGGCTCGTGCTCTCGGTGGACTCACCCCGTCTAGACCCTGCTTTTGTCTATGACATCATGGAGAGGACAGCCGAATTTATCCCCGCTTATAAATTTGGTCTGCCGTTCCTTGTTAGGCAGGGATCAAGAACTGTAAGATCTATTCTGGAAAGACTAGAGGGTCCTTATTACATAGCTGACTTAAAGCTCGCTGACATAGGTGACATAATGGCGTGGGCTGCTGAGGTAGCCAAGCACTCAGGCTTCCATGGAGTAACCGCTCACGCGGCAGTCGGGATAGAGGGAGGTCTCGACAAGCTTGCTGACGTCTCCGAGGAGATATCGCTCGACCTGATCCTTCATGTGACTCTATCCAACAGCGGGGCCAGAGAGACACTCAGCGCACTCATACCCAAGCTAAAACAGGTTGTTAATGCCCTTAGACCAAGCGCTATCTTCATACCCGGGTCGATGCCGGACGTAATAAGGGATTTCCGCTCAACATTTGGGAACTCTGTAATAATATTAGCGCCAGTCAGCGTTGTTGGGGGTATGAACCCGGGTGAGGCCTTATGCGCCGGAGCCGATGCTGAAGTATACGGAAGAGCAATAATTAACTCACCCGACCCCGCTACTTCGGCAAGGAGAATAGTTGATGCCCAGACACGTTACGTCCGGGATAATATGAGCAGGTGTTGGGAGGGGGTCGTAGGAATTGTTTAAGAGAAGCCCAGCACTTGTGCTGGAACTATGTAAGGCCGGGGTTATAAGGCCAGTAAAGGAGGGAGGCATAGCTATAGACACAGCAATAATAGCTGCGGAGCCCAACTTACGGGCGTTTGTAATAGGTGAGTGGGCGTCCCTTATACAAGCGGCAGGAGTTGAAGCTATTGCTGGCATATCACCCCAGGGAGCGGCGTACGCCGCCCTAATAGCCGAGAAAATCGGTGCCCCCTTCGCCGTAGTTGAGTGCTCTAGTGATCCGTGCAGGGTATATGGCAAGGTCAGGGGGAGGCGTGTCGCCCTAGTGAGCGATACGTCGGAAAACGAGTCCTACATACTCAACAGCATGAGAACTCTCTCCTCATCCGGTGCGAGAGTTGTGCTCGTGACCGTGATAATAGACACTGACTCAACAACGCTCAAGAGATCCTTGAGAACTCACTACGCCCCGCTCGTGAGGGCGAGCGACATAGCTGCCATATGTTCATCAGCCTTTGGTGGCTGACAGAGAGGGAAAGGAGGGATGCAAGACCCCGCCGGCTCCCCGCTTCATTCTCCCCTCCCGGGGGTGTCTGCGGGTTCCACCAAAGAAAGTCCTCTCTGCCCCACTTATTAGTTTCAGTGCCCAATTCCCTATGGCGGTGCGGTCGGCATGGTGACCTTGATAAGGGAACACAGACCCTTTGAAGCGGATGGTAAGGTTCTCGTCGTCGGCATGCCCGGCATGGGCAGGGTCGGTCAGACCGCGGTAGAGGAAGTAATGAATGCTTCGGGAGCTGAGCTAGTAGCGCACGTCTACTCCACATACTTCCCCTCTCAGGTCCTCGTTGGGAGGAACGGGCGGGTCAGGCTAATGAAGGGTGACCTCTACGAGAGTGATAAAGCAGTTTTCTTCATAGCCGACACCCAGCCGCACTCAGCCGAGGGCCAGAACGAGGTCGCTTTCGAAGTACTCAAGTACCTCGTTAAGAAAGGGATCAGGGCCGTGGTAGCGGGCGCTGCCTTCGTCATGCCAGAGGTCTCGACGAGGCGGAGGGTGTTCGTTGCCGGGAACGAGGACGGGATCATCGATGAGTTCAAGAGGCTGGGGGCCGAACCGATAGAGGAGGGCGTCATAAGCGGCATAAACGGCTCCATCATAGGTTGGGCGGAGTACTTCGGCATACCGGGCGCGACCATACTCGGTGAGTCGTGGTCGATGTTCGTTGACCTCAACGCAATCGACTACCGCGGGGCTTACGTAGTCGCTAAGACCCTAGCCGCTTACCTAGGAATAGAGGCAGACTTCGAGCCAATGCTGAAAAGGGCAGAGGAGGTTGAGGAGAACATAAGGAGCATGGCCAAGATGATAGGGGAGTACGTAACGGAGAAAATCGAGAGGGAGGGCAAGGAGCACAGGCCTGAGGTCATCTAAGGCCTCTTAAGCACAGAGTACCCCCTCACCTCAACCCCGACACGGTCACCAACTTCTACAGAATCCATCACATCGTACCCTACCGCGGCCCTCAGTTGAGTATCGCTGCACATAACCTCTACAATGCCATAATTTCTCCTCCTGGCGACCCTTGTGACCAGACATTTATCACCATCAACGAGGACGACCCTATGGGGTGGAACGGCTATGGCGGCGTCAGCGCTTATGCCGATTTTCCTGGCGCTGTCAGGACTCAATATGTTGTGGCCGAGTACCCTTGCAGCCCGGACTGAGGAGGGCGACTCGTAGACACTTACCGTATCACCCCACTCCACGAGCTCGCCGCCATAGATTATGGCTAGGTAATCAGCGAGCTCAAGTGCCTCATCTTGGTCGTGCGTTACGTAGAGCATCGTCATCTTCAGCTCTCTCTGTATCCTCCGTATCTCTGCCCTCAGCTCCTCACGCAGAGACAGGTCGAGGTTACTGAGCGGCTCATCCAGGAGGAGTATCCTCGGCTCAAGCACCAACGCCCTCGCAAGGGCAACCCTCTGCGCTTCACCACCTGATAGCTCATCAGGTAACTTACTCAGCAAGTGCCTGATCCTTAACAGGTCAGCCACTTCCCGGACACGCGCCACCGCCTCATCCCTGCCCACCCCCATCGCCTCGAGCCCGAACGCTATGTTCTCTGCCGCGGTCATGTGAGGAAAGAGGGCTGGGCGCTGAAATACCATGACGGCACCCCTCACCCATGGAGGTTTGTCGGTTACGTCGACACCATCTATAAGGACCCTACCCTCATCCGGTCTCTCGAGACCCGCAATAATCCGGAGTAAGGTAGTTTTACCCGCACCTGAGGGACCGAGCACGACAGTTAGGGAGGAAGCAGGCACTCTGAGGCTAATGTTCCTCAATGCCGTGAACCCACCAAACCGCTTAGTAACGTTCGCAAGCTCGACTTCGTGGCCCATCACATCCACCTCTCAAGCCTCCTCGAGAGTAGAAGGAGTAAGGAAGCGCTCATCGCGAGGAGAACTGTGGATGCGGCGTACGACGCGGGCCAGTCCCTCACCCCACGGAATGAGTAGATAACTATGCCTAGGGTGTAGAACTCAGGCCTAGCTATGAGGTATGTGGCACCGAACTCTCCCAGACTCACTACAATAGCGAGGGCGGCAGCAACGAAGTAGGAACTCCTCGAGAGCGGGGCAACGATCCTCAAGAAATAAAGCAGACCCCTAGCACCTAGTACCCTAGCAGCATCGGCGATCTCTCTACCAACGCGCAGGAACCCCAGCCTCAGGGACTTAATAACAAGCGGCAGAGCGGCTATGGTGTGGGCAAAGATTATAAGGACCGGCGCTGGAAGGAGCCCTCCGTATATATTGAGTAGCCCCATCGCCAGTGTGAGCGGGCTTATCGCCAGTAGCGTTGTGAGCAGCGCGTCTGCAACGGCGCCGCCAGTGAAGGCAAGGAAGGAGCCGATAGTTAGGGCGACTAAGGCTGTCATCATGGCGAAGTAAAGGGTGTTACCGATAACTCTTAATCCGCTTGTCCCGATTGCCTGATCAAATAATGGTGAGAACACTCTCTCGTAACCTCTTAGCGTGAACCCGTTTCCCGGCTCCAGAAAAGACTTGATGATGACGGACATCAACGGTAGGGTGAGGTAGGCCGCCACAGCAATAAGGACAGCGACTGAGGCGGCCTTGACGTATCTTCTTCCGGGGAGAACAGCTACTGCTCTTCTCCCGATGGGGGGCGGTGGGAGCCTGGTGTAAGCGAGTGTGAAGAGGACTGTGGCCGCGGCTAATACAGCCAGTTGCACAGTAGCTGTGGCTGCGGCTGCTCCGTAGTCGAAGAGCATTCTATAGAAATAGTATATGTAGACCTCGAGGGTAGAATACGCGGGTCCTCCTAGGGTCAAGGGTACGGCGAAGCTAGCGAAGCAGTATATAAACGTGAGGGCGTACGAGGCTATCAGCGCTGGTGAAGCGTAGGGTATGACAACCCTCTTAATGACGGGCCAGAGCCTGCCCCCAGAATATATTCTCACAGCATCCACTAACTCGCTCGGAACAGCAACTAACGTCGAGTACACGAGGTTCATCGCCAGCGGTATATTATAGAATACGTGCGCAGCTACAACACCGCCGAACCCCTCACCCAGGGCCCTTAGGGGAGGTATAGCTAACGAGAGGATACCGCCCCTACCGTATAGGGCGGTGAAGCCAGAAACAACTATCATCGGTGGGGCCATGAATGAGAGAAGCGCTAAGGCCCTTATGATGGACGCAGCCTTGCTCGAGATCGTAGTCAATGCGATAGCAGCTATTCCACCGATCGCTGTGGCTAGTGCCGCACTGATACTTGCCTGGGTAAGGCTGAAGATGAACGCCCTCCTAATGAAGTCCTGGGAAAGAACCTTGCCTAATTCAGCAACTGACAGGCCGGGTGCGAGGCCCGAGATAGCTGGCGCATAAATGAGTGTAATTAAGAGCAAAAAAGCGATCGCGGAGCCGGCGTCGAGGACACGTACCCGCACAATCTATTCACCCGCTCACGGCGCTGAGCCACTCATTTATCCAGTTATCTAGGTTTGCCGCTATTTCTTCTTGTGTTAACCTATTATTCACTAGCTCAACGTCGAGCGGGTTTATGGCGTACTTGTATGCCTCCGGTAGCTCAACGTTTTTGTTAGCTGGGTACATCCAGTTATTCAGCGGTATCTCCTCCTGCACATTCTTGCTGAGGAACCACTCGACAAACTTTTCCGCGGCCTTTCTGTGCGGGGCGCCCTTCACTATGCCTATGCCCTCTATCTGTAGCCAAGCGAGTGGCTTGCCGTTATAGGTCGCTAACGCCGCGCCGTACCTTGTTGAGTTGTAGAAGAAGTAAGAGTATGCTGGGTCAGTGCCGTAGCTGACGACTATGTGGTACTGCTCGTTAAGGAAGAGGTCGTAGGCATCACCCCACGACTTGACCACCTTAGGCTTGACATCTCTCCACCACTGTGTCCAGTCCTTGCCGAGGTACTTCTCGTACACACCTATCTGGTACAGGAGGAACGCCAGCCCAGTGCTGCTGGTCCTCGGATCCTCCACCACGAGTGTTTTGCCTAGGTCACCGTAGAATGACTCGAACGTTAAGTTGCTCATCTGGTCGGGGCTGATGTAGCTGGTGTCGTACACGAACGCTATGACGCCGTAGTCATAGGGTATGGCGTAGTGCTCTGGATCGTAGTCCTGTATTAGCCACTCATATATCTCCCCTATGTTGCTGGGTGTGAAGGGCTCTAGGACCCCCTCCTCTTTCGCCTTGATTATCTGTATGTTATCGATACCTATCACCACATCGGCCTCTACCTTACCCTCCTTCACCTGCCTGATCACCTCGGAAAGCATCTCGCCAGCATCACTGAACTTCCTGATCTCCACCTTTATCCCGGTGGCGTTAGTGAAGCCATCGAACACCTTCTTGTAGACAGAGTCCGGATCGGGTCCCCATGCCAGGAGGGATTCGTAAGTATAGACTACGACGACGTTCTCGCTGGCGGATCCCCCGGCGAGTGGTGGGTAGCCACTGAGGACTAGGTAACCAACTACGCCAATCACTATTACTGCTATGACTGTCAGAACTATCACGTACTCCCTCCTCATACCTAGGCCCCGGAGAGAGGAGTGGTGTGGAGGCCTTAAATTAGTTATCAATACATTCATAACTGGGTAATCAAAGAACACCTATTTTCCCTAACCGTAGTTGACGGTGGTGGTTCCTTGCGCCGCATGTTGCTAGCACTTGCCCTAGCGGCCGCGTTATCGTCGGTGCTCCCAATAACTGCGTACGCACCTGTTGGTTGTGAAAGTCTAAACGATATCGTTGGTGACGAATTAACGTACCTCTCACCCGGGCAGGATCCAGGCACTGACATAGCGGCGGTGTATGTTTGCACGTCCAGTGACTACGTGTATGTGACAGTGATCACATCGGGCATGTGGTACGGGGCCGATATTAGGGGTGGCTATCTTTTGCACTACCCGCTCCTAGGGAAGGACGGCGCCGTTGGGTTCACCATAGCGTTTGATCTAGTTCAGGGCGGTAGCCCCGATATCCCATACTACTCCGACGTGGTGACCCTGCCTGAGGTAAAATGGGATGTAGCGGCGTTCTTCAATGGTGCATCACCTGAACTCACGGGGAACTTAACAGGAAATGTGACTGCAGCGGTCTCAGCGTCGGGGCCCCTAACGATCGTTGACTGGGATTACACGCCTAGGGGTGTCGGGAGGGGGTGGGCCTACTATGATGCGCTGAACGGTGTGCTGGTCGTTGGTTTCCCGAGGAATCTCTTCGGGAATGCTACTGAGGCGGGGTTGTACGTGGTATCGGGTAGGGTGTGGGCGAAGCCCGATATCAAGAGGGGAGGGTATATTTCTGACCCAAGGGGGAGGGCATCGGTTCCAAACATCTCCGACGATCTCGCCAGTAGGCCGAGTAGGGAGGGGCTGACCAGGCCTGATGGAGCCATTCTGCCTACTCCTGTGAAAGTATCGCTCATCCCGTCACCGGTTTCACCTGTACTGGATAGGCCGTCGGATATACCTCTAGCCACCCTAGGCAACGGATGGGTTGTTGCGTCGGTGGCCGAGGCCCTATTATTAATATGTGCATTAGCCGTACTCGTGAGAGGAGCGGGTGTTAGGCGTGAGTAATCCGGAGCTTGTGAGCGAGCGAGTGCTCTGCTCCGGTAGGAGGGTAATTCTTAAGCAAAGAATATACCGGTCTGACGGAACAGAGTTCGTTAGAGACATTGTTGAGTTCGGTGAGGCGGTAGTGGTAGTACCTCTCTTCAGGGATGGCTCAGTCGCCTTAATTAGGCAGTTCAGGGCGCCGGTAGGGTGGATTCTTGAGGTCCCTGCTGGGGTTATTGATGAGGGCGAGTCACCAGAGGAGACTGCTAGAAGAGAGCTCTTGGAGGAGACGGGGCTTATTGCTGGGAGGGTTGAGGTACTCATAAGGACAGTGCCGTGTCCGGGGTATAGCAGCGAGCGCCTATACATAGCTGTCGCCGAGGTCGTAGGGGAGGATGAGCCGAGGAGGGAGCCGGGCGAGCTGATAGACGTCGTTAGGATGAACCTCGACGAAGCAATAACTACCGTGTTAAGCGAGGACCCTGCGGATCAGAAGACCCTCTTATCCCTCTTGCTAGTCAAATTGATAGGGCCTGAGAGATTCCTTGGTGCGGGTGGGGAGTGATCTTGGATGTTAAGGATCGGTACTAACCTATATTACGCCCTCCAAGACAATTGTCTAAGGTGAGGTAATGCTAATGCTTAACGACCTCACGGTGAGAGACGGCCAGCAATCCCTCCTAGCGACGAGGATGAGGACGGGTGACATAATAAAGATTGTTTCGATTCTTGATAACGCAGGATACTACGCAATGGAGGTCTGGGGAGGGGCGACCTTCGACGCACCCCTGCGCTACCTCAAAGAGGACCCGTGGGATAGGCTCAGGGCGATTAGGGAGGTAGTAACTAAGACCAAGCTCATGATGCTTCTGAGGGGCAAGAACCTCGTGGGCTACAGGCACTACCCGGAGGACGTCATCACGGCCTTCATAGAGAAGGCCTACGAGAACGGAATAGACATATTCAGGGTGTTCGACGCCCTCAACGACCCTAACAACCTCGTCTACCCGATCAAGGTGATTAAGTCACTCTCCAAGGCAGTGAGGAACTCCGGCGCACTCCTCCAGATAGCCATAGTCTACAGCATATCCCCCGTCCACACCATCGAATACTACGAGAAGACCGTCGAGGAGTTCGTCTCCCTCTTCGAGCCCGACTTCATAACAATCAAAGACATGGCCGGGATACTGACCCCCGGCATGGCGGTCGAGCTCGTCAAGATGATAAAGAAGCAGGGCGTGAAGGTCAACGTCCACTCACACGCAACCTCAGGTATGGCTCCCATGACACTCATAAAAGCGGCTGAGGCAGGGGCTGACCTCCTCGACGTGGTTCTCTCACCCCTCTCCCACTTCAGCTCCCACCCGGCAGCAGAGCCGATGGTCGAGGCCCTAAGATCCCTAGGCCTGGATCCGGAAATAAATGAGAAGGTGCTCTATAGGGCATCGAAAGTTCTCGAGGGTATAAAGGCGAAGTACAGTAAATACGACTACAGCAAGAGAGGCAAGGTAGTCGACATCAACGTCCTTAACCACCAGATACCGGGCGGCATGATAAGTAACCTCCTAGCCCAGCTAAGAGATCTGAAGGCTGAGGACAAGCTAGAGGAGGTACTGGAGGAGGTTCAGAGGGTGAGGAAAGACCTGGGGTGGCCTCCGCTCGTCACGCCGATGTCCCAGATCGTTGGCTCTCAGGCAGTAGTCAATGTGCTGAGCGGTAGGTACAAGATCCTCCTGAACGAGACCGTCAACTACCTACTAGGCAAGTATGGGAGACCGCCTGCCCCGGTTAACGAGGAGCTTAAGAGGAGGGCTGAGGAAATGGCTAGGAACGCTCCTAAGGAGGCGATGGGGGCAAAGACTCTGGAGGATGCTAGGAGGGAGCTGAGCAAGGTCTACGTAGAGAAGGATGAGGACTACATCACTTACGCCCTATTCCCAGAGCAGGCGCTGAAGTTCTTCGAGGAGAGGTACAAGAAAAAGCTGGCTAAGGCTGTCGGTCTCGGATGGTTTTGATGTAGTACACTACGAAAGTTATCAGTACCACTATAACGGACAACGCCCACGGCTCGGGAATCGGTGGTGGCGGGACTTCGTTACCCATGCCGACAGCTAGGGCGTTTAGGATGAGCTTCTTTGCTGCATCGGTGTAGGCGCCATTGTCGCTGTAGTCCTCTCCAGGCCACATGTCTGCGGCGAACGTTATGTAGAACCACTTCGTCTCTTTAACGTTATTCAGGTCGATCTCGACCACGCCCCACCTCACGTTATCGTTCGGTAGGTTGTCAGCACCTACTATGGCTAGGTACTGGGTCCCCGCCACCTTACTCCCGGCGTTGATGTTGCCCACCCACGCGAAGTCTTGCCTGTCCTGATCAGTGTTAACATATACCTTATCGCCGACGTCCCCGATACCACTGAATACAGGGGATGAGGAATTAATTACGATGAAGACCTCCCCTACCTCGTAGTCTTGGTTCCTGCCTGCTGGTGCAGCATAGCCATACTGGTAGGGTATGTCGTTTCGGAACTTGTAAAGGGCCTGCACACCTGTTACATCATCTATAACGGTTCCGTTGGGCGTTATGAGCATGAACCAGGTGTCGAGGAAGAGTACTGTGAAGCCGTAATCGTATGATGCATCCATTAACGCGACGACTTGGTTCAGGTAGTTGCTCGGCGCCTGCCCCGAGTAGGGGTTGTACCACGCGTTAACTATGACGGCGGAGTACGATGTCGGGTCGGCATTGCTATTGAACTCCACGATATCGTCGTATGCGTCAACGACTTCGCCCACGCTCCTGTTAAGGAAATCGATTAAGGTAGTTCTCCAGTCACCTATGACGGCGATCCTTTTTCCGTTAAACACGGCGCTGACGCTGTCGGAGTAAGGAACTGAGAAGGAGGCGTATGCCTCGCCATAGACGGGGTTCCTCGCAACTAGTGTATAAGATCCTTCCGGTAACCACATCCTCGCTGGCTTGTCTGGCGTTGTCAGCCATTCAGCTGTTGAGTCACTCACGTTCTCTAATCTAAGGTACGCCTTGACTCTGGAGTAGTCGTAAGAAATGGTTGCGGTGGCGGTGACTACGTAGGTGCCCGGAGCTGGCTGCATCGTTACATTACCTAGAGGGTGAGGTATTGGGGCAACGGCCTCAACGGCATTCACGAGAACGTCGATCGCTGAGCGGTCATACACGCCATCACTTCCGGGTGAGTAAGTTATGAGCGGGGATGGCCCGACTGATATGAAGTACCAGCGTACCCCTGATGGCGTTTGCCAGTAGGCGGCGAAGGAGCCCACGACGGTGCCGTTCACAACAAGATCGGCCAGTGAGTGCACGCTCGCCTCACTGAAGCCGAAACCGGCGTAGTAGGCCCTATTGCTTGCTGATTGATCGACTAGGTAGAATGAGTTGCTGTCGAAGGGGTAATCGTAGGTTATGTTGGTAAAGGCTGGATCGCTCGTGTTAGTTACCTTTACATAGACGAACGCCTTCCCTGTTGCTCCCTCGCTTATGCCGTCGGGGGCAGGGAATCCTGCTGACTCGACAACACTCTTCTTGTAATTCAGTATGTGAATGGCGTAGTTACTCGGCGTGTTAGCACCGCCGAAGAACACAACGCTGGAGTTGGTGTCGAGGAATATTAGGGGTTTTCTGCTGGTATTTGCTGTTTCGAGAAGTTGAAGGAGTTGCTGGTTTGATGGTATGCTTTGGAAGCGGTTAAGAATTATTGCTCTGTATCTGCCTATATCGGTTAGGAGGTTATTCAGTTGTATGTAGTTAGTGACCACGTACCCTTTACTTGATAGCACGTTGGTTATGTTTCCTGTATTGTCGTTGAGGACAGCAATCCTGCTGTCAACGACCTCAATGTCGTAGGTGATTGTTTCCATTCCATATTTCTTGAACGTCACCGTATAGTTTCCTGGTGATAAGTTGGGGAAGCAGTAGTAGCCGTCCGAGGCTGTCACGTTGTAGAGGATAACTGTCGAGTTAGTTACCTCGACTAACGCGCCATATATAGGGTCACCGAGCGGGTCAAGAACATACCCGCATACAGTGCTCACTTCAAGGCCCTGCGACTGAGAAACCGTGACGAGGGAGGTGCCGAGGAATGGCGATACTGTGGCCACTAGGATCACGGCGATACTTAGTAATTGTTTAAGCATGGCGTCCACCTATTCTGGATAATTATGCCTTAAGAAACAATTAACTTAATGCCTCATCACCAAGACACACAGGCAATAGGAGCGAAGGGTGCTCAAGGATGCGGATACTGGTCAAGGATCTGAAGAAAGGGTATGTCGAGGTACAGGTCGAGACAGCCGACGATCTGTGGGTACTCAAGAACATCATTAGGCCTGGGGACATAGTAATAGCGAGAACCTTAAGGGATGTCAAGGTCGAGGGTTCCGGGGGCAAGAAAAGACTCCCGATGGTGTTGGCGATTAAGGTGAAGAACGTATACTTTCAGCCGTTCAGCACCAGGCTCAGGGTTCATGGCATCATTGTTGAGGCCCCTGATGGGTACGGCCTAAAAGGGCAGCACCACACCTTCAATGTGGATGTCGGTTCTAGGCTCGCAATTGTTAAGGAGGTGTGGGGAAAGGCTGATTTGAAGAGGCTTGAGAGAGCCCCCCGGCCCCACGCGAAGGTACTGCTAGTTGCGGCTGACATGGATGAGATAGCTGTCGCGTCCCTACACGGTCAAGGCGTGAAATTTGTGAGAGAGGTCGAGCTTGGCGGCGTCACTGAGAATGAGCCGGAGTCACTCGAGAGAGCCCTCAACAGGGCTGCCGAAATCGTAGTGGAGGCTGCCCGATCGGAGGACGCCGACATAATCGTGATCGCCTCAATAGCTTTCCTAAAGGATGAGCTGGCAAAGAAGGTTAAGGAGAGATTACCCAAGGCAAAGATCGTGGTAGACTCCGTGTCCGTAGGAGGTAGGAAGGGGATAGAGGAACTCATGAGGAGGGACTCTGTCAAGAGGGTTTATGCGGAGGCAGCGGCTGTGGCGGCTGAGGAGATCCTAAGCGAGTTCGAGAAGTGGCTAGCAAAGGACCCAGCCATGATAGCCTACGGGATCGATGACGTGAAATTCGCCGTGGAAGCTAACGCAGTGAAGAAGCTCCTCGTTCATGAGGACCTGCTTAGCGGGGAGGAAGCTGAGGAGGTTGACGAGATACTGAACAAGGCGGAGGAGAGAGGGGCTAAGGTGATCGTGGTGCCCTCTAACTCCCCAGCGGCCCCGAGGCTCGAGGGGCTAGGCGGCATGGTGGCGATCCTCAGGTACAGGCTCGAGAGGTGGTAGTGTGAACCCCCACGAGGTTTTCTTGATACTGATCGTGTCGCTCGCTCCATTCATCGAGGTTAGGGGGTCGGTGCCGCTTGCCTACGTGATGGAGCCGACAGATGGTGCGGCTAGGGTGACGTTGCTCGCCGCTGCCCTCGTGGGCAACTTGATCATAGCACCAGTCGTCATGCCCCTACTCGATAGGCTCGAGGCACTCCTTCTGAAGATGAAGGGCACCCCCGTGATCGGGCCTGTGGCAAGACTCTATGAGTGGGCTGTTGGTGGTGTGAGAAAAAGGATCCCGGAGTATGTGAGGAGGTACGGGCACTTGGGTCTCGCCCTTTTCGTTGCCGTACCATTACCTGGCTCCGGGGCATGGTCCGGGACACTGATAGCTCATGTCTTGGGCATCAAGGGGGGTAAGGCCGTTGTCGCTATAGAGGTTGGTGTCATTGCAGCGTTTGCCCTGCTAGTTATCGCTATGGAGGGCATCTTCTCGGTCATACCATAGTATTCGGTTCTGGCCATGCCTGGGCCTCACTCACGTGTTTTATGTGCTGAGAAAACCTAAGGTGGGGAAGGAGTGGTTTGCGGGTTGCCCACTTCGCCGACATCCACTTGGGCAGGAACCTCTACAGGTTCCTAGAGGTTGAGGAAGACATAGCCAGATTGTTCAAGGAGTACGTGCAGGTTGCGATAGAGGAGAGGGTTGACGCGATCCTTCTTTCAGGCGACATATTCGACACCCCCAGACCCCTAATTCGGGTCATTCACCAGGCCGTCACAGCACTGAAACCTGCCGTGGAGAGAGGCATAAAGGTATACGCAGTCCTCGGCGAGCATGACTACCCAAAGATACGGGATAAGGCAGCGCTCACACTAGTGCCGGGCGTCACGATACTTAGCTACGAGGGTGTGAAGTGCGTCAAGCAGGTAGTTAGCGGTAAGACCTACGGTTTCTGCGGGGCTCACAAGACACGCTTCAGGTTCGGCGACAGATCTAGGAGTAAATACATCAGCGCCCTGCGCTCGATGGCCAACGAGGTCGCCGGCACTCATAGAGCAGTCTTATTGGCTCACCAGGAAATCTCGCAGGTCTTCGCCAACTCCGAGGACTCAATAGATGTGAACCTCTTCCCCCAGGTGTTCAGGTACATAGCCCTAGGCCACATACACGGTCACAGAGAGGGGGTGCTCGAAGGCGGGAGGGTGTATGCCTACCCAGGGAGCCTATACTACCTCAGTGCCCAAGAGGTAAGGAAGGGTGAGGAGAAGGGCTTCTTAATAGTGGATCTTGACGGAGACATGCCGGAGACTCACTTCATTAGGTCTGAGCCAAGGCCCTTCATAGTCATAGAAGAGCCAGTGGATAGAGTGAGGGCAAGGATTGAGGCGGAGCTCTCCCGCGGTAACTGGGGAAGGTACGACAGACCACTGATGAACATAGTGGTGAGGCTCCCCCCGAACTACAAGGACGACGTCTACTCAATGATAGAGAGGGCTGTCGCTGGGAGGGCTCTCTACAGGGTAATGGTTCAGAGGGAGCACGTGGAGGCAGTGCCTAGGGCGGTTGGAGCGGAGGTCGATGAGGTTGCGATAGTGGCATCAATAATCGATCCGGGGAATCCTGACGATCCGGATGTTAGGAAGGCGGCTGAATACGTAGTTAGGCTGAAGAATGCCCTCGCCCAGCAGAGTCAGCAAGAGATGATTGAGGAGCTCGTAGATGACATACTCTCACTTAAGGTATGGGATAGGGTAATCAAGACAGAGTCCCTCGCCCCCTCCGTACACAGGAAAAAAGGTGGTGTAGGACTTGACGCCTTCATAAGGGGTGGTAAGTAGTGCTCAGGCTGAAAAGAGTTGTCCTCGAGAACTTCATATCCCATCGGAAAAGCGAGGTCAGCTTCACCGATGGCGTCACAGCAATAACAGGCGAAAACGGTGCGGGGAAATCAAGCATTGTCGATGCCATATACTTCGCGCTCAAGGTAGGGGCGAGACCTAGGGGCTCGTCACTGGACGACCTCGTGAATGTCCGCCACAGGGCGCACGGGATGGGTGTTATTCTCGAGCTCGAGGACGAACACAGAATAATACAGGTGCGCGTGAAGAAACCCTTCGGCAGGACCGCGACTTACTCCTTGAGGGTGCTCGATAAACTCAAGAATAAAGTAATTGATACAGCGAACTCGCAGGTAGGTGTTAGGTTTAGGCTCGAGCACTACTTGGGTGTGAGCGTCGACACAGTGGTGAGGACATCGATAATAAGGCAGGGAGAACTCACTAGGCTCCTTATGGAGCAGCCGAGGGACAGGTTGGAGATAATTGACAAAATACTGGGGCTGGACACCTACCAGAAAGCATACGAGAAATTCAACGACTTAGTCCAAGTATGGACAACGAACGGGGTACCATATAGAGTAACGGAGAGGAGGGCCATTGCTAGGGAGGTGGAGCGTGTTAAGGCCAGGATCAAGGAACTGGAGGAGAAAGTTAGGGCGAGGCGTAAGGAGATAGGGCAGAAGGTAGTTGAGAAGAAGCAGATGGAAGCCCGGCTAAGGAAGCTAAGGAGCGAGCTCGACGCTATCAAAGAAGAGGTCGAGGCCCTCCGTAAGAAGGCCGAGGAGGCCGCAGCAATACGGAAGCAGATCGAGGACAGGGAGACCAAGCTTAGGGCGATAGTGGCCGAGCTCCAGAACATCCGTAAGCAGAAAGAAAACACTGAGAAAAGGCTGAGCGAGCTCGCGGAGTACGAGAGGCTTGCAGACGCCCTGCCCGTCCTCAGCGAGGCCTCAAGCCTCGTTAAGGAGCTGAGAGATCTGGAGAGGGAGCTGAACAAGCTCTCAGAGCGCTTAAGGAGTGTCGAGACCCTCTGGTCGATGATTAAGGAACTAGCAAGTGAGCTTAGTATAGGTCTAGATGAGGTCGATGCGGAGCTACGTGCAGCCGAGGACAGGTTACAGGAGATGATTGAGAGAAGACAGGGGGTAGCGGCCTCGCTGGAGAACTCAAGAAAACGGAGGAAAGAGCTGGAGGAAGAGTTAGCCGATATAATCCACACTGTGAGGAAAGCCATTGAATCTGCCTCATCTGTCCTAGCCACGGAATTCCGGAGTGTGGCAGAAGCATACGATACGGTGAGCAAGAAGTTGGCGGAGTTAGAGGCAGAGATAGAGGAGATCAGTAAGGCATTGAGGAGAGTGGCTGAGGAGAGAGCAACCCTAAGCGCTAAGGCGGAGGAGGTGAAGAGGAAGATCTCGCTTCTAAAGCCGGGTGTGATGCGGTGCCCGCTCTGCGGTCATGACCTAAGCAAGGAGCGGGCTGATGAGCTCAGAAGGAGCTACGCTCGTGAATTAGAGAATATACTGGGTGTCGTGACTAAACTCAGCGAGGCAGAGGCTGACCTCGAGAAAAGAATGGCTTATGTGAAGCGTGAAAAGGAGGTTCTACTTAAGCTAGAGAGGATGCTTGCTGAGGCCAGGCCCCTTGAGGAGAGAGCGTCAGAAATCAGGGCAACTATAGCGCGGTTATTAGACGAGGAGGTCGCGGCAGGATCTGCGCTCAGCGAGCTCAGTAACAGAATTATGGTCTTGAGAGAGAAGGTCGAGAAGCTCTCGAAGCTCTCAAAGACCCTGGAGAGGCTACACGGTCTCCTCGGAAAGCACCCATCTGAATTAGCGATTAAAGAGATATGGGATGAGGCAGAGAGGGTTAAGAGAGAGCTAGAGGAAAGGAAAGAATCATTGGCAAACGCTATCGCGAGGATATCGAAGATCCTCGGTAAGGAAGTTAGTGAAGATGATGTTATTGAACTCTACAGCAAAGCGGTCGCTCCCGATACAAGGGAGGCTGTGCAGAGAATAAGGAAGCTCAAGGAGAGGTTAACAGCCTTGAAGGAGCAGGAGAATCGCTTAATCAATGAGGCGGGGATGATCGAGTCGGAGTTGCAGGGCCTGAGAGACAGGTTAGAGAGCCTTAGAGCGTTCCTTAAGGATCTGGAGGTTAAGGAGGGCCTCATGAAGGAGAAGGAGGGGGAGGTTCTCGAGGAGGAAAAGGCTCTCAGCGCCGTTGAGGCCGAGATAAGGGGCATGGAGGAGGAGGTCGCAGAGAAGGAGAGGGAAATAGAGGACCTAAGTACGCAAGCAGAAGAACTGAGCAAGGTCGCCAGGAAACTTGCTGTGCTCGCCTGGATAAAGGAAAACATCCTGCATAGGGAGAGAGCACCGGCACTAATCAGAGAGAGGGCCAGAGAGGCCGTAGAATCGCTCCTCACCGATTACCTAGCAAGGCTTGGGATAGAGTTCGATTCAGTGAAGGTCGGGAGAGACTTCAGCATAACACTAATCCGGGGCGGCGTAGAGGCCCCGTTCACATCACTCTCCGGCGGAGAAAAGGTAGCCTTATCAATAGCCCTTCTCCTGGCCCTGAGGGCGGCAGTCCTCGGCAGGGCTGCGGGATTCCTTATACTCGACGAACCAACGATCCATCTAGATAGCGAGAGAAGGGAATTATTTGTTGAACTCCTAAGAGAGTTCCGCGGAGGGAGAATCGTTAAGCAACTACTCGTCGTCACACACGATGAGAGGGTGGAGGACGCTGCGGATCTGGTGATAAGGGTGATAAAGAGACCAGGCTCCGACTCAGAGATAAGGTACGTTGGAGTTGAGGACACCATTGCCCAGACACCATGAGTACTACTCACGGTCGCTGTGAGGCGTCAATCTGACTATTAATAACTTATTCGTGCGCACTAACCAAATTAATTAGCGGGCGGGTCATTCCTTGAACAGATCAATAATAGAGGCAGCCGGGAGAAAGGAGAGGCGCCTTAGGAGCTTCTTCGGGATAACGTCGCAGTTCGCTGAGCTGCTCCGGGCTGTGCTGACGGAAATGTGGGTACCGGTTGATAATGGTCGACCGCCCTCGACGGTCGTTGGGGTTGACGGTTCACTGGTTAGTCTAGACCTGAGAAACATGCTGATATATGCCGTCACATCCGCTGCAGTGAGTTTCAGACGGGCAGGGAACGGCTACTCGGAGTCAGCCCCGATAGAGCTAGCGGACATTGACGTCGTCATAGGGAAGGAGATGGAGAGCGTAACCCACCTAGCTAGGGAGATTCTCGAGGTCAAGGCACTTAGGGAGGCCGTAATAAGGTATAGCCCCCGCCTCGCCCTCGTTGATGGCTCACTTATAGCGGTCCTCATGAGGCCTGCGCCAGTGCTCGGCAGGGTATCTATTAGGGAATTAGTTACCCAGTTCAAGGAGAGCACGGGCATCGACCCCATAGAGCTTGTGGAGGAGGGTCTAAGGGAGGAGGTAGGGAGAGAATCTATACTCAAGCAGAGACCCCTCTTAGTCATCGACTCAGTGGATCCGCACGCCCTGAGCGAAGGCCTCATTAAGCCCGTCCTACTCTTCACGTACATAGAGAAGCTAGCAGCCCTGAGACAGGCCCTAGAAGAGGCGTGGCGTAGAGGCACTATCGTGGCATACGTAGCTAAGAGGGGCATATCGTCGCATTTCTACGACAGCTACGTCAGGAAGGTTCTTAGAGAAACGATCGACACCCTGAGTGCGAGAAGGCTCAGCGACATATCCTTCTTCGACCTCGCCGACACGCCGGGCTACGCAGTCCTGCCTCAGAATTACGGCGGAGGCATACACGTGGAGGGAGCCACAGCCCGTGCCGCGGAACCACCAAGGGAGCTCGGTCTCCTAGACTTTTATACAGGCGTGAACATAGCGATCACATACGTCAAGCTCACGCCAACGGCCCCAGCACTGAGGGTCGAGATACCGCTACGTGGAGGGGATCCAGAGGAGATAGTGGAGCAGGTTGTTGAGGCGATGCTCCCGCTCAGTCCGGAAGGGTACCCGTACCCGCTCACCGTAGCTGACTCACACTGCAGGATCAGGCACGAGGACCTGCGTAGAGTCCTGGATTTCTTGGGTATAGGCCCCAGACTCAGCGGCAGGGAGGGGATGGGCGTATGGCTCAGGATGTGAGCTCCGGGCTTACTCGGGAAGAAAGAGCGTACGTCATAGGGGAGGCAACACACTCATCAATATACTTCATATCACCGACTCCCCCCAGGGTAGGCGAGTATGTGGTCGTGAGGCACCCAGAGGGGGATGTTCTGGCGCTCGTGGAAAGGTCGGTCATGGGTAATCCGCTCCTGCCGCCAGATACGAGATCGATGGACATAGTCACGACAGCGGTCAGGATGGGTATAGGCAATAGGCACTACATGCTCGGTCAGGCCAAGCTCCTCACCTTCATACACCCCATAATAGAGGACGGTAGGCCGATGCGTCCCAAGACACCCCCGCCACCGGGCTCGGAGGTCGTGCCCGCGGACGAGTCTGTGCTCGCCATGATATTCGGCAGGCAAAGGAGAGACTGCGTAAGAGAGATTGCGGGAAGGAGTTACAACGTCTGTGTGCGCCTAGGGACGCTACTTGGTTATGGGGAGAGGGTGGAGTACTACGTTAACGTTGAGAGACTAGTGAGTAGACATCTGGCGATACTGGCGGTAACCGGGGCCGGCAAGTCCAACACTGTGGCGATACTAGCTAGGAGGATCGTTGAGGCCCTAAACGGGACGGTGCTGATAATTGACCCTCACTCGGAGTACAGGTCCCTAGCACAGGTTGATGAGCTTAGAGACAGGGTGCACGTAATCCAGCCCAGGATACACCCAGCCGCACTCACGATAGACGACTATTACCAACTCATAAACATAGGGCCGAGCGCCAGCAAACAGCGCCTCTACTTCAAGTTCGCTTATGACGCGGCCAGGCACGACGCCGCCCAGGCAAGGACGGATGAGTTCTTTGACCTCTTATATCATTATGTAGAGAGGATGGCCATCGATGGTAAGTACAGGACACTCGAGGGTAACTGGGAGAACGTGAAAAGCAGCGATAAAAACTCAGTGATCGACGTCTTCCTAAAGCTCGACACCTTTAGGAGCAGGTACTATGGCTCGGGCGCCAGGGACTTCACACTCTTGGATACCTCAGCCCCTCACGACCTTGAGGCCATGGTCGTTCCCGGAAAAATAAACGTGTTACCGATAGGTGAGCTAACTGAGGAGACCCAGGACGTTGTGGCGTCATTCTTCATTAAGAGGCTCCTCTACGAGAGGAAGAACTACGTCAACAGCGGAGGGGTCAGGGGGTACCCCGTGCCCGTGCTACTCATCATCGAAGAGGCCCACACCCTAATACCGGCGAATAGGTCCACCATGACAAAGCAGTACGTTGCTAAGGTCGCTAGGGAGGGCAGGAAGTTCGGCGTCGGCATGGTGCTCGTGTCGCAGAGACCAAGAGGGCTTGATGAGGAAGCGCTCTCACAGACGAACAACAAGATAATCCTGAGGATAGTGTCGCCGGATGACCTGAGGCAGGTGAGGGCAGCGAGCGAGAACCTGAGCGAGGAACTCAGCGAACTCCTACCGTCACTCAACAACGGTGAGGCGATCGTGCTCGGGATGATGACCCCGCTACCAGCACTGGTCAAGATAGACCTTGCAGAGTTCAAGACTGGCGGGACCGACAGACCGATAGTGCATGAGTGGATGAGTTATTTGTTCGACCAAGTCAGCGCGGACCCACTTTGGGGAGGCGAAGACGATACCCTGATGTAAGACTGTCTGGATAGATGCCCGCCTTCTAAACCAGTTCACGAAAACGAAAATGGTTATCAGTATTAGGGAATAAAACATGTCAGGGACTGAATAAATGAGAGCTAACCGGGCGCTCCTCGTGATCGCGACAGTAATAACTCCTTTCCTAGCCATAACGGTCTCTGCACTGATGTACCCCGGCTTTAGCCTCTGTCGAAACGCCTTCAGCGATCTTGGCCATGCTATAAGATCCCCGTCCGCTCCCATCTTTAACCTAGGCCTAACAATAACATCATTCCTTCTTGTAATCCAGGCAACCGCTTATCTCTGGGGAAGGGACCGTGTACTATCAGCTACGCTTCTCTTGGCTTCTTTCTTTCTTCAACTCATCGCTGTCTATGATGAAGTGTATGACATTAGGTTTGATCACCTACACTACGTAGTATCAGCGATGTTCTTCGTAGTTATCACTGTGTTCCTAATCCTTTACGCGGTAAGACGGAGGAGGATGTGGGCAATCGTTGCCGCAACTATATCGGTAGTTGCTTGGGCTACTCATTTTGTGATGGGCATACCCCCGGGAGCTGCGGTGCCCGAACTGGTGTCCGCCCTTCTTTTCCTTCCAGCCTATGTTGAGCTCATGATAAACGATTAAAGGCCTGCATCAGCGAGTAACCGCTTCATCACCGCTCACTCTCCCCGAAAACTCATCATCCCGTTAGGAAATTGATGTGGGAGATATAGGTTGTTCATAAACAAGGAAAGGGCTAGGGAACTGGGTGCGCTGTTTTGCCAATTAGGTGTTCGCGGCGTTAAAGCGTTCGAGGATGAGGATCCGCAGATGAAGTCGGCAATAACGATAGAGGCGAATTGTCCGGGAACGGCCGCCACCTCATTCTACATTAACGCCCTAGTCAGCTACATGCTCCCTATGAAAGGTGAGAAGTACTGGGCGCTATTTGCGGAACATATAGCTAGCAGTTGCCCGAGAGGTTGGGAGCCTACGGTGGAGGCTGTGAAAGACTTCACCCGCTCTGTCCATAGGTTCGGGGTTCGACAGAAACTGAATAGGCTCGATATTATCAAGGGATGCGGGGAAGTAGAGGGCTTCATAAGGACGGGCGACTATGTCGGGCTTTGGCACGAGACAGCTAGGTGCTTGAGAACGCAGAAAGACAAGAAAACAGTGGTATTCTCTGTGAAAATGGCGTATTATGGGAGGAGAGCAGCCGGTAACCCCGATGTATTGCCAACAGAGATACCTATCCCGGTCGATAGGAGGGTGGCGAGGGCATCAATACTCTCGGGCCTCATAGAGGGGGGCAGCAGTATTGAGGAACTCATGAGAAGGTACAGAATCGTTGCTAGGGCTTGGGGAATTGTTGCTGATATAAGCAGGGTTCCCTCACTCCATCTAGACTCGGTGCTCTGGGTAATCACTTCATACTGGGAGCTTTCATCTCCTCAGGAGGTGTTGAGGTCTTTGCCGAAGGCCCTCATAGAGAAAGTAGGTGAGGACTTACTTCTAGCTATAATTAGGGAGCTCCTGTTCTATCGGAGGAACATTCGACAAAACTAATTTACTCTATCCTAGGATCGTCTATGGTCAGGTAGGGTATGGCGGAAGTTGTCGTCGTGGAGAATCTTGTTAAGAAATACGGGAACGTCATGGCACTAAAGGGCATCTCATTCACTGTAGGGCACGGCGAGATATTTGGTCTAGTTGGTCCTAACGGTGCAGGAAAGACCACAACCCTCCGTATCCTGGCGACACTACTAACACCGACATCAGGTAGGGTCGAGGTGCTTGGTCATGATGTGGTTACGGAGAGGGACGAGGTTAGGAAGCTTATATCCTACCTGCCTGAGGAGGCGGGTGCTTACCCGTACCTTACAGGGAGGGAGTATCTGGAGTTGATGGCGAAGATATACAGAGTGGGGCGTGAGGCCGTTGAGGAGGGCATTAGGATCGCTGGACTTGGTGACGCTATAGATAGGCAGGTACGGACATACTCTAAGGGCATGAAGAGAAGGCTGCAGTTGGCTAGAGCCCTCATGGTCAGGCCAAGGCTCGCGATACTTGACGAGCCTACCTCAGGCCTAGATGTAGTTCACGCTGTCCACGTTAGGAAAATGATCAAGCAGTACGCTAGGGAGCACGGCGTATCAGTTCTGCTATCATCTCATAACATGCTCGAAGTTCATTACTTATGCGATCGTGTGGCTCTCATAGATGAGGGAGTGCTGAAACTGATAGGGAAGCCGGACGAGCTTCTAGAAGAGTACGGCGCCTCTAACCTTGAGGAAGTATTTGTGAAGGTGGTGGCCCATGCTTAAGGAGCTGATCGTAAAGGACGTAAAGAACACCCTACGAGATCTTAAGATAGTCGTTGGCGCGATAATACTGCCGTTCATAATCTTCTCAATAATGGGTATAGCGATTTCCGCTGGCGCTGGCCAGATGGTGCAGGAGGTAGCGGAGAAAGTGAAGACGATTAGCCTCATAGTTTGTGACGAGGACGCAAGCAACTACAGTACCTTATACGTGAGTTTCTTAGAGAAAGTAGCGGGCAACACAACCTACTCAACAAGCTGTAACGCGTCGCCTGAAGAACTTCTTGATCAAGGATATGACTTAGTTGTTATTATTCCGAAGGGCTTCGGCGAGAACATAAGCAATGAGAGTCCTGCGAACGTTGAAGTGTATACAAGGGTCAGGGGCGTCTCCTTGACCGCTGTCTCCCTTGCATCAGCGATGGTGAGCGTCGTGAGGTCGGCTGCTAACATGCTGTCATCCTATATCCTCACTCAGGCAGGAGTAAGTCCTGAGTTTGCCTTTAACCCGTTGAGGATAGAGTCACTCGTTACGATAAGGGGTGAAACAGTCGATCTGAGAGTGCTTGAGTCAATAGCGTCGTCAATGTTCATGCTCATATTCGCTCCACTCGTCGTTGTGTCGTCGGCGCTTGGTATGGCCGCGACATCCATGGCCAAGGAGAACGAGGAAAAGACAATGGAGATTCTCCTGACACTACCCGTGCCTAGAATGCATATAGTGCTGTCAAAACTCGTTGGGACAATGATACTGGTGGCCCTCTCAACGATCTCATTCATGGGAGGTTTCGCGGTCTACATGGGGAGCATAATGGCCATGGCGTCAGCGCCTGAGGGTAGTGAGGCAGGAACTGGGTTGGGTGCTGCGGGTTTCATTGACCCTGCCTTGATGGCCTTATTTGGTGCTGTCATATTTATTTCCTTAATGGCTGTGGCCGCGTTAGGTATACTCCTTGGGTCAATAGCCCCTGACTCAAGAGCTGTCGGTACTTACGTGGGACCAATGAGCATGTTAGTAATGATACCGGCCTTCATACTTATGTTTGTAGACCTGTCGAGCCTGCCGCCGGCGGGTCAGGTGGCTCTCCTCCTAACGAGTCCTTTCACGGCAGCAGTGATACTTGTTAAGGCGTGGTTCGAGGGTGCCTACACGTTCATAGTCGCCAGCATCGGTGTCTCACTTGCTTTCGTCATAGTGCTTCTCTACTTATCATCGGCTCTCCTGGGAAGTGAGAAGCTCCTTAGCCTGCAATACAGGTTCCGGAGAATGAGGTCTGGCAGGTGGCGGAGGAAACGCTTGGGGCTATTTTCGAAGGGTTAGAACAGGGTTTCGCATCCTTAACTTAATCTACTCTATAGTGCATGTTACACGCGGTAATAGGCGATGGGAACCAGAACGGCATCACTATTTGTGCTTGTTCTCATAACAACGGCAGTGATGTTGGCGGCCACTAGCCGTGCAGCTGACGTGTGTATGGCTGAGGGCACATTCAACATAACCTCTACCACGACACTCAGCACACCAGACGGTAACTTCTCTATTAACTTCTTGTTCTTAATAACCTTAGCTAGATCAGGTAGCGGATATAACGTGACTGTGGTAGGTAAGATAACGAACATTACGGGTCCTCCGGTACTGCTTCAGGCAAGGCTTCCATTGTTCGATTTCGCAGTAAGCACTGATGAAGGAGAATATAGGTGGTCAGACGGAAAGGTATTCACGGCAGTTCTACTACCGTTATCGAGCGGAACCACATACAGAATGAGTATGACAGGGATTGAGGCTTCGTGTATTAAATCAGTGACTGTCGACGCTACCGGTTTAGGGCTACCGGGAGTTGTCACTATCGGCGAGGGTAACACGTCCTATGCATTCACTGTTATGAGCACATCAACAATGTCTACGAGGGTTCCACATGGCGTCACCGATACACAGACAATGACAACATCTATGCACACTACTACAACTGCGTACTCGGGCGGGGGCTATACATTGATTCCTCCTGGCAAAGCAGTCTATGGCGGCGTGGATGAGGGCTTGTCTGCGGAAAGAAATGGGGTTGAAAGGAACGTAGTGGCTGCGGTCATCGCGCTGTTAGCTGCCCTAGGTGTCGGGCTACTCCTGTACACGCTCTTCACGTAATATACCTGTTTATAGTTGGTCGAGGGAGGGATATTTTTGGTTAAGGTGATGGCGAAAAAGAAGTCAGCGACTTTACCTACTGGGACAGCGTTACAGATATATCTGCTCTTGGTCTCGTCGAAGGAGCCTATGGGGGTTAGGGAGATACAGAACAAGATAGGGTTAAAGTCTCCATCCACGGTTAAGTACCATCTCGACAGACTAAGGCGGGAGGGCCTCGTCTTTCAGACTCACGACGGCAGATACGCCGCTGTAAAAACTAGTAACCCTCTAACAAGCCTTTACCTGTTCATAAGCAATTCTCCTGTGCCCAGATTAATACCGGCATCCATATCGTTCGCTGTCTTCATAATAACGTACTCGATTCTCACCCAGCAGATAGATCCCTTTATATTGGGCGCGACCACGGCTTTCGTGCTCTATGTCATTATAGAAGGCACCAGATTAAGGAAGCTAATAAGGTTCCTTCTGGAGAAATAAATCCCGCGAAGCAATAAATGATAGCTGAGGAATGGCGGGCGTGGTAATGAGGCAACCACACGGTAAGAGAGCGCGTGACCAGGCACTTACAGAATTTAATGAACACATAATCACTATCTTCAAGCGCCGGAGAAAACTCTCTCCAGAAACGTCAACCGAAGATACTGATGAGTCAATTGGGGCGGCTCTCCACGGCTATGAGCTCATAAAGCTCCTGGGCGAGGGAGCGTATTCGCGCGTGTGGCTCGGCAGGGATAGCAGGGGAGAGTATGTTGCAGTGAAGTTTAGTAAGCCCCTTTCAGGGGATTTCCCAACGCAGAATGAGATGGCGATCCTAACTGAAGAAGTCAGGAGAGCCTTCGAGGTAAGCTACGCGAGGGCAGTGAGGCAGCAGGTGCTGGAGTTTTCCGATAACGTAGTTAAGGTCCTTGACATGAATATGAGGCCCATACTCAGGTACTTATCTGGGAGCCAGGCGTACAGGAACGTAGAAGAGTATAGGCGAGACCCACCCTATATAGTGATGGAATACGTACCCGGCGGGTCGATCACCGACAACCGAAGAATAATACTGGCGTCTCCTAAGATGCTGTTATGTACCGTAAGGCAGATGGTGGGCGCAGTGAAGTTCGTTACTGAGGCACTCAGCGAAAAAGTTCACGGCGACATAAAACCTGATAATCTATTAATAAAAAGCAGTGGCTCAGTACCGGTTCCAGTACTCACAGACTTCGGTACATCAGTTAACATCACCTGGAAAGGGTGGCTATACGGGACCCCAGAGTACATGCCTCCAGAAGGCCTCCTCTACCCCGCTGGGGACACTGTGTCATCGAGCTACGACACTTACTCTCTCGGTCTGACAATTTATGAGCTCATTACAGGAGAGGTGCCTAGTACCCAATCCCTCTTCATAGCCGTCTCAAGGCACCCGCTCCTGGAGCCCGAGAGGAGATCGCCGCACATAGCTAGACTCGCTAAGTCTTTTGATGAACCGCCCGGCAATCTCATAACAGCGGTTGAGAAGATAGCTTACGGCAATCAGCCTCTGCGATCCGACGAAATTGCAGTACGTCTGAGCGCTCTGGAGGAGGAATTCGAGAAAGGTGCGTTGCGTCACGTCCGAATGCATGACCTAAGAATTCTCGAAGAAGCTATTAGTCGGGTGAGGCAACCAAAGGAAGTAGGGGCGCTGATTAAGGAACTGATAAGGATTGATCCCGTCCAGAGGCCCAGTCTTAAAGAATTAATAGAACAAATTGATGAGATCATACAGAATTATAGTATCAAGTGCGTGAGTCATAAGTGAAGAGCTCATACATTACCCTTAAACCCTCTCTTGGATTACCTCAACGGTGCCGATGTTGGGATACATCAAAGCGCTGCCTGTATTACTGATGACAATTGCGTTGATCGTTACTCCTCTCATTAGCCTCTCCTCCCAGACACCCGACCCGTACTACCTAATATATGGTTCAACCCTATGCCCGCACTGTAGAGCTCTCGACGATTTCATGAAGACGGAGTTCCCGAATAACTTCGGTTTCTGCCCAATCAATACGGACGATTCCTGCGCAATGCTATATCAGCTCCTCCACGCATTTCTTGGTCTCCCCATGAATTCTACCTATGCTGCTGTACCGTTTACTCTCGTGGTGAGGGAGGGGAAGTTAGTCGGTATAGTAATAGGGGAGCTGGAGAACAGAACCTTTTGGGAGAGCTTCGGGCCCACTGACAGAGTCTACATCTATTTCGGCGATTACCTAAGGGGATACATAACAACAAACCAAACACTAGCTACGGAACTCTTCGTTAAGCCAGCAATGATAGAGAACGGTTCGCTAAGATCGGCTGCGGCAAAGCTAGTGGCTGCGTACCTCTACGCATACGCCTCCTACATAATGTTCGATTCAGCTGGCGAGATAGGCATGGCGAAACTCATGAACGAGACTAAAGACATGATTCTCGGTGCATATGTAAGAATAATTAACGAGTTACTGGAAGGTAAAGCACCTGACGAGAACTCACTCAGTATCCTAGAGAATGCCTCAAACCAGGCCAAAAGGGCTGGTGAAGAAGGTACCGATGACAGGGGCAGGACATTCGCGCATCAGGCGGCCCTCTACATCATAGAAGCGCTGAAAACCCTAACAGGCTCAGTCCCTAGTAGCAATGGAAACACCGGATCCCCCGTACCCCAGACAGGAAATATAGTCACCGCGTTAGCGGCGGCGGTGGGCCTTGCCTCCATAGACGCCTTTAACCCATGCTTCCTCACACTCTACGTCATCATACTGCTCTCGGTGGCAGCATCCAGCACGCGGGGCGGATCCACAAAGAAATTATTGGTTGTGGGGATGTCATTCACTACCGCTGTGTTCGTGGGTTACTATATCATGGGTATAGGTCTTTCCGTAATATTCGAGAACGTACCAAGGTATGTGTTCCCAGTTATAGCCTTCATCGCCGGTGCCTGGATGATCTACAGTGGCCTAAGGGATAGAGGAGAATGTAAAGTTTGCCGAGAGGGCGAGCGGTACTCAGCTGCCTCAGCGGCAGCAGCGTTCGCGCTGGGCCTCACTGCCACATTCACGCTCCTTCCCTGCACAGCAGGGCCCTACCTATTCTTCACATCTCTGGCGTCAAGTTACGACATAGCCACGAGGCTCGGCCTCCTAGCAATATATAACATCGTGTTCATACTGCCACTCCTCATAATCATGGTAGCATTAGCGGGCACTGTCGCGAAGGTTGAGGGTATTAAGGAATGGGTGGCGAGGAACTCCTACAAGGTATCGGTTGCGGGCGGTGCAGCCTTGATAGGTATAGGCATATACACGCTCGCGTTCCTGCACTAGGCAGGGCGCAGGTGAATAACGTCACCAACTAATACTCTTTGGATCCCTTTGTCTGTCCTGATCAACAGAGCCCCTTCATCGTCGATGTCTATCGCCACACCCCTTAACTCACCCTCATCGAATACGACCCAGACCTCTCTCCCCAAGGTAGCAGAGAGCTCTCTCCACAGATCGAGTATGGCCCGCTGCCCTTCCATGACGTCCCGCAATGCTGCCATCACTGAGCACACGATGCCCTCCACGACCTCCTCGGGAGAGACGTTGCTTACCCAATCACTCAGTCTCGTTGCGTAGGGCTCCAGCTCGTCGGGTATATCGTTGGCGACGTTCACACCAACACCGACTAAAACCCTGGTTACCTCACCTGTTACTGCCTCGATCAGTACTCCCCCGACCTTTCTGTCCTCAATTACGAGATCATTAGGCCACTTAACCCGTACCTTCACATTATATCTTCTCCTCAACCACTCGGCCAGCCTCGCACCAACGGCTATAGGAAAAACGCTCTGAGCTGATCCAGGCGGTAACCGAGCGGATACCGTTACCCACGCGCCGCCTCTCCCAGCGTACCACCTCCTCCCAAGCCTCCCCCTTCCCCTACTCATTGAGTCACAAGAAACGGCGGCAGGTCCCTCATCATTGAGATCTCTCGCAATGTCCTGGCTACTCCCGCACTCCAAGAACCTGTAGTGCGCCACACGGACGTTTCCGCAGGTTATGTAGTTGCTGGGCCTCAATCCGCTACCCCGCATCTGTTTAGGGCGTGTTTTGGGGAGGAAATCGTTATGCCTTACCTCAATAATTTAACGAACTCACGCATCCACTCAGCAACGAAGGTCGTGTGCCTGGCGGTTACGAGGTTCCCGTCAACGACCACGTCTTTATCCACGTACACAGCACCCGCGTTAATGAGGTCGTCACGTATACCCCAGTACCCGGTGACCCTCCTCCCCCTTAAGACGCCGGCGGATATGAGTAGCTGGGGACCGTGACATATTGCCGCTGTCGGGACACCGGCGGTGACGAGCTTCCTAACCAGTTCTACGGCATCCCTGTACCTCCTGGCCCTGTCGGGTCCCCTCCCACCCGGGAGTATCAGGGCGTCCCACTCCATCTCAAGCGCCTCCGAGAATGTCAAGTCGACAGCGAGCCCTATGCCATGCTTCGTTGTGAGGATCCTTTTCTCCGGAACGGGCTCGCCGCGCTCGGAGATAACTAGGTACTTTCCGTACTTTCTCGCAGCCGCTACGAGAACCTCGTACCCCTCCTCCCTGAGCCTGTAGTAGGCGTAGAGCGCTTCAAGGTCGTCGACCCCGTCCTCGGTAACTATTACGGCCCTTCTTGCCATAGAGCCCACCTTATGGGCACGTGAGATCCTTTCTTAACTCGATCCTCTCGAGTCCCCTCTTCCTTAGTTCTTGCCTAATGATTCTCGTGCCCTCGACCATGGCCTTTAGCTTCTGCTTCGCTATCTTTCTTGGCAGGAGCTTCAGTCCGCAGTCGGGGTTTATGAAGAGGCACTCAGGCGGTACGTACTCCATGACTTTCCTTATAGCGGCGGCGACCTCCTCCGGTGTCTCCACCCTCCTGCTGTGCACATCGACGACGCCGAAGCCGAGTTCCTTGTTGAGACCTTTCAGCACATCTAGATCCCTGAACCCCCTATTAGCGAACTCCAGAGCGAATTGGGAGACATTGAGCCTGTCGTAATAGGGTTTGAGGATATTGTAGTCGCTGTAGCAGACGTGAAGCCCTACCTTTATATTCACGCCTTTAACGGCCTCGTTCACTGCCTCAACAGCCCACCCTATTTCCTCGGGATGAGTCGTTAGGGCCGGCTCATCGACCTGAACGTATATGGCCCCCGCCTCCTCAAGCGCCTTTATCTCCTTATTTATGATCCTAGCTATCTCGAACGCGAGCTCCTCCTTGCTTGGGTAGTACTCATTAAATGACCAATCAGCAATGGTGTATGGCCCAGTGATCGTCACCTTGACGATATCTGAATACGTCACCTTCTTAGTGAAGAGGTACTCATCCACAACCATCGGGCCCCTATACCTCAGCCTAGAGACCACTGCCGGTTTGCGGAAGTAGTTATTACCCCAGACCCTCACAGGGCCGTAGAACTTGAAGCCCTCAATCCTCTCAGCGAAGTACTCGACCATCTCGTCCCTCCTCATCTCCCCATCAGTCGGTATGTCGACGCCCGCCTCCCTATGGTCGTTGAGCACCGCTATCACAGCGTCATCGAACGCCTCCCTCATCTGCTCCTCCTTATACCTACCCTCTCTGTAGCCAGCGATGAACTCCCTCAGCCACTTAGGCCTTGGGTAGGAACCGATCACGGTTGTCGGAAGGACGGGGAGCTCTACCTTCCTCCACACCATACCTCACACCCCCGACTCACGCGCGAGCCTCTTCCTTACTCTGCCAAGAAGCCTTACTTTCTTCCTAGCAACGGGTTCGGGCAAGAAGTCAAGCAGGGTATTATTAGTAACGAAGACCTCAACTGCACCCTTCTCCACAGCATTCTTCGCCAGAGAAACGAGAGTTCTGCATCTCTCCATCTTCGTGTTTCTCCCATCTACAGCGCCGAGTGCCAGGCGCTTCACACCAGCACCTATAACATTCTCTAATCCAGTCCCTGAGACTAAGTCAACAGCAACGACGAAACCCTCGCCGAGCTTCCCAAGCACGTCGGATACGGGGTCGGCTGGGCGGAAGTACGTGACATACCAGCCCTTCCCGATACCCGCGATGAGCTCGGCGGCCCTAGCCCACAAATCCTTCTTAGAGGGATCCCAGACAACCTCCGGCTCATGGAATTCCGGGACACAGCCTTCCTTAATTAGTTCTTTAGCGAGCGGCTCGAGCACTCCGCTCCACCACTTCTCAATGAGTTCCTCAACGCTTACGCCCTCAGCGATTGAGGCAGAGGCAAGGGTTGCTGGTCCAGGCAGGGGTTGCTTCAGTGTCACCCGATCCCTAGCTCTGAGCCCCTCAAGCACATCAACCCCTTTCCTACACCAAGCCGTTATCGGTGCGCCTTCCTTGATAACGGGGTCGGACTTTATGATGGGCGCCCTGAAGAAGAAGTTGTTGTCGTAGAACCTGACTAACCCATTCACTTCGACACCGTCCACGAACCTTATGAGGGGGTTGAATATATCGTCCCACCTGAGCATGCCGTCAGTGAAGGTGTTAAGCCCCGTCCGAACAAAGAACTTTATGAGTTTCTCGGTTTCGGCACCTATTAAGCGCTCGAACTCCTCTGCCTCTATGGCGCCCTTCAAGAATTTTCTGTGTATGCTAGCAACCTTCTCGCTTCTGGGGTAAGAGCCGACGAGTGCAGCCCCAAATACGGCCATGCTTCATTCCTCGAAAAATACTGTTTGGGGGTAGGCTAAATCAGTTGATTAATAATTCTAAGTTAATACGGCACATAAACTCTAGTTGAGCACTGATCTAGGGCTAAACGAATTAATTTTACCGATCACATCTGTTTCGAGATCGCTGAGGAGGTGAGTTGAGACGGATAGACGAATATACGAGCACCCGGTACTGAAGTTTGACAGGGGCCGCCCAATAATAATAAACTTCAACGGGAAGCCGGTCAAGGCGTTCGAAACTGAGACCGTTGCGGCAGCACTCTACGCCTCCGGCGTGATAAAGTTCGGGTACTCAGCCGAGAGACACAGACCGAGGGGCCCGTTCTGTATGATAGGTAAGTGCAGCCAGTGCCTCATGAGAGTGAACGGCTACCCGCACGTAAGGACGTGCATAACACCGGTAGAGGATGGCATGATCGTTGAGTACGAAGAGGGCCACGACGCGGAATTGCCCTTACCAACTAAGGAGATGCTCGTAAAGAGAGAGGACCTCGAGTACGACATAGCCGTAATTGGTGCAGGCCCTGCAGGCCTTAGCGCCGCCCTGGAGGCGTCTAGCATGGGTGCGAGGGTCCTTGTCATGGATCAGTCACCTGTGCCCGGAGGGCAGCTCGTGAAGCAGACACACAAGTTCTTCGGAACTAAGGAGACCTTCGCAGGGATGAGGGGGTTCGAGATAGCGAAGATGCTTACAGACAAGCTAAAGGAGAGGGAGAACGTCGATGTAATGCCCTCAACCCAGGTGATAGGCTACTTCAAAAGGGAAGGCTCCTTAGCGGCGTTCAGGACAGAGGGCTTAGGGAGGTATACCCTCCTCCGGATAAGGGCGAGGTCAATAATCGTTGCCACAGGCGCCATGGAGAGGAGCCTCGTGTTCCCCGGAAACGACCTCCCCGGTGTTATGGGTGCTGGGGCCGCCCAGACACTCATGAACGTGTTCGGGATAAGGCCAGCGAATGAACCGCTAATAATAGGTGCGGGCAACGTCGGCGTGATAGTCGCGTATCAAGCGGTTCAGGCAGGGATCAGGGTCAAGGCCGTCATAGACATAGCGAAGAAATCGGCAGCATACCTAGTACACTCCTCCAAGATAAGGAGGATGGGGATACCGATACTGATGAGGCACACAATTAGGGAGGCCTACGGCAAGGGAAGAGTGGAGGGAGCGACAATCTACAAAGTCGACGACAACTACCGCCCAATAAAAGGGAGCGAGGTAGACATCGAGGTTGACGGTGTGTGGCTGGCCGTCGGCCTCACACCAAGCATCGAGGTACTGGAGCTGATGGAAGCAGGCATAAAGTTCGTCCCCGAACTCGGCGGCTACGTCCCCATGAGGCACAGGAACCTCGAAACAACAGTCCCCGGGGTATTCGTCGCTGGTGACGCGTCCTGCATCGAGGAGGCCAGCACAGCGATGATGGAGGGGAGGGTGGCAGGCATAGCCGCGGCAATGAGGGCAGGGCTCGGCGGTGATGAACACGTCAAAAAGATGAAGGAAACCATTAGGTGGTTGGATGAGTTCCGCTCAAGCCCCCACTACAGGCGCATACGTGAGGGCTTGTTTAAGGTAACACTCGAGGGGGGTGCCTCATAATGCCCGAGCTAGAGGAGCAGAAGACACTCGAGTCCGGCTACGTGACCCTCGAGGATCTGAGGAGGCACGGCAATATACCGCCGGACGAGGTGCTGGAGTCTAGGGCGGTACCGATATTCGACTGCATAGAGGAGATACCGTGCACGCCTTGCCGGGACGCCTGCCCGACAGGTGCCGTGATCATGCCGACAATGAATGACAAGCCCAGGGTGAACTGGGAGGCCTGCACGGGATGCACCCTCTGCGCTCAGGCGTGCCCCGGCCTCGCCATAACCATAGTGAACATACCGTTCGGCAAGAGGGTGCTGAAGGATCCGACGAAGGCGCTGGTGAGCGTGCCTTACGAGATACTCCCTATACCGAAGAAGGGTGAGAAGGTGGCGCTGTACGATAGGGGGCATAGGTACTTGGGTGAGGGCGAGGTGTTCTCTGTGATCAGGAGTTACAAGTACGGTACGGTTCTCGTAAACGTGGTCGTTCCCAAGGAGATTGCCTTAGAGGTCAAGTTCGTGGAGGTGGTTCGTGATGAGTGAGGACAAGGCAAGGGGTCACCCGGCGATAGTGTGCAGGTGTATGGACATAACGGAGGAGGAGATGCTGATGGCGTTCAAGGTCATGGTGAGGTTCCTGGGCACTGCTGACCCGGACACCTACAGGAGGATGAGTGGTGCAACGACCGGGTACTGCCAGGGGAGGGGATGCCTCCAGCACATGCAGAGGTACTTAGCTAAGGGTATGAGGGAGCTGGGGATGAGCCTCGACATGGATAGGTTAGTGCCGAGGAAGAGGCCCCCGCTCCAGCCGGTTCCGATGGGCTTGTTCTATAACCCGGAGGTGCTGAAAGAATGAGGGTTGTCGTAGTAGGCGGCGGGATAGTTGGTGCGCTAACAGCTTACTACCTAACTGAGAGGGGTGTCAAGGTAACGCTCCTCGACAAGAAATACTTCACGTACGGCTCCACAGGGAGGTCAACAGGGTCCTTCACGGCCCAACAGCATCACCCAGTGCTCGTTAGAGCAGCGCTAAAGAGCATAGAGAGGGTTAAGGAACTCAAGAGGAGGTTTATTGAGCTGCGTATTCCGTTCGCATATCGCTTTATGGATGATGAGAGCCCGCACATTGCTGTGGCTCTAAGTGATGATGACGCAGAAAGATTGGAGAGAGACGCACGCGTATGGTCAGGTAGTGGGGCAGAGGTAGTTAAGGCTGATGCAGAGAGGATCACCGAATATGTCCCCTTCCTCAATACTGATGCCATTAGGGCTGCTTTCATAACACCGAAGGATTACAAGGCGATGCCGCACCCGGTCACGTGGGCATCGATTGCTGCGGCCAGACTGAATGGGGCCGAGACAAGGACGTACGAGGAGGTAGCGAGGATAGAGCGCGAGGGTGACTCGGTCACTGTAGTAACGAGTAATGGCAGGAGGTACGTAGCTGATGCAGTGGTTCTAGCAGCTGGGGCGGCAACGCCGAGCCTTGCCTCGAGCCTCGGCGATCGCTTCAACGGATTCGTCAAACCGCACTATGCAGGCGGCTTAGTGACAGAGCCATTCAGGTACGTTATGAAGGCGACGGTGCGCGTCATCAAGTACTCCTACAGATTCACGCAGACAGTCAGGAGGGAGTTCGTGGCGACGATAGATGATATGAAGAGCGAAAACCCCGACCTAGACACCAGCGATAGTATCGAGTTCATAGAGAAAGCCAGCACAATAACCGTCAAACTTATGCCCGTCATGAAGGCAGTCAATATCTTAAGGGTATGGGGTGCCTACGTCGATGTAACTGCTGATAAGCTCCCAATAATTGGCTGGTCGCCGAACGCTGAGCACTTAGTATACTACGCTTTCGGGTTCAACGACTATGGACTCAGCACTGCTCCATACGTAGCGGAGCTAATCGCTGATGAAGTTAGTAGAGGTATTAAGCACAGTATCTTGGACTCATTCCGCCCTATCAGGGCGTTGACGCAATAGAACAACGACATAATAATTTTCTAAATATTTTGTGTAGGTGCTCCTCGATTCTGTATCACTGACGATGGGTTTCTTTCGAGGCGATATATTAAAGGGTGAAATATTGTTGTGTGTAAATAAAGATCGGATCATACTGCATATGTTAGTGAAGTTTTTAATTACATAAATTAAGTGATGATTGGTGATGAGAGGGAGTGATCTACTACGCAGGTTCAGACTTCCTTGACAGGGTGATAAAGAAGCTAAGAAGTAACGGCTACGTAACCTACGCGCCCAGCGAGTGGGGGTGGATAGAGGTTGAGGGCTATTTCAGTGAGCCCCCAACACCTCCTCCAGTACCGCCGAAGCACGTCCTGCGGAAGACACCGTCCCTTATTCTGAGAGTTAAGGGCACGAATTTCGAATATGTTGAGCCGGATAAGACCCCGATAGCGTTAGTGGGTATAAGGCCGTGTGATGCTTTCGCTATAGAGATTCTAAGAAGAGTATCGATGTTCTCACCTACGCTCATCACGGAGAAGCTCAACCAACTCTTCATGATCGTTGAGGAATGCCCTAATCCCTCGCCAACATGTTTCTGTGCCGATGCTGGGACAGGACCGGATGCTAAAGTCGGTGACATAGCCTATATGCGGCTCGGCAAAGGGTTCCTAGTAAGACCACTGACCGAGAAAGGTAAAGCACTTCTTGTATCGGTGGGTATTGACGAGTTAGCGCCTAAGGAAGCGCTCGAGGCATACAATGACATAATAAATCAAGCGATAAAGAACGCCACGATTACGCCCTCACCACATCTCCACGCAGATAAGCTGAACAAAGCAACCTGGGAGGATTGGGAGAGAGCATCAAAGAACTGTGCCGGTTGTGGTTCCTGTTCGATATCGTGCCCGACCTGCTTCTGCTTCGACATAAGGGAGGTACATGAGGGCCCCGATGAGGGCGGCAGAGTAGTGGTGTGGGACACCTGCCTCTCCCTCTACTTCGCCGCCATGGCCTCACACAACCCGAGAGAGAAGATACCGGCGAGGCTCAGGCAGTTCGTGATGCACAAGCTGGTGTGGTGGCGCGAGCAGTTCGGGACAACGGGGTGCGTAGGGTGCGGGAGGTGCACTTCACTCTGCCCATTCAACGTGGGCATCATAACGGCCGTAAAGGAGGTGATTAGGAAGTGATGGAGACAGTCACACACAAACTCACGCCCGTAAAAGCGGTTATAACGGACGTCATCAAAGAGACCGAGGACACAGTGACCCTCGTCATGAGGGTCTCCCCACAGAAGACCCCCGAGCCAGGTCAGTTCGCGATGCTCTACGCCCCCCTCGTGGGTGAGTCGGCCATATCCTTTAGCGGGATAAGGGACGGGGTCATAGAGCACACAGTCAGGCGCGTTGGTAAGGTAACAACAGTCCTAACGAGTCTCTCACCCGGTGACGTGATCGGGTGGAGGGGGCCATACGGCAAGCCATGGCCCATGAGCGAGGCAAGGGCTAGGGACCTCATAGTCGTTGCTGGCGGAATAGGTATGGCGCCCCTCAGGCCCGTAATACATAAGAGAATAGATGGGGGTGAGGCCGGGAGGACGATACTCCTCTACGGCGCGCGCTCACCTGACCAGTTCCTCTATAAGAAGGAGCTGAGGGAGTGGCAGGAAGCTGGTGTGGATGTCAGGCTTACTATCGACAAACCTCATCCGTCTTGGAGCGGAAGGACAGGGTTCGTGACTGAGCTCATACCGAAGGCACTCGAGACCGCCAAGGATCCTGTGGCGTTCGTCTGCGGGCCGGAAATAATGATGAAGGTAGCGATAGGGGTGTTCGAGAAGTCGGGCATGGATCTCAGCAGGGTATGGGTCTCGCTGGAGAGGAAGATGAGGTGTGGTTTCGGCTCGTGCGGGTACTGCCAGATAGGCCCTGTTTTCGTGTGCAGGCACGGCCCCACGTTTAGGGCGGATGAGGTGAGGGGTGTCCTGGGATGGTGAGGAGGCTTAAGGTTGCTGGGCTCAAGCTCGCCTCATGCAGCGGTTGCCTAGCGACCATAGCTGATGCCCTGCTCCCGTATATCCTTAAGGGTGACGTCGAGCTAGGGTGCTTCGCCCTACTGGCTGACCCAGAGATGGACGGGGTGTACGATGTGGGCTTCGTGGAGGGCTCTGTCGCGACAGAGGAGCAGGAGAGAGAGCTGAGGGAGTTTAGGAGGAGGGTGAAGTTCCTTGTTGCGGTGGGGGCGTGCGCCCTCTTCGGCGGTCCCCAATCAATTAATCCAGGCATCGCGAAGCTGGTTGAGGACGTTGTGGAGGTCGACTACAGAATACCCGGTTGTCCCATAGAGGAGTGGCAGGTGAGGGAGGTAATCAATCACCTCATGAGGGGAACCAGGCCGCCGAAGGAGACGGAAACCCTCTGCACTGAGTGCAGGAGGATGAACGTCCCGTGCGTAGCCATAACTAAGGGGTTGACGTGCCTCGGGCCTGCCGTTATGGCAGGATGCAGTGCGCTATGCCCGAGCTTCGGCAGGGGCTGCTACGGGTGCAGGGGGCCCTCACCAGGTACGTCTATCAAACCCTTACTCGAGCTCGACCCTAACGCCCTAAACATGGCAATAGTTTCGCAGGAGAAGGTGAGGAGAGGATGGAGGTAAAGATCCACAGGCTGGGTAGGGTTGAGGGAGACGGCGGTATAGAGATCGTTATTGGGCCAGCGGGCATAGAGGAGTCCAGAGTATACGTCTATGAAGCAAAGAGGTACATAGAGAAGGCACTGAGGGGGAGGCATTACAGCGAGGTCCCCGACATAACCTCGAGGATCTGCGGCCTTTGCCCGACATCCTACTCTGTAGTGTCGAGCACCGCAATAGAGAAGTGTCTCGGGTGCGAGCCACCGGAGCACGTAGTGAGGCTAAGGAGGGCAGCGCAGCTCTGCGAGTGGGTCAACTCTCACGTCCTCCACGTTGCATTACTCCACGCACCGGACCTGGTCAGGTTCGGTAAGAGAGACCATGAGCGGACTAAGGTCGAGCTAGCGAAGACCGCGTACATCATAAGGAAGTGGTCTAAGACAATGTCTAAGGCGCTGGTTGGGAGGGCCATACACCCAGTCAACATCAGGGTAGGTGGTCTATGGTCACCACCTAAGTTCAGCATCGCCAAGGCTCTGCTCAGGTCATTCGATGACGTCTTAGCTACCGCCAAGGGGCTCATGGAGATGGTGTTAGGGCTTGAGAGGCCCGAGTGGCCGCCCCTCCGGGAGGGCGGGACAGTACTTGAGGAGAGCTACCCGCTGCTTAGCCAAGAGGTGGTATTGATGGACTACTCAGGCGACGCCATGTGTCTCTACTCAGCACTTGAGAAGGAGAAGCCACCGTACTCCAACGCGCCCAGGCTGAGGTATAAAGGCAAGGCATTCTCGCTTGGCCCCATACCAAGGTACGTTAGGTTCGGCCACAAGCTGAGGTCCGAGGCTAGAGACCAGCTGAAGCAGGCGGGCTTCACGCCGAAGAGCATGGCTGACTCAATAGTTATCAGGGTGGCTGAGCTCATCCACGCACTTCTCGAGATTAGGGACACGGTAGCAGAGATCAGTGAGTATAAGGTATGGGGTACTGAATGTCCGAAGACCCCGGGAGAGAAGAGGGTCTGCTTCGCCGCCATTGAGGCACCTAGGGGCATCCTATACCACAGGTACGTCATAGGCCCTGACGGTCGTGTCATAGAGGCTGAACTCCTGCCACCGACCGTGGCCAACCTAGCAGCTGCTGAGGAGGACATGAAGTACATACCAAGCGAGCTCCTCAAAAGCAGGGAGACGGCCGAGTGGGCGTCCGCCCTGATAGTGAGGAACTACGATCCGTGCATCTCATGTGCGACTAGGTGAGGGCCTCCGATGCAGCCGAGGGAGCAGTCACTGCTCCTCTCCGTCCGACGGGTCTTCATCGGCCCAGTAACCCCTCTGTGACAGCGGTAAAATCATAACCTTTTACCTACATGGAAGAATCATTGAGTTAGATGATCATATGGGTGCGGACGAGCTCACCATAATAGCGCACGGCGACTCAGACGGGGTCTGCTCGGCAGCTCTCACAGCCGCTGCCCTCCGCGGAGAATACCCCGTCATTATGGTTTACTTCAGTCACCCAGCAGACCTGACTAAAGATCTGAAGGAGTTCGCAAGGGGTGACGTCGTCATAGTCGATATAGCCATAAGCGAGTCACATGTTGCTGAACTCATTGAATTCATGGGCGCGTATGAGGGACAGATAACGTACATAGACCATCACCCTGGCCCGCTCGAGTTCAGCATTAAGGATTTACCAGCGAGGGTCTTCCATGAAGAGGGGGCATCGGCCTCAGAGCTCACCTACAGATATTTTTCTAGGAAATTAGGCAGAGAGTATAGCAGGGTAGCTCTCTACGGGGCAATAGCTGACTATCTGGATCAAACGGAATGGGTGAGAACGGCGCTATCGATGTGGGATAAGAGAATAATCTATTTTGAGGCAGGGGTGCTATCGCAGGCCCTAGAACATTCGAGAAAACTCCACGACTTCAAGAGAAGGGTCGTTAACTACCTCTCAGAAAACAGGTTGCCATCACAGAACTCCGAGCTCCTTGTCAGGGCCGTTCAGCAGGCAGCGCAGAATGAGGAACTCCTCCACTGGGTAGAGAGGAACGTGGTGGTCGAGGGAGCGGTAGCCTACGTCATTGACCCGCCGGGCTCTCTCGGCATAGCGGCGACGCTTGCAAAGGGGTTGACAGGGTCCTTAATAGGGCTCGCTGCTGAGAGGAGGGGCGACAAGTACGTCATGTCATTGAGAGCCGTGAAGGGGGTAATAGACCTCAATAAAGTCCTTAGGAAGGCAGTTAAGCGCCTCGGGGGTACGGGAGGTGGTCACCCGGAAGCCGCTGGGGCGAGGATACCTGTGAAGGCGTTCGAGACGTTGATAATGATACTGAATAAGGAGGTCATGACTCCTCGCCACTAAGCCATGGGTAAAGGGCCTGAAGCACGGCCATGAGGGCGGCTGGCACGGCAAACTCCGTCGATAGCGTGACCCCCGGCGCTATATCTAGAACGAGGTCGGCGAACCTGTAAATACCTTCTGGTACCCCTACCCTAGAACCGAACAGCATATTAACACGCTTTCTCCGGAAAAGCTCCGTGAGGTCGGATACCCTATCAAGAACATAGTCACCTTCGGGCTCGAAGACTATTATGGGTTCGTTACTCCTCGCCCTAACAAACTGGTATATCTCGTACACGTAGGCCGGGGTACGCCACGCACCGCCGGTGTACGCCCTTCTCTGGATCTCGTACCTAGCATCAATCCCCTCTTTCAGTCCCTCAAGGAAGGCCGCCAACTCCTCGCCTCTCACGGGCTTATCCAGCAGTACCACGTACTCACCCACCTCGAAGTTCTGAACCCCCCTACCTACCCTAGCACCCATTTCCCTGCATGCGTCGAGGGGGCCGAGGAACGGTATCTGCCCCACACTCACCTTCCTCAAGATACCTCTCACGATCTTTTTCCCTCTGCCGAATTTCCTCCACTCCTCGCTGCCCGGGTAAACAGCTATTATTGCGAGGTCACGCAGGATCTCCACAGCGACAACCCAGTCAGGCTCACGTAGGTTAACTGAGGCGCCGGTCACCTCTTGGATAGCACTCCCCGCAGCTACATTAACATCTATGCTTGTGAAGCTGTGCTTCCCTCTCCTAGTTGTCCTAACGGCGAATGAGTCGCTGGCATTAATAATGCCTTTAGCTATATCAGCCGCCGCCTCAGCTATCTTCGCCGGGTCGGCCTCAACGCACTTCTGTGCAACAATGACCTTAGTTGCCTCGGGCACTCTGTCTTTAATTAGTTTAGCGAGTACTTCTTTCTCGATCGATGGTTCAACGAGCACAAGACCCTTGAGACCTCTTGGCGATGGTATAACCTTAGCGCGGGGATCGAGATCCCTTATATGTGATGCCACAAGTACCTCATTACCTATTTCAGTTTTTATGAGGACGTAGTTGCACTCCATTAGATGTCCCCAGACTATGCACGAGGAAATTAATGACTACGTGATTAAGGATCATCGTTAAATTTCTATGATCGCTGAGAGACCTGGGAGACTTTAATGGGGAAGATCGGGCGCGTTGATGTCCTCCGCGCCCCGCCGGGAACGAGGGCAGCGCTTCTGGGGAATGAGGCCATCGCTAGGGGGGTCATCGAGTCCGGGATCTCGGTCGTCACGGGGTATCCGGGAACCCCTTCGTCAGAGGTAATAATGACGCTCCACGCTTACAGGGCCCACGAGCTGGGGATATACGTGGAGTGGGCCGTTAACGAGAGAGTCGCGTTCGAGATTACCTACGGCGCGTCCATAGGCGGTGCAAGATCGATGGTAACTATGAAGGCCCCCGGTGCTAATGTAGCCGCTGACCCCATCGTCTCCGCGGCCTACGGAGGCGTTGAGGGCGGCCTAGTTATCTACATCGCTGACGACCCCGGCCCTCACACAACACAGACCGAGCAAGACACTCGCTGGTTCGCCAGAATGGCCGGGCTCCCCACAATATCACCTATTGACCCCGATGAGGCTAGGAAATTCGTTAAGGTCGCTATAGAGCTCAGTGAGGCTCTCAAGCTCCCAGTGATTCTCAGGTCGACGACTAGGGTCGCACATACTGTAGGGGACGTCGTCTTTGGTGAGGCAACTGAGCCAGTAAAGTATAGGGGGTTCAAGAAGGATGTCAAGAGGTTCGTGAGGGCCGGGATGAGCTGGAACAGGGAAAGGCACGCATGGCTTCTTCAGCAACTGCGGAGAGCGGAGGAGCTGGCTGTTGGGAAGGGGCTTGTTTCCTCCGAGGGCAGTGGTGAATACTGCGTGGTTTGCGAGGGAGTATCCTGCGGTCACCTGAAGGAAGCCATGAGATCCCTTGGGGAGGGTGAGGCAGAAAAGATTAAGGTAGTGAGGTTAGGGATGGTTAACCCGATACCGAGGGAGTGGGTTAAGAAAGAGCTGGGCGGATGTAGTAAGATCTTGGTGCTCGAGGAACTGAGCCCATACCTTGAGGTGACCCTCAAGGCCGCGCTACATGGCTTGGATGCGGAGATCGTTGGGATGGAAGAGGGTATCATCCCATCGGTAGGCGAGCTGAACCCTGCTCATGTGACAGCGGCCCTTAACTCGTTCCTTGGCAGGCCAACTGAGGCAGCAGGAACAGAGGTGCAGGATAGGGCACCTCCCAGACCCCCGCCGCTTTGCCCAGGATGCCCGCATAGGAACTCATTTGTTGCCCTCCGCTTCGGTCTGGCTAAGGCCGGGTACAGTCCCTCGAAGGTGCCTGTCTTCGGCGACATCGGATGCTATGCACTAGGCGTAAGCCCGCCGCTTGAGGCCATATGGACGGAGCACAGCATGGGAGCATCGATCTCGATGGCCGCTGGCCTCAAGATCGGGGGCTTTGAGGGACCTGTGGTCGCCGTCATAGGTGACTCGACCTTCTACCATGCGGGCCTTCAGTCACTTATCGAGGCTGTTCATAAAAGAATCGACCTCCTTGTGATGATCCTCGACAACGACATAATAGCGATGACAGGCCACCAGTCCACTCCGGCTTGGGCGAGGACAGAGACGGGGAGGGAGGCAAGGCCTGTTAAGATAGAGGAGGTCGTTAAGGCGATCGGCGTAGAGCATGTCTATATCGTGGACCCGTATGACATAGACAAGGCTATAGAGGTCGTTAAGGAGGCTGTGAAGAAGCCCGGCGTCAAGGTAGTGATCATGAAGCACCCGTGTGCCCTGTGGGAGGCGAGGGTAAAGGGTGTGAAGGCTGTCTACAGGGTCTTGCCAGAGAAGTGCACATCGTGCATGGCCTGCGTCAGGGTAACTGGCTGTCCAGCGCTCTACGTGGCCGAGGACGGGAAGGTGAGGATAATGGAGGAGGACTGCACCGGCTGTGGCCTGTGTGCCAGGTACTGCCCGTACGACGCGATCATTAGAGTTGAGAGGAGGTGATCACGATGGCTGAGAGGATCCTAAACATATTGATTGCCTCCGTTGGGGGGCAGGGAGGCCTCACACTCTCGAGGGTAATAGCGGCGGCAGCGGTTGCTGAGGGCCTGAGCGTCCGCACCGGTGAGACCCTGGGGATGGCGCAGCGCTTCGGCTCTGTCATGAGCTTTGTACGGATAGGGGAGGATGTTACCTCGCCTCTATTCGGCCCTGGAGAGGCTGACGTCTTCATTGGGATGGAGCTAGTCGAGGCCCTTAGGAGGATCCACTACGTGAGGAAAGGGGGTGTGGCCGTCGCGGCCTTAACGCTCAAGCCGCCTGTCAGTTCCTCACTGGGCATAGCGCCGAGGCCCAGTAAGGAGGAGCTGGTTGAGGAGCTGAGGGAGGCATTCCCCTCAATCCGTTTCGTGGACGCCGTGGGAGAGGCTAGGAAGCTAGGCAACTACAGGGCCGCAAACATGGTTCTCCTCGGTTACGTGAATGGCCTCGTAGGTATCCTAAAGGACGAGTCTGTTGAGGCCGGCATATCGGCGATACTTAGGCCTAAGGCAGTGGAGACATCAATACGGGCGTACTATAGGGGTAAGGAGCTGGCCAAGGAATGAGCGCGCTGGTAGTGGGTCACGCTGCTAACACGCCAAGCAAGGTGGCCCGATATCTTAGCTCGGGGGCTGACGGGGTGGAGATAGATGTTTTTTGGCCCGATATAGCTCACCCGCCCGAGAACCAGCCCAAAAGGCTCAGCGGCGCGGTCGCTAGGTGGGTTCTTCAGGCATTCACGACGAGGCTTAGGAGGTATAGAGTGGCGGAGGTCCTTGATGCGGCAAGGGAAATGGGGGCTAAGGTCGTCGTGCTCGACATAAAGACGGCCCCGCCACAGGCATTCGAGGGCGTTGGTGACGTCATATTCACTTCGAAGAACCACCTCCTTCTCCGCCAGCTAGCGGTGGAGTGGGGACATGTTGTTTACCCAACAATACACTCGAGACCTGTGAGGCCCTGGGAAGTCGTCGAGGAGGCCGGGGGTAAGGGTGCTTCCATACACTACTCCTTCGTGGATGAGGAACTGATCCGTGAGTTCAAGGAAAGAGGACTGGGCATCATGGTCTGGACCATTAACGACGCAGCCACCGCAATGAGGCTCGTTGAAGCCGGTGCTGACTTCATTACTACGGATAGGCCGGAGCTGGTCGCTCCGGCTGTCAGGTACGGCGTTCTTCCATCCCTCTACGGAATTTATAGGAGGGCTTCTGGCTCTATTCATTAACGCTGTTTAAGCTTGGTTAATTTATATCCGAATTGTGACTCAATTAATTTCGGCATATCATCGAACTTGTTAAGGAAAAGGTTAAATAAGCTAACTATACAGTATATTTGGTGAACGAATATGCCCGGACAGATCCCGCTTATAGGCGAGAAGCTACCCGAGATGGAGGTAATGACTACTAGGGGCAAGATAAAGCTCCCCGACGCCTACAAAGGGAAGTGGCTCGTGATCTTCAGCCACCCAGCCGACTTCACGCCGGTCTGTACGACCGAGTTCTACGCTTTCAGTGTCAGGTATGAGGACTTCAAGAAGCTCAACGCCGACCTACTCGGGCTAAGCGTGGACAGCACCTTCAGCCACATCAAGTGGGTTGAGTGGATAAAGGAGAACCTCGGCGTCAAGGTGCCGTTCCCAATAATTGCTGACCCGACCGGTGACGTGGCGAGGAAGCTTGGCATGCTTCACCCGGCGCTCCCGACCCACACCGTCAGGGCGGTCTTCATCGTCGACCCCAACGGCGTGATAAGGGCGATACTCTACTACCCGCCGGAGGCCGGCAGGAACATCGACGAGATACTGAGGCTCCTCAAGGCCCTCCAGGTCGTCGACAAGTACGGCGTAGCGACCCCGGCGAACTGGCCGAACAACGAGGTCGTGGGCGAGAACGTTATCGTGCCGCCGGCCGCCACCGAGCAGGAGGCTGAGGAGAGGTTGAAGCAGTACAAGTGCTTCGACTGGTGGCTCTGCTACAAGGAGGTCCCGAAGGAGGAGGTCGAGGAGGCCAGAAAGTTCCTCCAGAGGGCCTCCGAGCCCAAGCAGGCCCTCCAGCCCAAGAAGTAAAAATAACACATCCCCGCTTTTTCGCACTTTAGAGAACTCAGTTATTACCCCAGATCACTTACTCCCCTTAGGTGCAGCTAATGCCTAACAGGGCACTCATCGCTCTAATCACAGTAATGATCCTCACAGCGCCCACTTTAGCCTTGGCCGACACAGCAACTATCGCAGCAACCACGGCTCAGATGAATTCGACCACCGAAAGCCCTACCCCGGGACAGCCTGTGACGGCACTGGTCACGCAGTGGAGGATAGTACTCGACCTCAACAAGGACAGTGACCTCCTAACGTACCTTAAGGCAATGGATCCGCAGATAGCGTCAGCAGCCGCGACCAACCCTCAGATACTGGCCAACCTAAGGTCAACGCTTAATTACAGGTGGGTAATCGTTGAGGGAGTAAATGCGACAGTGTACGTAGTTGGTGGCACGCCGACGGATTTTCAGGCGATCCTCATGATAAAAGAGATGCCTGTCTACTTCACGATAGGAGTGGGGTTCTTCGCCTCCATAACGAGGCCTGACAAGAAGATCGTTCTCCTTACACCGGGGGCGGAACTAGGCAAGAGCCAGCTCTCCCCAAACGCCTACCAACTCACAAAGTATCCACCAGCAACATCTGTGACACCTCTCCTTGGCCTGCCCCCGTGTAACACAACAGGATACGGGTGCCTCATGAACGGAACGTGGTACCTTAGCCTATTCAGGTTCTTCAATTATTCAGCACACAACGACCCCGGAGCAGCGAGCGTTGCCCTGAGCCAGCTTGGAGGGGCTAGCATGGATCCCGGGAAAGACTCCACGGCAGTATTCCTCGCAGGCGATACCCTCCTGAAAGGCGGGTACACACTCACGGTGCGGGTAATGGTGAGGTTACCGGGCAATGAGACCCCCTCCAAGTACCTCAGCATACTCGGCGTAGCGGTGCCAGGAGCTAAGACAGAGCCCCCTCCCACACCTTCACCGCTCTGGAACTACCTCATACCCGTCGGCGCTGCCTCGCTCGCAGTAGGTGTACTGATCGGTGTATCAATTAGGCGCAGGAGGAGGTGAGGATGGGCGACTACGTACTGGTGCTTGAGAACGTTAGGAAGATATACCGAGTCGGTGAAGTGGAGACCCACGCCTTAAGAGGAGTGAATCTGGCGGTTAAGAGAGGAGAGTTCGTAGCGATCATGGGACCATCGGGATCAGGTAAGACAACCCTTCTCAACATGATCGGCTCTCTGGACGTACCCACATCCGGGAGGGTGCTGATAGACGGCGTTGATATATCGAAGCTCAAGCCAAAGGAAATGGCGAGACTAAGGAACCAGAAAATAGGTTTCGTGTTCCAGCAATTTAACCTCATATCCAGACTCACAGTATACGAGAACATAGAGCTACCACTCATACCTCGGGGCCTACCCAGGAAGGAGAGGAGAGTGCTCGTCGAGAGAGCCCTCCTCCGGGCAGGTGGGGACAAGTCCTGGTTCCCCAAGAAACCCACACAGCTTAGCGGTGGGCAGCAGCAGAGGGTCGCGATAGCGAGGGCCGTGGTCACCGAGCCGCCCATACTCCTGGCTGATGAGCCAACAGGGAACCTTGACAGGGCGTCCGCCGCGAAGGTTCTCTCAACATTCCTCTCGCTCAACAAGTCAGGCCAGACAATCGTGATGGTGACGCACGACCCCGAAGTCGCTAATTGTGCTCAGAGAATACTGATCATCAGGGACGGCGTCATAGTCAAGGAAGTAGCCCCCGACTTCAGCAGGTGCATAGTCAACACCGTCGGCAAGGCAACCTAACGACGAGCTTCCCCCTACTGAAGTACACCCTCCTCACCCCTGACCCGTGGCACCTCAGGTCCTCGCCAAAAACGATGACGAGCCTCCAGCCCCTGACATTCTTGGATCCCACGACGACAAAGCTTCCCTCGCACTTAACGGGGTTTCTCCCAACGAAGAGCTGGGCCATCTCCTGCTCAATACCCTCAACATCGAGGTGCGTCTCCCTAGCTCCCCCGCAACCTCCGAGGTGAAGCCATATCCTAGCCTCCAGCTCCCTTACCTCGCCCCACTCCGACTCAGCCCTCACTACGGCCCTGAGGAGCCTCTTGCACCTACCCTTCCTCACTCCTTCACCTTCCTCACAACAAGCCCGACAACACCTACGTCAGCCCTGAGGGTTAGGGCGCCGTGCAGCTTCATCGCGACCTCGACCTGCTCTTCCCTGCCCGGCGATAAGGCTATGACAGCACCTCCTCCACCTGCACCGGTGAGTTTAGAGCCGAGGGCGCCGGCCCACCTAGCAGCGTAGACTAGCTCGCTGAGCCTCTTGTTTGAGACCCCTAGGGCATCGAGGAGCCCGTTGTTTATGTTCATTAAGGTGCCCAGCGTGACGAGGTCCCTGTTCTTCAACGCCTTCTCAGCCTCCTCAGTTACCTGACCAATAAGCCTCATCACGCCCTCCACGACATCGGGGAACCTCTCCCTCAGCCTAGCAACCTTAGCGACCATCTCCTTAGTCCCCGCCTCCCTCTCAACGTAGCCTATCACGAACGGGAGGTCCTCCGGCGCCTCCAGGGCCTCTATCTTGGGCTCGCCCTCACTCGGAACTATCTTGAGTACCCCGCCGAAGGTGGCTATGGTGGTGTCCATCGGGGACGCCCTACCCTGAACCCTCTTCTCGACCTCCCACGCCAGATCTCTTATCTCCTCCTTCTTCAAGGTGTAGCCGTGGGCCGCCGCGTAACCGGCGATGGTCGTCACTGACACCGCGGCGGAGGTGCCGAGGCCTGCCCCGACAGGCATCTCGGAGGTTATCTCGATCGCGGCGCCCCTATTTATCCCGAGGTACTCCCTAACAACATCCACCGCGGTGCGTACGTAGGAGAGAGCGCTCATACTTGACTTGTAGTCTGTCTCAACGACCACCTCCTCCTCCGAGAAGTACGTGAGGACTATTCCGGGGACCTTGATGTCCTTCGCCACGACCTGGATGACGTGGTCTCGCCGAGGCGTGACCTTGGTGTGGAGTCTCTTCGATATAGCAGCTACTATTGCTGGGTAACCGTAAACAACTGCGTGCTCGCCGAAGAGCGTTACCTTACCGGGGGCGGAGGCCACAACTGTCGGCAACGAGTTCACCGTGTGATGGTGTCGCCACCTAAAATTATCCTTACCTTCTGCCTGACGAACATTTTTCAGTTAGGTACAAATATTTCTTTATATCTGCATCAAGATCTTTCGGGCGAGGTTTTTGGGGTATACTGGCCTAAGGATTCACCATCACCCAGTACTCACATTTCGAAGAGGTAGGGAAGTGACGATATACTTCGAGGGCGAGCCCATCAAGGCATTCGAGGGCGAGGCCCTAGCAGCCGCTCTTTATGCTGCCGGTCACAAAATACTGAGATACTCCCCAAAGCATGGCAGGCCGCGCTCAGTTTTCTGCATGATAGGTAAGTGCGGTTCGTGCATAGTCGAGGTCGACGGGATAGCGAAGAGGGCTTGTCAGGAGCTCGTGCGCGATGGGATGAGGGTTAGGAGGATCAAGGGCTACCCAGTCCTCAAGGAGGCAGGAGGAGGGGCGAAGCCTGTTGAGGAGGTCGAGGCGGAGGCCCTAATTATTGGCGGGGGCCCGGCAGGCCTAGCCGCTGCCGAGGTACTCGGTACTCATGGAGTGAGGACACTCATAGTCGATGACTCGCACAGGCTGGGAGGGCAACTCATCAAACAGACTCACAGATTCTTCGGGTCCAGGGAACTATTCGCTGGGCTTAGGGGGTTCCAGATAGCAGAAAAATATGAGGAAAAGATTAGGTCGTTTGAAAGCGTGGACGTGCTTCTCCGGACGACCGCAATCGGTGTCTTCAAAGAGGGCGTGTTCGCCGTAGGGGAGGAGAGAAACTACGTGCTTAGGGCGGGCACTTATCTAGTCGCGACTGGCGCCGTTGAGAACTACCTCCCCTTCGAGAACAACGACCTCCCCGGGGTAATGGGTGCCGGGGCTGCCCAGACACTCATGAACGTGTGGGGCGTGCTCCCGGGAAAGAGACCGCTCATCGTAGGTGCGGGTAATGTTGGCCTAATAGTTGCTTATCAGCTCCTTCAGGCTGGGGCGAAGCCGGCGGCGATTGTTGAGGCCGCGCCGAGGATTGGGGGATGGTTCGTCCACGCAGCTAAGGTGAGGAGGTACGGCGTCCCGATATACGTGAGGCACACGATAGTGGCGGCCCACGGAGAAGAGGGGGTTGAGGCAGCCACAATAGCAGAGGTCGATGAGCGGTGGAGGCCCATACCCGGAACAGAGAAAACTATAGAATGTGACGCTGTGCTCCTAGCCGTCGGGCTCACCCCGAATGTCGACTTACTGAGGCAGTTCGGTGCCAAGACAAAGTACGTGCCAGAGCTCGGCGGCCTCACGGCCCTGAGGACGGAGTACCTGGAGACGACCGTGCCGGGCGTGTACGTAGCCGGTGACGTCGCGGGGGTTGAGGAAGCGACCACCGCAATAATAGAGGGGTGGATAGCCGGTTACTCGATGCTCATGAAGCTCCGCGGGGAGAGGGACGAGTGGATGAAGGAGAGGGAGAGGCTCCTCAAGCTACTCAAGACCTACAGGTCCTCACCCGTTAGTGCGAGGGTGAGGGCCGGGCTGGAGAAGGTGATTATCGGGGGTGAGGAGGTTGCGTGAGCCCTCACCAGACGGTATAGCTTCCCCTGACCTCATTAAGGAGCTGGGCTACGTACCGAACGAGGAGAGGCTGAGGAAGGGTCCCGTAGCTATATTCGAGTGCGTTGAGCCCATTCCCTGCGATGTCTGCGTGTGGGCGTGCCCGCTTAAGGCAGTGAGTATGGGGGAGATAACCGAGAAGCCAGTGATAGACTTCAACAAGTGCATAGGGTGCGGTATCTGCGTGGGCCGATGCCCCGGGCAGGCGATATTCGTCGTAGACCTGAGCAAGGACCCGCCCCAAGTCACCGTCCCTTACGAGATGGGGGAGGCACCAGCAAAGGGTGTGGAGGTCGAGCTCCTCAACAGGGTCGGCGAGCCAGTTGGGAGGGGACGCGTTGTGAAGTTCTTTAAGGACAACCTGACCTATGTCGTCACCGTCGAGGTGCCCTCACCGGAGCTAGTGATGGAGGTGAGGGCCGTCAGGCCCGTGAGGGGTGGTGACGGTGCCTAAGTATATATGCCTGTGCGAGGAGGTCACGCTCGAGGAGATAAAGAAGGTCGTTGAGGAGGAGGGTATCAAGGATCTCGAGACGCTGAAGAGGAGGCTCAGGGTTGGCATGGGCAATTGCGGTGGGAGGTACTGCCTCAACCTCCTCCTTCGCCTCTATCCCAGCATATTCGGGGAACCACAGAGGTGGAAGACTGAGGATGAGCTCCACGTGCCCCTAGCGAGGCCTCCCACTAAGCCGACGAAGCTGAGGGAGTTCCTGGGGGTGAGGGAGGAGTGAGGGCAGGGGTAGCGATAATCGGTGGTGGCTCAACAGGCTTGTTCACAGCGTATTATCTCCGCAGGCTCGGGTACGAGGGCGAGGTAATCATCCTTGACAGGAGCTACCTAGGCTCGGGATCGACCGGTAGGTGCGCAGGCGGGATAAGGGCGTCATTCACCTCAGAGGTGCACGTAGCCCTAATGAGGGAGTCAATAAAGGAGTGGCTAAGGCTGAGGAATGAGGCAGGCCTGCCGTTCAGGCAGTCCGGGTACCTATGGTTACTCACAACCGAGGAGCTGGTTAAGCAGCATGAGGCCCTTCAGAGACTCCATAACAGGCTCGGCGTCCCCACCAGGATGCTGTACGGTGAGGAGGTACTGAGCGTTGTCCCCTCGATGAAGCTCGGCGACGTGATAGCGGCGCTTCATGACCCAACAGCTGGCAAGATATCCCCGCTCAAGACCGTGTGGATAATGAGGAGGAACCTCCTCAAGTTAGGCGTTAAGATCCTCGAGTACGTGGGGGTCGAGGGGATAGTGACGAAGGAGGGCGAGGCCGTCACCCTGAAGCTCTCGGGCGGCGGGGAGGTGGACATCGAGGACAGCGTGATAGTCGCGGCCGGGTACTGGAGCAAGGAGTTGCTGAGGCCCTTAGGCTACGAGCCACCGCTAAAGGGTGACCCACACCACCTCATGATAACCGAGAAGTACGCTCCCTTCCTTGAGCCCCTCGTCATCCATAAGGCGAGCGGCTCCTACATCGTGCAGGTCGGTTCTGGAGGGGTGATACTAGGGACAGAGTACCCAGTACCTGAGAATGACCTCAGCATACACCTCGGCTTCATAGGGAGGGCCGTGAGGTACATGAGCAGGTACTTCCCTCAAATCCTCGATGCGAACCTCCTCCGCGTATGGACAGGGTACTACATAAAGACACCTGACCATCATCCAATAATCGGCAGGGTGCCGGGATACAGCAACATATATCTTGCCACAGGCTATTCCGGCCACGGCTTCATGATGGCGCCGATAGTTGGTAAGGAGCTGGCCAACTACGTAATGAAGGGTAAGCCAGGCCTACCCGAGACCAGGAAGCTGGTGCCGGAAAGGTACGAGAGAGGAGAGCTCTTGGAAGAAAAGGCGATCTTTGGCTAAGTGAGGCCGCCGAGCAAGAACCTCGACATATTTTCCAGAATATCCCTTTCCTTGAAGAGCCCCCAATCACTGAGCGACTCCTTTGACTTCTCGACTTTCTTAATCACTTTTGCAAGGGCAGGAATAGCAACTATTAGCCCGATAACTAGTCCGGCAACACTGCCTACGGCTGCCATGCTTCCTCCCCCTAGGGCGCCTCCCACTGCCGAACCCACTACGGTCGGTGACAGTATTGTGGCAGCGCTCATGATGCTGGCCTTCTCCTTTGCCTTCCAGGCGATTGGGTGCTCAGCGAACACTACCCTACCTGATGACGCGTCAACAAGCCCGGTGAGGAGGGCGCCTTTGTACTCGTATCTCAGCTCCCAGAGCGGGTAGTGGGTGACCCCTAAGTACTCGAGCCTCACGCTAGTTATTGTTTTCTTTCCAGCGCACCCGCTTTCCAGGTCCTTCATAAGTGACCTCCTAATCGCGGCATCAGCTGCCTTTAGGGCTGTCTCCTTGTCCGACTCTATTGGGTAGTATTTACCTATCCTCATCACTCTGGGCTTGAAGTATTCTCTACCTCTTAGACTGAAACGGTAGCCCTTCAGATCCTCGAGGTACGGGAATTTCTTGGTTGCGGGGAGGAATATGTCCCTAACCTCCACGAAGTCCCCTGTGTATGACTTCTTCCAGAACCACAGCCCCTCGTGGTACTCGCATTCTCCTTCAGCCTCGGCATGGACAGCGTGTATCGGGACATAGTGTAGGGTCGCCGACCTGAGGCTTGTTGAGGAGGTGAAGTCCTCCGGCGCGCCGAAGTTTCTTGCAATGAACGAGAGCATTCTCTGGAACGCCCTACCGGAGGAGAACACCACCTTGAAGTAGTAGTGCTCACCTACGTCCTTTCCGGACTTCACGTAGAAGTAGTAACCGCAGTAGGGGCACGTGGCTGCGTTGACCATGTGCGGGGCTCCGAAGACAGCACCGCAATAGGGGCACCTCAGCACAGCGAACTCCCTGCCGCACCTCGAGCACTTAGCTGATTTTGCATCCTTGCTCACTGTATTAGATGCGCCGCAGTAGGGGCACTCCACGGTCTCGGTGCCGAACTCAGCGCTCAAACCTCACACCCCCGACGGCCTTATGCATTAAGTAGAACCCCCCAAGAAGGCTTAGAATAGGAACGATCAGTATGTGTACCTCCTGGACGGCGGCCGCCAGCGCAGCAGCAGCTGCACCTAGAGATGCAAGCGCTGCGGCACCTGCAGTGTATTCAATCATGTGTTTCGTGAAGACTGGCTCCATAGCCACCAGCTGCCTACCATCGAATCCTGAGAATGCTATTCCGTAAATGCCTCCCTTGAGTTTGTATGTTATCACATAAATCGGCGCAAGTATTGCTCTAACAGACTTTGTCTTGACTCTACAAAGGAAAGCCAACATTTTCGTTAGGTTTTTCTCCTTATAGATCCTTCTCTTAATCTCCTCCGCAACAATGTCTTTGACCATCTGAGGTATCTCCCTAGGTTCGTAATCGAAGCCCAGTACCGCCTCTATGTATTTCTCCCAGTTGTATTCCTTGGCCGGGATGAGGGTTTTTTCGTCGACCTGCTCTATAGCATCGCCGAGCTCCTTCATGCCGAGTTCCTCAACGTACCTCCTCCCCGGTATGGCTATCCTGCCGGACTCGCTCCCACTGCCCCGAACCTTAATCACCTTGGTTACTACCCTAGCGTTTTTTCCGCTGCCGTGTACCTCGGTCTTTGTTTTCTCGCCTATGTAATACCATTCTGCATCGTAGTCCGCTAAGTAAAACGGTGTGTAGATAAATGTGGTATCTACTATCTGTATGTCCCCTACATGCGGAGCCATATCGGGGTCTTTCTTCATCCTCTCCCAGAATCTGCGCTCGATCTCTGCCTTATCCAGCGCCTTGAGCACGTAGACCTCATACCCGGGATCTCTGAATTCTGTGTACCCGCAGTACTTGCAAACAATTACGAGCGTGTCCGGGGTTATCTCTATCGGTGCCCCACAATTCGGGCACTCGAAGTGCTCAACTATCTCCTCCTCAGGAGGTGGTGGTGGAGGCGTTGGCGGCTGGGGTAGTGGGGTGGACGGGGCCGTGCTCTTATACAAACACCACACCGTCTTAAGGTGTCTGAAAGACCAAAATATAGTTTAAAACCGCATCCATGATGAGGTCTAGCGCTGATGATGTTGAGGACTAGGAAAGTGCTGATATTCGACATAGACGGGACACTGGTGAACTCGGGGATAGACTGGAGAAGGATCCGGGAGCTGTTCACGAGGTTCGCCGGTGTTGAAGTTGACGGTAAGCCATTAGCGGAGGTGCTCTCAATTCTCCCAAAGGAAACAAGGGAGATGCTCGAGGACATCGTCAGGGATGCTGAGGAATCGAGCCTCGCGAGCATAGGGGTAGATCCTGAACTGAAGCATCTACTCATGAGGGCTAAGCAATTCGGATACATAGTCGCTGTCGTTTCACTAAGAGGCGGTGGAACTGCTTCTAAGGTTCTCGAGCGTCTCGGTGTTAAGGATATCGTCGATGTGCTCGTGACCAGGGATCATACACCAAGACGGGACGAGCAACTGGCCATTGTTCTTAGGTTGCTCCAAGTAGGGCCAAGCCACGCGATCTTCTTTGGTGACACGCCGTGGGATGCTGAGGCGGCGAAGGGATTGGGTCTCCGGTTTATAAGAATATCAGGAGATGATAGGGTTGGTAAAACCCCGGAGGACCTATTAAGAAAGTTGAGAGAGGTCTTAGGTGCACGGTGGTGATGAGGTGAGTGAATAATGGTTATGAGAGCGTCATATGATGACGCCGTGCACAAGCCTGTCCTGCCCCCGAGCTTGGTAGGTGAAAACGAGTTACTTGAATTAATAGACGAAATGATAGAATCAATAGCGCCCCTCCCCCCACTCATAGTCGTGGAGCCCCCGGCACTTGTTGTTGGCGACCTCCACGGTGATTACTTGTCGCTCCTCAAAGCCCTCTCAGCTGCTGGTAAGTACTGTGGACCTGAATGTAGGGTCGTCTTCCTTGGTGACTACGTTGATAGGGGACCGCATCAGCATGAGGTGATCGTGGAGCTTATGAGACTGAGGCTTAGTGACCCCGACAAGTACTTCATGATAAGGGGCAACCATGAAACTTGGTCAATATCATTTAGGTACGGGTTCCGTAAGACGCTTGCCAGGATATACCCCAATGCCTGGGGCACTATCTACGACAGGTTCTTACGCATGTTTGCAGGCCTCCCTTACGCGGCGCTAATAGGGGGCTACCTCGGAATTCATGGCGGCCTACCCAAGGGTGCTTCGAGACTCGCTGACTTCATGGGCCTGAGGAAGGGGTTGGTGGAGCCTCTTCCCGAAGGGAACGAGGTCGAGTATCAGATCCTGTGGAACGACCCGAGCGACCAAATAAAGGGGTTCATACCGGGGCACAGGGGGCCGGGCTCATATCTCTTCGGGCCCGACGTCACTAAGGCGTTCATTGAGGAGAACTCACTAAAGGGCATAATCAGGTCGCACGAACCAGCCCCGAAGGGATTCGCATACTATCACGGGGGCCTAATCCTCAACATATTCACGTGCAGGTACTACGGTTACCCCACGTCAGTCGCCCTAGTTGACGAGAGAGGTGTTAAGCCCCTCCTCCTTGAGTGAGTATTTCCTTAGCAGATGCCACTATCTCGCTCGCGAGTTTGGGCCCAATACCGGCGATCCTCGCAATAGTCCCCGGATCAGCGGAGGCAACATCAGCGACGTTTCGGAAGCCAGCTCTGTAAAGCGCCCTAGCCCTAACTCTGCCAACATAGCGTATACGGACAAGGTCGAGTAACTCTTCCTTCACGCCGTGCTCTATTCTCATAGCGAGCTTGGCCAGAGGCGTTCCATGTTTTCTTACACTCTCGGGATTTAGGTACCTAATGATCTTTGACATAGCCGTCACGATCCAGGACGCTGTGTCCACGTATACCCTCAGGTCTCCGGCCCCAATTCCGTACCTAGTCACGATCTCGTCTATCGGCGCCTCCTCTATCCAGGACTTCAGAATTAGGGCAAGCTTGTACGCCCTTAACCACTCATTGAAGCTGAGCCAGTCAGGTTGGTCGGGTATGGCCCCAGAATCAAGTGCAGCGAACGCGTCCTCCTCGAGGGCGCTGTACTTGATTACGCGGACGTCCGAGAAGTCAGGGGTCATGGCGGCCGCATGAAGGTAGTACAGATCCCCTGCCGGGAAAGGCGCGTCCTTAAGCAAGTCCCTCAGGGCAAACGCCGTGAACGGGTCTATATACAGCCTTGCTACGGCGGACCCGAGAGGCGTGGGTTCGAGCGCCCTCCCTCTCACGTTCATGAAGCCTTCCTCAATTAGCCAATCAATGGTCCACTTAACATGATCCTCCAGTGCATCGCCGACTTTGTGGGCGGCGAACGTCCTTGAGAAGAACCTGTATAGTTCGGTAGTATCCTTTGCATACCCAGAGGCAACCGTGGCCAGGACATGTATCCTGAGGTTCCTCCTGCTCGTAAGGGATGAGGTTACTGGCTCGGGGTAACCGTATATGTAGGTGTGGGCGCTGTCCTCCCCGCGTGCATCGACTATGACGGCCTCACCTATTGGGTCGTACTGCGGCCTACCGGCCCTTCCCGCCATCTGCTTGTACTCGGCAACTGATATGTAGACCATGCCGTACCCTGCGGAGTACCTCCTCACGCTCACCAGCACCCTTCTCGCAGGCATGTTGACGCCGGCCGCAAGCGTCGGGGTAGCGACGACGAAGTATATCCTGCCCTCCCTGAACGCCTCCTCAACGGCCTTCCTAGCACCCTGTGAGAGACCTGCGTGGTGGTATGCGACCCCCCTCTCCATGAGGGGTGCGAGGGACTTCACCTCAGTCTTCGTGGCTCCGTGCTCCTCAAGGAATTCCGCTGCCCTCCCCCATACTTGTGGCATTGTCTTGGCCACTCTCACAGCAGTTGACTCGACCCTCGATCTCGAGTGTATGAATGCAAGGGCTTGCCAGCCCTCAGCCCTTGCCTTATGGGCTGTGAACGCGTAGAGGTCGCCCTTCACGGGCTCCCTATGCCCGGTTGTGAAGATTATCTCGCCCCTCCCCGGCGCCCTCCTCCTATACCATCCCTCAACAAGGTCGACGGGTCTCCACCCACTTACGACGGCCTCAGCCCCCAACCATTCAGCCAGCTCCTCGGGATTACCTATCGTCGCTGATAGTCCGACAACCTGCATCCCGTAATCCTTGGCCCTCACCGTAACCAGCTCGACGACGGGACCCCTCTTCTGGTCACCTATCATGTGGAACTCGTCTACTACTAATGTAGAGACGCTGGATAGCCATGATGGCCTGAGCCTGAAGAGGGAGTCGAGCCTCTCGTAGGTAGCGACGATCACGTCATAACTCCTCAGCCACTCCCCGGGAGAGTCATAGTCTCCTGTTGTTATGCCGACACGGAAACCGAGCCTGTCACCCCACTGCTTAAGGTCCTCGAACTTCTCCTCGGCCAGCGCCTTCAGTGGTGTGGCGTAGACGGCCTTCCCTCCCTCGGACACGGCCTTAAGCATGGCTATGTAACCTATGAGGGTCTTACCCGAGGCGGTCGGGGCCGCCACCACAACGTCGGCACCTTCAGCCACACCAGCCCTCACAGCGTCGACTTGCGGCGGTGTTAGGGCCTTATAGCCCATTCTCTCAAGCATCGCCGCTATGTGCCCAGGCAGCCCCGTATCCTTTAACGGCGTTAAGTCGTTCCTCAACCCCGCTGGCCCAGTGTTAATTGGTTCGCCCTTAATTTCTTAGTGTTTCATATGTGTCTTGATGCTCTCTTTAGCATGCTTATGTTTGTTTAAACAATACGTCTTCATGTAATTATGGGTTAATACGATGTTAACGCACTTTTAAATAACCCCGCCCCCCTATATAAACGGGTAAACAACATGGCAGAGTCCTACCTTGAGTGGATGCTTAAGGTACTAAAAGAGGCTGTCGAACTCGGCGGCTTCCCCGAGGAAGTCTACAAGTACCTCAGCAAGCCCGACAGGATCCTCATTGTGAAGATCCCCGTCAGGATGGACGACGGCAGGCTAGAGATCTTCGAGGGCTACAGGGTTCAGCACAACAACGCCCTCGGCCCATACAAGGGCGGCATCAGGTTCCACCCCGAGGTCACCCTCGAGACCGACATGGCGCTCGCCCTCGGCATGACCCTCAAGAACTCCCTCGCTGGCATACCCTACGGCGGCGGTAAGGGCGCCGTAAGGGTTGACCCGAAGAAGCTCTCCAAGAGGGAGCTCGAGCAGCTCTCAAGGGGCTACGCTAGGGCGATCGCCCCACTCATCGGCGACCAGATCGACATACCCGCCCCCGACGTGAACACCAACCCACAGATCATGGCCTGGATGGTTGACGAGTACAGCAAGCTCAAGGGCTACAACGTGCCCGGCGTCTTCACCGCCAAGCCACCGGAGCTCTGGGGCAACCCCGTGAGGATCTACTCCACCGGCTTCGGCGCGGTCGTCGCTGCCAAGGAGGCTGCTGAGAGGTGGCTAGGCGGCTTCGAGGGCAAGACCATAGCCATCCACGGCTTCGGCAACGCAGGCCAGTACGCCGCACTCTGGGCCACCAAGTGGGGCGCTAAGGTAGTGGCCATCAGCGACACCTCTGGCTCGGTCTACGACCCCGAGGGCATCGATGTCGAGCTAGCGATGAAGGTCAAGAACGAGACCAGGAAGGTCATCAACTACCCGAAGGGCCAGAAGTTCCCAGGCGACAGCGACGTCCCGCTCTACGTAGACGCCGACATACTCATCCCGGCCGCTATCGAGAACGTCATCACCGCCGAGAACGTCGACAAGGTCAAGGCCAAGCTCATCGTCGAGGCAGCGAACGGCCCGACCACCCCGGACGCCGAGAAGAAACTGTACGAGAGGAAGGACTTCGTGGCCGTCGTGCCGGACATCCTCGCTAACGCCGGCGGCGTCATAATGTCCTACCTAGAGTGGGTCGAGAACCTCCAGTGGTACTTCTGGGACGAGGAGGAGACCAGGAACAAGCTCGCCGCCATCATGAAGAGGAACTTCCACCGCACAGCCGACAGGTGGGAGAAGCTGAAGTCGGAGAAGGACTTCATAGTGACGATGAGGGACGCGGCCTTCGTCCTCGCTGTCGAGAGGGTCTACACAGCTATGAAGCTGAGGGGCTGGCTCTAACGAATCCTAACCCCGATTTTTCCTTACCTATACTCGCTGCACGCTTTCATTCGCTCCCTAGCCCATTGCGATCGAGCGCCGAGTTAACTTCTTTTCTGCTTCCACGCACATTCTAAGTAGGCGGGTTTTGTGGCTCTGGAGGGATCAGGTTGAAGGAGGAGGTCGAGAGGGCACTGGAAGAGCTCAAGTGGCTTATCGAGAACAAATTAGTTAACAAGGTCGAGAGGGCGCTGGAGCTCATTGATGAGGTTAGGGCGGATATAGAAGACGGCTTCATAGAGGATGCTGTCCAGAAAGCTATAGAGCTCTGGCAGGTTATGCTCGAAATGCTCATCATAAGGTACGTAGCAGAGGAGAGAATGAGGCAACTCACGAGAAAGAAGAAGCTGAAGGTTGAGGAAGTGAAGGACGTTATGTGGATAGTTAATAATGTCGAGCAGATCGTTAGGGAGAACATGGAAAAGGGCGCTAGGTACTTACTGAGGTATCTAGGGGACGAGAGAATATCAATATACACCTATATGGCCTTGATGCTGAAGGAGAGCCTTGAGACAGGAAGGTTAGCGGGAATGGAGGTCAAGGCCTATAGAATAACTCATGTCGTTGAGGAGTTGCTGAAGGACTACTTCCTCGACCTTATACCTTAGGGGTCAAGCCGAAAAATCAGTATAGGTACTTATTCTTAATATACCTTATGAATGGCTCAGCACTGTACTCAGAGCCCACAGCCCGCCGTAGTAGCTCCTTTGGTGGGTAGGTGGCACCCCATCTATGAATCTTCTCCCTAAGCCAATCTCTCAGCCTGCCGAACTCCTTCTCCCTGATCAGATCCTCTAAACTGCCTAACTCTCTTTCAGCGGCTTCAGCTATCTGCGCTGCCGCTAGCGTGCCTAGGGTATAGGTTGGGAAGTAACCTATGCTCCCCATGCTCCAATGAATGTCTTGGAGGACGCCCTCAGCATCGTTTCTGGGCCTGACACCGAGGAGCTTGTCCATGAGGTCATTCCAGGCGCTCGGGAGGTCGGAGACGTCCATGCTCCCCTCTATGAGGGCCTTCTCCAGCCTGTACCTCAGCACTATGTGCATATTGTACGTGACCTCGTCAGCCTCAACACGTATGAGGCTCGGCCTGACGACATTGAAGTACAGGAACACCTCATCCGGCCCGTACCCGCTCACGAACGGGAGGTACTTCTCAATCAGCGGGTAGACCGTGGTCACGAACGCCATACTCCTTCCGATGATGTTCTCCCAGAACCTCGACTGGCTCTCATGGATCCCGAGGCTCACCCCGCTGGCCAGCGGCGTCATGGCGAGCCTCTCATCAATCTGCAGCTCGTAGAGGGCGTGCCCGAACTCGTGGATAACCGCTAGGTAGGAGCGCTTAAAGTCCTTTCCCTCATACCTCGTGGTTATCCTCACGTCGTTTATTCCTATCGACTGAGTGAAGGGGTGGGCTGACTCATCGAGCCTGGCCCTCTCACCGAGCGGGTACCCAAGCAACTTGAGGGTCGCTAGGTTAAGCTCCTTCAGGTCCTCCTTTCTATACGCTAGGTCCTCGAGTGGGTGCCACTGGGGGAAGCGCCCCTCCGACAGCACCTTCTCAATGATCTTCCTCAGCTCCGACTCAAGCTGCTGAAAGACTGGGTCGAGGTCCCTGACCCTCACACCCTCCTCATAGAAGTCTAGGAGTGCGTCGTATGGGTGTTCCTCGTACCCGAGGTACTCAGCTATTTTCCTCTCGAGCTCAACGATTTTCTCGAGGTATGGCTTGAACATGCCGAAGTCGCTCCTCTGCTTAGCCTCTCTCCAAACAACCTGGGCCTCACCGGTTGTCTTAATAAGTTCGCGGAGGATCTCCGGCGGTATCTTCTTCATCTTATCGATCTCCCTCTTCAGCACCCTCACTAGGCCCCTCTCGTAGTCGTTCGCTAGCTCGGCCTCAGATGCCTTCTCGACGAGGGACACGAACTCCGGGTCTAGTAGGAGCTTCTGGCTAAGCACGCCGAGCTCGGCTGAGGCAGCACTTCTCTCCTTAACACCTGCGGGCGGCATGTAGACCTCGAGGTCCCACCCCATCAGCGCTGTGGCATGACCTATGGCCCAGATAACGCGGTACTTCTGGAGGATGTCTTTAATTATTGGGGTCACGAACACCTCGTTACCGCTCATTTAAGGAACCCAAAAAGATGTTCGGGGCTTCAACTAAAACTGTTGATCCCTTAGACCTCACCTGGCAGGAAGACCTGGCCCCACTTACTGAGGTTGTACTCGTCTACCTCCCTAACCACCTCGAGCGGGACGAACCTTTTCAGGTTCTTGATAATGTCTCTGGCGTATGCCTTGTTGGCGCCGTAGCCAATATTGAGGAGACCGCCGCCGCCAGCCGTGGCTATGACCCTTACGATGACCCCCGAGTCTGTCTCCTTAACTATCGTTACTGATGATGCCCAGGAGCTTGTTCTTAGGAAAAGCTTCTCACCGATGAAGATCGCTGCCCTCTTAGGCCCGGTGAAGTACTCCACGTGAACTGATGATGCCTCACCTATCTGGCGGAGCCCGTTGACAACATCCTCGAACTTGGCTGGGGAGCGGGCCACGATGACGTGGGACTTCGCCAAAATTTGCACCAATAGATATGGGGTGCTAGGAATGTATAAACGTTTCCTATGTTCTGGGGAAAGATGAAAGAACGTTATTAGCTCTCCAGTACCTGAATGCCTAGGTGTGGAAGATGCAAGAAAACGGAATAAAGCTAGAGGTGCTGGGAAGCGGCGGAGAGGTAGGGCGCGCCGCGCTCCTCCTCAGGTACCGAGGCAGGGGCCTCCTCCTTGACTACGGCGTGAACTTCGACGAGGAGGACAAGCCGCAGTTCCCCCTGCACGTGCGCCCAACAGACCTTGAGGGCATAGTGCTATCTCATGCTCATCTAGACCACACTGCCGCCGCTCCTTTCCTCTACACAACCTACAAGGTCCCCGCCGTGATGACGAGGGTGACGAGGGACCTCATTAGGGTGATGCTGAAGGACTTCCTCCACATAAGCGGGTACTACGCACCGTACGAGCAATCGGACGTCCGATCTATGATAGAGAACACCATAGCGGTGGACTACGGAAAAGATGTTAAGCTGGGCGACTTCAAGGTTAAGCTCCTTAACGCGGGGCACATACCCGGCTCCGCCATGACCCTGGTCGACGTCGGCGGCACGAGAATACTATATACGGGCGACGTAAACACCATAGACACGAGGCTCGTCACAGCCCCTGACCTGGCCGATATAGAGGCGGACTACCTGATAACGGAGGGCACATACGGTGCCAGCACACACCCCGACAGGAAAGAGATCGAGGAGGAGTTCGTGAAGGCTGTCGAGGAGGTGATCGAGGAGGGCGGGAACGTCCTTATACCAGCGTTCAGCCTCGGCAGGTCGCAGGAGATCCTCGCTTTGCTCTACGAAAGGTTAGATTGGGCACACGTCTGGTTCGACGGCATGACGAGGGTCATAAACGGGATAATCCTCTCCTACCCAGAGTACCTCAACAGGTACGACCTCCTAGCTAATGCTGTGCAGCAGTTCAGGATGGTTAGGTCATCCAGTGACAGGAGGAGGATAAGCAAGGGCAGCGAGAACGTGGTAGTTGCGACGGCAGGCATGCTGAAGGGTGGACCAGCTCAGTACTACCTGAAGAGGTGGATGGATGACCCAACCAATGCTGTCTTCCTGGTCTCTTACCAGGCGGAGACATCGCCTGGCCGGGAACTAATAGAGACAGGCAGGTTCCTTGACCTTGGTCTAGTGAAGGCCAGAGTACAGTGGTTCGACTTCAGCTCCCATGCAGGTGCGGACGGGCTTCTGGAAATAGTCAAGAGTGTGAAGGGGTTGAAGAGAGTCGTTGTGGTACACTCCGATGTTGGTGTTAGGGAGGTGCTAGCTCAGAAGATAAATGAGGAGGCGGGGATCGAGGCAATCACACCGAACAACGGGGACGTTATCGAGCTTGCTTAAGTACCACCCTTTTTATTTAACCCCGTTAAAGGAGTAAGGGACAGCAATATGAGCAACGAGATCGTCGTCGAGAGAAAAGGAAGTGTCTACTTCGTAAGGTTCGAGGACGGTTCTAAAGCATACCTAGCCATTAGGGAAGATCCCGCGAAAGGAGTGATGGAGCTGGTCGAGACATATACGCCGCCACAACACAGAGGTAAGGGTATAGCCAAAGCCCTAGTTAGGAAGGCAGTTCAGGACGCGAGACAGAAAGGTCTAAAAGTAGTGCCGATATGCTCATACTCGGTCTATTATTTCATAAAACACCCAGAGGAGAGGGACGTCCTTGCAGAAGAATTTAAAAAATTGGGCGAAGAGGGACTTCGTAAGTACTTCGAAGAAAGGTTAGCCGCAGAAAAAGGACATTAATTCTTCAGCGAAGGATTTAGAATTTTTGTTCAATAGCATTATCTCGGGTTTTCATGAGGAATTAATAAATAGGGAATATTTAAGAATAAACGATATCGATCCAACAGGCTTTATGCCAGAAACGTCTATTTCATCCCATTCTTGACCTATCTAATAATTAGTGGTTAACCTGGGTCAGTTAATAAAACTTATATAATGATTCCCCGAGCCAATATATCAAGAACTCATAAGGTGATGTATGATGGCGCTGGATACGAAAGCAATAGGCCTACTAATCCTCGGCCTGATCATAGGGGCAGCCATCGGGTACGGAGCTACAGCCTTCACAGGCGGGGGACAGGCCACCACTCAAGAAGAGGAGCAGAAGACAGTGACGTACAAGATAGGTTTCAGCCTCCCGCTGTCAGGGCAGCTCTCATCGATCGGTAAGCTCTGGGAGAAGGTAGCGTACATGGCGGTCGACGACCTCAACAAGATGATGGAGTCCTACCACCTCCCCTACAGGTTCGAGGCCGTGGTTCTAGATGACGGCACAACCGAGGAAAAGGCCCTCCAGAACGTGCAGACGTTTGCTCAGCAGGGGATCAAGGTGGTGATAGGCCCGGCCGCCAGCTCACAGGTCAAGGCGGTTAAGTCCTTCGCGGACTCCAACCACATAGTCATAATCTCGCCATCATCGACCGCACCTACACTGGCGATCCCGAACGACTACATATTCAGGAACACCGGCAGCGACGCCCTTCAGGCTAAGGCCCTTGCGGCCCTGGTGAATCACGAGGGCATAAAGAAGGTCGTCGTCTTCTACAGAGACGACGAATACGGCACCGCCTTCGCCGACTTCTTCAAGAGGGAGTTCGAGGCCCTGGGCGGCCAGGCGGTGCTCCTCTCCTACGCCAGCAACCTAGCGGACTTCGCCTCTGAGGTAGCGTCGCTCTCCTCCAAGGTTCAGAGCGAGGGTGCTGAGGCCGTCGTCCTGATCTCGTTCGACACCGACGGAGCGAACATCCTCTCACACGCTAAGGATGACCCGGTTCTCTCGCAGATTAGGTGGTTCAGCGGCGAGGGTATCCACGGCGCCTCAGAACTTCTCCAGCCGTCGCTGGCTGAGTGGCTTGACAGCATAGACTTCATGGGTACTAGGCCGGTCTTCATATCTAACCCGCTGTACGAGGAGTTCAAGAAGAAGTTCGAGGAACTGACCGGCACTGACCCACCGGTCTTCTCTGAGAAGCTCTACGACGCTGTCTTCCTGGCTGGCTGGGCGATAGTTAGGGCGGGCACCTACGACGGTGAAGCAATAAAGAATGCACTACCAGAGGTCGCTAAGCACTTCTATGGGGCCAGCGGCTGGTGCATCCTTGACGAGAACGGCGACAGGGCCTTCCAGGACTACTCTATCTGGACCATAAAGCAAGTAGATGGCGAGTACAAGTACGTCGACATAGGGACCTACTCAGGCGGCTCCCTGACGTTTACGGAGAACCCGTGACGGGCCAAAACACCGAATTCCGAATCACATTTTTATTGTCATTAGACCAAGAACTCAGTATCTCCCTAATCCGTAACCCACCGACCACGCACGAAGGGAAATCGGGTGATATATCATGGTAGGCGTGTCCGAAATACTCAACACAGTGCAGATGGGCCTAGCATACATGGTGATAGCTCTTCCCTTGACCCTCAGCTACAGGGTCACTCAAGTCATTAACTTCGTCCACATTATCTTCATCACTCTAGGGGCATACACTGTAGCTTTATTGGGACTAGTCGGCCTCACGAACGTCTGGATAGCCATGGGCGCCGCGTTCCTATTGGGCGGCGCCCTCGCAGTGCTGGATAACGTGGCGGTGTTCGAGCCCCTCTGGCGCAGGGGGAGTGACGTACTGATCATCATGGTCGCTTCCCTCGGGCTCTGGATATTCTACAAGTACCTCATCTACGCAGTACTCGACAAGCTCTTCATAGTCCTCAGGACTAACACGCTCTCAGTCCTAGTACACACTGAGGGTTTCCCGAGCGTGTCTTTGGGGGGCATAACAATCGACGGCTACCTCATAGACACAGTCGTCGCCTCAGTAATAGTATCTCTAGCCCTTTACCTCATCCTCATGAGGACCAGGATAGGCAAGGCTATAAGAGCCATAGCCGACAACCAGGTGCTCGCGGAGATCTCGGGAATACCTAGGGGAAGAGTACTCAACTTCATGTGGTTCCTGTCAGGCGGGATAGCAGCTGTAGGTGGCGTGCTCTGGGCACTCTTCCAGACCACTGTAACGCCGGAGATCGGCGATCAGATAATCCTTCAGGTGTTCTCAATAGCCGTCATCGGCGGCCTCTACTCACTGACGAAGACAGCGATCGGTGCGTTCATCGTGTCGGGCACTGAGAACATAGTGATAGCTGTGCTACACGACGCCTTCGGCCTGCCCCTAAGCTTCAGGCCATTCCTAGTGTTCTTGGTCCTGTTGGTGGTGATACTGATATGGCCCCCGCTAGGCGCTGGCGGAGGCCTGCCCTACAGGTTCCGGGTAAGGCACAGGTCTAGGAGGTGAGTCGGTATGGAGTCCATAATAGGCTTCCTGATCTCCTGGCTCCCCATATTCGCTATATACGGGATACTCTCGATATCCCTCAACCTGGAGATAGGGTACACAGGAATGGCCAACTTCGGCAAGGTAGCGTTTTATGCCATAGGTGCCTACCTTTCCGCAGCACTCACGATATCGGTGATGCTGTCGCTGGTCGGGAAGAACGTCCCGCTTTACTCCATAGAAGCGGTGCAGGCACTGAGTACCGAGGGCACCGGCGCCCTATACACCCACCCAGCGGCTCTGGTAGGGCTATTCGTACTGTCCCTAGTGCTGGCGTTCCTGGTGGCGGGTGCTGTGGGATATCTCATAACATACCCCACCCTAAGGGTTGGCCCAGCTTTCCTCGGCATCACGGTGCTGGCGTTCGGCGAGATGTTCAGGGTGTTCATGAGGAACTACGAGCCCTTAGGAAGCACGAAGGGGTTGTTCGGACTAAACAACCCCTTCGTGTGGCTGGGTAACTCCTTGCTATCCCAGGGGCTCTTTGCCTTAGTAGCCCTTGGACTCCTGCTGGCAGTCTACGTATATGCTGAGCGTTTCGTGAACTCACCCCTCGGGAGGACCTTGAGGGCCATAAAGGATGATGAGGTTGCCGCCCTCTGCCTAGGCAAGCACGTGCCTAGGGTGAAGGCGACAGTCTTCTTCATCGCTTCGGGCATGGCCGGCGTCGCTGGTGTGTTGTGGACATTCTATCAGGGGTCAGTCCAGCCAGACACGTTCGTCCCGATACTCACGTTCTACGTCTGGGCGATGGTGATCCTTGGCGGCATGGGCAACAACCTCGGCGCGTTGTTGGGTGCGGCAGTGTTCACTCTAGTGGATAGGGCACTGACGTTCGCCGCGGGCATGATGGGCCCGAGCCTGATCATACCGCCGAATTACCTCAGGTGGATGATCGTGGGCCTGGTGATAGTGCTGGTCCTGATGTTCAGGCCTGAGGGCATCAAGCCCGCTAGACCGATCAAGACACCTGCCTGGGAAGCGGTGAAGGAGGAGGTGGGTAAGGATGGCTGACCCGATACTCGAGGTAAAGGACGTGGCTAAGTACTTCGGCGGGGTTAAGGCCCTCGACGGCGTCACCCTCTCAGTGCCGAGAGGGGGGATGATAGGGTTGATAGGGCCGAACGGCTCCGGGAAAACAACACTGTTCAACGTCATCACCGGGTTCTACGTGCCGACCAGGGGCGAGGTATGGTTCGAGGGCGAGCGCATAGACGGCCTTAACCCGAACGAGGTCTACCTGAAGGGGATAGTCAGGACGTTCCAGATACCGAGGCTGTTCCCGTCGTTGACTGTGCTGGAGAACGTGCTGCTCACACCCCCTAACCAGATAGGTGAGAGGCCCCTTTACGCACCCATAAGGAGTAAGTGGGAGAAGCAGGAAAGGGAGCTGGCTAGGAAAGCGGTGAGACTCCTGAAGAGGTTCGGCCTAGGCGACTATATACACGCGAGCGTGAGCGAGCTATCGGCCGCTCACATCAAGCTTCTAGAGACTATAAGAGGGCTCATGACAGACGCCAAGCTCTACCTCCTCGACGAACCAGCCGCTGGCGTCGCCTACGACATGGCCAAAGAGATGTTCTCATTCGTAAGGAGACTAAGGGACGAGGAAGGCCTAACCTTCTTCATAATCGAGCACAGGCTTGAGGTACTGATGGAGTTCGTTGACTACGTGTACGTCCTCCACAACGGGAAGCTCCTGGCTGAGGGTAAGCCCGACGAGGTAGTCCAGAACAAGGCAGTCATTGAGGCCTACCTGGGTGGTTGAGATGGTAGACGGGAGAATACTCGAGATAAGCGGGCTCCGTTCCGGTTACGGGAAGATGGAGATACTTCACGGCATAGACCTGGATGTGAATGAGGGGGAAATAGTGGCGGTGCTGGGCCCGAACGGGGCCGGAAAGACGACCCTGCTCAACACGATCTTCGGCCTCACAACGATCCATGCTGGGGAAATAAGGTTCAGGGGGCAGAGCATTGTCGGACTGAAGCCCTACAGGATAGTGAGGCTCGGGCTAGGGTATGCTCCACAGCTCAACAACGTCTTCCCTAACATGACAGTACTGGAGAACCTCCAGATGGGGGCGTACCTCCGAGGGAGCGACCCAGACGTTGAGAAAGATATTGAGGAAGTGTTCCAGCTCTTCCCGGAAATAGCTAGGAGGAAGCACCAGAAAGCTAGGACACTGTCCGGCGGCGAAAGGCAGATGCTCGCCGTTGCCAGGGCACTGATGTCCAGGCCAAAGATATTGCTGCTCGACGAACCCACGACGGGCCTGGCCCCTAAAGCAGCGTCCATACTAATGAAGAAGATCGCTGAGATTAGGGACAAGGGCGTGACGATACTTGTGGTCGAGCAGAACGTACACAAGGCCTTGGAGGTAGCTGACAGGGCCTATGTCCTAGTTAGTGGGAGGATAGTACGTGAGGCGGAGCCCAAGACCCTTCTCGAGGAGGGCGTTGAGAAGCTATTCTTCCAAACAACCTGAAAATTCACGATCCCTTTTTATGTACCTAAGGCCTCGTGCACGGCCTTTAACAGGGCCTCGGCCCTCTTCTTGTCGTAGCCGACCACTATACACGGAACTCTAACGAGGGTATCTATCCTAACATCAGAAATAGGTGAACCATCACATGCTAGTGCATCACTCCCGAGAGCCGTCGCTATCGAGACTGAGGCCGCTATATCGACGTTTCTCAGCTTAGCACGAGCGTCTATGAAGCCTTCAGCGCGGCCTAACCCAACATATATTATGTCCAGCGCGGCGGAGCCAAGGGATCTTAAGGCAGCCCTCCCACCTCTTATCCTCCAATAAACTGGTACGGGCTTGTATGCCTCAGGTACCTCAAAGTACCCGAGGAGCATAGCTTTTGGCGGATACCTCCGCTGGGGCGGTGACTCATTGACTGTGACATTGCCGGAGTCAAAGACATACTTCAAATCCCTGAACACCTCGGCCACAACGGCGGAGGTCACGTCGCCAACAGTAGCGCCCCCTCTATATGGTGCGGCTGCCACAGCAACTGATGCCCACGGTATGCCCACGTCGTAGTTCGTACTACCGTCAACAGGGTCGGCGATAACAACCCATTCCGGCTCTCCCTCGCCGATGATCCTCCTACCGAGCTCCTCCCCAATAAACAGTATCGCACTACCCAGGTAATTAGCCACACCTTCAGCGATTATCCTCTCTGATTCGACGTCGAAGCCCTTACTCACATCCCCGAAAGCGCCCTTACCTACGATCTCTTTGCTGACTGACCCGCTCCTTAGGTAGTTTAGGGCTTCATCCACAGCCCTTATGAGTGCCTCAGTAATCTTGGTTACCATCACCCATCCACCGCATTATGACGGTTTCTTAGGCAATTAAGCGTGAGCGAGATATCGCTGGTAGTTGTAACCTTATGTAAATAGCCTATTTAAAGAGATTCTTTGATCCATGATTTTTTATGGAGAGACGGGGAGTTAGGTGAAAGTTACAACATTTATAGCGTCGGTACCCAAAACAATAGTGTGTGAGTGTATGAGGAGGAGCAGGAGGAAGGGTAGGGATCCAGGGGACGAGTGGCCAGATGACGAAGTGGCTGCGCCTAGCTGGCACGGCGACAGCGTCTATGACATGGCATCATCTGGCGAGGTAGTTGACGCCCCAATCGTTTACGAGGAATACGAGGATGCTGAACCAGCGGCCGAGGTGGAGGATCAAGGGGATGAACTAGTTGTTTATCTCGAGGCACCCGGGTCGAGGGAGGATGATCTGAAGGTTGTCTACTCCGGTCTCACGCATGTTGAGCTCGAATTTAAGTATAGAGGCTCCAGAGTGACTAAGACCATATTTACTGAGCAGCCCGTCGTACCCAAACCGGTCGAGGTCAGCGTTAAGAACGGGGTTGCGAGAGTAAGGTTCGTAAAGGTGTCAGCCGCTAGGAGGAAGCGCTCTAGAGGCTGAGCCTACCCGACTTAACTAACCTCGCCACGAGTCCCTCAACAGTTTCTTCAGGCCCTACACACTCCTCAAGAAATACACCTGTTCTCCCGATCTCCGCCCTCCTCCTCAGGATCCTCACCCTCTCCCTCACAGTCTCCGGGCTCACCCCAACAACCTCCGCAACGTAATGCTCGTTGCCAATTACGGGGTACTCGAGGTGCCCATACTCTGTAGGCACTATGAGCTTGAGCTCCTTATTGACACCAGGCACCCGAACCCCCCTCACGAGATCCTCAAGTTCGATCTCGCCACCGAACTTGTAGAACTCCCTCTCCCTAGGGCTCAGCTCCCTTAGGGGGTGTGAGACAACGGTTTTTCCTTCATAGTCAAGGTCGTAGTAGACCTTAGGTGTATGGGCTGGCGTCGCCTTAACGACGCAGGCTCTGTAGATACGGAAACCCATGAGCTCGAGGCACGAGACCAGCCTCGACGGTACTACGGGGAACGGCACAACCACATCGATATCGCTTCCGGGCCTCACATCACCCCTCGCTATAGACCCGTGAGTTATTGAGGGGATCCCGCACCTAGCCAGAGCCTCCATCACCTTAGCGGCCTTCTCCCTCAGCCTACGAAGGAGCTCCCACCTACCCTCGTCATACACGACCTCGGAGACGTCCTGCTTACCTCTCCCCACCCACGCCATGGGCCCTCAGCACCTTCCCCCAAGTGACGAGGTAGCCCAGAGCCCTCACACCCTCCTCCGGTGTCTTAAAAGCCGGTATCCCCGCCTCTCTCTCGATCATTTTCAGGTTATTAGTTGTGTACTCGCCGCCTGGCCCAACAAACACAACAGGCTTCCCGTGCCTCCTTACCGCAGACCTCACAGCCTCCATTGTCTCCCTAGGCTTGAAGGCAGGGGACTGCATAATCCCTATCACCAGCACTGCATCAACGCCCGGATCGGCCATAACAGCGTCGACAGCGACCTCGTACCTCTCTGGTGGCGCGTCCCCCAGCACATCAACGGGGTTGCCGACAGCAGCTGCTGGCGGGAGCCTCTCCCTTAAGTAGCGGATCGTGTCGCTCGACAGGTCCGCCATCCTCAGCCCACTTAGCTCTATGGCATCGGTGGCGAGAACCCCAGCACCGCCTCCATTAGTTACTATACCTATTCTGTCGCCCTTCGCTGCAGGAAGCCATGAGAGGGTCTTCAAGGCCACGATGAGGTCGTTAAGCTCATTAACTATTATTGCGCCGGCCTGTTTGAGGGCGGCTTCATAGACCCTGTATGACCCTGCGAGAGAGCCTGTGTGTGATGATACGGCCCTCGCCCCCCTCTCTGACTTTCCTGCCTTCAGAACAACTACAGGCTTCCTTGCTTTAACGGCCTCCTTTATGGCATGCATGAACGCCCTCCCGTCCTCTACACCCTCAATGTAGGCACCTATTACGCCTGTCTTCGGGTCGTGGGCCAGGTACTCTATGAGTTCCCACTCCTTTATGTCGGCAGCATTCCCGTAGCTGATGAACTTGCTCATCCCAATCCCGGACTCATGCAGCCAGTCAAGTATTGCTGCACCAAGAGCCCCTGACTGAGAAATGAACGCTACATTACCGGGGCCTGGCTTCCCCTGCCTATCGCTTGGGTTAAAGATCGTGTCAAGGCCTGTGTGGGCATCGTAAACTCCAAGGCAGTTAGGGCCGAGGACCCTCAGCCCCGCCTCCCTAGCGGCCCTAACGAGTTCCTCCTCGAGCTTGGCGCCTTTTGGCCCTACCTCCTTGAAGCCAGCACTAATAACTATGGCTGCCTTAGCCCCGACCTTGCCAGCCTCCTTAATTACTTCCGGCACGAACTTAGCGGGTATAGCTACAACTACAAGGTCGGGTGCTTCTGGGAGCTCGCTGAGCCTCTGGTAGGCCCTCAGACCAAGTACAGTCTTCCTCCGGATGTTGACGGGATATATTGTTCCCTTGAACCTCTCGATAAGGTTCTCCATTATCGCCCTCCCCACTGAGCCCTCCCGCTCTGACGCGCCGACGACCGCCACGGACCTTGGTGAGAACAGCTCGTCGGGTATCATCTACCGCACCTTCATGGTTTCGAGGCCTGGATAATATTCTCTACCATCGCCTCACTCACTGAAGAAACTCAGTTACTACCTCCAAGCTTCTTCGAGACAGCGAGAGCCAGTGAAGCGTGTTTCCTCTCCTCCTCTGAAAGGAGCCTGAGGAGTCGGCTAAGGGTAGTGCCTGGAGGAGCTAGGTCTGCGAGGTCCTGATATCTCGCCGCTGCAATGTCTTCGAGGCTGGAGGCCTCCGTAAGGAGCTCCTTTACATTATCTTTTTTCGTAGGTACTGGCTTATTGAGTAGGTAAGACACGCACTTGAGAGCCCTGATAATGCCCCAAGCTATCTCTCTATGAAGTATTGAGTCAAAAAGTATGGTGAATATCTTTTCTCTAGCCTCCTCATCCTCCAGAACCTCATAGATCTCCCTATACGCGTGTACCTCGCTCGCCTCATCAAGCGCTATCTCCTCAAGCTCCGAGACAATGCGGGAGAGCCTCTCCCTCAGATCGGCACTCAAAAGGTCACCTGAATTATTATTCGTCCCGGTCAATGAAAAACCTGTCACAGAACTCAATAACCCATGCAATCGAAGAATTATCGGTGCCAGACTTGCTCATTCCGGACACTGCGGTCCTGGCTAAGGAGGCCCTGATAGGCGCCGTCTTTCTTGCCTACGTATTCGGGATTGTCTACCTCACAAAACCGATCTACGGAGTGATGAGGTCAAAGGGTTACCCCCACAACGTAGCGGTCTACTACAACAGGAAAATAATACATGTACTTGCCGGCGGAGCCGTTGCTCTTCTCGTGCCCAGGTTCTTTACCTCACCGATCGTACCGGCCGCCATGGCAGCTATCCTAGCCATCACGACATATTTACCGCACAGGACAGGGAGGCTTATGGAATGGTTCCAGGTTCCGGAAAACATGTACGAGGTGAACTTCTGCATTATGTGGGGAGTATCGGTCACGACGGCCTGGATACTCCTCGGCGACCCAGTGTATGCCCTGGTACCGATAGCCTTCATGGCGTTTGGGGACGCCGCCACCGGGTTCACTAGGAACCTCCTCTTCCGAAGGAGGACAAAATCCTGGATAGGGAACATAGCAATGTTCGCTGTCAGCGCTCCAGCCGCCTACGCCCTAATAGGGACTTGGGGCATTCCCATCGCAGCCGCCGCATCCATAATAGAGCATTTCGAGTTCGGCCCAATAGACGACAACGTGCTTGTCAGCGCGGTCGGCCTAGTCGGTGTCGCCCTCCTTAAGGTCTTTGCCTGACACCACCCTGAAAGCCGGCATATAGTATTCCAGCCCCTCCACGGTTCTGCCGACCTTACCGAGCACGACCTCTACCTCAGCATCCTCAACTAGATGCTCAGCACCCTCGACCACCTGAGCCATCACCTTAGCTCCTCCCAGCTCAGCTACGGCGATGATAGTCGGTTTTGAGAAGCCCTCTATAGGTACGTTGATTACGGTGTAAGTAATGATCCTCCCCTTCCTTGGTAAGGTAATCTCTACGAGATCTCTGGAGCCGCAGTACGGGCACGCCCTCTTAGGCGGGTATATGACCTCCCCGCACCTTCGGCACCTAAAGGCCTTAAGGCTCAGATACTCACGGGACCTCCTCCATAGCCTCTGAACCGATGTCACACAACATCACCTCCTAAGTATAGTTGTCGTGACATTAGACCCGACCCCACCAACGTTCTGAGCAGCCCCCACCTCGGCATCAACCCTAACGCCGGGGAAGTCACCCCTCAGCTGCATGACCACCTCGGCCACCTGATACACACCGGTCGCCCCTACGGGATGACCCCTCGACTTCAGCCCGCCTGACGGGTTAATTGTCGGCTTATCGCCCGGTGCGAACCTCCCTTCGTGAACAAGCTTCGCCGCCCTACCTATCTCAGCGAAGCCCATCGCCTCCACACCAAGTACGCCGGTTATGCTGTAGGCATCATGTACTTCAGCAACATCAACGTCTTTTGGCTTGATTCCGGCCAGTTTATACGCCTCTCTCGCAGACCTGATAGCCGCCTCCAACCTGTCGAGGTACTTCCTCGATAGAATATCCACAGCGTCAGTGGCATTAGCTACGGCCTCAACCCACACGGGTGTGTCGCTGAGCCTCCTAGCCTCTCCCTCCGCGGCAAGGTACACGGCAGCGGCGCCGTCGCTTATGGGGCAGGCATCGAAGAGCCTTATCGGGTCAGCAATCACAGGCGAATTAATCACTGTCTGGAGGTCGACCCTCTTCCTTATGTGAGCGTACGGGTTCCTATACCCGTTCTCGTGCATCAGCACAGCCCACGAACCCATCTCCTCCCTACTCACGCCGTACTTACTCATGTAGTGCCTCATGAGCAGGGCGTTGAGCCCCGCGAAGCTCGGGCCGTGAACGAGCTCGTAGTCAGCGTCGGACGCCCAAGCAAGCCTCCTAGTCGTTACGGGGGTCGGGGCCTCAGTGAGCTTCTCAACACCGATCACGAGAACCCTCCTCAACCCAGCCCTGACGAGTGAGTACCCCACAGCGATGGCGGCGCCGCCGGAACCGCACGCGGCCTCAACCTTGAATGCAGGCACACCCCTATATCCAAGGTAGTCAGCTAATAGGGCCCCGAGGTTCTCCTGCTCCGACAGAGATGACAGCATGTTACCGACTACTATAGCCTCCGGCGGCTCCCATCCCACCTCCTCCACTGCCTTCAGCCCTGCCTCAGCAGCGAGGTCACGGATACTCTTACCGACCAGTCGCCCAACCCTCGTCATCCCGACACCTACTACCGCCACCCTCACCGCGACCACCTCGGAAGAGATATTAGGAGACCCCACTCACTGAGGCCTATGAACAGTATCTTATCCGAGTTCTTGTCCAGGCACTTACCTAAGGTGTATGCAGTCATGTCCATTAACCCAAGCCCCAACTTCCTGGCCTCCTCAACATACGTGAACGCCTCGGGAGGAGTGCTCTTGAGGTATCTTGGGAGCCTCCGAGCAATCCTCTGACTCGGGAGGGATGCCGCCACGCACTCAATGGATGCAGCGTCTATACCTACCCTCGCGATGGATTCAGAAAGCATTGATGGGAAGACGTCCTCTAGTAGTTCCAGATACTCCGGCGATGACCCGGTGAACAGCTTCTCAATGAATACGGCATCCACGCCATCCAGTCCCCCGCTGAAGAGTGCGCTGAACTGATTACCCAAGATGACCAGGGCGGGGTTGTTGATGAGCCCAGTTAGCTCAACAGCCTTTACCGGATCCTCCAAACTGAGGAAGTGCTTGATACCGCTCCCCCACAGCGCAGGGAGTGGGTCGAGGGAACTATCCTGGGCTATTATGAGTGTCTGACCTGGCTCGCCCAAGTAGTTAAGGAGGGAACTAAGGATCGTGAGGGGATCACCCCCTCTTGGGTGATGCATTATTTTACGGAGCATCACGGCTTCGGGCACCAAATCAGTTTAGGGGAACCGTATAATACGGTAACGCCTTAGGCTTAGATAATTAAGACATGGGCCTCCCTAATCATAGAGGGTTGTTGTTTTGGTCGAGGTGGTGGCTGTCACAGCGGCTTCACCGATCCATGACGAGAGAGCCGTGGAGGAAGTAGCTACGGAGTTCCTAAAAGAAGTCTCAGGCCTCTACACAAAGTACGTCGGGAAAGTGACAGCTCCCGGCTCCGGGATAGGGGGCGATCTGGCACTGATATTAGTCGCTACTGGCGGGTCAGAGAGGGTAGTCGTGGATATCGCAAGAGAGGCTGGCTCGGCGGTTCTTATAGCCCATGATGCCATGAATTCCTTTCCAGCCGCCTTAGAGGCATTTTCCTACTTGAAGGACGAGGGTGTTGTCGCATCCATCGCAATGCTCGGCAAGGCGCGGGCGGTAGCTGAGGCCGCTGTCGCTGCAGTCACAGCTGCCGCTACCCTAAGAGGCGCCAAGATAGGCGTTCTCGGCGAGCCATCTCCTTGGCTAGTCTACTCTGGGAGAAACATCAAGCAGATCGAGAAGCAGCTAGGGCTGAAGCTCGAGGTCGTGGGCCTCGAGAAACTTTACGATAGGTTCCGCGGCGCGGTCCCAGCGAAGATAGATTCTATCGTAAAGAGTGCGTCCGGGGTGGCGGTGAAGCCTCACGACATAGACAAGGCATCGAGGCTTTACGCGACCCTGTCAGCGATGGCTGAGGAACGTGGGTGGTCAGCCCTCACTATTAGGTGCTTCGACGTAATAAGGGATCTTGGTGTAACACCCTGCCTGCCGCTGGCGATACTGAATAGCGAGGGAATCGTGGCTGGGTGCGAGGCCGATCTCCCGGCTACCGTCACGATGCTCATCCTTAAGCTACTGAGTGAGAGGCCGGCGTTCATGGGCAACGTACTAAAAGTTGAGGGCCAGTATGTGTGGCTTGCACACTGTACAGTTCCTCTGGCCATGACCTCGAACTACTCCCTTACCACGCACTACGAGACAGGGCACGGGGTTGCTGTTCAGGGTGAGCTCCCCGTAGGCCTCGAGGTCACCCTGGCGAGGTACGACCATAATAAGAAGGTTGTGAGGGCTTTCCGAGGAAGGATAGCCAAAGGAGACCAGTTCAGCAGGCACGCATGCAGGACGCAGGTAATTGTGAAGGTTGACGGCGACCCCACCACGATAGTGAGGAAGCCCATAGGTAACCACTATGTTCTAGTTTACGGTGATGTAACACCTTCCCTACGCTTCTTAGCCAGTCTTCTAGACCTCACCTATGAGGGCGGCGGTGAATAGGTTGCCGGGTAGGGTTAGGAAGTACATCCTCGCAGCTATCGTGGCGGGGCTCCTGTCCTATTCCCTGATATTCCTCGTAATCTATCGAGGCTCAGTAAGTAAGTTCTTGGAGATCGTGTCACGAGGTGATCCACTAGCGGCAGCCTTTGCAGCGGTCTTCCGTGCCTCAGCACTCATAATGCATGGGGTCACTTTCTTCGTACTTCTTTATGCTCTCTCGAGGGAAATGAGGTTAATTAAAATTATACAAATAACCTCAGCGTCTATATTCGTTGAGTTCATAGCGCCGGTCGGGGGCATCACTGAAGTAGCGAAGATATATTTCCTTAAGGAGTTCGGTGTCGCCAGCGTTGAGGAGGCCTACGCTGCGGTCGCGATGCATAGGATCCTCCTCACATGTTCGGTGACGACGGCGACGGTGGCCTCACTGTATATCCTCCGTGCCCCACCCCTCATGTGGGTGGTACTCGTTATTCCGGCCTTAGGGCTCTTAGCCGCGAACACAGCTATACTCCTAGCCCCCACCTCCCCAAGAATAGAACACTTTATCGTCAGCTTGAGTAAGAGGTTCGGCCACGACCTCCAGGGATTCTCCACTAGGTATAGGGAGGTCTTCCGGAGGCTTCTTAACGCGAAGAAGTACCTGATCCTCGCGTTGGCAATGGCGTTTGGGGAGAGGCTCTCCAACGCAGTATTCGGTGTTGCGACTGCGGATATACTCGGGCTTAGGATTCCGATATGGGAGGCTGTTATAGTCTTCGATTCCCTACAGACAATAATCTGGCTGCTCCCAGCCATAACCCCGGGCGGTGTCGGTATCTATGAGCTCATGCAGACTCTCCTGGCAACGTGGCTAGGGATAACGCCGGATACTTCGGCGGCCCTCGCCATAATGACGAGGGCCCTCTTCATCGTTGGTGAGTACCCAATCTTTGTTGCCTCGACGATGGCGCTGGGCTTATCTCTTAGGAAGGTGGCTAGCCTAGCGGAAAAAGAGAGAGGGGTCATAGACGCACCTATGGCTTAGGGCTAAGTTTTGGAGCCTCCCCAATGCCTAGGGCCTCCGCCACATCATTGAGCACTAACTCCCCCGCGACCACGGGGTACTCAATTCCTAGAGTGTTCAGCACTCTCGGGTGTACCTCGCCGACCGCCCCAACAACTTTATCGTTAACGATTATTGAGGCCGTCCTACCAGCTATGGTTGGTGGTGCATCACCAGGCCTGAGGGAGACATCCGCACCTAAAGCACGGAAGAGAGCCTTCACGATGACGAGCCCGTCAGTCAAGCTTAGCTTCGTGTTCGCTATCGCAAACCCCAACCCCCTGTAGGTTATTGGTTCCTTATCTTCTAACGCTACGGCGTCACCGATCTCGAACACCTTCAGGGGAGGGGTAAGCTCTGTGTTCTCCTTCACGGTCAAGATCATTGAGGGCAGGAGGGATGGCCTGACCGCCGAATACGTTACCATCTTGGGGTTCTCTATCTCAACGAACCTCTCGTACCCAAGCTCCCTAAGGAGGCCGGCGTCGATGAGCATGTAGTTGACGACCTCATTGAACCCTAGGCCAAGCATGATGTCCCGTAACACCGACGACACCCGCTCGAGCAGGTGTTCCCTACCCCAGTGGGTGGGCGGCAGGGCCTCCGGCCTGAGCCTCCCGTACCCATACCCAGCAGCTATGTCTTCAGCGACATCAACCCATGAGAGCACGTCCGCCCTCCACGGCGGCGCCCACACAACCACGACGTCCCTAGTTACCTCTTCCACGGAGTAACCCATCCTCTCCAACACAACCCTTACGTCATCAGTGCTCCCAACCCATCCGATCAGGTCGTTAACGTCGCTCAGCCCTACCCTCAAGACCGTCCCCCTAAGGTCAGGCGTTACTTCGGGTGCTCCTTCAGCGCCCACGATCTTCACGGACTCAACAACAGCCTCCCCGTACCCCCTCTCCAGCACTGAGGTAGTGACTATGTTGAGTACCTTCAGCATGAGCCAGGGTTCCGTACCAGTTACGTCTATGAGTACGTTCCTCGTCTCCTCAGTAACCTTGTTCTCCTCCGAGTTCAGTATGGGCGGGAAAGACATGACCTCGCCCGAGGAGTCCACGAGGAGCGGGTACTCACCCCTCTTCACTAAGTGAGCGTACTTGACACCTTTCTCAGTTTTCTCAAGTACCTCACTGAGGCTCATCGGGGTGTCGTAGCCCAGTGGCACGAACTCGGCATCCTCAACAGCCACATACCTGAACGGTGGCCTCAGCTTGTCGAGGTCGTAAAGACCTATGGAGACGAGTGCCCTGTCGCCGCAGTGGCTGAGATGGAGCTTCTCCTGTAGCTGGAAGAGCTGCCTTATCGCTTCGTCGTCGAGCCTCACGCCCCTAACAATCGCTAGGAAAGCGTATGGTCTGTACTTAGGGGCCGAAGAAATATCCAGCTCGGTTACGGGCCCTCTTACATCATAGCGTCCCTGCCTCCTCCTCTTCCCTAAATAAATGGCTGCAGCCCTGCCGAGGCCTTCAGCGGAGTAGAGGTCGGGCCTGTCATGACTCGCCTCGTAGGTGAGGGTGTCATCGCTTACCTCCTCCACCTCAGCCTTCAGCACGGTCAGCACTTGCTCGATCTCATCCAGCGACATGTCCGTGTCAGCTACTCTGGCCACGTCCCAGAGCTGCACCTCGACTACGGGCACTACCTCATCACCTCCTTTGGGTAGGGTACGGACCTTATCTTAATGATATTATTCGTGTAGAGATCGCGTATGTCGTTGATCCCGAGGACAAGCATTGCAATGCGATCGATCCCGATGCCCCAGGCAGCGACGTTCACGCCGCTTAAGCCGGCCGCCTTGATGACCTCAGGCCTGAACATGCCTCCCGGGAAGACCTCTATCCAGCCGAGCTTAGGGTGCTTTATGTAGCCCTCGACTGAGGGCTCGGTGAACGGGAAATACGCAGGCCTGAACATCACATCCCCAAGCTCTAGCTCCTTAGCTAGCTCCGTGAAGAACCCTAGGAGGTGCCTGAACGTGACCCTTCTCCCAACGATTATGCCCTCGAGCTGGTGGAACTCCATGAGGTGCGTTGGGTCAGGAGTGTCAGGCCTGAAGACCCTATCAAGCGAGAATACTCTGTACTCGCCCTCCCCCCGCTCCATCATTGTCCTCACGGATACAGGCGTTGTATGTGTCCTGAGAACGAGCCTCAGCGCCCTCTCCGGGGACCACCTGTACCTCCAGCCCCTCTCATGAACCTCTCTCACCCTCTCGATTAGTTCACGGCTCACGCCCTCGAGCCTCGGCAACCCCTTAACAAAGTAGACGTCGGTTCCCCTCCTCGCTGGGTGGTACTGGGGCACGAAGAGAGCGTCGAAGTTGAGGAGCTCCGACTCTATGTGCGGGCCCTTGACCTCCACGAACCCCATCCCAACGAGTATCTCCCTAACACGCTGGAGGAAGTAGACATAGGGGTGCTTTCTTACGGGGTATATGGTCGGTACATCGATGCTGAGATCGAACTCCTTGAACTCCGCCCCCTTCCACTCACCCGACTTAATTATTTCTGGGGTGAGGGCAGTGATGACCCTAGCCATCATAACTCTGTTTTCCTTCCACGCCAAGGCACCCTTCTCGGTAACCTCAACGACCTGAGTCTTGCTGACGACCTCCCTTACCAGCCTCCTCTTCTTTAGCTCTCCGAATATGGGCGGGTACCTCCCCTCGGCAACCTCCTTCAGCCCTTTGATAATCTCTGAAACTGACTCAAGGAAGTGGGTTCGATCAGTCTCAATCAGCCTGACAACACCACCCCGGATCTCTACTAGTCCAGCCCTCCTCAACCTACCCAGTGCTGCTTTTAGCTCCTTGTCATCGATTCCTGACTCCCTCACCAGCTCGCTGATCGGTGCCTCCCCGCCCAGCGCGTCGAGGGCGTTAAGCACCCTAACCTCGGGCAGCCCGTTCTCTAGGGCTTCCACACCTTCCGGGGTTAGCTCGGGCCTCTTTGACACCTCCTTGATCACCTTAATGAGGCCGAGCCTCTCTAGTTCTGCTAGGTCCCTCTGTATATCACTTACCTTCCTTCCCAGGGAGCGGGCTAGTTCCTCTGTGGGAGCCCGTCCCCCGAGCCCGAGAAGTACCTCGAATACGCGGTAGACCCTCTCGGGGAGGACGATCCTGTCGTTCTTCCCCATCATCAGCGCCGTTAGAGGACTACGTAGGGGGATTAATGTGTGAGCTACCCCTCGACGCTTTCATGTGTTTAAACAGGCACGAAACTGTAATTACATGCTTAAATATATCGAAGCGATATACATGATGGGTATAAACATGCCAACCCTAAAACCTAAGAAGATGATTATTAAGGCTCATTACGAGCCGCCAACCAAGGTCATTGCCGAGGTTGGCGGAATAAAGCTCATCCAGGATCTCCCCAAGGCAATAGGCGGGACGGGAGAGGGCCCGACCCCGACCGAGCTCCTTCTCGCTTCACTCGCCGGGTGCTTAGGCATAGTCTCAGCTATACATAAGAATAGGTTTGGCGTTGACATAAAGTCTATGGAGATAGAGGTCTCAGGCCTAATAGACGTTAGAGGGTTTATGGGCGAGGACGTTAAGCCGGGCTTCACCGAGGTATCCGCTACCATTAAGGTTAAGAGCGACGCACCTGAGGAGGCCGTGAAGAGGCTGATAGAGTTCGTGAGGAAGCACTGCCCAATCGAGGACACTATCCAGTCGCCAACGCCGGTCAAGGTTGAGGTAATAAAGGAGTGAGAAACTATATTTTCACGTAATGCCTTTTTCTCGAAACCCCTCTTCTTCATCGGTGCAGTTATTGGATGATCACATACATAACCCCCGCTTGAGGAAGAAGGGGTGCGAGGGAACACAAGCACTGATTAAGAGTGGGAAAATCATTACAAAGAAGGCAAGTAATCTACGTCTCGATGGGGCTTATGTTATTGGTGCATCTTCAGTAGATCGCGTAGAGGGTCTTGAAAGAGCGCTTGCCCTACGCGTATTTGTTAGATCACCTGATGGTATTGTTTGGGAAGGTGAGCAGTGCGTTATTGGTAAGGACGCGTGCTCAACTAGTAAGTATGCTAAGGTAATATCGCTGAATCCTGGGAAGTACTTACTGGACGTTGAGCTCCTTGATGAAACGCCTGGTTTCGAGCTAGAGGTATGTGTTGGTCTCGTACCCGTCGAGGGAGGGTTGCTCATCTCTGGGGCTAAGCCAAGCGGTAAGCCTAGGATGAGTCCTGCGCCTGGCTCGACGAGGTCACGGTCATTGATGGTCGGTGAACCCGTCAGGGTGGGTAGAGTATGTGTTCAGAGGCTCTGGCTATGGTTCTTCGAACCCCATGCTTTTCGGGGTAGAGATATTGTTGCTAGACTTGAGAGAGACGGGGATGTTGTGTACTCCATCAGCACCGGGCTCTTCCGTGTGGGTATATACTCCGAGATAGTAATTGATGTATTGACCCAGCGAAAAGGTGATAAGGTAATGTTCCTCGACCCTGCCGACTTAACACGTCCCTTGTTCATAACCCTCACGGAGGGTTGCGACAATGATTACTGAACCCGTGTTCATAGACCCATCCGGGGCGAAGGTTAAGGAGAAGCTCCTTGTCTGGTACCCCGTCTCCTTGGTGAGGTTCGGGTGCAGGGAGGACTTCCATCTCGTCGACTGTATATTGCCTAAGATAAGTGGGGTACATTATCACTGGCTGGTCCTCATCGTGAGGGCGGGAGATGACGTAGTCACGAGGTCAGCTCCTCCGGTGGAGGCACTTATGCTCAAGCACCCTGGGTGCTTGCCCCAGGACTTGAGGGCTGCTGTAGAGGCTGATGAGGCTAAGGCGAGAGAGGCCAAGAAGCTCAGCTGGGCCTATTACTTCAGGGAAATAAAGGAGATGCTATGCCTGGATGAGGAGCCGATAACGTGGATGCCCGCCTACGCACTCGCCGAAATCAGGAGGAAGGACGCCAGATTCCATTTCTTGGTCTCTGGAAAGAGGATAAGGTCACTCAATCACCAGAGACTCATTAGGTTGCTCGGCGTCGACGACTTCCTTTCCCTCGCCAGCACTATGAGGTAAGAACCTCACTCACCAGCGATTATTCTCCCAACATCAACGTGGCCCAGGAGCGGCGGCGGTGTCCTCATGAACGCGTAGCCCGACCTCACTGCCGGAGTCTTCAGCATCGCTACCCTATCAGGCGCTAACTCGAGGACACCTAAGAACTCTCTCGGCACCCCCAGGTCCTCTAAGTACTCCCTATCACTCCTCAGTACGACCTTGGTATTGGTGAGCTGGATCACCACCCTATGCACGTCCCTAGGCGTGTGGGTAGAGAAAATAAGGCCCAGGCCTCTGGCCCTCCCGAGCCTCGATATCCTGGCTATGAAGTCCGCTAGGACCTCGACCTCCTCCTCCGATGTGCCCTCGGCAGGGAAGAACCTGTGGGCCTCGTCAAGCACGACTATGGCTGGCCTGGCACCCTCCCTCGCTGACTTCTTCCAGGCGAATAAGCGCCTCAGGTACTCGTACGCTATGATGTTTGTTATGAGGTAGTGAGCACCCCTGACAGCCGCGTAGTCGAGGTCGAGGATCACGGGCCCCCTATAGTTCCTAGCGAGGTCCATGGCATAGGGCATCCCTATGAAACTGTCTCCGACCCTTACATCGACCTCTTCGGCAGATGCTATGAAGTTCAGTGCCCTCTCGATGTTCTCGAGGGTTCTCTTATGGATCTTCAGTGTCTTGATGATCCTCTCACCCATCTCCCTCAGCAGGGCATAGAGGTGGGTGAACGAAACAACCCCGCCGGACTCATGCTCTATGAACCCGATCACGTTGTCGAGGTAGATCTTCGCCTGCCTAGAGAATATCGGGAATATCGAGAGGTTAGGCCTCAGCTGCTGGTACGTGAGCCCTATGGGCAGGAACTCGACAACGGACTCGGAACCATCTGGGAACATGACCCTAACGATTATTGACCTAGCGCTCCCGAAGTCTCTCCCGGCATCGACGTCGACCTCGACCCTGGGCTCCTCCCCGAATACGAGCTTCGCCGGTGCGGCGACCCTCTCCATAACGTACTCGTGGGCGAGCCTGTCGAGGCCCTCATCACCCCTCCTAATAGGGACGAGGGCCGTCACCCACCTGGGGGCGGCGTCGGGGGAGTAGACAGCTGCCTCCTCACCCCTAGCAGCAGGTATAACTGTCTGTGTGTAATCGCCTGCAGCATCAAGGACAGAGACCATCACCTCCGGCCACTCGGTCGATAAGGCATAAAGGAGGTTCTTGATCAGGGTCGTCTTACCTGAGCCCGTCGTGCCTATGATGAGCATGTGCTTAAAGAACTCCCTCCTCGGCAGCGCGACCCTCACCCTACCACCCGCCACTGCATGTGACCCCGTGTGGAGGTACCCAAGCGTCACGCCCTCCTCAGGGAGACCGAGGACCCTCTCAACCACACCAGGATCTGAGGGAATCACTACAGGTGATTGAGGCTCAATCGGCGATAGGAACGGATCTCCGTCAGCCGTCAGAACCGTGACAGCCTCAATGACGGCGTTGGTGAGGAGTGCTTGGGGCTCCGGCTCGAGGGTAGGCGGGGGAGCAGCGCCGAGCTCGGAGGCAGCGTCCTCTCTCCTCATGGAGATAACCCTCAGCCCCACGGGTTTGAGTGTCCGGGCATCAACGGCTATCAGGACGTCCCCGACACCTATGGATGATGCTGTTCCATAGTATTTGCTAGGTGGGACATCAACCAATACCTTCGAGTATCCCTCACTGACCGATGACGGTGCCCTCCTTGAGACAACGCCCACTAACTCGCCTATGCCTTCGGCTATCCTTCTCGCTTTTTCTAGTCTATCTGCTAAATCATTTATTAGGTCAAACAACCTCACCACCCCCGTAAATAAGGGCTGCTCCAGCAACCCTTAAGGCGGCCTCAGCCTGCCTGGCGAGGTACCTAGCTATGACCTTACTCACGTAGTCAGCGCTGTGAATCGGTGCAGGCACGGGCACTCCGCTACTGAGTGCTGATCTCGCCATCAGCGAAGCAACGTGGTCCGAGCTCATGGGGGAACATTCCGGCACCTCCACCCTGAATACTGAGTACCCACGGTAAGGTGCGTGCCTGACGGCTACGTAGGTTATGACGTACCTGATACCTGCCCTTAGGGCCTCGGCCTCACCTAGGAGGAGCGCTGGTTCTGCAGTATCCCGTAGGGCGAGTGCGAGGACATCGTGGTCGGCGAGGCTGTGCCCAAGGAGGTTAACACCCCAAACCCTCTTCACAACGAACGCCACCGAGACACCAAATGAGCACGCCTTCCTCACGAGGCTTGCCCTATCGGCGTAAAGCGCCTTGACCTCCTCTGCCCACATTACGTCCTCAACGCTCGGTGAATGTGATGGTGGTCCATCAACGACTACTAGCCACCCCTCCTCAGCTCTCTCAATAGCCCTCCTAAGAGCCTCGTTCTCGAGCCCTATCCTGACGTCGGCGGTCGGCACACCCATTACTAGGTCTTTGTCTTCAGCGAATCTCTTCCCCAGCTTAATGTACCTCGTCGTGACGCCTGGCCCGTCCTCACCGGCTGTAGCGGCCACGAACGGGGGCCCGGCAGAAGGCGGGGTGTGGGTGTGGGGGTAAGTAATCGATATCTCCGGCCCGACGACAGCGTAGGTCGCTATCCCGAGCTCGCCTCCGGCGACCATTAGTGTCGCCGACGCTGCGTCGACACCTATCACTGGAACGGCCCTTACCCGGTCAACCTCCCTAACCTTTATCACGGGCTCAGGCCACTCCTCAGGCTCTAGCGGGGTACCTGCCCTAGCGGCTATGCCCTCACCACTCGATAGGGCCCTCGCTACGCGGGCTAGTACTTCCGTGATCATGTCAGATAATTCCTCGTGGGGTAAGTGTTTAGGGCCTTTTAAGAATCAGGAAGGAAGTTCGATTACCTCCTTCTTGACAGGGTATGACCTGATGAGGGAGGGGCACTTAATAACGTCTCTTTCATCAATGACGACCCTCCTCACACCCTCGCCAACCCCTATCCTCACCACGTAGTAAATGCCCCTGGGGGGCGTCCCCTCAAAGCCACAGAGGCTCGGTCGGCAGTGCTCATCTCCCTTAATGACCCTGTCGATGTATACGACTATGTCCCCGTCTAGGTCGCTGAATCTCACCCGAAAGAATGTGCAGGGATCCCTTCGCCTCCTTATAATGATGAGATACCTCTTACCTCCCTCCTCAACGACGTAATTTCCTGGGGCTGGTTTAGGGGGCTCGTCCACGTACTCGCCGACTAGCAATCACCCACCCACGTCTCTAATAACGCGTTATAGGGTATATACGTTGAGCACCTCATCACCCATACGGCCGGAAACTGAAGCTCCAGCCTGGCTCTGACTTATCCCTAATGAACTTCGCCACCCTTACGGCGTCAACCGTTTCCCTCACATCATGGGCCCTCACTATGTGGGCACCGTTCCACACAGCTATCGCTGTCGCTGCCAGCGACCCCGCCAGCCTCTCCTCGGGTTTCTCCCTACCAGTTATTGCCTTGAGGAACGACTTCCTAGATATGCCGATAAGTATTGGGAGACCGAACGCCCTAAGTATGTCCAGATTGGCTATGACTGTGGCGTCCCACACGTACCACGGCGGGTTCTTCGGCCTGATGAACCCTATGGCGGGGTCAACCACGATCTTCCCGGTGTCCACGCCGGCGTTCTCCGCAATCCTGATTGACTCCTCTAGGGCCGTTAAGACCACCCTTACTGGGTCATTACCCTCGATCCTCTGGCCAACAGGGTTAGCCGCAACTATGACCGGAACCCCGTACTCGGCCACCACCTTAGCCATCCTCGGGTCCTCCTTAAGCCCCCTTACGTCGTTAACTATGTCAGCGCCGGCCTCGATGGCCTTCTCAGCCACGTAAGCCCTCGTCGTGTCTATCGATACCGGCACCTTGACGGAGGAGTTCTCCTTGATCGCCTTAATGATCGGTACGACCCTACCCACTTCTTCTTCAGGTGTTACGTACGTTTCTAGGTAAGGCGCCGTCGACATACCGCCGACATCAATGAATGATGCCCCCTCCCGAACCATCTCCTCAGCCAGGACCGCCGCCCTCTCGGGCTCCGTGATCACGGAGCCCTTATAGAAGGACTCCGGCGATGCGTTGATCACGCCCATGACCCTCACGGGATCTTCGTCACCGACGGACACGCCCGCAATCACGGCCTTAATGACATTGCTCAAGATACGCACCGATACGGTATTCACCTCCAAACCTAATTATGTAGTGTCACACACTACTGGGCGAGCTTGTGAAGATTAGGATCGAGGAGGCCACGGATTCAGGGGATTTTGGGGTGGGACTGGTGTGTTGGCTGGGCGGCGACAGTGCCTACCTAGTCATTAAGGCGGGGACGGCGTGTGAGAAAATCATGGCTGAAGTTAGTGACGGCGGTACCGTAAGGGTGCTGAAGGTATGGCCTGGTGATGAGGAATGTAGGCCCCTCCTCTGTGCCGAGGTGGTGCCGCCGCACTACTACGTTGTCGAGGTATCTCCGGATGATGGGATGGATAACGTAGTATTCCGCGTTCTCGAGGCGGTCGACTGTGGAGGAAAAGGCATTGATGTAGTTGGCTTGGTTGGTGAGTGTGTGCCGGGGACTCAGTCACACACCCCTCGGTAGGTTTCTGGCCTCCTGAGCTTCATGAGGGGCAGTACCTCTCTTGCTTTACCTAGCTCTTCCTTGCTTATTTCGGTCTCAACATACTTTTCCCCGTAGCCCAGGTCGAGTGCGACGTACCCCATGGGGTGGATGAGCGCCGACCTTCCGGTGAAGTGGGGCCCGTACTGAACGGCTAGGGCCAGCCACGCGACGTTCTCGTGGGCCCTCACCTTCGCTAGGGCATGCAGTATCTCCTCCTTCCCGTCACCGCGGAACCACGCAGCAGGTACGGCGAATAGCTCGGTTCCCCGTAGCGCAGCGGTGCGGAAGAGCTCCGGGAACCTGAGGTCGAAGCATATAGCCACCGACACCCTCCAGCCCTCGATATCAACTACGGGCGGTGGCTCACCACCTTTGAGGAAATAGTCGGACTCCCTGGCGCCGTAAGCGTCGTATAGGTGAACCTTCCTGTACGAAGCCACTAACTCGCCATCGCTGGAGATAATGACGGCAGTGTTGTAGACACCGTCACCTACTTTCTCATATATTCCAGCGATGATGCTGGTTCCTCTATCTCTCGCTATGCTGGCTAGTCCCTTGACGAATGTTCCATTAAGGGGCTCAGCCACCTTAGTAAGCTCCTCCTTGTTGAGGAGGGGTAGCGGGGCCATGCTGTACTCTGGGAGGACAATGAGGTCAGCCCTAGCCCCGCTTAGGACCCTCCATATCTTTGAGAGGTTCTCCTCCTTGCTCGCGGTGCCCTCTAGCTGGAGGATGCCGATGCGGAGCACCTCGCTCATCAGCCGCCCCTCCTAATCCTCTCCAGTATCTCCTTCGCCTTATCCATTCTTATGACGCCCTCCTTCAGCATCTCCTCAACAACCCTGTCAACCTCTTCTGGCTTGGCCCCAACGGATATAGCTATCTGCCTCGCGTGGAGCTTCATGTGACCCCTCTGGATCCCCTCGGTGGCCAGGGCCCTTAGGGCGGCGAGGTTCTGCGCTAGCCCTACTGCAGCCATGACCTCCGACAGCTCCTTAGCTGTCTTTACTCCGAGTATCTTCAGCGCGACCCTAGCCACAGGGTTGACCTTGACGGCCCCGCCTACGGTGCCGACGGCTATCGGTATTTCTATGTAGCCGTGGAGGTCGCCGTTCTCGTCCTTCTCCCACACCGTAAGGGGCTCGTACCTCCCCCTCCTCGCGGCGTAGGCGTGGGCCCCTGCCTCCAGCGCCCTCGTGTCCTGCCCTGTCGCTAGAGCCACCGCAATGATGCCGTTCATTATGCCCTTGTTGTGTGTAGCGGCTCTGTAGGGGTCGGCGGCGGCGAAGGCCCACGCCCAGAGCACGCCCTCTACGACGTCCTCGCCTCCGATAGCCTCCTTCGGGACTCTGCACCACGCCCTAACTATTCTCCTGTCGGCGAGGTTGCTCAGTATCCTGAGGTAGACCTTCCCACCAGTCCACTGCTCTATCAGGGGGGCCACCGCCTCGGCCATGGTGTTAACGGTGTTAGCGCCCATAGCGTCCTTCACGTCGACGATAAGGTGGACTATGACCATAGGACCCATGGGGGAATCAAGAACCCTTACCTCAACATCCCTAGCGCCTCCCCCGACCTTTATGAGGATTGGGTTGGTTGAGTTGGCTAGGTCGAGGAGCTCCTTCTTTCTCTCAATGATCTTGAAGGCCGCGGCATAGGGGTTGGGAACCTTCACCAGCTGTACCTGAGCTATCATGAGCTGCTCCGAGGCAACAGCCCTTATGCCTCCTCCTGCCCGGCACATTTTAGCGGCATTCGACGCAGCCGCCACTACGGAGGGCTCCTCGATCGCCATCGGAACGAGGTAGTCCCTGCCGTTGATGAGGAAGTTCGTGGCTATGCCCAGGGGTAGCTCTGCTGTACCTATCACATTCTCTATCATCCTGTCAGCTATCTCGAGACTCAAGGCACCGGTTTTGGTCAAGATCTTCACGTCCTCATCGCTCAGGCCAGCGAATTCCTTTACTATGTGTATTCTTTCCTCGATGGGTAGCTTATGGAAGCCTGGAAGCCTAGAAGTCCTCCTCAAAGGCCTACCCTCGAAAAACTATTGATGAGGGATTAAAGGTAGTTCGGGAGATCATATAGTACCCGTGAAGGGCCCTTTCTCCGCGGCGCCCTCACCGTACACCTCCTTGATAAGGGCGTCAGCCAACTCCCCCTTAAGTCCGAGCTTCTCCGTCAGAAACTTCCTTACTTCCTCGGCAGTGGCTCCCTTCTCCTTCTTCGTCTCTATAATGGCGAGAACCCCCTTTAGGTAGGCCTCGATCACGTGTTCCTCCGCTCCAAGCTCCTTAATCACTCCATACGCTGTTATTAGAAGCTCCTCGAGGGCTTGATTTAGCTCTCTCCTACCGAGGGAGTACGCACTCAGATCTGCTATGAAAACTATGCCGTCGTCGTCGCCGACTAAGCCGGCCTTCACTAGGCTGGGATTTGTTGATATCTTCAGCAGGGCGTAGTAGAGCCTGAGCCTGTCGTTGTTGTCCATAAACTTGGTTGGGATTAGGGGATCTATCACGAGCCTGATTATCTCGATATCCCTTAAGGGGTAAATATAGATTATGTAGGGTATTTCCTTATATGTAGCCATGTAGTACTTCGTTCCCTCAACAACCTTTTCAACAACCTCCCACGGGAGGTCGACGTGGTTCTTCGCGTTGGGATCGCCCTGCTTCAACCAGCTTATTACGTTATTTAGTACCTCATCGAATGAGTGTGAGGCGTTCATCAAACATAACCTCACACTAGGAGAGGTGTGTGGTGAAATTAAAGTTCACACCCTCAGATGGCGGTAGCAACCACGGCGAATATTAGGGCTATGGTTGCTGGCGTTATCGCGTACTTTATCATGAACCTTATGCCTTGGTCAGGCCTGTACCTTGGCATCATGGTATCTATGAGAGCTATGAGGGTGTAGACAGCTAGGTATTTCATGAGGACGATTATGAAGGCCGCTACGTAGTTATCTGCGAAGCTAAAGGGTGCAGCACCTCCTAGGAACAACATGACATATAGCATTGGCAGAATGATCTTCTCCAGGAACAAGACGAAGAACCCCAGGGCTAGCCGAGGGCCGCCATACTCGGTGAACATCCCCCAGTATATCTCGCCCTCAGCCTCCGGGAAATCGAACGGCTTAACAGTCATTACGCCAAGCATAGCGAAGAACCCCGCAATAGCTGCTATGGCCATGACTGTAGCATTCACTGCACTGCTCGTCCATAGATTGGCGGCGTTCATTATTGTCCAGTATAGGCTGTACTGCGTTGAAGGGTTGATCCCTGCAGCCACTATCGGCGGCACTAGGAAAGCGGCGAAGAGGGCTGGCTCGCTGACCGTTAGCAGGGCGAGGTATCTACCCACCCCTAGGTTGGTGTAGGGGTTGGGTGCCGAGAGCCCGTAGAGGGCCATGGAAACGGCGACCCACAGCAGAAGGTACAGGACAATGACTATATCGAAGGGTGACCAAAGGGCTAGCGGGGACAGGGGAGTGAATAAGAGCACAGTAATTATTGAACCAGCAGCGAATGATGTTATGAGTATAGGCAATCGCCGCAGCATGAGCCCGTTAGTTATATCCTCTTTGGCCAAGAGCTTCAGGAAGTCGGCGAGGGGCTGTAGCGTTCCCGCAGGCCCCGTCCTTGTGGGGCCTCTCCTATACGCCATCCTGGCCGAAGCCTTCCTCCACCACCACTGAGTGAAGATAATCATGGCCATCATGAACATGAAGCCCGGAAAGACCAGGGCCTCAAGGACAAGGGTCACCACATTACTTATCCAGGCATCCATCCCTCACCACCCCAGGGCAACACCTATGCTAAGCAGTATAACGAGCATTACTATTAGGTAAAAGTACCAGTCCTGCACGAACTCCACAGCTGCTCCCTCCTTAATCGCCTTATACCACCTCCTCACAGCCCTGCTCAGGACAGAGGTCATAACCTCAGTCACCGGTATCATGACGTCCTCCTCCGGCGGCTCCATGCCGCAGAAGACCAGGTCCCTCTTAACGGGTGTTTCGTACTTCAGCTTTCTCCCGTAAACTTTTTGGAACAAATGGTACATCATAAACCAAACCACTCCCGCTACGAGGAAGACGAAGCCGAAGGATACAAGAACCAGGACATCAGGCCCCATACCTATCGCGGCCACCCCTATCACCCCTCGAAAATAAGCTTGGCATAACTCTCGAATTCCTCGGATACGTGGGCCCTGGCTTCTTCATCCTCGGTAGCCTTGGCGTCTATCCAGTGGACGTACATGTACTTCCTCTCAGTGTCTATGTCCACGACGACGGTGCCGGGTGTGTTGGTTATTGAGTTAGCTATGGTGGTTATGGCGTAGTCGTCGCTAACGGCGTACGGCACCCTCACGATGGCCGGGTCAACCGGGAGCGACGGGCTTAGTATCCTCCTAATCACGTCCAGGTGGGCCCTCGCCTCTATGACGGTGAGGTACTTCACAGCATAGACAATGAAGGCGACCCACCTCCTCGGGTCAAACACCTTGCCTGGCTTCCTCACCACGAGGTCGGCTGAGAGCGCCGCTATTACGGCAGCGGCCACGCCCCCAGCTATGACGTCGACCGGGTTGGCTGTTCCTGTGTAGACCAGGTATATTCCGAGGAGGAACAGGAATACCGCGAAAGCCGATCCCGCCTTACTCATTCCTCAACACCCCCCTCAACTATTTTCTGCCTTATGAGCCTCACGTCAAGGGTGCCGTAGTGCCTGTACAGGAGTATGGCGGCTGCGGAGAGGAATATGAGCACAGCGAGACCTATGACTATAGCGGTTACGACAAGCACCTGAGGCACTGGGTCAACAGCTACTGAGGCGAACTGCTGTAGCTGTGTCGAGTTCGGGACAGACCACTCAGTGTATGTCTGCCCGGGGTACACCGGAGGTGATGCAGCGTTTTTCCTGAACCCCATGAGCACCGCGAGTACGTTGGCAGCGTCGCCGAATATCGACAGCATTATGATTTTCTTCAAGACATTAGGCCTCCTGTACACCCCGTACAGGCTGAGGAACACCGTGACGAGCAGAACCGAGTAAAAGTATATCCAGAGCAGTGTGCCGGCATCCATCATTTTCTCACACCCCCACCCTTCTCGAGCACCTCAGTCGGCATGGCTATGACTGTGAACACGAGCGCGAGGCCCGCTGAGACAGCGAATAGCTCGGCCAGGTTGAGGAACAAGAGGGTGCCGCTGAACAGCACCCTCATCCCGGCATAGGTTATTGCGTAAGGCCACCCAACGTCTGCCCAGGCCTTCGGCTGGTTCTGCATGACGTAACCGATGCCTGCCTTACCGCCTAAGGCGGCGATGACGTAGGGCGTGGACACAGCTATTAATCCGATGGCGAGCAGGCCAGCAGTTCTCACCGTCAGGAGCTTGCCCTTACTCCACCCCCTCTCAGCCGCTAGGCGTAGGGAGAACGCCGTTATGAGGAGCAGCGGGGCGACACCGAACGCCGCGCCGCCCTGGAAACCTCCTCCGGGGGTTAGGTGACCGTGCAGCGCTATCGAGGCAGCTATGATCGGTATGGTGACGAATGTTATCCTCGTCACTGTCTTAACAATGACGGTCATGCCCCTACCAGCGCCGGCGGTCTCTGGCAGGAGCTTCGCATCCCTGAACAGAGTTAGGGTAGCTATTATGGCTAGGAAGAACACGGCCGTCTCGTACACCGTGTCGAGGCCTCTGTAATCCCAGAGTATCGATGTTATGACCTCGGGCGAGGCGCCCCATAGCTGGCTACTCCCGTTGTACACGTTCAGGAGGTAGAACCTCGCCAGCGGGGTCAGGTCTGTTGAGGCCACCGGCACGAGGCCCTGCCCGACGGCCACTACGGCCAGTAGCGCCGCGGCGGCCAAGGACACGATTATGGCTAGTGCCTCCTCACCCTTCACGCCTCAACCACCTCCTTCTCATACCTCTCAGTCCTAGTGATCACGAATAGGAAGAGTGCCGAGTAAATCCCGAGGCCGACGGCTACGTAGGCTAGCACGAGGTCAGGGGCGTACATGACAACGAACGCCAGGGCGTACGAGACTGCCTCACCGCCCGAGTAGACGACGGCCTTCACTAGGTCCTTCTCGACCAGCGTCTTGTAGGTGAAGACAAGTGCTAGAGTTAGGAACACGGCTAGGAGTATCTCGTTCACCGTGAGACCGAATATTACCGGGCCCTGGAACATCACTCCATCACCCCCTCCTCCCTGTCCTTAGCCAACTTGTCCTCCTTCACGGGCTCGGGCCTGTACCCAGCCCTGTGGGCCCCCCTAGCTATTGCGTGGGAGCCTGCCGGGGCAGTTATGAGGACGAAGAACGCGGTGACGTAGGACACGCCCGCCACGTAATACCCGAGCGGCGGCGATATGCAGAAGAGGGCGTATGTCCCGAGCCCGATGAGCGGGTAGAACGTCCCCCCTATCACGCCGACGGTTAGGGCGTGGAGCCTCAGGAAGAAGTTCTTGAACCTCACGAACCCTATCGCCGCTATTAAGTCGTTAACTGCCCCAACGAGTGCTAGCACCAGGCCCAGACATCCCAGGATCTGGCCCACTAGCGTGAGTGCGTCAGTCACCAAGCTCCCTCCCCTCCAGATACTTACTCATGTATATGTCGAATACGTATGCCCAGATCGCGAGGGGCAAAGCCCCCACGGCCAGATACGCGTTCTGGGTGAGTATCGAGAGTGCCACAATAAACACGGCCAAGTCATAGGTAAGAGAGTCGACCAGTATGACCATGTCCGGGACGGACTTCTCGGTAGCGAGTTTGTACGCGTAGATGAGTGAGGAAAATATGTAGAGCCCGATAGCCCCGGCCAAGATGTACATCTGTGTCTCAAGCGGGAGCACGGTAATCACCCTCTCTTCTTGGTCTGGTAAAGGAAGGTCTGCTTAGTGATCGTGACCCGGAAGTCCGGCTTCTCGTTCTTAGCCAGCTCGGCGGCGAGGTCGTACGGAGACCTGAGGTTGGTCCTCGTGTCGGTCGTCGTCATGTACCAGCCAGTTATGTCTGTCATGGAGAGTGCGCCGGTCGGGCAGACCTCGACGCAGAGGGCACAGAAGGTACAGCGGTTGAAGTCTATGCCCGGGAATATCTTCTTTGGGTTCTGTTTGAAGTCGCCCTCTACCTTGTACATCTTGATAGCGTCTGCTGGGCACACCATCTGGCACATTCTGCAGCCTACGCACTTGCTCATGTCTAGGAGGTGCCTGCCCCTGGTCTTCTCGGTCGTCATGGGGGGCTCCTTCTCCGGAACGAGCATGGTGTAGGGTCTCTTGAAGAGGTACTTCATCCCGAGCAGGAGTGCCTTGAGCGCCATATCTACCACCTCACCTATCTATGTCCGGTGGGCATGGGTCGAGGCTCATCACGATTATGGGCAGGTCAGCTATTGTGACGTCCTCGTGCTCTATGATGTAGTCCATTACTGTTGTTAGGAGGGGCATTGAGGGGGTGATCAGCTTGACCCTGTACGGCTTCCTGTCCTTTATGCCGACAACGTGCACCATCGCCTCACCTCTCGCTGCCTCAACCCTGCTCATGCCCTCGCCGTGCCTCGCAACCGCTGGCCATGGAAGGGTCGGCGGTGGTAGGAGGGGCATCTTCACCCTGTAGTTGAGGTCGTCGGGCTTCACCCTCTCAACAAGTTGCTCGATTATGTGTTTGCTCTGATAAATCTCCCTGATCCTAACGACTATCCTGTCGTGGGCGTCGCCCTCTGTGCCGGTCGGGATCTCGAAGTCTACGTCCCCGTATGCCTCGTAGGGGTCGACCTTCCTCACATCATACTTTATCCCAGCAGCCCTTAGGGTTGGGCCTGTGGCGTTTAGCTGAACCGCGACGTAGCCCTTGATAACACCTATGCCCTCAGTCCTCGCTCTAAGTATTCTGTTGTTCACGAAGGCGTCCTCGATGTCCTTCACCATCGGCATGACCCTGTTCAGTGTCTTGAGGGTGACCTCCTTGAAGTCCTTCGGCACGTTCCACCTGATGCCTCCGGGGGTCATGTAGTGGTGGTATATCCTGTGCCCGGTGACGTAGTCGTACCACCTCAGTATCTCCTCTCTGGCTGCCATAGCCCAGGCGGGTATGTACCTCGCGCCCGTAGCACCGCCCATGTGCATTAGCCAGAAGAGGTGGGACTGGATCCTGCTCATCTCGGCGACGATAGTCCTCACGATCCTGGCCTTCTCGGGTGCCTCGACACCAAACAAGTCCTCTACTGCGAGGACGTACGCGAGCTCGAAGTTGTCCGGGTCCTCGACGCAATACCTGGGCGAAAGAACTACGTCTACCTCCCACCACCTGTTCTCCATCATCTTCTCGAAGCCCCTGTGCAGGAACCCGGGCACTAGCTCGGCCTTCACCACCTTCTCGCCCTTGAGCCACACCTTGAACGCGACGTTACCGGGGGCCCCCGGGTGCTGGGGCCCGAGGAATATCATCCTTGGTTTGCCCTCTGCCATCATTCCTCACCCCTTGGTGGCGGTGGCTCCCTCCTCTTCACGGGCCTCTCCCACTTCTTGCCGCCGTAGTAGGTCTCGAGCACGTACTTCACGGTGTCGAAGTCCTTCCTCAGTGGTGGCGGGCCTTCCCAGTTGTCCTCGAGTATCCAGAGCCTGAGGTCTGGGTGCCCCCTGAACCTTATGCCGAAGAACTCGTAGTTCTCTATCTCCTGCCAGTGGGCCAAGGGGTAGATGTCTCTTATAGTGTCTATCTCCGGGTTGTTCCTGGGTATCTTAGTCCTCACTATAACGAGGGGCCCGCCGAGCTTCACTGACTCGACATAGTAGAGGAGCTCGAAGACGGGCTCTATATTGTACCAGTCTATGGCCTCAATCGCCACGAATCGGTCGAAGCCCGCGGCCTTCAAGGCCTCCATGACCGGCCTTATGGCCCACGCGTCTATGAAGACAATGTACCTCCTCGGCCACCTAGTGGGGACTACTTCCTTGAACTTACCCGGTGGCAGAGACCGCCGGATCAGCTCTAGGATCTCATCCTTCCCCTCGGCGTGCCCCTCTACTGTGCTCATCCTCTCTCCCTCTTGAAGCGCTCCTCCCTAGCCTGGATCTCCTTGAGGATCATCTCCTCAAGCTCTCCGGGCTTCTCCTCTATCGGCCTCGGGGTCTGGGGTATCTTGCCCTCACGCACGAGGCGTGCGAGCTCGAGGAACCCCTTGAGCCAGTCGAAGGATCTGGGCATGCACCCAGGTACCCAGACATCGACGGGTATGTACTCACTGATGTCCTTTATTGTTGCGTAGGAGTCCCAGTATAGCCCGCCCGTGGCGGGGCAGTTACAGCCCACGAGCACGTACTTAGGCTCGGGCATTTGCTCGTACAGCCTGAGGAGTACCTTAAGAGTCTTCTTGTTCACGTAACCCATGACCACGAACACGTCGGACTGCCTAGGTGTCGGAGCAGGCATGAACCCGTATCTCTCGAAGTCGAGCGGTGACATCACAACCGGTGGGAGCTCGATCGCGCCGCAGGCAGAGCAGTAGTGTATCATCCAGATAGACTTCGACCTAAACCAGCCACTGAACCAAGCCTTCTTCCCCTTTTTCTCCTTCCCCTCGCGGGGTTTCTTCTCTTGTTTTACTTCACTCATGATTAACCACCCAATGAAGAAATGGTTACGACCTGATTAAGGAGAGACTGCGCCGCGTCTACGTAGGCCCTCCTCGCGGCGGGGTCGAGGAGGGATCTCGCTGCCGGCTCTATGACCGCCGGCGCCAGGTAATAGTAGGCGACGCCGGTGGCTATTACGCCGATTGCGAAGAGGAGTATCATTGCCTTGAAGCTGGCCGGGATTCTTATTCCGTCCACGTGTTTCGAGATGTTGAAGTATGCTGCGTAGAAAGCCCTCATGAAGCCCACAAGCGCCAGGGCGGAACCTATAGCTATTATGATTATGAGCGGATAGAGGCCTGCCTCAATCGACGCTATTACGAGGCCCAGCTTAGCGAAGAACAGATTAAGCGGCACGACCCCGGCAACAGCTAGGCCCCCCACTAGGAGCCCGAACCCGAGTATAGGCGATGCCCTCAGCCTACCACCGATCTCGGCTAAGGATGTCGTGCCGATGCTGTGCTCCGCAGCGCCCGCAACCATGAAGAGCAGCGGCTTGACCACGGCATGGGAGAGGACGTAGTAGAGGGTGGCGGCAAGAGCTGCCTGGGTGCCTATCCCGAGGCCTATGAACATGAAGCCCACGTCGAGGACCGCCGAGTAGGCTATCATCTTCTTGAGCCCGTTCTGGATAGCTAGGGCGTACCCGCCGAAGATGACGGCCGCTGACCCGAGAACGAGCATTACCCACCTCAGCCACTCGATGTGCTCGGCCCCGCCCACAGTGTACATGAGCCTCGCTATCGCGTAAATGTAGACACCCTCAGCCACGGCCGCCAGTGACGCCGATGCAGTAGCTGGGGCGGCCGAGTAGGCGTCGGGTAGCCAGAAATGCATCGGAAAAAGTGCTGCCTCTATCATGAGCGCCCACGCGGCCAGGCCTAAGAATACGGCGAGGGCGAGGTAAGGGTTCGCCGCGAAGCCTCCCCCGAAGTATGTGGTGAAGGCGCCGCCGTAGTTCATTACTATGGCGGCTATGTTAGCCATGTTCAGTGTGCCGAAGGAATAGTACGCCATCACCGCGGCGATGAAGTAGACGGTCGTCGCGACCGCGCCTATGAATGCGTACTTCGTGCTCGCTTCAAGGGTGTGCCCCCTCTCCCTACGGAACGCTATGGCGGCATAGGTCGCTACGGAGGCCACCTCCATCATTACGAAGAGGTTGAAGATATCTCCCGTGTAGGCTATGCCGAGGAGACCGGCCTCCATACCCATAGTGATTGTGTAGTACCACTCGTCCCCGCCAATACCCTTGATGTAGGTGTAGGCGAAGATGTTCACGAGGAAGAAAACTGCCGCTACGAGGAGCCCGATGAAGGCGTTGATGTGGTCGACGATGTACGTTATGCCAAGCGGTGGTGGGAAGGCGGCGAACTCGTACGTGATCACGCCCCCGCCAGCGTAAACGGCGAACGCGGCGTAGGCGCTCGCGGCGAGGGCGAATAACATACCAAGCTCAGAAATAAGCCACGAGACGAAGCGGCTCTTAGTCGCCATATGCATTATCGGGATGAGGAAAGCAGTGATGACGGCCACTAGCGGGGCTAGGGCGACGCACTGCTGGGCAAGCGCCGGATCAGGCTGGATCACCTCCTCGACCCCGACCATTCTTCGGGGTCTCGGTTATAAACTCACCGCACTAGATTATATACAGGTTTAAAAATAGACAAAACAAATAGAAAAGTTATCAATCATAGTTTCTTTAATTATATAATTAAATAAACACTCATTCATATCCGCGGTGACAGCCTACCAAATATTGCATAAACAGTGCGCAGAGATGTATAAACATAGAGATGGAACAGCAACAGTATTAGGCTGTCCCCAGAGATAGGCTGGGGATCCGGGTGAGGATAGGGGTAGTGGACACAACCTTCTCCAGGGTCGACATGGCTAGGCACGCTATAGAGGCGATAAAGGAGGCCGTCCCCGGAGCAGAGATCATCAGGTACACCGTGCCTGGGATAAAGGACATCCCGGTCGCGGCCCTCAAGCTCCTTGAGGATGAGGGATGCGACGGCGTCATCACCCTAGGGTGGGTGGGGGGCTCCCTAACCGATAAACTATCCTACGTCGTGGCCTCGATGTCGCTCCAGCTCGTTCAGCTCAGGACGAAGAAGCACGTGATCGATGTGACGGTGCACGAGGATGAGGCAGAGTCCCCGGCAGAGTTAAGGGAGATAGCGGCCGACAGGGCCAGGAAGCACGCCCTCAACTTGGTCGCGCTCCTCGAGGGCGGTGGGGAGGCGCTGCGCAGGTTCGCTGGTAAGGGCCTGAGGCAGGGCAGGATCCATGAGGGCCCAATATAAGCTCGCTGCTGTGGTTGCGGCCGCTCTCATAGCTTACTCAGCGCTGGCCTCCTCCCTACCGACGGCGCCGCCCAATCCAGTACTCATTGTCGACCTCCCCGAGAGAGCCTGTATAGAGGCTGGGTGCCTCTACCCCCAGACCTATGCAATAATAGTCTACGCCCCCACACCTCCAGGGGGCGATCCATTCATCGATATAGGTTACTTCTCCCCCGGAAGTAAGGCGTTCTTTAGCCTACCGTCCACGCTATACGGTGCCTGGGGACGGTATCTTGCCAGCGGGGCTGGGGAAGCTATCCCATCAATTGGGGTGGTTGTCCTGGCATACACCTCGCGGGCCATAACCTACTCAATCAAGATAGTCGCGGACGCAGAATCACCACTGGCGCCTGTCTCCCCGGGTGTGAAGAAGGTAATTGTTGATGATAAGTTCAGAGCGATTAACGTAGGGCCGCCCCCTGTTCCGGGCTACGGCTCACCAAGTAACGTACCTGAGGGCATGAAGTGGGGTTATGTGGTGCCGACCGGCGTACCCGCTATCGACGAGTCACCTATAGTGATCGATTCGGGAGTGGGTGTTGCGGCTGACTCACCCTACGTGAGGGCGCCCGTGAAGCTCTCGGAAGGCAGGGCATGGGTTAAGGCCTCGGGAACCCCGGCTGTGGTGAGATCAAATGGAGGCACAGCCTCGATCTCTATCTACCTAGGAAAGGGGCTATACGCGATTATCCTGACGCTTGATGGGCTCCCTATCTATGTGGCGGGGGTCGTCAAGGCATCCTATGCAGGGACTCTGGCAGCGGTGAATGCCACGTTATCACTTAATGTGTCGCTGGCTGCGTTGGTCAGCGGTACCGTGATGATTCCACTGTTATACCCACTCAGCATCAACTCAACGCTACTCTACTGGGTACCTACGCCCCTGATATCCGTTGAGGGAATTAGCTTCTCGCTCACCGAGGGCGGGGAGTGCCTGGAGGCGCCGATGAGGGTTGGCGGTGGTGAAGCAATCATTAGACTGGGTGAGGATGTGGATGGGCTCTACGCGGGAGTCCTCACAGCCCCAAGCACTCCCTACGGAGCCGGGCTAAGGGTCTCCCTCTACCCGATAGAGGGTGACGCCGTGGTTATGGCCTACTCGGGCTCGCCTGTCGTTGAGGTGGGAGTAAAGAGGGGTATTCTTGGCGGTCTCTGCGTTATAGGGCATGAAAGGAGTGCATGGGGAGGTGGGTGTGTCGGCGGGTTCTGCCCCGGTTAGAGGGGCCTGAGGGTTCCCTTAGGTTCCTCTTCGCTCTCCTTTCTCACGTCCATGAGGGGCGGGAGCTTACCTTTGTTGATCTCCTCCTGAGCAACCCTCTTAAGGGCTGACGTATGCCTTATGTCCAGGTCGAGGAGCTTGTCAAGGATCTCGTAGGTCGTCTCCCAGACCTCCAGGAGCATCTCCCGCGTGACGTAGTTCAGTATGACAGGGTCCTCGAGCCAGTTATCGAAAGCTCTGAGGGTCTTGATCATGTGCTGGAACGCCTGCCTGATAGCGAGAACTAGGGCCAGCCTGTCAGCGTCCTCTATGCCCTCATTGACTTCAGCGAACAGCTCCCTCGCCTTCCTCTGCATCTCGACCCAGTTATCGAGGGAGTCGAACGATGCGACTAACTTACTCACATCAACCGGCATCGGGGCACCTAAGAACCAGCACCCACCAGCCCTAATTAAGGCGAGCCCAACGATCCCGTCGGGGGAATAAGATGATCGTGACGGGCCCGAGCGGTGAGAAGCTCGGTAGGTGGGACGAGGTCGAGGCAAAGGTAGTGCCCCCGGACATGGCGGCCAAGACAACGATCAGGTGGCTCATAAGGAGTGCTGACGGCGCCCCCAATTACGCGATGAGGGTCTTTGAGATCGGGCCAGGCGGCTGGATAAAGGAGCACTCACATCCATGGGAGCACGAGATATTCGTTCTATCTGGTAATGGAAAGATAAAGATCGGCGAGAGATGGTACGACGTGGGGGAGGGCACTTTCATTTATATTCCGCCCAATGTACCGCACGCCTACGAGAACCCCGGCAACGACGTGTTCAGGTTCATATGCGTCATACCTACCGAGGGTGAGCCGAAGTGAGGCGTGAGTGCTTCGATGCATGCGCCATAGGCGTGGTGCACGTACCCCATACCGACGAAGAGGTCAAGGCCTCCTGGCTCACCGGCGGAGTCGACGGTATCGTAGAGGTGTTCGAGGAGTACGCTGAGGGTCTGGAGGGTCTGGAGGGCTTCAGCCACATAATCCTCATAACGTGGCTCCATAAAGCCCCGCCCGAGGCGAGGGGAGTGATTAAGGTCAGGCACAGGCGCTTCACGAGGCTCGGGATCCCCCTCGAGGATCTCCCCGAGGTAGGAGTTTTCGCCACCGACTCACCTCACAGGCCAAACCTCATAGGCCTCACCATAGCGAGGGTCACGAAGATCGAGGGGAGGTATATACACGTAGAGGGTATAGACCTCTTCGACGGCACGCCGGTGCTCGACATAAAGCCCTACGAGCCCGGGATGGTGATAGAAAGCGTTACGATGCCAGAGTGGTACAAGAGGCTTCACAGGATACTGAAGGAAAAGGCGGGAAAGGAGCTGAGGATATGACATCACTCACTCGGAGCTAGTCCCTCCAGCAACCTCCTAAGGAGGAGCACCATAATCACGAGGAAAGCGAGCGATATCACGGCGGCTGCCACACCCACGGCCGCGGCGTTACTCCCCCACGAGAAGCAGAGCGGTAAGAAGAGGATCACGACGCAGGCGGCGCCCGATGAACCGCCTTCCCGAGAGGTTATGGCTGCCAGGGATATGCCGAGCGCTATAAGCGCTACACCAATGAAGACAACGAGTAAAGCGATCGCCCTAACCAGGTCAGGCATTACCTCACCACCAGACTAAGGATTATCAACGCAATAATCATGACCGCACCAAGTACTGCCGCGGCCAGCGCCGCAGACCTTGAGGATCCGACCACGATGGGGATAGGGCCTACAACGATGACGGCACCCCCTTCAGCCCTCCCTCCCCCGGACGCCAGCACCATTATCGCTATTCCCAAGAACACCAGCGCCGCACCAATGAACACGAGCGTGATTGGGTCGACGGTCATCAAGTTAGTGGGGCCTCACACCATATAATGCCTTACCCGTGAGTGCCTTGGTAGGCGCGATGTGCAGGTTGCTCGCAGCACACCTAAGCAACGGCCCCGGGCCGCTCCCGGAAATCATTGAAGCGTTCATGAGGGCCTGCGCCCACGACGAACTACACCCAAGGAGAAAGAGCCACAGAGATGGTTGGGGCTGGCTCGTAATCACCCCGACACGAATGATGCACTACAGAACCGCGGAACCGATCGATGAGGACAGCGAGGGATTCGCATCCCTCACAAAAACTATCAGCGGTATTCGGGAAGGGTTCGTGATAGCCCACTGCAGGAGAGCCAGCAAGGGAATGAAGAAGTGGTTACTGGCCTCCCATCCAGCACCCCACACCTCACTCACAGGCAAGTATGTCGAGGTGTGGGTGGCGTTCAACGGGACAATCCCGCTCGAGAGGCTCGGCTGGTTAGGTGAGGCAGGGTACGTCACCGACACACACCTCATAGCCTCAGCCCTAGCTAAGCACGTAGCCGAGGATGGCCCGCGCGAGGGGCTCGTGAGAGGGCTCCGAGCGGTTGCCTCAGCCGCTGGCACCGCCCACGGCGCGGTCGTGGCCGCCGTCGCTGTGGGTGAAGGTGCCGCTCACGCGGCGTTCCTTAACCACTACCCGCTGGGTAAGCCGAGGCTGGAGAGGTACTATAGGGCCAGGATAATCCGATTGAGGGGCGCGGTCGTGGCTGCCTCACCAACGGTCGCCCTGTATCATGGTGGCTGCTGGGCCGAGCTCGATGAGGACGAGATCGTCGACCTAGGCGAGATGAGGCTTAAGGTAACCTAGCTTTTTTAGAGCTCTATCGAAAGGCAGTGCTCGGGCCTCACGATCTCGGTGATCTCTTCGCATGGGATCCTCGCCTTTCTTAAGGAGTAGTGGTAGGGCATGAATAGCTTGGGAGAGACCTCCTTAAGCACTTCGCATATCTCGGCCTCTGATGTATGCCCGAATTTCTCAGCGAGCATCTCCTGCCCCGCCGGAACCCCCACCTCATGAATGAGGAGGTCTGCTCCTTCGGCTTCCTCAAAGAATAAGGGGTTGGGCCTTGTGTCGCCGCTGTAGGCAATAGTTCTACCTTCCACGGCTATCACGAAAGAGTAAGCTGGGACAGGGTGGACGGCGTTAACTGCCAGCACCCTAACCCCCTCAGCGACATCAGCCCACTCCCCCGCCCTCATGGGATGGGTCTCAACAACCTGATCGAAGCTCTCCCCCACGTGGGTAGACCTCATGAGTCCCTCGACAGCACCTATCGCTGAGGGGTGTCCCCACACCCTAAGCCTCTTCTTGGCATAGTTAGCCCACATAACCAGCGTCGGGACCCCGAGGACATGGTCCCCGTGGCCGTGGCTGAGGAGCACGGCATCGGGGGTTTTCGTGAGTCCGCACTTACCTAGCCAGTACCATGTGCCCTCGCCGGCATCGATTAGGATGATTCTTCCGGAGTCCGTGAGTAGGGCAATGCCCGACTGACCGAATAATGGGTCGCTCACCCACCCACCATAGCCTAGCACCACGGCCTTGGGCAATGAGAATCACCCTGCGTCGGTAGCGGCCATTCACCTCATCCTATACGTCGGTGACGGGTTCGGTCCCCACCGAGATGATTGGTCGTTACCTCATTAAATAGTAGCGGATCCTTAATTGAGGTATGGTGGTGGGTAATGTCGTCAGGTGAGGCGGGAGCGAAGAGGGGAAACATTGATGAGCTCATAGCGACGGATAACTTTGTTCAGGCTGCACACTACCTCGTCGGGGCCAAGGCAGCACTCGATGAAGCGATTTATCTGCTCATGAGGCAGTCGAGTAACGCAGCGAAAAGAGCGATCGAGGCCATAAGCGATGCAGAGGACGTGATCCGCACGCTCATAAGGAGGGAGGATGTGGTTGACTGCCTTAAGTCCTGGTTCTGGTTCGCTGACGATCACGAGGTCGCTAGGTGGCTCTCGGCCCAGAGCTTCAGGAACCCGCACATAGTTGACTCATCGCTCGCGACAACGCACCTCATTGGCGTGGCGACTTTCTGGGTGAGGCTCGCTGAATCACTCGTGAATAAGGCCGAGTCTCTTCTCGAGAAGAGGGGCCTCGACGTATTCTCTAGGGTGACAGCGCAGTACCTAACCATGTACATAGAGCTGTGCTCTGCCGGTGCTGTCCCAGCGATCGAGAGGCTGAGGGTTACGGGGGAGAAGAGGTGTTATGAGGCGGTCGTGCCCGGGAATGTAGCGGATGCCCTAGAAGAGAAGGCGTCTGAACTAGGGGCGAGCGCTAAATACCACTTCAGCTTCGACGAGAGGGGGCCGGAGGAGGTGACTGAGTTCCTACTAAAGGCGAAACTCCCGGAGAGACCGTCGAACCTTGAATGGACTTGCTTGGCCTTCGCAGCCGAGCCAATGAAGGTAGGCGTTATTTGCGGTAAGGAAGAGGGTGATCGGGTCAGGCTCCGTTGGTGCGAGGTAGTGCCAGAGAAAGGCCTAGGGTAACAGCCCTTTTCAAGCCCCACAGGCGCCTCATGGAGGAGCTGGGAGAGGAGTTCGAAGTCACCTTCTTCCGTGGGCGCCTACCACCGCCTGAATGGGTCAGCAAGAACCTACCCGGTTCCTCAGCACTTATCGTAGCCCCTTACCACGTAGTCAGCGACGAGCTCCTCGACATCGCTGGGAAATCGCTCAAGCTAGTCGTTATCTACGGCTCAGGCCATGACAAGGTAGACCTACGGGCAGCGGAGTCCAGAGGCGTTTGCGTAGCGAACTGCCCAGACTCAATAGCTGAGGCGGTCGCGGATCACGCTGTAGGGCTCCTGCTGGCCCTCGTCCGCGGCATCGTGAGGGGTGACTCCTACGTCAGGGGTGGTGAGTGGGTCGGTACTGCGGCGCCGAGGGAATTCATAGGGAGAACGATCAGCTCATTGACCATAGGGATACTCGGGCTAGGGAGGGTGGGTGCGGCAGTGGCTAGGAGGCTCGCCGGTTTCGGGGCGAGGCTGGTTTATTGGTCAAGGAGGAGGAAGCCGGAGGCCGAGAAGCTAGCTCAGATGAGGTACTGCCCAAACCCGCACTGCGTCGCTCGAGAGGCGGACGCCGTGGTGATCACCCTCGCCCTAACGCCCGAGACAAGGGGCCTCGTGGGCAAGGACTTCATCTCGGCCATGAAGGAGGGGGCCTACATAGTCAATGTCTCGAGGGGCGAGGTGATCGATGAGGGGGCCCTCGTGAAAGCCCTAAGGGAGGGCAGGCTGGGAGGCGCCGCCCTCGACGTCTTCAGCAACGAGCCGATAGGGCCCGACAACCCACTAACGAGGCTGGAGAACGTTGTCCTAACACCCCACATAGCTGGCTACACATGGGAGGCGATGGAGGGAGCGGCGGTTGAGGCAGCTCAAGCTATAAAGGACTGCCTACTCCTCGGGAGACCCCCCAGTAACGCCCTCAACCCCGGAACCTGCGCCGATACCTGCGAACCACTCATCTAGCCTGTACGTGTGCGAGTACTGCACGATCACACGGAACAGGAACGCCGCGAACACCATCAAAGACAGCGTCTGAGGTGCTACCGGCGGCGGTAGAGGCGCTGCCGCCGTGTATAGCCTGTCAGCTAACCTCGCCATGAGCTCGAGGGAGAGGGCGAAGAGGACGAGGTTCGAAAGCCTAACACTAACGACCTTACCAAGCACCCAGTAAGCGATGATGAGCGAGCCGAGAACGAGTCCTGCCGCCGCAGCCTCCCCCAGGCTAACGAACATCATCTGCGGTGACTTGATCACCGAGATCAGCGCTGAGACGACGGCAGTCTGCACAGCCTCGGCCCCGGCAACTGATTCATTACCTATGCTCGCCACGGCCTCAGATGCTATGCCACCCATGTTGGCGCCCAGATAAGCGCTTCCGCCGAGCAGGATCGCGGCCGCCGCCGCGTGCATGGCCATCGCCGCCGCCGGTACCTTACCCAGGCCCCTCTTGCCAGCGCTCTCGAGGGCTACTGAGATCCTGCCGAACCCCTTATACACTATGTAGGCGAGGATCGCCGTCGTTATTCCCACGCCCCATAGCTCCCATATTCTTGGTGTGACGATGGCGTCCGTCACCCAAGCTCCTATGGTTGTGGAGGAGGTGCTCGTGCCGTTGAGGGCATTCAGCACTTCCTCAGGTACCTCGGCCTGCGGGAGCCCCGAGACTATCATGACGACGATCGAGAATATGAGGGTGGCGAGGACGTAGAACCTGAGATAGGCGGCTACGCCCTTATGCGGCTTGGGGCCCTCACTCATTGCCTCCGCCCTCTTCACCGAGAAGCCTCATTACCTTGGGCTTCCTTAACCTCCACTCAACCTCTCTTAAGGACTTCAGCCTCTCCCTCACCTTCTCTATGAAAGCCTCGCCCCCCAGCCTGTTCAAGAGGTCTGGGTCATACCCTGGTGCGGGGCCGCCTAGCGACTTAATCATCTTGACAACGAGAGCACCGACGTTGGCGGCATCCTCGACGGCCGACCTATTGTTTAGGGGGTCGTCCATGGAGTGGTGGTAGGCGAGTGCCCAAGGCGGTATGGTGAACCCCATCGAGTTGAAGGTCACCATGAGGTACGCTATCGTCATTATAGCGCCTGAGTCGTTCCCAACCGCTATGAACCCGGCCGGCTTCCCCTCCACGAG